>JBKCXU010000078.1:0-67798 GCA_046316025.1 Betaproteobacteria bacterium | reverse complement strand
CCACGCCATTGTTCGCATGCAGATCGATCGCGCCATACACTGTCATCGCCGCTCTCCTTCGGGGCCTCTGCCCGTTGCACTTCGCACACAACGAACATACGCCCGGTCGGAGAGCCGGCTAGATGATTCTCAGGCTCGAATCAATTTCCGAATTTTTTCCGGACGCTTACTCGCGAAGCGCTCGCCCGTGCTTCTGGGGCGCGAAACCTTGCGTTCGCAGTGCCCTTGAACATCCGCCTCGCCCGCGCCAGCCGCTCTCGCCACGGCTGCGTCCCAATAACCGACTCGCTCAGCGTTTCGCGGAGAGTGTCGGCCAATGTAAGCTCGCGCGGCACGCGCCGGTGAACGAAACCGGCGTCGAGCGCGGGAAGCGTGGCCGAGTGGTTTAAGGCACCGGTCTTGAAAACCGGCGACCCGCAAGGGTCCGTGAGTTCGAATCTCACCGCTTCCGCCACCCCCGCCGGGATGTCGGCGCCCCGCTACGGTTGCGCGGGCCGCCCGTTGAGTAGATTGGCCGGCGAGTACTGGTCGGTCAGTACGCGGGTATCGCGCGGCCAACTGGCGCGCGAGCTGAAAAGCGGCAACAGATACGCTTTGCCGGTGCCGAACGGTTGCAGCCGCGCTTCGAGCCGGTCGGCGTTCTGCTCGATCTGCGCGCGGGTGGGCAGGCCATCCGGACGCGCCAGGATCACGCGGTTGCCGTCGGTCAGGCTGAAAAACGGACCAAAGACCTCGTGATACGTCGCAGACTCGGCAAAAAAGAGTTTCGAAGTCGTGTGCGTGTTGGCAGCCACCACGCCGCCGGGCGCCAGCAGCGACTTCACCTCCAGCAGAAACTCGCGCGTCAGCATGTGCTCGGGGATGTACTGGTGGCCATAGGCGTCGAGCACGATCAGGTCGTAGCGGCGGCTCTGGCGCTGCGCACGCTTGACGAAGACGCGGCCGTCTTCGACGGTGGCGGTGAGCCCCGGCCGCTCGGCAAAACCGAAGTAGCGTTGCGCCACCTTGACCACCGCGGGGTCGAGTTCGACCGCGTCGATCGTCACGCCGTCGACCAGCCGCGTCAGCGTCCGCGGGACGGTGCCGCCACCCAGGCCGATCACCAGCACGTTGCGCGGCGCGGGGTTCAGGTAGAGCGCGGCCATCAGCATGCGCGTGTAGGGAAAGACCAGGCGATCGGGTTGTGCCTGGTCGACGCAGGTTTGCAGAATGCGTGCGGCGAGGCCGAACTGCATGCAGCGCAGGCCCTTGTCTTCGGTGACGATCACGTCCTGGTACAGCGAGCGCTGCCGGTAGATCTCGGCTGCGCCGGCGGAACCCGCGCCAAGGCTCGCGGCCAGCAGGAGCGCGGCGGCTTTCATCGGGCGCGGCTGCCGGCCAGGGTGGCCAGGCTCAGGGCGAGCGAGATCGCCAGCATCCCGTACAGGATGTGATTCAGCTCCCACCACAGGATCAACCAGAACGAGGTGCCCAGCGTGCCGATCGTGCTGCCGAGCGTGGAGACGAAAAACACACGGCCGGCGACCTTGCCGCTGGTGCCCAGCGCATCGACCAGCAGGCGGATCGCGTAGGGCGAGACGGCGCCGCTGATGGTGATCGGCAGGAAAAAGAGCGCCACCGCGGCGGTCAGCGCGCCGTAGCGCGGGTCGGGCACGGCGTCGAACACGGCGTTGAGAATCGGGTCCATCGCCAGCGCGCAGGGCAGGGCGGCGACGGTGGCGGCCAGCACGATCGCCGCCAGCCGCGCCAGGCTCGGCCGGTGCGTCGAAAACGACCCGCCGAGCAGATAGCCGATCGACAGCGACAGCATGAACAGCGCGATCAGCGCGCCCCAGACGTAGACGCCGGTGCCGAAGTAGGGTGCCAGCGCGCGCCCGCCGAGCAGCTCCAGCGCCATCACAAAGCAGCCGGACCAGCCGGCGAGCGCGTAGGTGGTAAAGCGGGCGAGCGTCATGCCAGTCGGCGCGGGCTAGTGCGCTTCGTCCCAGTTGCTGCCCACGCCGACCTCGGCCACCAGCGGCACCTTCAGTTCCGCCACGCCGCTCATCAGTGCGGGCACGCGCTCGCGCACGGTGGCGAGTTCGGCTTCCGGTACTTCGAACACGAGTTCGTCGTGCACCTGCATCACGAGCTTGGTGGCGAGCCGCTCGCGCGTGAGCCAGCCATGCACCGCAATCATTGCCAGCTTGATCAAGTCTGCCGCAGTGCCCTGCATCGGCGCGTTGATCGCCGCGCGCTCGGCCGCCTGGCGGCGCGGGCCGTTGGGCGAGTTGATCTCCGCCAGCCACAGCCGGCGGCCGAAGACGGTCTGCACGTAGCCCTGGCGCTTGGCCTCGCGGCGGGTGCGCTCCATGTAGTCGGCCACACCGGGGTAGCGGGTGAAGTAGCGGTCGATGTAGTTCTTCGCGGCGTCGCGCTCGATGCCGAGGTTGGACGCCAGCCCGAAGGCGCTCATCCCGTAGATCAGGCCGAAGTTGATGACTTTGGCGTAGCGGCGCTGCTCGCTCGTCACTTCGCCCAGCGGTACGCCAAACACCTCGCTGGCGGTGGCGCGGTGGATGTCTTCGCCGGCGGCAAAGGCTTTGAGCAAGCCGGCGTCGCCGGAGATGTGCGCCATGATGCGCAGCTCGATCTGCGAATAATCGGCGCTGACGATGCAACTGCCCGCCGGAGCGATGAAGGCTTCGCGAATGCGGCGGCCCTCGGCCGTGCGGATGGGGATGTTCTGCAAATTGGGGTCGCTGGAGGACAGCCGGCCGGTGACGGCGATGGCCTGCCCGTAGCTCGTGTGCACTCGGCCGGTGTGCGGATCGACCGAGGCGGGCAGCTTGTCGCAATAGGTGGACTTGAGCTTGGCGAGCGCGCGGTGCTCGAGCAGCACCTTGGGCAGCGGGTAGTCCTGCGCGAGCTTTTCCAGCACTTCTTCGTCGGTGGAAGGCGCACCGCTGGCGGTCTTCTTGGCTACCGGCAGGCCGAGCTTGCGGAACAGGATGTCGCCGATCTGCTTGGGCGAACCGAGGTTGAACGGCTGGCCGGCAAGCTCGTGCGCGCGGGCTTCGAGTTCCGCCAGCTTGCGCGCGATTTCCACGCTCTGCGCGCCCAGCTTGAAGGTATCGATGAGCACGCCGTTGCGCTCCATCTCGAACAGAATTTTCGAGACGGGTATCTCCAGCGACTCGTAGATGTACTTGAGGTCCGCGTGGTCTTCGATGCGCGGCCACAGCGCGCGGTGCAGCGCATAGACGACTTCGGCGTCCTCGGCGGCGTACTCGGTGGCTCGGTCCAACGCCACTTCGTCGAAGCCGATCTGGTTCGCGCCCTTGCCGCAAACTTCTTCGTAGGTGATGGTCTTGCGGCCCAGATGCCGCTCGGCGAGCGAATCCATGTCGTGGCTGCGGTGCGCCTCCAGCACGTAGCTTTGCAGCAGCGTGTCGTGCGCGATGCCTGCCAGGCGAATGCCGTGGTTGGCCAAGACGTGGGCGTCGTACTTGAGGTTCTGCCCGAGCTTCTTGTGCCGCTCGCTTTGCAGCCAGGGCTTGAGGTACGCGAGCACGGCGTCGCGCTCCAGTTGCGCCGGCGCGCCGGGGTAGCGGTGCGCCAGCGGGATGTAGCAGGCGGCGTGCTCCGCGACCGACAGCGAAATGCCGACCAGTTGCGCGCGCATCGGGTCGAGCGAGGTGGTCTCTGTGTCGATGCTGGTGATCGGCGCGGCGTGGATGCGCGCAAGCCAGGCGTCGAGCTGGGCTTTGGTCAGGACGGTTTCGTAGTGCAGTTGCGGCGGGGGTTGGAGTGTCTGTCGAGGCGTGTGCTCCTCACCACCCATCCCCCTCCCGGCCTCCCCCTTGAAGGGGGAGGTGGCTGCCGAGTCCACGTCCTTCAAGAAGCTGCGGAACTCCCACCGTTCGAAGAGCGCGCGTAGCGTGTCGGCATCGACCGGGCGGGCCAGCAGTGTGTCGAAGTGCGGCACCTGTTCGGCGAGGTCGTGATCCGTGCGCACGGTGACGAGTTCGCGCGCGGTGGGCAGCCACTTGAGCGCCTTTCGCAAGTTCTCGCCGACCACGCCGCCGATCTCCCCGGCGTGCTCGACCACCGCATCGAGCGAGCCGTACTGCTGCAACCACTTGGCGGCGGTCTTGGGGCCGACCTTGTCTACCCCGGGCACGTTGTCCACCGCGTCGCCCACCAGCGTCAAGTAATCGACGATCTGGTCCGGCCGCACGCCGAACTTGGCTTCGACCGCGGCGGCATCCAGCCGCTCGTTGCTCATCGTGTTGACGAGAAGCGTGGTGTCGTCGACCAGTTGCGCAAGGTCCTTGTCGCCGGTGGAGATCACTGTGCGCGCGCCGTGCGCGCGGGCGTGGGCGGCGAGGGTGCCGATCACGTCGTCGGCCTCGATGCCGGCGATCTCCAGCACCGGCCAGCCGAGCGCGGCGGCGACCTCGTGGATCGGGCCGATCTGGCGCGCCAGATCGTCGGGCATCGGCGGGCGGTTGGCCTTGTACTCGGGGTAGATGTCGTCGCGGAAGGTCTTGCCCTTGGCGTCGAACACGCAGGCCAGGTAGTCGGCCGGCACCTGCTCGCGCAGCGTGCGCAGCATGCCGACGAAGCCGCGCACCGCGCCGGTCGGCTCGCCGGCGGCGGTGCGCAGGTCGGGCAGCGCGTGGTAGGCGCGGTACAGGTAGCTGGAGCCGTCCACCAGCAGCAGGGTTTTCATTGACGCGTGACTCCGGGGCGGGCGTTGTTTTTGGCATATCCCCGCCGCCGATTATCACGGACTTTGTGCGCTGCCCCTAAAATCCGGGCCATGAACCTCGCGACACTGGTCAGTGGCTTGGCGCTGGTGCTCCTGGCGCATGGGGCTGCCGCGCAGACGGCGCCTGTGCCCCCGCCGCCCGTTGTCGAGGCGCCGGCGACCGGGACGCCTGCGGCAAACGAAGCCGCGAGCAAAAAGGCGGCCGACGACGGCATCGTCGGCGACCCCGCCGACGCGGCAGCCGTGCCGCTGCCACGGCGCGAAACGCGCGTCGAGCAGGTGCGCGAGGGCAACCGCGTGGCCGAGGTGATCGTGACCCCGGCGCTGACCAACCGCAGCTACTTCATGTTCAACCGCGAGGGACAGCGTCCGCTTTCGCCGGGCGGCGACCGACCCAACTTGTCCACGCCGCAGTTCTTCAAGTTCGAGTTTTAAGGTATGTCGAGGCCAACGGGGATGTGTCGTTCCCGCGGAAGCGGGAACCCAGGGACTCGCCGCACTGGAGGCCCGCTTTCGCGGGCATGACAGATCCTTCGGAACCCGCGGTTCGCTTCGACTCCGGCGCTTCTTTCGATCATGGCCGTCTTCACCGCGCTGGCGCGCGACGACATCACCCGCCTGCTGGCGCATTACGCGGTGGGCGAACTGCGCGAGTACAGCGGCATCGCCGCCGGGATCGAAAACACCAACTACTTCGTCACCACCACCGGCGGCGAGTTCGTGCTGACGCTGTTCGAGAGGCTGACGCACCGCCAACTGCCGTTTTATCTGGGGCTGATGCGCCATCTGGCGCGGCGCGAGCTGCCGGTGCCGCTGCCGGCGGAGAACACTGCCGGCAGCCTCGTATCCGAGCTGCGCGGCAAGCCCGCCGCGCTGGTGCAGCGGCTGCCGGGGCGCTGGGAGCCGCAGCCTTCAGTGCGCCAGTGCGAAGTCGTCGGCCAGTTGCTGGCGCGGATGCATCTGGCGGCGGCGGACTATCCGGTGTTCCAGCCCAATCTGCGCGGCATTGGCTGGTGGAAGAGCACGGTGCCGCTGCTTCAGCCGCATCTGCCGGAAGACAAGTTTCAGTTCTTGGTCGAGGAACTGATCGTGCAAGACACGTTCTTCCGCGACCCGCAGTTCGAAAAGCTCCCCAATGGCCCGGTGCACGCGGACTTCTTTCGCGACAACGTGCTGTGGGACGGCGCGGAGCGCGTGGGCGGCGTGATCGACTTCTACTTCGCCGGCTGCACGCTGTGGCTGTACGACCTGGCGGCGGCGGTCAACGACTGGTGCATCGATCTGGCCACCGGCGCCTTCGCCGTGCCGCGCGCGCAGGCCTTGCTCACCGCCTATCACCGCGCCCGCGCGCTCACCGGCCGCGAGCACCGCGCCTGGCCCACGGTGCTGCGCGGCGCCGCGCTGCGCTTCTGGATTTCGCGCCTGTACGACTGGTACCAACCGCGCCCGGCCGACGTGCTCAAGCCGCACGACCCGGCACACTTCGAGCGCATCTTGCGGCAGCGGATTGCCGACGCCGCGCCGCCCTGGATCGACTGAAGCGATGGCATTGATCGTCAACACGCTGCCCGCCGCCGCCGGTGTCGGCTTTGTCCGCAACGGGTGGAAGCTCTTCAAGCGCCAGCCGCTCGGCCTGCCGGCGATGACGGTGATCTACCTGACGCTGCGCTTCCTGCCGCTGCTGCTGATTCCGTACCTGGGGCTGGCGATCTCCACGCTGCTCGCGCCGTTTGCGGTGGTCGGCATGATGAACGTCTGCCGCGACGTGGCGCAGGGGCGGGCGCCGCTGCCGGGCGCGTTTGTCCGCGCCTTCGCCGAAGGGCCGTGGCGGCGCGAGTTGCTGCGCCTGGGACTGATCCACATGGGCATCAGCGTGGCGGCGGGGCTGCTGATCGCGCTCGCCATGCCGCGCGTGGACGGTACCGACCCAAGCTGGCACGAGCTGCTGATGGCGATCCCGGGCTGGCTGATTGCTTTTGCGCTGGCGATCGAACTCGTCGTGCTGATGCTGATGTGGTTCTCTCCGCTCTTTGTCGCCTGGCACGGCGAGCCGGCGGTCAAGGGGCTGTTCTTCAGCCTGGTGGCGGTGTGGCGCAACCGCGGCGCCTTTCTGCTGCTGGGGGCGGCGCTGTTGCTCGTGGTGTTTGCGGTCTCGCAGCTAGGCGCGCTGGTGGTCCTGGCCCTGCCCTCGGCCGAATTGGCTGGCTTGGTGCTGGCGCCGCTGGCGCTGCTGCTGCTCGCCTTTATCCAGTGCGCGGCCTACGCGAGTTACGAGGCGGTCGTCGCCCGCACTGAATCGTAGTTACGGCGCTTTTTCCCTCCCCTTGAAGGGGGAGGGGCGTGTTCCCGCTCAAGAGCCGCTTGATGGTCCATAGCTCGGTGCCAAAGCCGCTCGCCTGGCGGCCAGCCAGCAGGGCCTCGCGCAACTGCTCGTGCTGTTGTGCAGCCAGTCGAGCTGGCCGCCCCGCTCCTCTGGCGCAACGCATCGATACTGCCACCGGTCAACAGCACCTCGCGCCACCGGTGCACCGTCTGCCGCGGCGCAGCGACCCGTACAACAACCACCGCAGGACTCAAACCTCTCTGCAATAGCCGGCCCGCCCGTACCCGCCGCTTGGCCCCTTCGTCCATCGCCTCGCTTGCTCCAGTCAGAACATGCCCGACCGGATAAACGCGCCAGCAAGCATTCGCTTGTCTGCGGTTACGTAATTCTCAATAGAAGCTCGCGATGCGCTCGATGAGCCAGAAGCTGGCAAGCCCCCCGATCGCATAGGCCGCGGCCATTGGTGCCCACGCGGGCCGCGGCATCCTTAGTCCGGACAAGAGGCGCCGCCAGCCGGCGAGGGCAGCCAGTACCGCACCAACGAAAAGCAGCTGGCCGATCTCTACACCGATGTTGAAGAACAGCAGCGCGGTCGGCACCTGGTTCTCGGGCAGGCCGACTTCGGCGAGCGCACCCGCAAAGCCCAGGCCGTGCAGCAGTCCGAAAGCGAACGCGACCAGCCACGGGTACCGCACGGTGAGCCCGGGTCGCCCCTGCAGCCCATGTATGACCTCGCTCGCCACGAACACGATCGACAGCGCGATGCACGCCTCGACCGGCGGCCCAGGCACTTGCACGACCCCGAGCGTCGCGAGCGCAAGGGTGATCGAGTGCGCGACGGTGAACGCGGTGATCGTCGCGACCAGCCGCCGCACGCCGCGCACGAGCAACAGCAGCGCGAGCACGAAGAGCAGGTGATCGAAGCCGAGCAGGATGTGCTCGATGCCGAGCAGCGTGTATGTGCGCGCCACCTCCATCGCGCCGGGGCTCGCCGTCACTTCGAACGTGCGCTCCCACGGCGTCAGTCGTCCGAGCTGGGTCGTGCCGTCCGTGCGCACAACGCGCACGAGTACGTCCACGCGCTGCGTTGCAAGCTCGGGGAACGCGATCGACTTCCCCGCGAGGCCGTTTGGCACGCGCACGCGCCAGCGCTGCACGGCGGCGCCGTTCGCATAGGTGCTCGAGCGCTCGGCGACCTCCTCGGTTCCGGTGGGAAACACCGGCCGGAGCTTGAGCGTCGTCGTCTCGTCGAGCGCGGGCAGCTTCCAGAGCACGTCGTAGTCGGTCGCGTCGCGCTGCACGAGTTGCAGGTACGCGGGTTTAAATTCGTCGGCCGACACGGGCCTCGCGAAGGCGACGCCGACTACGACCATCGCTGCTGCGGCGAGCCGCAGGCTACGCCGCGCGCGCAGCAAAGCGTTCATTGCGCCACCACTTGAGCCGCAGTTACGGCGCCGAGGTCGGCGTCGACCACCACCTCGTAGCGCTCGCGCAGTTTGCGCAGTTGCGCGTCCAGCGCCTCACGCCGGCGCGCGCTCTCCCATTCACGGGTGACGGCGGCGCGGATGTCGGCCAGCGGCGGGACGCCGCCCGGCACGCGCGCCGAGACGCGCACGAGATGCAGGCCGAAACCCGACGTCACCGGCCCGGCCCACTCCCCGAGCGGCAGCGCATCCAGCTGCGACGCAAACTGCGCACCGAAGTCGCGTGCGACAAGATCGATCGGCACGTTCTCGCCGCCGTCGGGCAGCATGGTTGATCGGCCCACGCGCGCGGCAGGCGCGCCCGCCGCGAGGGCGGCGCGAGCCGCTGCAACTGTCTGCTGCGTGTCGGTATCCGCGCCCACGGGCGCAACCAGCACCTGCTCGAACGACACGTGCCCGGGACGCCGGAATGCGGCGCCGTTCGCCTCGAGATAGGCCGCGAGATCGGCGTCGCTTGGCGCCGGTCGCGCGGCGGACTCCTCGGAGATCACTTCGAACTTCTGTCGCACCCGCCGCTTCACCACCGGATCCTCGCGTGCGAGCCCGAGCGCCTCGCCCTCGCGATAGAGCATCTCGTCGCGCGCCCACGAATCGACCAGGCCGCGCAGCTCGTCGGGCGAGGGCGCGCGCTGCCACGTGCCCTTGAATTGCGCCGCGATCGCGTCCACCTGTGCCTGCGTCACGACGATCCTGTGGCGCGCCCCTTCGCCCGGATTCAGCCAAGAGTAGGCGGCGAAGAGCGCGGCACCGATCAGCAGAAAGTGCAGCAGCGGCTCCTGCAGCAGCTTCACTTCGGCGTGTACCAGATGGGCGAGGTGTACGCGCGCTCCTGGATGCTTGACGGCACATCGGTCGGCAGCTTGACGCCGAAGATCTTGGCGTCGTAAGTCGTCCAGCGCGGCGTCGGGATCTCCAGCACGCGCACGTAGTAAAAGGCGCGCTGCGCCGGATCGAAGGCCGGGTCTTTCCAGAACGCCTCGAGCGTCGGCGCGCCGATCGCGTTCGTGTAGGTCGCTTGCGCGACATTCACCGTATTGCCGACGGGTGCGAGCTTGCCGGTCTTGGGGTCCGCCTTGCGGCCACCCGACCACGCGACGTCGTAGACCTTCTCGCGCGTCTTGCCCGACGCATCCAGCCAGCCCTTGACGATCTGCACCCGGTCGAGATTCGCGCCGTCCGGATCGCGCAGCGCACGCACCAGGAAGGTCGGCGCCTTGCCGGCCGGCGCACGCTGCAGATCGCCGCCCATCGGCACGCCCTTCGCGTAGCCCGCCTCGGCAAAGTCCGAGCGCTGCAGGTCCGCTGGGCCGAAGTCGAAACCGCCAAAGACACGCACGAGCAGGCGCGTGCCGGTGGTCGCGTACACCTCCTTGCGTGCGAACGCGTCCCAGATCGCCTCGCGCGTGTTCTCGCGCGACCAGACTGCCGCGAGGCCGGATGCGGAGGTCTCACGGGCGAGGTGCTGCTGGCCGCGCGGCCGCCCGGTCGGCGTGCGTCCAATGATGATCTCGTCGAAGCGGATCGGATCGGCGGTCGGCTCCAGGAGCGCCACCTTGCCGAAGAAGTTGTCCTCCTCGGCGGTGGCGAGCCCGGTGTGCGCGTCGGTCGAACCGATCAGCCCGAACTTGAACGGATTCGCGCCGAGCTTCGCTTCGTAGGCGAGGCCGCGTTTCAGTGCCTCGCGCGTGTATTCGCGCGGCAGCATCGCGTCCGTCTTCGGTTGCGGCCCGAAGCTGCCGCGGTCCCAGCGCTCGAAGTTCGCGAATTCGTCGGTGGGCGAGAGCTTCGGATGGGTCTCGCCGTCGCCTTTCGGCTGCGTCGTCTCGTACACCGGCTCCCAGCGCGCGCGCCGCTCTGCGTAGTCGCGATCGAGCGGCTTCTTCGTCGTCAGCGTCACCTCGTCGAACATCAGGCCGTTCGACAGGTTGCCGTTGTGCGGGATCGCCAGCATCCGGCCGCCGGTCTTTTTCTCGTACTCCGCCATCCACTTCCACAGATCCTCGGGATCGCCCGTGTCGTAGTACGACAGCGGGATGATCTGGTCCGCCTTGTCCTTGCCGTCGCGGAACAGCACGTTGCGGTGCAGGTTGCTGCCGTCGGGGGCCGAAGTCCACTCAAAGCCGATGATGGCCGTGAAGCGTCCGGGCTCGTTGTACTTCTCGGCCGCCGCCGTCAGCTCCTGCCAAACCGGCCTCGCGATCTGCTCGCCCTGGCCGGCGAACGGGTCCTTCAACGCCTGCATCGCGGCGATCCACATGTCGAAGGCGGCCGTCCCATTGCCGGCTTTCACGTGGTCGAAAATCTGCTTGCCCCAGGGGCTTTTGAGCAGGGCAGGATCGCCGCGCGCGATCATCGGCGCGAGCCCGAGGTTCTCGGCGTGATCCGCGATCACGAGAAAATCGAGCGGCCGGCGCAGCCGCACACGCTGGCCGGTGTTCGAGGTGACCTCCTCGCCGCGGGCGAAGCGATACGCGTCCTCGGGCCCGACCTTCGCACCCGCCATGCCGGCGTCGGCCGAGTACGAGGTGTGCAGGTGCGTGTCGCCGAAAAAGACCCGGTTCGGAAAGGTCTTCTGCGGGTACGGCGAGTACTGGATCTTGCGATTCGGCAGCGGCACTTCATGGGCGTGCGATCCGCCGGCTGCGGCCAGGCCCATAGCCGTGGCAAGCGTCATGAACACCCGGGCGGAAGCGCCCGGCCACTGAATCGAGTGCATAGTCGTCCCCCTGCCGCCCTGCGGCGCCGTAGCGATGGGCTAAAGTACCAGCGGGTGTCGGAGCAGATTGCCCAAAACCGGGCAGTCGCGGGGAATCGGATCAGCATGAACGTCAGGACGCTCGACCCGGCGCTGGGCCGCTGGCTCCCGCAGCGCGGCTGGTTGGCGAAGGCCGACGCCGACTTCCGGCGGGAGCTGCTGGCCCTCGGCCGGCCGCGCGCGTATCGGGCCGGCGCGGTGATCTACCGGGCCGGCGACCCCGGAGGCGAGTTCTTCGTGTTGGCGGCGGGCATCGTCCTGCTCCATTCCCGCTTCGCCCATGCGGATGCGATCTTCCTGCACATGGTTCATCCCGGCGAATGTTTCGGCAGCGCACCGGTGCTCGCCGCTCGTGCTCGCGCCGCCACAGCGAGCGCGCGCACGCCGGTCGAGGTGCTGAGCATCGCGGGGAACGACCTCCGCGCGCTGCTCAAGCACCGCCCGGAGTGGGCGGTCGAGCTGGGCCGCGACCTGCTGCACTACTGTGAAGTCGCCATGCAGGCCGCGGGCGACCTGCTGATTCGCGACACGGCGGCGCGTTGCGCGGCGGTGCTGCTGCGGCTGGGCGGCCGGCGCTGGGCGGAGGAGGCCGAGGCCAACCAGCCGTCCCACGTGCCGGCTCCGCAATCCGAGATCGCGATGATGGCGAACGTCTCGCGCAACACGCTGAACGAAGTGCTCCGCGCGTTCACCGAACGGGGGATCGTCGCACTGGAATACCGGTCGGTGCTGCTAAAGGACCCGGTGCGCCTGCGGAAGATCGCCGACGGGCTCTGAAGTGGCCGACTACGGTCCGGACTGGACTTGCCAACCTTCGCAACGACAATGGCAAAGCGCTGAAAGCGACATGCGCCGAGTTCGTGCAGTTCGTGCGGGCCGCGGGGCTGCTGGGCGGGGAGGATGCGGTGGCGCTGCGGCGCGGCCTGGCCGGCTACAACGTGCAGCAGGCGGTCGATGAACACGGCAAGATCGGCGTCAGTCACGAAGTGATGCGGCACGCCAACGACCACCGCAGTCTGGCGCCGAGCGCGCGGGCGGCGCCGGGTGCTTTGGGCGGCGGGCCGCTGACGGTAGTGGCCGACACCGGGTACATGAACGGCGCGCAGGCGCAGCAGTGCGAGGAGTGCGACATCGTGCCGGTAGTGCCGATGCAGCAGGCGGCCAGCACGGCCGGCGACGGGTTTTATCCGAAGACCGAGTTCGTCTACGACCCGGCCAGCGACACGTATCGCTGTCCGGCCGGGGCGGAGTTGAGCCGTTTCAAGCGCAGCGCCACGCGGCAAGAGGATCACTATCGGACGGCGGCGTGCGGCAACTGCGCACAGCGGCAGCGCTGCACGCTGGCGGCGCAGCGCACGATCGCGTGCAGTTGGCATGCGGCGGCGGCCGAGCGGGCGGCGGCGCAGGCGCGCGACAACCCAGCGTGGATGCGGCTGCGCGTGGCCACCGTCGAGCATCCGTTCGGGCTGCTCAAGGCGATTCTGCCGGGCGGCTTCGCGGTGCGGGGGCTGGTCAAGGTCAAGGGCGAGATGGCCCTGGCGGTGCTGGTGGTCAACCTGCGGCGGGCGATGAACCTGGCGGGAATCGACAAGATGATGCAACTGCTCCAGCTGCCGGCGCCGCAAACCGGCTCAGAGCGTCGGCCGCACCGGCCGCTGCGACCGCAAACAACACGACGATGAACGAATCGCCAGCAGTGCCAACAACTCAACCCGCTCCGCCGGGAGTTTCTGCACAGGCTCTTAAGCAGCGCTCAACTTCGCCACCGCCAGCAGCAGCTCCTTGACCCCGTGCGGGCCGAAGTTGATCTTCGCCCGCGCATCCTGCCCGCTGCCTTCGAGCTTGACGATCACGCCGTCGCCGAACCTGGCGTGCCGCACCGATTGGCCGATGCGGAAGCCGTGCGTATTCTGCGTGCGCGCCGGGGTGAAGCTCGCGGCGGCGGCCGTGCCGCCGCTCCACTCGGTCATGCGCAGGCCGGCGGCTTCGCGCAGGCGCGGGGTCAACCACTTGATCGATTCTTCCGGCAGCTCGGACAAGAAACGCGAGCGGATGCCGTAGCGCGTCTGCCCGTGCAGCATCCGGCTCTGCGCGAAGGACAGGTACAGCCGCCGCCGCGCCCGCGTGATCGCCACGTACATCAGGCGCCGCTCTTCTTCGAGGCCGTCCTGCTCGGTCAGGCTGTTCTCGTGCGGGAACAAGCCCTCTTCCATTCCGGTGATGAACACCGCGTGGAACTCCAGCCCCTTGGCGGCGTGCACGGTCATCAGTTGCAGCGCATCCTGCCCGGCCTGCGCCTGGTTCTCGCCCGCCTCCAGCGAAGCATGCGACAGAAAGGCCGCCAGCGGCGAAGGGATCGCGGCCTCGGCCTCCGCCTGCGTGGCGCGCGCGTCCTGCCCATAGCCCGCTTCGGCCACGAAGGCGGTGGCGGCGTTGACCAGTTCTTCGAGGTTCTCAACGCGCTCCTGCCCCTCGCGCTCGGCGCGGTAGTGGGCGATCAGGCCGCTGCGTTCGTTGACCACGGCGGCGATCTCCGGCAGCGTCAGCGGCGCGGTCTCGAAGCGCAGGCTGTCCACCAGCGCGACGAAGGCCGCGAGCTTGGCCGCCGCGGCGCCGCTTAGTTTGCCGACTGCTGCGCACAGGCTGCTGTTGGCGGCGCGCGCCGCGTCCTGTAACTGCTCCAGCGTTCGCGCGCCGATGCCGCGCGCCGGAAAGTTGACCACCCGCAGAAACGCCGTGTCGTCGGCCGGGTTCTCGATCAGCCGCAGGTAGGCGAGCGCGTGCTTGATCTCGGCGCGCTCGAAGAAGCGCAGCCCCCCGTACACCCGATACGGAATGCCGGCCGAAAACAACCCGTGCTCGATCACCCGCGACTGCGCATTCGAGCGGTACAGCACCGCGATCTCCGAGCGCGTGTGGCCTTCGGCGATCAGGGTCTTGACCTCCTCGATCAGCCAGGCCGCCTCCAGCCCATCGGAGCCGGCCTCGAACACGCGCACCGGCTCGCCCAGGCCTGCGGAAGTCCACAGGTTCTTGCCCAGCCGCTGCGCGTTGTGGCGGATCAACGCGTTGGCGCTGTCCAGGATGTGGCCGTGCGAGCGGTAGTTCTGCTCCAGCTTGATCACGTTGCTCACGCGAAACTCGCGCTCGAAGTCGGCCATGTTGCCGACCTGTGCTCCTCTAAACCGGTAGATGGACTGATCGTCGTCCCCCACCGCAAACACCGCCGCCCCGCCGCCAGCCAGCAGCTTCAGCCACAGGTATTGCAGCTTGTTGGTGTCCTGGAACTCATCGACCAGCACGTGGCGGAAGCGGCTTTGGTAGTGCAGCCGCAGCGGCTCGTTGCGGGCGAGCAGTTCGTAGCAGCGCAGCAGCAGTTCGGCAAAGTCGACCACGCCCTCGCGCTGGCATTGCGCGTCGTAGGCGGCGTACAACTCGACGAACTTGCGGTTGTAGCCATCGACCACGTCCACGCGGTCGGCGCGCAGGCCTTCTTCCTTGGCGCTGTTGATGAACTGCTGCACGTTGCGCGGCGGATAGCGCTCGTCGTCGATGTTCAGGCCCTTCAACAGCCGCTTGATCGCCGACAACTGATCGGCGCTGTCGAGGATCTGAAAGGTCTGCGGCAACCCCGCGTCGCGGTGATGCGCGCGCAGCAGGCGGTTGCACAGGCCGTGAAAGGTGCCGATCCACATGCCGCGCACGTTGATCGGCAACATTGCGGACAAGCGCGTCAGCATCTCGCGCGCCGCCTTGTTGGTGAAGGTGACCGCGAGGATGCCCTGCGGACTGACGCGGCCGGTCTGGATCAGCCAGGCGATGCGGGTCGTCAGTACCCGGGTCTTGCCGCTACCGGCCCCCGCCAGGATCAGTGCCGGCTGGTCGGGGAGCGTGACCGCGGCAAGCTGCTGGTCGTTGAGGTTGTCGAGCAGGTTCATCGAAGGGCGCGACTATACCGAGCGGACGAGCCGCGGAGCGCGTAGCTCTTGTCTCCCTCCCCTGCGGAGCGGGGGAGGGCTGGGGTGGGGGCCTGAGCGTCGCTTGCGGCATCATCCGCCCATGACCGCACAGAGCTTCGACTACGTCATCGTCGGCGCCGGCACCGCCGGCTGCCTGCTTGCCAATCGCCTGTCCGCCGACCCGCGCGTGCGCGTGGCGTTGCTGGAAGCCGGCGGCTCCGACGACTACCTGTGGGTTCACGTGCCGGTCGGTTACCTCTACTGCATCGGCAACCCTCGCACCGATTGGTGCTTCAACACTGAGCCGGAGCCGGGCCTCAATGGCCGCGCGATCCGCTATCCGCGCGGGCGCGTGCTCGGCGGCTGCTCGTCGATCAACGGCATGATTTACATGCGTGGCCAGCGCGAGGACTACGACGGCTGGCGCGCGGGCGACGGCTTTGGTGCGAACCCCGGCTGGGGCTGGGACGAGGTGCTGCCGCTCTTCAAGGCGCACGAGGACTACTACCGTGGCGCCGACGACCTGCACGGCGCCGGCGGCGAATGGCGGGTGGAGAAGCCGCGCGTGCGCTGGAAGATCCTCGATGCCTTTCGCGCCGCTACCGCCGAATGCGGCATCCCGCCGAGCGACGACTTCAATCGCGGCAACAACCTCGGCTGCGGTTACTTCGACGTGAACCAGCAGGCCGGCGTGCGCTGGAACACCGCCAAAGCGTTTCTGCGCCCGGCCAAGCGGCGCCGCAACCTGAAAGTCCTCACCGATACGCAGGCCACGCGGCTGCGCTTCGACGGCAAGCGCTGCGTCGGCGTGGAGGTGCTGCGCAATGGCGCGGCCGAGTTCATCGCCGCGCGGGCGGAGGTGTTGCTGGCCGCCGGCGCGGTGGCTACACCGCAGTTGCTGGAGCTGTCCGGCATCGGCGACCCGCGCGTACTTCAGCAACACGGCATTGCGGTCGCGCACGCGCTGCCCGGCGTCGGCAGCAACCTGCAAGACCACTTGCAATTGCGCACGGCCTTCAAGGTGCAGGGCGTGCGCACGCTCAACACGCTGGCCGGCCATCCGCTCGGCAAGGCCGCGATGGCGCTGCAATACCTGGCGACCCGCAGCGGCCCGCTGGCGATGAGCCCGAGCCAGTTGGGCGCCTTCGCGCATTCGGGCGCCGAGGTGCCGCGCCCCGACCTCGAGTACCACGTGCAGCCGCTGTCGCTCGACAAGTTCGGCGAGCCGCTGCACCCGTTTAACGCCTTCACCGCGTCGGTGTGCAACCTGCGGCCGGTCTCGCGCGGCAGCGTCCACATCAAGAGCGCCGACCCGTTGGCCGCGCCGGCCATCGCACCCAACTATCTGTCGGCGGAGTCGGATCGGCGTGTGGCCGCGGCGGCGCTGCGGCTCACGCGCCGCATCGTCGCCAGCCCGGCACTCGCGCTGTATGCGCCGCAGGAGTTCCGCCCGGGCCTCGAATTCCGGAGCGAATCCGACCTCGCCCGCGCCGCCAGCGAGATCGGCACCACGATCTTCCACCCGGTGGGCACTTGCAAGATGGGCCCGGCGACTGACCCGCGTGCGGTCGTCGGCGCCGATCTGCGGGTGCATGGCATCGACGCGTTGCGCGTGATCGACGCCTCAGTGATGCCGACGATTACGTCGGGTAACACCAATGCGCCGACGTTGATGATTGCGGAGCGGGGGGCGCGGCTTGTGCGGTGAACCGCTCGCGCATAAACGGATCGCGGCCTTGATCCCGATGCAAATTACAATAAAATGCAGCGAGTTCGATCAGTGAGCGGACCATGACACCGACCATCGACAGCGCGCAAGCGCGCGAGTTCATCCTGACCAAGGCAATCCGCACCGCCGCCATCGTGGGCGAACCGGGGGGCTGGTCGGTGCGCGTCAAGCACGGGCGCATCGACAAGGCGCTGGCCGCGCAGCGTTCCGGGCGCGTGCGACTCTGGCGCTCGCTCGACCGCTGCGTTGCTTACCTGCGGGACGAACTCGGCATTGCACAGATCGCCGGTGTCGATGCGCGTCGCCACCGTACCGGGGTCGGCGCCACCAAGCGGCCGGATCGATCCCTGGCGCTGCGCCGCGCGCATGTGGCCGCGGAATACGACGCATGGTTCCGCGAACAAGTCGCCATCGGATTGGCGCAGGCGGAGCGCGGCGAGGTGGTCGATCACGCGCAGGTGGTGGAGAACGGCCGGCGCCAGCGCGAGCGGCTCTTGGCCGCCGCGGCGGCTCGCTCCGTCAAGCGCTGACCGTGCGTATCGTTTGGACGGCGCAGGCGGAGGTCGACCGCGAAGAAGCGATCGAGTACATCGGTGTCGACGCGCCGCTGGCGGCGGCCGGCCAGCTTGATCACATATTGGCCCAAGTCCAGCAGTTGACCGACTATCCGAAGCTCGGCCGTGTCGGACGAGTACGCGGCACGCGCGAACTGGTGATCGCGCATACGCCCTTTGTACTGATTTACCGGGTCAGGGCGGATTCAGTGCTCATCCTGCGGCTGTTGCATGGCGCGCGTCGGTGGCCTCCTGTGGCTTAAGCAGCCCGCTGTATCCCCGCCGCCCGCGCCACCACCGCCCCCAGCCGCCGCTCCTCGCCGGGCATCAACACCCGAATGCTCGGGAAGTACCCCTGGTACACCACTCCGTGCAGTTCGACCTTGCTCTGCACGCGCAGGTAGCGGATCAGGTAGTCGACGATGTTCTCGTTGATCACCTGGCCGGGTACCAGCACCGGGATGCCGGGCGGGTAGGGGACGATCTGGTCGGCGCAGATGCGGCCCAGTAGCGCCTTGTTGGGCCGGTCGTCGTCGTCCAGCAGCGGCAGCAGCTCGCCGCTGGCGAAGTAGGCGTCGCGCGGCAGACAGGCGAGTTCGGTAAACGCGGGCAGGTCGGGCGTGCGGTACAGCCGCCGCGGGGCGCGCTTCTCGCGAGCGATGCGCATCAGCGCGTCGTACAGGCGCGAGCACTTGGAGCGCGTGGTGCCCACCGTCAGCAGCAGCGTGATGGTGTTGAAAGTGCTCTTCTCGATCGTGATGTTGAAGCGGGTGTAGAGCTCCTGCTGCAACTCATCGACCGTCATGCCGCAGGCGGAGATGTCCACCGTGATCTTGGTCGGGTCCAGGCGGATGCCGTCGCCGGCCACTTCCGGTGGCAGCAGGTCGGGCAGGTCGAGCACGCGGAAGGCCTCAGTCGAGTTGATCTGCTTGCGCAGTTCGGCCGCCAGCATCAGCGTGCGTTCCAGCAGCTTGTAGCCCTCCATCACCGCCTGTTTGCGGCTCACGTCCAGGCTCGCGATCATGCTGTACATGGGGCTGGTGGAGGTGTGCATGTTGAAGTTCTCGCGGAACAGGTGTTCCTTGAAGCCGGGGTCGTTCACGTGGATGAACGCGGCTTGCGAGAAGGCCGACAGCGTCTTGTGCGCCGACTGCGTGACGTAGTCCGCGCCGCACTCCAGGGCGGTCGGCCGAAGGTCGGGGTGGAAGCGCGCGTGGCTGAACCAGGCCTCGTCGATCAGCACCTTGAGGTTGCGGGCGTGCGCCGCGTCGATGATGGGCTTCAAGTCGTAGCACAGGCCGTCGTAGGTGCAGGAAGTCAGCACCAGCAGTTGCGCGTCCGGGTGCTGCTCGATCGCGCGCAGGATGGTTTTCTTGGGCACGGGGCCAAAGACGCCATACTGGGTGTTGACCGACGAATCCAGATAAATCGGCCGCGCGCCCGACAGCACCACGCCATGGTGCACGCTCTTATGGCAGTTGCGGTCGAGCAGCAGCTTCTCGCCCGGTGCGATCTCGGTTTGCAGGATCACCTTGTTGGCGGTCGAGGTGCCGTTGGTCGCAAAAAACGTGCGACGCGCGCCGAAGGCCTTGGCCGCCATCTGCTGCGCTTCGGCGATGACGCCGGTGGGCTCCATCAGCGAGTCCAGTTGCTTGACCGACACCGACAGGTCGGCATCGAACACATGCTCGCCCATGAACTCGTGGAACTCGCCCACCCAGGGACTGCCGCGCAGCGAGTCGCCGCTCGAGTGCCCCGGCGTGTGCCAGGCGTCCTTGGCGGCGAGCACGTAGCTTTTGAGCGCGTCGTAAAACGGAGTGCGGGCGCGCTCGGCGATCTGCGCGTTGAGGATGCGGTACATGCCGCGGTAGTCGCGCTCCTCGCGATAAAAGTAGCCGTCCACCGCCTCGGCAAAGAGGTTGTCCACGACCTGATCTTCTTTTTCTTTCTCGATCAGGATGTAGATGTCTAATTCGGGCCGCAGGGCAGTGATCTTCTGCACGAGCTTGATCGCGGTCATTTGCAGCGTGCGCGCGCCCTCGCGCCCGGCGCCCCGGCGGCCGGCCTCCTGCACCGAGTACAGCTTGTCGTCGACGATCACGCACTGGATGTCGCCGTCGCGCTCGATCTGCTGCAAGCCGTCGCGCGCGGTCAGCGCACCGGTGAAGGCGAGCCCGAAGGGGTTGTCCAGCGTGCGGGCGGCGGCGTTCAGGCCCTTCAACAGCTCGCGCAGGATCAGCGCCTCGTCGTTGATCACGAGCACCTTGGAGACGGGTTTGGCGGACATGCGTCGGCCCTTGCGGTAGGGGTTGCGGACAGCCCGCGTTTATGCGCGCATCGGCGGCCAAACGCAAGCGAGCAGGCGCGTCCGCGACCTGCGCCGATACAATTCGCGCCGCTGTTGTCGTGCCTGCGCCGCAGTCGCGTCCCGCGCGCGGCGCAGGCGGCGCCTCCCCTCCGATGGCCGATCCTCCAGTTCCGTCCGCCGCAGCCGCTGGCAAGCCGCGCGAGTTCTTCATTCACGGGGTCACCAGCGACGGCCGCCGCTTCCGTCCCAGCGACTGGGCCGAGCGCCTGTGCGGCGTGCTCGCGCCGTATCGGCCGGGTGGCGCGGTGGCGGGGCGTGCCGGGATGCTCGGCTACTCGCCTTACGTCCGCCCGCTGACGATCGGCAACGTCAAGTGCGTGGTGGTCGATGAACGGCTGCGAGATATCGAGCCGCTCGCCTTCGACTTCGCGCTGAATTTTGCGCGCGACAACGACTTGCCGGTGACGGAGGGGTGTTCGCTGCCTTGAGGCGGGTCTGTCGTCCCGAGCGTACCGAGGAAATTGCTCTTCCCGTTACGCCGACAGGAAAAACCTCGCGGCGCTCGGATTGACAAGCCGCCAATAAAGACGGGCCCCGCAGGGCCCGTCGTCCGGAGTTGGCGAAACGCGGCTTTACGCCATCGCCTTGATCGCCGACGCCAGCCGGCTCTTGTTGCGGGCGGCGGTGTTCTTGTGAAGCACCTTCTTGTCGGCGACCGAGTCGATCGTGCTCATCGACTTGCGGAAGATTTCCGTGGCGGCGGCCTTGTCGCCGGCGGCGACGGCCTTGCGGACCGCCTTGATCGCGCTGCGCGCCTTGGAGCGCAGCGAGGTGTTGTGCGCATTGCGCGCGACCGACTGCTCGGCGCGCTTGCGGGCTTGTTTACTGTTGGCCATGACTATGGATTCCGTAACGGTTGTCTCGGGCGGCCAGCTGGGCGCAGACCCCCACGCGGCGCGAAAGCCCTAAACTATACCAGCCTCATCCGGCGTCTTCACATTCGCTTCACGGGGCCGCGCCAGGCTTGCGGCCCCTCAGCCACCCCAGCTTCTCTCGCGTGAACCTGCTCCGCGCCGCCGCCAGCGTCAGCGGTTTGATCCTCGTCTCGCGCGTGCTTGGGCTGGCGCGCGAGGTGATCGTGGCCCGCCTCTTCGGCGCCGGGGCGGAGATGGACGCCTTCAACGTCGCCTTCCGCCTGCCCAACCTGCTGCGGCGGCTGTTTGCCGAGGGTGCCTTCACGCAAGCCTTCGTGCCGATCCTGGCGGACGTGCGCAGGCGCGAGGGCGAGGCGCGCACGCGCGACCTGCTGTCGCACGTGGCGTCGCTGCTGGCCGCCGTGCTGCTGGTGGTCTCGCTGCTCGGGGTGCTGGCCGCGCCGGCGCTGGTGTGGGCGGTGGCCTCGGGCTTTGCCGACTCGCCGGACAAATTCGCGCTCGCCACCGCGATGACGCGCTGGATGTTCCCCTACATCCTCTTCATGTCGCTGGTGGCCTGCGCCGCCGGCGTGCTCAACACCTACGAGCGCTTTGCGGTGCCGGCGGCCACGCCGGCGTTGTTCAACGTCGCCTTCATTGCCTGCGCGCTGTGGCTGGCGCCGCATCTGGCGCAGCCGATCTGGGCGCTGGTCGTCGCAGTGCTGGTGGGCGGGGCGCTGCAACTGGCGATTCAGGTGCCGGCGCTGGCGCGGATCGGCATGCTGCCGCGCGCCAGCAGCCTGCGCGCGGCAGCGCGCGACCCGGCCGTCCGCCGCATCCTGCTGCTGATGGGGCCGGCGGTGTTCTCGGTCTCGGTCGCGCAGATCGCAATCGTCATCAACACCAACATTGCCTCGCATCTGGCGACCGGCAGCGTGTCGTGGATCAGTTACGCGGACCGGTTGATGGAGTTCCCGACCGCGCTGCTGGGTGTCGCCTTCGGCACGGTGCTGCTGCCGAGCCTGTCGCGTGTCTACGCCGCCGAGCAGCACGAGGATTACAGCCGGCTGCTCGACTGGGGGCTGCGGTTGACCTGCCTACTGGCGTTGCCGGCAGCGGTGGGACTCGGCCTGTTTGCCGAGGCGATGATCGCCGTGCTGTACCAAGGCGGCAATTTCACCGCGACCGACGTGGCGCAGACTGCGCCGGCGCTGGCCGGCTACGCCATCGGTCTGCTTGGGCTGATCGCGGTGAAGATCCTGGCGCCGGCGTTCTACTCGCGGCAGGACATGAAGACGCCGGTGAAGATTGGCCTGGCCTCGCTTGCCGTCACGTTGGCGTTCAACGCGGCGCTGGTGCCGTGGCTCGCGCACGTCGGGCTGACGGTGTCGATCAGCCTGGGCGCGCTTGCCAATGCCGGCCTGCTGTTATGGGCGCTGCGGCGGCGCTCGATCTACACGCCGCGGCCGGGGTGGCCTGCGTTCTTCGCGAAGCTCGCGGTGGCGCTGGCGGTGCTGGCGGCGCTGCTGTGGCTCGCCAACTCGCGCTTCGACTGGATTGCGATGCAGGCCACGCCGCTTGCGCGCGTCGCGTGGATGGGCGGCACCATCGTCGCGGCGGTGGCGGTTTACTTCGGCCTGCTGCTGGCGCTGGGCTTCCGGCCGCGCGACTTTTTGCTGCGGACGAAATGACAACGCCGCCCGCGGGCGGCGTTGTCGCAGAGCGCGGGCGAGGTCAGCCCAGTTGCGCGAGCATCGTCTCCGCGCCGCTCACTTCGTACTTACCGGGCGCTTCGACGTTGAGTTTCTTGACCACGCCGTCTTCGACCAGCATCGAAAAGCGCTGGCAGCGGATGCCTAGGCCGCGCGAAACGAGGTCGAGTTCGAGGCCGAGCTTCTTGGTGTAGTCGGCTGAGCCGTCGGCCATCATCCTTACCTTGCCGGTCGCCTTCTGGTCGCGGCCCCAGGCGCCCATCACGAAGGCGTCGTTGACCGACAGGCACCAGATCTCGTCCACGCCCTTGGCGCGCAGCGCGTCGTACTGCTGGATGTAGCTCGGCACATGCTGGGCGGAGCAGGTGGGCGTAAACGCGCCCGGCAGGCCGAAGACCGCGATCTTCTTGCCTTTGACGAGATCGGCCACGTTGAAACTGTTGGGGCCGAGCGCGCAGCCGGCGGTTTCGACCTCGATGAATTCTTGCAGCGTGCCGTCGGGCAGACGGTCACCGACTTTGATCGTCATGGGGTTCTCCTTGAAGTTGAGCGTGAAGGCTAACAGGGGATGGCCCGACTGCGAGGCGGGTCAATCCCCAAGCGCCACGCCCTCGCGCCGCGGGTCGGCGCCGCCCGCCCAGCCGGGCTTGCCATCGGGCAGCCGCGTGCGGACGATGCCTTGCAGGCCGCTCGTCATGTCGATCTCGCGCACCTCGTGGCCGCGTGCCTGCAACTCGCCGACCAGCGCCGGATCGATGCGGCCGCGCTCGAGCTCGGTCGGACCATTGCGGCTGCCGAAGTTGGGCAGAGAGATCGCCTGCTGCACGTCGAGGTCCCAGTCGAGCAGGCCGACCAGCGTCTTGGCGACATAGCCGATGATCTGCGAGCCGCCGGGCGAGCCGACCGCGGCGACCAATTGGCCGCTGGCGCGGTCGAACACCAGCGTGGGTGCCATCGACGAGCGCGGGCGCTTGCCCGGCTGCACGCGGTTGGCGACTGGCTTGCCGCCTTCGCTCGGCGCGAAAGAGAAGTCGGTCAACTGGTTGTTCAGCAGAAAGCCGCGCACCATCAGCCGCGCGCCGAACACGTCTTCGATAGTGGTGGTCATCGACAGCGCGTTGCCTCGGTCGTCCACGACGGAGATGTGCGAGGTCGCGACGCGGTCGGGCGAGCGGTCGGGGGCGAAGCCGACCTTGGTGCCGGGCGGCACGCCTGGTTGGGCGCGGCCCATGCTGCGGTCGGTTATCAGCTTGGCGCGCTCGGCGAGGTACTTGGGGTCGGTCAGGCCCGCGACGTCTACCACAACGAAGTCGCTGTCCGCCACGTACAGGTTGCGGTCGGCAAAGGCGAGGCGGCCGGCCTCACTGAAGAGGTGCACGCCGTCGGCCTGCGGCTGCAAGCTGCCGTTCTTTTCCGCCGGCGGCACGACCGCGAGGTTGCGATTGGCAAAGATGCCGAGCATCTGCGCCACGGCGATGCCACCGGAAGACGGTGGCGGCATGCCGCAGACGCGCCAGCGTTTGTAGTCGGTGCAGATCGCGGTACGTTCCTTGGCTTCGTATTCGGCAAGGTCGCTGGTGCCGAGCCGGCCGACGTTGGCCTGCGAGCGCACCTTGGCGACGACGTCGACGCCTATGGCGCCGCGATAGAAGGCGTCCGGCCCGTTCTGCGCAATCGTGCGCAGCGTGGCCGCGAGCTCGGGATTGCGTAACAGCGTGCCGGCTTTTCTCGGCGTGCCGTCCGGGTTGTAAAAGTAGGCCCGCGCCGAGGGGTCGCGGGCGAGATACTTGTCTTGCTCGATCAGCGTGGCCAGCCGTGGCGAAATCACGAAGCCCTGCTCGGCCAGCGCGATCGCCGGGTCGAAGAGCTGCGCCCACGGCAGCTTGCCGTGCTGCTTGTGCGCCGCCTCCAGCACGCGCAGCGCTCCCGGCGTGCCGACCGAGCGGCCGCCGACCACGGCGTCGTAAAACGCCATCGGCTTGCCATCGACCATGAACAGGTTCTCATCCGCCTCGCGCGGCGCCGTCTCGCGGCCGTCGAAGGCCTGCACGCGCTTGCCGTCCCAATGCATGATGAAGGCGCCGCCGCCGATGCCCGAGCTTTGCGGCTCGACCAGCGTGAGCACCATCTGCATCGCGACCGCAGCGTCCACCGCCGAGCCGCCCTGACGCAGCATCTGCCGGCCCGCCTCCGTCGCCAGCGGATTCGCAGACGCCGCCATGTGCTTGGTCGCGGTGGCGGTCGTCACCCCCGCCCGGAACCCGCTCGGCGGCTCCGGTTGCGACGGCAGTTCCGGCGCCGTCGCGCACCCCACTGCCAACAGCACCATGAAAAAAATAGGGGTCAGACCCCTATTTCCCTGAAATAGGGGTCTGACCCCTATTTTGTAAGTGTCTGAATTCATTTGGGCTGCATGCGAATGGCGCCGTCCAGGCGGATGGTTTCGCCGTTCAGCATCACGTTGCCGAGGATCGCGTGGACGAGCTCGGCGTACTCGGCGGGTTTGCCCAGGCGCGAGGGGAAGGGCACCTGCTTGCCGAGCGAATCCTGCACCTCGGGCGACATGCCGAGCAGCATCGGGGTTTCGAAGATGCCTGGCGCGATGGTCATGCAGCGGATGCCGCTGCGAGACAGGTCGCGCGCCAACGGCAGTGTCATGCCGACAATGCCGCCCTTGGACGCCGCATAGGCCACCTGGCCGATCTGCCCGTCAAAGGCCGCGACCGACGCGGTGTTGACGATCACGCCGCGCTCGCCGGTGGCTTCCGGCGCCTGCTTGCTCATCGCGTCGGCCGCCAGCCGGATCATGTTGAAGCTGCCGATCAGGTTGATGCCGATCACGCGCGCAAAGCTCGCCAGCGCGTGCGGGCCGTCCTTGCCGACGGTCTTCTCGCCGATGGCGATGCCGGCGCAGTTGATCAGCCCGCGCAGCGTGCCCATTGCAAGTGCTGCATTGACGACGGCCGTGCCGTCGGCTTCGGAGGTCACGTCGCACCGGACGAACTTCGCGCCCAGTTCGGCCGCCAGCGCCTCGCCCCGGTCGGCCTGCACGTCGGCGATCACGACCTTGCCGCCGTTCGCGGCCAGCATCCGCGAGGTGGCGCCGCCCAGTCCCGAGGCGCCGCCGGTGACGATGAATACCCTGCTGTCGATGTCCATAGATTCCCCTGCTGCGCAATCCGAAAAGCGAAAACTTGAAATGTAGCGCGCACGCCATCTTGCGCTGCTAGAGTCCGCCCCGCGCTAAAAGGGCGCACTTTTTTTCAAACTCATTCGAGGGTAAAACATGAGCAGTTTGATCTGCAGTTTCTGGTGGTTGTTGCTGGGCTTCCTGCTCGGCTGGTTGGCGAGTTGGCTGTTTGGCCGCGCGAAGCTTGCGCCGGCGGCGGAGCATGTGGCTCCCGCGGCGGCGCCGCTGAGTACGGTGGACTTCGCCAAGGCAAGGGCGGCCGGGTTCGCGGTCACCAGCGACGAAAATCTCGAAATCATCGAAGGCATCGGGCCGCAGATCGCACGCCTGCTGCGTGCCGCCGGCATCACCACTTTCGCCAAGCTGGCGGTGGCGCCGGTATCGACGTTGCGAGACATCCTCACCCAGGCCGGCCCGCGCTTCAAGCTGGCCGACCCCGGCACCTGGCCCGAGCAGTCGCGCCTGGCCGCCGACAACCGCTGGACTGAGCTTGCGGCGTTGCAGGACAAGCTGGACGCCGGCGTGCGCCGCGACGCCTGATGGGAGCGACGATGAACACGATCAAATCCCGCTGGGCGCAAGCGCAGCGCCGGCGCGACCGTCTGCATCTGACGGTGGCGACGGCGCTGGCGATCCTGTTGCTGCTGCTTTGGCTGATGGGACGTGGCCCGAACACCGCCGGCTGCTGTGTTGCGCCCGCGGTCGCGCCGGCGGCTACGCCTGCACCTGCGCCGGTGGCGGCGCCGGTACCGGCAGCGCTGCCTTTCGCCAAGATCTATTTCGAACTGGACAAGTTCCACCTCCCCGCCGACAGCGAGGCGAGTCTGGCGCCGATCGTCGCCTACCTGCAGGCCAACGCCGGCGCGAAGGCGGTGATCTCCGGCTTCCACGATCCGACCGGCAACCGCGACGCGAACCACGAGCTCGCGAAGAATCGCGCCAAGGCCGTGCGTGACCAGTTGAAGGCGGCCGGCATTGCCGAGGATCGGATCGTTCTGCAAAAGCCGCAGGAAACGACCGGCACCGGCACCGACCCCGAAGCGCGCCGGGTGGAAGTCAGCGTGCAACCTTAAGGAAACACTGAATAGGCTACCGCGCGGCCCAATTCCGCCCCTGTGGTGTTCGCCGTACCCCTCTGTACGGGTGCGCTCCTCGGGCCGGACTTGGGCCGCTCGCTACGCTTTTTCAGTGTTTTCTTAGGTCTGTCGGGCAAACAGCGGTCGCGCTTGCCGCGCGACCGCTTTGCGCATCAAACTCCCCGATCTGGGTTCGATGGGGGGAAGCGATGAGCACACACGGACGCGAGCTGCTGCAAGCGCTGCGTAGCTTCGAGCGAGGCAAGATCGTCACCGCGCGCGAGGCGGTGCAATTGATCCAGGACGGCGACACCGTCGCCACCGGCGGCTTCGTCGGCATCGGCTTCGCGGAGAACATAGCCGTCGCGCTGGAAGCGCGCTTCCTGGAGTCGGGCGAGCGCGACCCCGACGGCATCGGCCACCCGGAAGGCCTGACGCTCGTCTACGCCGCCGGCCAGGGCGATGGCAAGGACCGGGGCCTGAATCACCTCGGCCACGCGGGCCTCGTCAAGCGCGTGATCGGCGGCCATTGGGGGCTGGTGCCCAAGCTGCAAGCGCTGGCCGTCGGCAACCAGATCGAGGCCTACAACCTGCCGCAGGGCGTGATCACGCATCTGTTTCGCGACATCGCGGCCGGCAAACCGGGGCATTTGTCTCGCATTGGTCTCGGCACCTTTGTCGATTCGCGCCTGGGCGGAGGCAAGATCAACTCGGCGACCACGCAAGATCTCGTCAGCGTCATGCCCATCGACGGCGAGGACTTTCTCTTCTACAAGGCCTTCCCGATCGATGTCGGCATCGTGCGCGGCACCACGGCCGATGTGGACGGCAACATCACGATGGAGAAAGAGGCACTGACACTGGAGGCGCTGGCCATCGCGATGGCGGCGCGCAACTCGGGCGGCATCGTGATCGTGCAGGTCGAGCGCATAGCAGAGCGCGGGTCGCTGAACCCGCGGCAGGTGAAGATCCCCGGCGTGCTGGTGGACTGCGTGGTGGTCGCGGAAAAGCCCGAATACCACATGCAGACCTTTGTCGAGCCGTACAGTCCAGCCTTTGCCGGCGAGATTCGCGTTCCGGCCTCGGCCATTGCGACGATGCCGATGAGCGAGCGCAAGATCATCGCCCGCCGCGCCGCGCTGGAGCTGGCGGCCAACAGTGTGGTCAACCTCGGCATCGGCATGCCCGAAGGTGTGTCGGCCGTCGCCGCCGAAGAAAAGGTGATCGACCTGATGACGCTTACCGCCGAGCCGGGCGTGGTGGGCGGCGTGCCGGCCTCGGGGCTTAACTTCGGTGCCGCGATCAACACGCAGGCGATCATCGACCAGCCCTACCAGTTCGACTTCTACGACGGCGGCGGCCTGGACCTCGCCTTCCTCGGGCTGGCGCAGGCCGATCGCGAAGGCAATCTCAACGTCAGCAAGTTCGGCCCGCGGCTGGCGGGGGCCGGCGGCTTCATCAACATCTCGCAGTCTGCCAAGCGGCTGGTGTTCGTCGGCACCTTCACCGCCGGCGATCTGCGCGTGCAGGTCGAAGGCGGCATGCTCTCCATCGTCAACGACAACGGGCCGATCAAGTTTGTACGCGAGGTCGAACACCGCACTTTCTCGGGCGCTTATGCCAACAAGCGCGGCCAGCCGGTGCTGTACGTGACCGAGCGCTGCGTGTTCAAACTCGCGCCCGACGGGCTGGAACTGATCGAAGTCGCCCCCGGCGTGGACATCGAGCGCGACATCCTGGCGCGAATGGAGTTCAAGCCGATCGTCCGCGGCGATCCGAAGCTGATGGACGCGGCTGTTTTCGGCGAAGGCCCGATGGGCCTGCGCGAGCGGATGCTGGTCATTCCACTTTCGGCGCGGCTCACCTTCGATGGCGAGACCAACGTGCTCTACATCAACTTCGAGCGGCTGGCGGTGCGCAGGCAGGGGGACGTCGATGCGATCGAGCGCGAGATTGGCACTCTGCTCGCCAAGATCGCGCATCGTGTGTACGCGATCGTCAACTACGACCACTTCGAACTCGCCCCTGAGATCGAGGACAGCTACGCCGCGATGGTCAAGCGCTTGACCGAGCGCTACTACTGGGGTGTAAGTCGCTACGGCACCTCGGGTTTTCTGCGCGCCAAGCTCGGCAAGGCGCTGTCCGGCCGCGGACTCGCGCCGCACATCTACGAGTCCGCGCATGAAGCGCTGGCGCACGTGAGGGACGCTTGATCGAAGTGCGGCTCGCCCGCGATGGCGAAGCCGAGGCCATCGCGCAGTTGCACGTCGCCTCGCGCCGTGCGGCGTATGCGGGCATCTTTACCGAGTCGCAGACCGCTGCGCAAATCCTCGCCAACCGACGCGCCCAGTGGGAGCGGGGGATTCCGCTCGGCAACGTCTGGGTCGCCGAGCGTGCTGGCGAGCTGCTCGGCGTCGTGCAGGCCGGCGCCACGCGCGATGCCGATGTGCCGCCCGCCACCGCCGAGCTTTACCTGCTGTACGTGGCTCTCGGCGCGTGGCGCGGCGGCGTGGGCAGCGCTCTGCTCGAGCAGGTCAAAGCGAAGCTCCTCGCCGCCGGCCACCGCGACTTGTCGGTCTGGGTGCTCGCTGAAAACGCCATCGGCTGCGCCTTCTACTCGCGGCGCGGCTTCGTCGACGACGGCACGGCGCGCGATGTCAACGGCCGTGGCTTGATCGAGAAGCGGATGACCAAACCGCTGCGGCGCTAAGCCTCCAGGCCCGCGCCGCTACTCGCTCTTCAGCCGCCGCGACCCTTCGATGATCGGATGCCAGCCGTACACCAGCGTGAGCATGAAGCCGTCCATTTTGAGGTCGCCCGGCGCGTTGTCGTTGATCGTGGACTTGTAGCCGAAGGTCAGGTTCAGGTTGCTGTCCACCTGATAGCCGAGGGTGAAACCCAAGCCGATGTTGTTGAGCTTTTCGCCGGCCACGCCGTCGATGCTGGCCTTGCCGCCGTTGTACCAGGCCAGATCGATCGCGCCCCACAAGCGTTCGGTGAAGTCGCGCGTCAGATGCACGTCGAGCTGGAACAGCGGGTCGGTCTGCAGCGTCCGGCCCAGGTAGTCGTTGTTGTCGCCGAATAGCCATACGGCCGGCAGCAGCTCCAGCGTGGTGCGCCGGCCCGGCACCCAGGGGCCGAGTTGCCAGACCACCGGCGCGCCGAGGCGGCCGTACCAGCGGTTCTGCCCGACGTTGAGCGGCTGGTCGCTGTCGTACTCGCCGACCGGCAGGGCCAGATCCGCCAGCAAATCGAGCGAGAAGCCGGGCTCGTAGCGCAGCGCGTCGGGAATCGTCTTCTGCGCCTTCGGCCCAATGAGGTTGAGGTTGAACTCGACCATCGGGTCGCCGAAGCCGGAGGCCGACTGACTCGCGGTCTTGCCGGCCACCGTCACGTCGCCGGAGACGCGTCCCATCGGCAACAAAATGGCCGCCATCGCGGCGCGGTCGAAGAGTTCGAAGGTCCGGGCGTAGCCGGCGATCGCCAGGCTGCCGTCGAAGTTCGCCCCCGGTGAGACGATGTGCGCGGGGTCGAACGGGTTGGTATTGCCGCTGATCGAATTGAAGATCAGCGGCACCGCATTGCCGTCGGCGAGCGACTTCCAGTAGAAGCGCGCGGGCACCTGGGCCAGCGCCGGCGGTGCGGTGAGCGCGGACAGGCAGAGCAGGGCGGGCGCACGCGCCCTCAAGCAAGTAAGCGTTTTCATCGAACTTCCTCGGTTGTCGTCGCAGCGGCCGGCGACCGGTCTCGCGGCCGGGTCGGGCTTCAGGGTTTGGGATCGGCCAGCAGGTCCTTGGGCGGGACGAACTGCCGCTTGTAAATGAGGGGCGGATAGCCCGGATCGTCCGGCACCCGCGGCGGCAGGGCGTCCTCCAGCGTCTCGAAGGTCGAGCGGCTCGGCAGGATCACGTTGTTGATCTTGGCGTAGTTGTCCCAAAGCGCCAGCATCGCTCGCAGCTTGTCCGGCTGCTCGGCGGCGAGGTCTTTGCGCTCGGCCGGGTCGGTCGCCACGTTGAAGAGCTCCCAGTCGCTCTTGCCATAGGGCTTGAACTGCCAACGCAGCTTCCAGTCGCCCTGGCGCAGCGCGCGGTTGCCAAAGAGTTCCCAAGCGAGCACGTCCTGGGTGGTGCGCAGCGAGTCCACCTTGTTGGCGAGCAGCGGCCCCCAGGACTTGCCGGCGAGCGGCGGCGCCGGGTGCCCGTTGACGGTTTGCGGGTAACTGGCGCCCGCGACTTCGAGCAGTGTGGGCATTACGTCGGCCACCGAGAGCACCGCATGATTGATGCTGCCGGCCGGCCGCTTGACCGCCGGGCCGCTGACCACCAGCGCGTTGCGGATGCCGCCTTCGGCAAGCCAGCCCTTGTACTGGGCGAACGGCGTCATCGACACCTGCGCCCACATTGGCCCGTAGCCGACGTAGGAGCCGGGGTCGCCCCAGGCGTTGGGGTGGGTCTGCGACCAGTTGACCGAGGCGAACAGGTAGTCGCGCGAGCCCGGCGAGCCGGCGATCATCTTGAAGAGGTCGGTGCCCTCGGCGCCGTTGTCGCCAAAGACGATGAAAATCGTGTTCTCGTACTCGCCGATCTTCTTCAGGTGCTCGATCAGCCGGCCAACATGGTGGTCCATGTTCTCGACCATGCCGGCGTACAACTCCATCTTTTTGCCGGCCAGCGCGCGTGCCGCCGGCGCCAGCACGATCGGGTCGGGCACGAACCACATGCGTTCGGCCAGTTGCGTGCCGGCCGGCGTGATGCCGAGTTCGATCTGCTTCTTCAGCCGCTCCTGGCGGACCGCGTCCCAGCCGCGGTCGTACTCGCCGACGTGGCGGTTGCGCCAGTCCCGCGGCAGGTGATAAGGGTCGTGCGGCGCCTGGTGCGCGACGTAGGCGAAAAACGGCTTGCCGTCGGCACGGTTCGCGTCGATAAAGCCGATCAGCTTGTCGGTGTAGGTCTTGGTCGCGTAGTAGTCGTCCGGCAGCTCGGTCAGATAGCGGCCGTCTTCGGTGAAGACCGACTTGGGCGAGGCCGCGGTGAAGTTGGTCATGTCCCAGTAGCTGCCGGCGCCGTCGAGCAGCGAGAAGTCCCGCTCGAAGCCGCGCGCCGCCGGGATCTGCGACGGCGCCTTGCCCAGATGCCACTTGCCGACCATGTAGGTGTGATAGCCCGCGTCGCGCAGCAACTGCGGCAGGGTCGCCACCCGGTCGTTCAGGTAGCCCTCGTAGCCGACCGCGCCGCGCTGGTTGGGCGCGGTCCACTCGTCCATATTGCCCAGGCCGCTTAGGTGCGTATCGACGCCGCTCAACAACGTGGCGCGCGTGGGCGAGCAACTCGCGTGGGTGTAGAAACTCGTGAAGCGCAGGCCTTCGCGCGCCAGCGCGTCGAGGTTGGGCGTGCGGATTTCGCTGCCATAGGCGCCCAGGTCGGCGTAGCCGAGATCGTCGCCAACGATCACAACGATGTTCGGCCGCTTGGTCGGTTGCGCGGCCGCGGGTGCGGCGACTGCTGTGGCACACAGCGCTGCCATTGCTGCCGCGATCAGGGTTTTGCGGGGGAGTTGCATCGACTTGGGTTGGGGGTTCGCGTGGCCGCTAGACTCAAAATCCCGCGGCACCCGGTGGTGCCGCGCATCGACCCAACACGTGAGTACAGTATCCGGCGGCACCGCGGTTGGGTCTATCGGATTTCCGCAGATACGCGATATGGACGCACCGCTGCCCCGCACCGCGTCGCCCGCGGTGACCGTTGAGGACATCGACGATCCGGCGCTGATCGGCGCCGGCATCGAATTGATTCGCCAGGACGGCGTGCTGTTGCCGCCGCGCGCGTTGCGCGCGCGCCGGGTGGTCGTGCGGCTCGACTCGGTGGCGGTCGTGTTTCACTCCACCCAGGTGCGGGTGCGCACCCATACCAGCGTTGGCGAGGGGTGGCTCGGCTATGTGGCGTTCGGCCCGCGCGCCAGGGGGACGGTCAACGGGTTGCCGGTCCGGCCCGGTCTGCTGCTGGTGGCGCAACCCGGCGTGCAGGCAAGCTTCGTCACCGAAGCCGGCTGGGCCAGCCTGACCTTCCTGGTGCGACCAGACGAGCTGCGCGCGCACCTTATCGCGCGCGGGCGCGAAGACGAATTCCGCCTGCCGTGCGGGATCGAAACGCTGCAGGTGGAAACAGCGCGCGCGCGCCGCTTGTTCGCCTGGGGCCGGCGCCTGGTGGACACCGCGGCGCGCGATCCCGCCCGGTTCAACGAGCGGATGCACGAGCGCGGCGCCGTGCAGGTCGAGCTGATCGAGATGCTGCTCGCGACCCTGCGCAGTGCCGACGCGGTCGAGACGACCCGTGGCGAGCGGACCGGGCAGGCGCACAGCCGCATCGTCAAGCGCGCCGAGGCGTTCGCGCTCGCCCACGGCGACGAACCGCTGTTGGTCGGCGATCTGTGCCGCGCCGCGGCGGTTAGCGAACGCACGTTGGAGAACGCGTTCAAGGAAATCACCGGGCTGACGCCGGTGGCTTATTTGATGCGGCTAAGGCTGCATCGGGTGCGGCAGGCGCTGCTGGCCGCGCCGCGCGGCTCGACCACGGTGACGACCGAAGCGCTCAACTGGGGCTTCTGGCACTTTGGCGACTTTTCCCGCGCCTACCAGGAGTGTTTTGGCGAACTGCCGTCGGCCACCCTGCGTCGCAAGCCGGACCGGGTTAGCGCCTGAAGCGGTCAGATCGGCAGCGTCCGGTCGCCCGCCCCCAACGCCCGCTGCATGAACACCGTATCCACCCAGCGGCCGTGCTTGAAGCCCGTACCGTTGAACACCGCCATTCGGCCGAAGCCGCAGGCCGTGTGCAGCTTGATCGACGGCTGGTTATCCGAGTCGCCGATCACCGCGAGGATCTGCCGGTAGCCGCGCGCTTCGCACTCCGCGATCAGGCGTTCCAGCAGCGCGCGGCCGGTGCCGCGGCCGACCGCGTCGGGCGCGACGTAGACCGAGTCTTCGACCGTGTAGCGATACGCCGGCCGCGTGCGAAAGGCGCTCGCATAGGCGTAGCCCAGCACGCGCTCGCCTTCGACCGCGACCCAGTAGGGGTAGCCCGCGGCCGTGATCGACGAAAAACGCGCTTGCATCTCTTCGAGGCTTGGCGGCTCGGTCTCGAAGCTCGCCAGCCCGTGGATCACGTGGTGGCCGTAGATGACGGTGATGGCCGGGAGGTCGTCCGGCAGGGCGGGGCGCAGAATCATGGCAGGCGGGAGGAAAAAAGGGCGCGTCAGCGACGCGCCCTGCATTGTTCCCTCCCCTTCAAGGGGGCGGAGGCAGGGTTTCGCATAGCGCAGCTTTGCGCTGCCGGAGCGACGCGCGCTTGCAAGCGCGCGGCTGCTGTCGGGTGGGGATGGGTCCGGTCGCACGCGCTACGCAACCCATCCCCCTCCCAGCCTCCCCCTTGGAGGGGGGGGGGGCAAGTTCCGAGCGGAGCACAATATCCACCCGCCGCGCGTCGGCGTCGTTGCCGCTGCCGACGATCACGTCGGTCGGCTTGACGAGTTCCACCTGCTCGGGCTTGACGCCGGCCGCGGTCAGCGCGTCGCGCACTTTCATCGCGCGCTGCTTGGCGAGTTCAAGATTTGCCGCCGCGTCGCCGCGCGGATCGGCGTAGCCGGAAAGCTCAACCTTGGTGGCCGGGTTCGCGGCGAGCGCCCTGGCGTAGCCATCGACGATGCGCTTGCCTTCCGCAGAGAGCGCTTCCGAACCGGTCTCGAAGTGCACCCGCATCGGCACGCCCACCACGACCACAATAGGCACGGCGACCACCGTCGGCGCGGGCACGGCTGCGGCCGGCGCCGGCTTGCTGGGGTGGATCGCGGCGATGATCGGCACGATCAGCAGCGCCACGATGTTGATGATCTTGATCAGCGGGTTCACCGCCGGCCCGGCCGTGTCCTTGTACGGGTCGCCCACGGTGTCGCCGGTCACGGCGGCCTTGTGTGCGTCCGAACCTTTGCCGCCGTGGTGGCCTTCTTCGATGTACTTCTTGGCGTTGTCCCAGGCGCCGCCGCCGGTGGTCATGGAAATTGCCACGAACAAGCCGGTGACGATGGTGCCCATCAGCACGCCGCCCAGCGCGGCCGGCCCGAGCACGACGCCGACCACGATCGGCACCAGCACCGGCAGGATCGAGGGGATCATCATCTCCTTGATCGCCGCGCTGGTGAGCATGTCCACCGCGCGGGAGTAGTCGGGCTTGGCCTTGTACTCCATGATGCCGGGGATCTCGCGGAACTGGCGGCGCACTTCCTCCACCACGCTGCCGGCGGCGCGGCCGACCGCTTCCATCGCCATCGCGCCGAAGAGGAACGGGATCAGGCCGCCGATAAAGAGACCCACGATCACCATGTGGTTCGACAGATCGAAGGTCGTGCTGGCACCCGCCGCTTCCAGCCCGCCGGTGTAGTCGGCAAAGAGCACCAGCGCCGCGAGACCCGCCGAGCCGATCGCATAGCCCTTGGTCACCGCCTTGGTGGTGTTGCCGACCGCGTCGAGCGGGTCGGTGATGTCGCGCACCGCCTTGGGCAGGCCGGCCATCTCGGCGATGCCGCCGGCGTTGTCGGTGATCGGGCCGTAGGCGTCGAGTGCCACGATGATGCCGGTCATCGACAGCATCGCGGTGGCGGCCACCGCGATGCCGTACAGGCCGGCCAGCCAGTAGGAGGCGAGGATCGCCGCGGAAATCGCGATCACCGGCCAGGCGCAGGCCTTCATCGATACGGCGATGCCGGCAATGATGTTGGTCGCATGCCCGGTGGTCGAGGCCTGTGCCACGTACTTGACCGGCGCGAACTGCGTGCCGGTGTAGTACTCGGTGATGTAGACGAGCGCCGCGGTCAGCACCAGGCCCACCACTGCCGACAGGTACAGGTTCATCACGGTGACGCCGCCGCTGGCGGCGACCGGGCCGAGGATGATGCTGGTCACCGGCCAGAACAGCACAAGCGAGATCGCACCGGCCACCAGCAGCCCGCGATACAGCGCGTTCATGATCTTGCCGCCGGGGCGTGCCTTGACGAAGAAGCAGCCGACGATCGAGGCCAGGATCGACACGCCGGAGATCACCAGCGGATAAACAATTCCGGCGTCGCCCGGCGCGCCCTTGAAGAAGAAGCCGCCGATCAGCATCGTGGCGATCACCGTTACGGCGAAGGTTTCGAAAAGGTCCGCCGCCATGCCCGCGCAGTCGCCGACGTTGTCGCCGACGTTGTCGGCGATCACCGCCGGGTTGCGCGGATCGTCCTCGGGAATCCCCGCCTCGACCTTGCCGACCAAATCGGCACCGACGTCCGCGCCCTTGGTAAAGATGCCGCCGCCCAGTCGCGCGAAGATCGAGATCAGCGAGGCGCCGAAAGCGAAGCCGATCATCGGGTGCAGCAGTTCACGGGTGGTCGAGGCCGCGTGCGTGGCCTTCAGAATCCAGTAGAAGCCCGCTACGCCGATAAGCCCGAGACCGACCACCAGCAAGCCGGTGATGGCGCCGCCGCGGAAGGCGATATTGAGCGCCGGGTTCAGGCCCAGGGTCGCCGCCTGTGCGGTGCGCACGTTGGCGCGCACCGAGACGTTCATGCCGATATAGCCGGCGGCCCCCGAAAGGATTGCGCCCAGCACGAAACCGATGGCCGTCCACAGGCCGAGTTGCGGCACGACCGCGATGATCACCGCCAGCACGACACCGACGATCGCAATGGTGCGGTACTGGCGGTTCAAATAAGCCTGGGCGCCGGTCTGAATCGCGGCAGCGATCTCCTGCATCTTCGCGTTGCCCGCAGGCTGCTTGACGATCCAAGAAATCGACCAGGCGCCGAAGGCCACGGCCACGAAGCCGCAGATCAGGGCGAGTGCTATGCCAGACATGGGGAGTGCTCCTCTTTATCTTTAGTGAAATGTGAAACGCGAAAAGTGAAACGTCTCGATCGACCCCTCGCCCGCATCGGCGGGAGAGGGTGGCGCCGAAGGCGCCGGGGGAGGGCAGACGGCGCAGCCATGGGCAGGCCGCGCCAAGTCGTTACAAGAAATCGATCAGCCCGCCAAAGCCTCCAGCACGCGCCGCGTGATCTCATCGACGCTGCCCACGCCGCTGACCTTGCGGTAGCGCGGTGCGCCCGGCTCGCCGGCGGCGGCCCACTTGGAGTAGTAATCCACCAGCACGCTGGTCTGCGCGTGATAAACCTCCAGCCGCTTGCGCACGACTTCTTCTTTGTCGTCGTCGCGCTGGATCAACGGCTCGCCGGTGGCGTCGTCGCGGCCCTCGGCCTTGGGCGGGTTGAACTTGACGTGGTAGGTGCGGCCGCTGGCGATATGTACGCGCCGGCCGCTCATCCGCTCGATGATGTCGCCGTCGGGCACCGCGATCTCCAGCACTACGTCCACCGCCACCGCCGCGTGCTTGAGTGCATCGGCCTGCGGAATCGTGCGCGGGAAACCGTCGAAGAGATACCCGCCCGCGCAGTCCGGCTCGCGCAATCGTTCTTCGACCAAGCCGATGATGATCTCGTCGGACACCAGCGCACCGGAGTCCATCACGCGCTTTGCGGCCAGCCCCAGCGGCGTTCCCGCCTTGACGGCAGCGCGCAGCATGTCGCCGGTGGAAATCTGCGGGATGCCGTAGCGATCCTTGACGAAAGCCGCCTGCGTGCCTTTACCGGCGCCCGGTGGCCCGAGCAGTATCAGTCGCATCCCCCAACTCCTGCCGTTGAAGCCGCCGGGCAGCTGGTGCCCGCGGCGCGGTCTGCGCCGGCGCGGTGCGCCGGCAGAAAAGCGCGCGGATTCTAGCCGCAGTGGCGCCGCCGGGCCGGCGCGGTGTCGGCCGCCTAAACCTTGAAGCCGGTGGGGAGCTTTTTCTTCACCGCCACGTTCTTCAAGCGCACGTAGTCCGGCAGCCCGTCCACGTAGGGCGGGTAAGCCTCGCCGGCGATCAGCGGCAGCAGGTACTTGCGGCAGGCCTCGGTGATGCCGAAGCCGTCGGGCGTGATGAACTCGGCCGGCATCATCTTTTCGCGGTTGGCCACGTCGGTCAGCGCCGCTTCGCCGATCTTCCACTTGTAGGGGCGGTTGGCGAGTCGCACGATGGTCGGCATCACGGCGTTGTGGCCCTTTAGCGCCAGTTGCACCGCGGCGCGGCCAAGCGCGTAGGCCTGCTCGACGTCGGTCCTGGAGGCGATGTGCCGCGCGGCGCGTTGCAGGTAGTCGGCCACTGCCCAGTGGTACTTCACGCCCAGTCCCTCGCGCACGATGTTGGCGACGACCGGCGCCACGCCGCCCAGTTGCGCGTGACCAAAGGCGTCGCGCAGCCCCTGGTCGGACAGGAACTTGCCGTCCGGCCCCTTGACCCCTTCGGACACCACCACCGTGCAGTAGCCATGCTGCTCGACGTTGGCCTTGACCTTGGTCAGGAACTTCTCGCGGTCGAAGATCACCTCGGGGAAGAGGATCACGACCGGGATCGGGTGCTTCTTGTCGGAAGCCAGCCCGCCCGCGGCGGCGATCCAGCCGGCGTGCCGGCCCATCACTTCGAGCACGAAGACCTTGGTCGAGGTCTTGGCCATCGAGGTCACGTCGAAGCTTGCTTCGCGGGTGGACACGGCGATGTACTTGGCGACCGAGCCGAAACCGGGGCACACGTCGGTGATCGGCAGGTCGTTGTCCACGGTCTTGGGCACGTGGATCGCCTGCAACGGGTAGCCGAGTTTTTCGGACAGTTGCGAGACCTTCAGGCAGGTGTCGGCGGAATCGCCGCCGCCGTTGTAGAAGAAATAGCCGATGTCGTGCGCGCGAAAGACCTCGATCAGCCGTTCGTACTGCGCGCGGTTTTCTTCGAGGCCCTTCAGCTTGTAGCGGCAGGAGCCGAAGGCGCCGGCCGGCGTGTGCTTGAGCGCGGCGATGGCGGCGGGCGACTCGCGGCTGGTGTCGATCAGGTCTTCGGTCAGCGCGCCGATGATGCCGTTGCGGCCGGCGTAGACCTTGCCGATCTTCGCTGAGTTCTTGCGCGCGGTTTCGATCACCCCGGCGGCCGAGGCGTTGATCACGGCGGTCACGCCGCCTGACTGGGCGTAGAAGGCGTTGCGCTTTTTCATCGGAGCGATCCTTGGTGATGGAGAGCCGTTGCGGCCGCCGGCTAATCGATTTGTACCCACTCGGCGAGCAACCAGTTGTCCGGACGATGCACGGCGGTGACGTTGGCGCGCATCGCCCACGGGATCACCTGCCGGTGCAGCGGCACGTGGTGCACCTGCTCGTTGTGCTCAGTGAGCGCCTGCCAGACGATCTGCTTGCGCTTGTCCGGGTTGGTCTCCACTGCGGCGGCGTCGATCAGTGCGTCCAGCTTGGGGTTGACGTAGCGGCCGTAGTTGAAGCTGCCGTTGCCGGTCTTGGCGTCGGGCGAGCGCAGCACTGGCGACAGCGTGGTTTGCGCATCGGTGACCGCACCGCCCCAGCCCAGCATGTAAAAGCTCGTGTCGAACTTCTCCAGCTTGGGGAAGTAGGTGGCGCGCGGCTGTGTGGTCACCTTGGTCTGGATGCCGATGCGCGCCAGCATCGCCGCCACCGCAAGGCAGATCTCTTCGTCGTTGATGTAGCGGTTGTTGGGGCAGTCGAGCGTGACCTCGAAGCCATTGGGGTAGCCCGCCTCGGCGAGCAGCCGCTTGGCGGCCTCGGGGTCGTAGGGGCGGCGCTTTTCGATCTCCGCATTGGCCGGCAGGGGCGAGGGCGTAATGCCGCCGGTGGGCAGTGCGGCGCCGCGCATCGTCTTGGCGCGCAGCGCCTCGATGTCGATCGCCTGGTACACCGCCTGCCGAACGCGGCGATCCTTGAACGGGTTCTTGCCCTTGACGTTGGAGTAGAGCAGTTCATCGCGGCTCTGGTCGAAGCCGAAGAAGACGACGCGGTTTTCCTGCCCTTCGATGGCCTTGAGGTCCTTGTTGGCCTTCAGCCGCGCCACGTCCTGCGGCGGCGGGTCGAGGATGAAATCCACCTGCCCGGACAACAGCGCCGCCACACGGGTGGCATCCGAGCCCACCGGCGTGTAAACGACCTCGGTGACGTTGCCGGTGAAGTTGCCCCACCAATTCGGGTTTTTCTTCAGCACCGTCTTGATGCCCGGCTCGCGCGAGACCAGCATGAAGGGCCCCGTGCCATTGGCGTTGCGCGCGGCGTAGGTCTCTTCCTTGTCCTTGAACGACAGCGGCCGCTCGACCTTGTGGCGCTCGGCCCAAGCCTTGCTCATGATGAAGATCGCGGCGACGTGCTCGAGCATGACCGGGTTGGGCTTGTCCTGCACGAACTCGACCGTGAAGTCGTCGATCTTGCGCGGCTTGCCGGGCGGGATCGCGTACTGGCGGATCTGCGAGTTGGCGTGGCTGGCGCGCTCGAAAGAAAAGATCACGTCGTCGGCGGTAAACGGTGTGCCGTCGTGGAACTTGACGCCTTTGCGCAAGTTGAAGCGCCAGGTGAGCGGGCCGGTCTGTGTCCAACTGGTGGCCAGGCCCGGCACGATCTTCATCTCGCGGTCGCGCATGACGAGGGTGTCGTGCACCTGCTGGGCAAAGAGGTTGGTGAGCGTCTCGTTTTGCGAGTACGGGTCGGCCGTCTGGTAGTCGCCCTGCGAGGCCCAGCGCAGGGTCTTGGCCTGCGCGGCGCCGGCGGCGAGCGCGGCGGCGGCCAACAGGGGCAGCAGCAGTTTCATGAGGTCGTCTCCGGGGGTGGGGTCGCGGCGAGTCTATCGCCGCATCAGAGGGTGGCGAAACGATGGGGCAACGCCTTGCCCCAGGCGAGAAGGCGGTAGGCGCGCGGGCAGGCGAGGTAATAGGGGTCGGCTTCGATCAGTTCGAGAGCGCGGGCTTTGTTGGCAACTTCGAATACCCACAGCCCGCCGACGTAAGCGCCGCCGTGCTCGTCGCGCAGGCCGCCGGCCATCGGGATTTCGTCGCGATGCGCTTCGAGGTAGGCGAGATGCGCCGGCTCGTAATGCTCGCGCACGGCGCGCATCGCGGGGCTGTCTTCGAAGATGGCGACGTAGCGCATGGCAAAGGCGTTTCCCGCTCAGGCCGCCGCAAAGGCGGCGCGGACGCGCTCGAGGTCTTCTGGCGTGTCCACGCCCGACGGCAAGGGCTGCGCGAGGGTCAGCACGGCAATGCCAAATCCATGCCAGAGCGCGCGCAGTTGTTCGAGGCTTTCGGCCACTTCCAGTGGCGCGCGCGGCAGTTGCGGAAAGCGCCGCAGAAAACCCGCGCGGTAGGCGTACAGACCGACGTGGCGCAGCGCGCCGATGCCGGCGGGCAAGCTGTCGTGCGCGCCCCCAGCGAATGCGTCGCGCGCCCAGGGAATCGGCGCACGCGAGAAATACAGCGCGCGGCCGCTGGTGTCCGTCACCACCTTGACCACGTTGGGGCTGAAGAATTCGGCCGCGTCGGCGAGCGCGTGCGCGGCAGTGGCGATCGCGCAGTCCGCGCGCGCGGCGAGCAGCGCGGCGACCTCGGCGATCACCGCCGGCGGAATCAGCGGCTCGTCGCCCTGTACGTTGACGACAATGGTTTCGTCAGGCAGCGCCAGCGTGGCGCAGGCTTCGGCGAGGCGGTCGGTGCCGGTTGGGTGCGCCGGGTCGGTCTGCACGCATGGCACGCCATGCGCCGCGCAGGCGGCGGCGATCTCCGCGCCGTCGGCGGCGACGACCACGCGCGCCGCGCCGCTCTGCGCGGCGCGCTGCGCCACGCGCACCACCATCGGACTGCCTGCGATGTCGGCCAGCGGTTTGCCCGGCAGCCGCGTCGACGCAAGCCGTGCCGGGATGACGACGGTGAAGTCCGTCACGCGGCGGGCGTCTCGGCGGCGGGTTCGTCCAGCCGCCGCGCCTCGGACTCCAGCATCACCGGGATGCCGTCGCGGATCGGGTAGGCGAGGCCCGCGGCGCGCGAGACCAACTCCTGCCGCTCGCGGTCGTAAACGAGCGGGCCCTTGGTGATCGGGCAAACCAGCAATTCAAGCAGCTTGGGATCCATCGGCGGTCAGGGCCTGGGCGGCCCGCAGGCGGGTTTCGACGAAATCGAACAATCCGGCATCGACCTGTGCGGTCAACGGCACCGCACAGACACGGCCGTCGGCCGCGAGCACCGGGTTGGCGCGGCATTTTACGGCGTCCTTTTCGGTGAGCAGCAGCAGGTCGTACTCGCGCCCGGCAAACGGGTTGTCGTGGAACGGATAGTGGTCGGGCAGGGGGAGCCGCTCGATGGCCAGGCCCTCGGCTTCGAGCATCGCGAAGAACCGCTCGGGCACGCCGATGCCGGCCGCGGCCAGGATGCGCAGGCCGCGGCTGCGCTGCTCGGCGGCGAGCGCCGCGGGGGCGATGCGGCGCTGCGGGTCTTTCAGCGCCACCACCTCGTCCAGCGCGGCGCGCAAGGTAAAAAACGGCGTGTACACACAGACGGTAGGCCGCGGCGCGCCGGGTTGATCGTGAAAAACCACCGCATCGACGGTTTGCAACCGCTGCGGCGATTCGCGCAGCGGCCCGGCGGGCAGCAGCCAGCCGTTGCCCAGGCCGCGGTTGTCGATCAGCACGAGTTCGCAGTCGCGCGCCAGGCCGCGGTGCTGCAAGCCGTCGTCGGCGATCAGCACGTCGAGGTCGCGGTGCTGGCGCAGCAGCAGTTCGCCGGCGGCGGTGCGATCGACGCCGACCGCGACCGGCACCTGTGCGGCCTGGGCGATCAGCATCGGCTCGTCGCCGAAGTCGCTCGCTAGCCCGCGCGGATCGACCTCGCGCGGCAGCCGGGCCGTGGCGCCGTGGCCGCGCGAGATCACGCCGGGATGCCAGCCGCGTCGCCGCAGTTCACGTACCAGCGCGATGGCGAGCGTGGTCTTGCCAGTGCCGCCGACGTACAGGTTGCCCACCACCAGCACCGGCACCGGCAGCCGTCGCGCCGGCCGGGGAGCGCCGCGCAGCCGCTGCACCAGCGCGTTGACCGCCGCCAGCGGCCACAGCAAGCGTGCCAGCAGCCCGCGCCGGCGCCAGATCGCGTGCACGCCGCGTTCCAGCGCTGCGCCTTTGGCCATGCTGCAGTTACTTGCCCGCGGCGCGCTGGGTGGCAAAGCTCACCCGCGGCAGCCCGGCCAGGCGCGCCGCTTCGAGCACGCCAATGACCGCTTGATGCGGCGCCTGCGCGTCGGCGTTGATCACGACCACCACCTGCTCGGCGCCGTCGCCCGCCGCCTGGCGCAGCCGCTCGGCCAGATCGCCGGGCGCGGTCTCGGCAATCAGCCGGCGGTCGAGCGCGTAGCGGCCGTCGGCGGTGACGCCGACCTGGATCTCGGTCGGGCGCGTCGGCGGCGCGTTGGCGTCGGCGGCCGGCAGTTCGATCTGCAACTCGGCAAAGCGCGCGTAGGTGGTGCTGACGGCGAGGAAGATCAGCACGATCAGCAGCACGTCGATCAATGGAATCAGGTTGACCTCGGGCTCCTCGTCGAGCGGGCGGCGAAAGCGCATGGCGACTTACGCGGCAGGCCGGGCGAACACCGCATCGAGCAGGCGCTGGGTCTGGTCTTCCATCTCGACCAGCAGGTCTTCGACGCGACTCTTGTAGTAGCGGTAGAACAGCACCGCCGGCACCGCCACCAGGATGCCGAAGGCCGTGCAATACAGCGCAATCGAAATGCCGTGCGCCAGTTGCTGCGGGTTCGATCCCGCCTGCTGCGAGGCGAAGATCTCGATCATCCCGACCACCGTGCCGAACAGGCCCAGCAGCGGCGCCACCGAGCCGATCGAGCCCAGCAGCGACAGGTAACGCGACAACTGATGCGCGACGTGTGCACCGGCGCTGGCTGCGGCCTCGGTCGCGACTGCGCGCGGGGCCTGCGCATTGCGCACGACGGCCGCCAGCACGCGGCCGACCGGCGCCGCCTGGGCCAGCGCGATCAGCGCGCGCTCGTCGAACTGCCCGCGGGCCCAGGTGGCGAGCACGTCGGGTAGCAGGTCCGGCGGCACCACCTTGCGCCGGCGCAGCACCACGCCGCGCTCGATGATCAGCGCCAGCGCGGCGACCGACGCCAGCAGCAGTGGCCAGATCGGCCAGCCGATCGCTAGTACGATGGAGAACACGAGCGAGTCCTTTCCAACAACCGGCGCGAAGTGTAGTCGGCACCACCCTGATGGCTGTCTTCGAACGCAAGGATTCAGGCGAGCGCGAGGTGCTGACCGTGGCGGCGCTCAACCGCGCGGTGGCGGCGAGCCTGGCGCGCAGCTTTCCCCTGCTGCGGGTGCGCGGCGAGATCGCCAATTTCACCCGCGCGGCGAGCGGGCACTGGTACTTCGTGCTCAAGGACGAAGCCGCACAGGTGCGCTGCGTGATGTTCCGCGGTCGCAATGCGCTCGCCAGCTTTGCCCCGCGCGAAGGCGACGCGGTCGAGGTGCTGGCGCAGGTGGCGCTGTACGAGGCGCGCGGCGAATTCCAGCTCACCTTGGAGGCGATCGAGCGCGCGGGCGGCGGACGGCTCTTCGAGCAGTTCGTGCGGCTAAAGAGCAGGCTCGCTGCCGAAGGGCTGTTCGACGAGGCGCGCAAGCGCCCGCTGCCGCGGCTGCCGCGGGCGGTGGGGGTGGTCACCTCGCTGCAAGCGGCGGCCCTGCGCGACGTGCTCACCGCGTTGGCGCGGCGCGCGCCTTACCTGCACGTGGTCGTCTATCCGGTGCCGGTGCAGGGTGCCGGCGCCGGAGAGCAGATCGCTGCGATGCTGGCGCGCGCCGCGGCGCGGCGCGAAGTCGAGGTGTTGTTGCTGGTGCGCGGCGGCGGTTCGATCGAAGACCTGTGGGCGTTCAACGAAGAGGTGGTGGCGCGCGCGATCGGTGCCTGCCCGCTGCCGGTGGTGGTCGGCGTGGGGCACGAGTCGGACTTCACCATCGCCGACTTTGTCGCCGACCTGCGCGCGCCCACGCCGACCGCGGCGGCCGAGTTGGTTGCGCCGGAGGCCGCGGCGTTGGTTGCGCGCATCGCCGACGCGCAGGCCCGGCTGCGACGCGTAGCGCAACGCAAGGTCGAGCGGGCTGGTCAGCGGCTCGACTATGCGCGGCGCTCGCTGGCCGCGCCGTCGCCGCTGCGTGGCCTGGCCGCGCGCGTGGCGGAACTGCGCTCGCGCCTCGCCGCGGGCGCGGCGGGTCGGCTGCACAGCGAACAGCGGCGCCTCGCTGCGGCTGGGCAGGCGCTGGCGCACCGGCGCCCGGGCATGGTGCCGGCGGCGGCGCGGGTGCAGGCGCTATCGGCAGCGCTCGGCGCCGCCCTGCGTGCGCGGCTGGCGGAGCTGCGCCATCGCCGCGACCGCGCGGCGGCGGCACTCGACCACCTCGACCCTCTGGCGGTGTTGGCGCGCGGCTATGCGGTCGCACTCGACGGCGACGGCCGCGCGGTGACCGATGCCGCGACACTTGTTCCCGGCGATGCCCTGCGGTTACTGCTGGCGCGCGGCGCCGCGCGCACGCGCGTGGAGGCCGCCGAGATTCCGGGTTCACGCGAGGGGGACTGAGCGGTGTCGCTCGCTACACTGGTGCCACCCTCAAACAGCATCGGAGACCCGCATGGAACACACGCTCCCCCCGCTGCCCTACGCGATGGACGCGCTGGCGCCGCACGTCTCGAAAGAGACCTTCGAGTACCACTACGGCAAGCACCACCAGGCCTACGCGACCAACCTCAACAACCTGATCAAGGGCACCGAGTTCGAGTCGCAGTCGCTCGAAGAGATCGTCAAGAAGTCCTCGGCCGGCATCTTCAACAACGCCGCGCAGGTGTGGAACCACACGTTCTTCTGGAACAGCATGAAGCCCGGCGGCGGTGGCGAGCCCACCGGCGCCTTGGCTGCGGCCATCGCCGCCAAGTGGGGTTCCTACGCTGCGTTCAAGGAAGCCTTTCAGAAGAGCGCGGTCGGCAACTTCGGCTCCGGCTGGACCTGGCTCATCAAGAAGGCCGACGGCAGCGTGGACATCGTCAACACCAGCAACGCCGCGACCCCGCTGACTGGCGCGGACCAGCCTCTGCTCACCATCGACGTGTGGGAGCACGCCTATTACATCGACTACCGCAACGCGCGGCCCAAGTTCGTCGAGACCTTCCTGGCGAGCCTCGTTAACTGGGACTTTGCGGCGAAGAACTTCGGCTAGGAGCCGTCGCGCCGCCGACCGGGCCGGCCTTGCGCCGGCCTTTTTACTTGGCGGGTAGACCGCCCAACTTCATCCCCGGCTTGATGCCGCGCTGGGCGAACCAGCCCTTGTCCATCTCCAGCGCAAAGCGCACCGGCTTCCTGGCGCAGTGGCTGTCCTCGGTCTTCGGCGCCATGTCCTCGATGTTGACGATGGTGCCGTCGTCCTCCAGGTAGGCCACCGACAGCGGGATGAGCGTGTTGCGCATCCACATGCAGTGGATGAACTTGCCCTTGAAGTCGAACAGCATCCCGTGATTGGGCGCGAGCTTGTCGCGGAACATCAGGCCGAACATCCGCTCGCGGTCTTCGTCGGCGAGTTCGGCGGTGATCAGGTGCATGCCGGCGGTGAGCTTGATCGTCGGCAGCGGCGGCTGCGCGCCGGATTGGGCGAGGCCAGTGGCGGCCAGAATGCTCAGCAGGGCGGCGGCAAGCAGGCTTCGCATCGTGGGGAGTCCGGTAGGGTGGCCCGCGGATTATGCGCGGCAGCGCCCGAGTAAACTGCTCGCCGCCCAAAATCACCCAGCGCAGGAGACGCGATGTACCAGCACATCAAGGTGCCGGCCACCGGCCAGAAGATCACCGTCAATGCCGATTACTCACTGAACGTCCCCGACGATCCGATCATCCCCTACATCGAGGGCGACGGCACCGGCATCGACATCACGCCGGTGATGATCAAGGTGGTCGATGCGGCAGTGGCCAAAGCCTACGGCGGCAAGAAGAAAATCGTCTGGATGGAGATCTTCGCCGGCGAAAAATCCACCCGCGTCTACGGCCCCGACGTGTGGCTGCCGGAAGAAACGCTGGCGGCGCTCAAGGAGTTCGTGGTGTCGATCAAGGGGCCGCTGACCACCCCGGTCGGCGGCGGTATCCGCTCGATCAACGTGGCGTTGCGGCAGGAACTCGATCTTTACGTCTGCCTGCGGCCGGTGCGCTACTTCAAGGGTGTGCCGAGCCCCGTGAAGGAGCCGGAGAAAACCGACATGGTGATCTTCCGCGAGAACTCGGAAGACATCTACGCCGGCATCGAGTACGAGGCCGAGAGCGACAAGGCGAAGAAGCTCATCAAGTTCCTGCAAGACGAAATGGGCGTGAAGAAGATCCGCTTTCCGGCAACGTCCGGCATCGGCATCAAGCCCATTTCGCGCGAAGGCACCGAGCGGCTGGTGCGCAAGGCGATCCAGTACGTACTGGACAACCAGCGCAAGAGCCTCACCTTCGTGCACAAGGGCAACATCATGAAGTTCACCGAGGGCGCGTTTGCCAAGTGGGGCTACGCGTTGGCGCAGAAGGAATTTGGCGCCGAGCTGCTCGATGGCGGGCCGTGGATGCGCATCAAGGCGCCGCACGGCGAGGTGATCCTGAAAGACGTGATCGCCGACGCCTTCTTGCAGCAGATCCTGCTGCGGCCGGCCGAGTACGACGTGATTGCCACGATGAACCTCAATGGCGATTACATCTCGGACGCGTTGGCCGCGCAGGTCGGCGGTATCGGCATCGCGCCGGGGGCCAATTTGTCGGACTCGGTGGCGATGTTCGAGGCCACACACGGCACCGCGCCGAAGTACGCGGGCAAGGACTACGTCAATCCGGGTTCGGAGATCCTGTCGGCCGAGATGATGCTGCGGCACATGGGCTGGACCGAGGCCGCCGATTTGATCGTCAAATCGATAGAAGCGGCGATCCTTGCCAAGACCGTGACCTACGACTTCGCGCGGCTGTTGCCGGGCGCAACCCAGTTGTCGTGTTCGGGCTTTGGCGCGGCGATGATTTCGCACATGTAGCGCGCGAAGCGCGCGAACAACAAAAAACCCCGCCGCGGCGGGGTTTTTTGTTGTTGCTCTCTGGTCAAGCCACTGCCGAAATCTTCGACGCCTGCTTGCCCTTGGGCCCTTGGACGACTTCGAAAGAGACTTTCTGCCCTTCCTTGAGGGACTTGAAGCCATTGGACTGGATCGCCGAGAAGTGCGCGAAGAGATCCTCGCCCCCGTCGTCCGGCGTGATGAAGCCAAACCCTTTGGCATCGTTGAACCACTTGACTGTTCCTGTTGGCATAACGCTTCTGGCTTTCTCTTCTTGCATGCTGCTTCCCTCCTCGGTGAATCGTGCCCCCGCCCGATCCTCCCCGTCCCGACCAGTGCTGCTGCGTTGAGTCCTTCGGCTGCGCTGCTGCCGCCACTGGGGGAAACAACAGATTCCAGTGGCGACGCGGCAATTCTTCGACTCCCCCAAACGCGCGTCAACGTGAATATTCGACATCTCTGCGCTTGACACGGCTCGACCGCACTGGCGCTGTGCGCGCCGCTGCATCGCGGTGCGGTTCCCGCTTGTTTATGATCGCTCGCCATGAGTGGTGAGCATTTCGACGAAGGCACGGTGGTCGAGCGCGAAGCGGTTCGCGTCAAGCCGCCGCCGCTTTTTCAGGTCGTGTTGCTCAACGACGACTACACGCCGATGGAGTTCGTGGTCGGCGTCTTGCAACGCTTCTTCGGCAAGGGCCGCGAGCAGGCCACGGCGATCATGCTGAAGGTGCATCATGATGGCCGCGGCGTATGCGGGGTGTACCCACGCGACGTGGCCGCGTCCAAGGTCGAGCAGGTGTGCGACTATGCTCGCGAGCACCAGCATCCGTTGCAGTGCGTGATGGAGGAAGCATGATCGCCCAGGAACTTGAAGTCAGTCTGCACATGGCCTTCGTGGAGGCACGGCAGCAGCGGCACGAGTTCATCACCGTCGAGCACCTGTTGCTCGCCTTGCTGGACAACCCCTCGGCGGCCGACGTGCTGCGCGCCTGCGCCTGCAACGTCGAGGACCTGCGCAAGCACCTGGCCAACTTCATCGCCGACAACACACCGATCCTGGCGCCGAGTTCGGACGCCGACACGCAGCCCACGCTCGGCTTCCAGCGCGTGATCCAGCGCGCGATCATGCACGTGCAGTCCACCAGCAACGGCAAGAAGGAAGTCACCGGCGCCAACGTGCTGGTGGCCATTTTCGGCGAGAAGGACTCGCACGCCGTCTACTACCTGCACCAGCAGGGCGTGACCCGGCTGGACGTCGTCAATTACATCTCGCACGGCATCAGCAAGGCGGCTGAAGCCGACAAGACGGCCAAGGCCGGCGGTGAGCAGGAAGAAAAAGAGGGCGAGAACAAGGAGCAAGCCTCGCCGCTCGACCAGTACACGATGAACCTGAATGCGCTGGCGCGCGACGGCAAGATCGACCCGCTGATCGGCCGCGAACTGGAAGTCGAGCGCGTGATCCAGGTGCTGTGCCGCCGCCGCAAGAACAACCCGCTGCTGGTCGGTGAGGCGGGGGTGGGCAAGACGGCGATTGCCGAGGGACTGGCCTGGCGCGTGGTCAAGAGCGACGTGCCCGAGATCCTCGCCAAGTCCACCGTCTATTCGCTCGACATGGGTGCGTTGCTCGCCGGCACCAAGTATCGCGGCGACTTCGAGCAGCGGTTGAAGGCCGTGTTGAAGCAACTGAAGGCCAACCCGCACGCCATGTTGTTCATCGACGAGATCCATACGCTGATCGGCGCCGGCTCCGCTTCGGGCGGCACGCTCGATGCATCCAACCTGCTCAAGCCCGCGCTCGCCAGCGGGCAGTTGAAGTGCATCGGCGCAACGACCTACAACGAATACCGCGGCATCTTCGAGAAAGACCACGCATTGAGCCGCCGCTTCCAGAAGATCGACGTCAACGAGCCCACGGTTCAGCAGACGATCGAAATCCTCAAGGGGCTCAAATCCCGCTTCGAGGAGCACCACGGCGTGCGCTACTCGTCGGGCGCAATCTCGGCGGCGGCGGAGTTGTCGGCCAAGTACATCAACGACCGCCACCTGCCCGACAAGGCAATCGACGTGATCGACGAAGCCGGCGCCGCGCAACGCATCCTGCCCGCCTCGCGCCGCAAGAAGACGATCGGCAAGGGCGATGTCGAGGACATCATCGCCAAGATCGCGCGCATCCCGCCGCAGTCGGTCTCCAGCGACGATCGCGCACAGTTGAAGAACCTGGAGCGCAACCTGAAGAACGTCGTCTTCGGCCAGGACCCGGCGATCGAAGCGCTCGCCGCCGCCATCAAGATGGCCCGCTCGGGCCTGGGCAAACCGGACAAGCCGATCGGCGCCTTCCTCTTCTCCGGCCCGACCGGCGTTGGCAAGACCGAAGTCGCCAAGCAGCTGGCCTTCACGCTCGGCATCGAGCTGATCCGCTTCGACATGTCCGAGTACATGGAGCGCCATGCCGTCAGCCGCCTGATCGGCGCGCCGCCGGGGTACGTCGGCTTCGATCAGGGCGGGCTGCTGACCGAGGCGATCGGCAAGAAGCCGCACGCGGTGCTGCTGCTCGACGAGATCGAGAAAGCGCATCCCGACATCTTCAACATCCTGTTGCAGGTGATGGACCACGGGACGCTGACCGACAACAACGGGCGCCGCGCGGACTTTCGCAACGTGATCGTCGTGATGACCACCAACGCCGGCGCCGAGACGCTGCAAAAGCGCAGCATCGGCTTTTCCAATGCGCGCGAGGCCGGCGACGAGATGGCCGACATCCGCCGCATGTTCACGCCCGAGTTTCGCAACCGCCTGGACGCGATCGTCAGTTTCCGCGCGCTGGACGAGGAGATCATCCTGCGCGTGGTGGACAAGTTCCTGATGCAACTGGAAGACCAGCTGCACGAGAAGAAGGTCGAGATCGGCTTCTCCGATGCGCTGCGCAAGCACCTGGCCAAGAAAGGGTTCGACCCGGTAATGGGCGCGCGGCCGATGGCGCGGCTGATCCAGGACAGCATCCGCCGCGCGCTGGCCGACGAACTGCTCTTCGGCAAGCTGGCTGCCGGCGGCCGAGTGCACGTGGATGTGGACGCGGCTGGCGAGATCGCGCTCGTCTTCCCGCCTGCGGACAGTGGTGGCCCGGTGGCCAAGGCCGAACAGAACGAGCCGGCGCTGGCCGAGTAGCGCGCGGGAGGGAAGGCGCATGAGGCAAGCCACCGTCGCCGTCGCTCTTGCGCTTGCTGCCGGCATTGCCGCGGCGCAGGCCCCGTCGCCCGATCTGGAGCGTGCGAAGAAGATCGCCAATGGCGGCTGCGTGCTCTGCCACGGCGCCGATGGCGAAAGCTCCAGCGAGATCTTCCCCAAGCTCGCCGCGCAAAACGCCAACTACCTCGCCAAGCAGTTGGCGAACTTCAAGAGTGGCGCACGCAAGTCCTCGACGATGCAGCCGATGGTCAAGGATCTGACTGAGGCGGACTTCGTCAGCCTCGGCGCCTTCTACGCGACCAAACCCGCCAGCGCGCACGACGTTTCCGACGCCGACCTTATGGCCGTCGGCCGCTACCTGTACGCCAAGGGCAACCGCTACTCCGGCGTGCCTGCCTGCGCCGCCTGCCACGGCCCGGATGGCGGCGGCACCGCCGCGCTGCCTCGGCTGGCCGGCCAGCACGCGCTGTACATCGAAAACCAGATCAAGCAGTTCAACAAGCGCGAGCGCACCAACGATAACGAGGTGATGCACGCCGTCGCGGCCAAGATGACCGAACTCGAGGTCAAGGCGGTGGCCGAGTATCTGGCCGGAAAGAAGTAGAGAGCGAGCGAGTTCGCATGGGAGTGTCGATGAGCGGACTAAGGCGGGTGTTGTTCATCGCGGTGGCAGTCGCAGCAGCGATTGGTTCCACCGTCCTTGCCGTGCAAGGTTTCGGCGCTTTTAATCGGCGGGTGCAGTTCTTGAGCGCAGACGGGCAGCGCGTGATCGCCGTGCGCTTGATAGTTGTCGGCGTGCTACTCGGAGCGCTTGGCGCATACCGCGCGGCAAAGGGCGTCGAAGAGCAGGGCGGATCGCCGTTCTGACCCACAAGCGCGACAAAACAAAACGGCGGGCACTGCCCGCCGTTTTGCTCGCAACGCCCGTGCGGGATCAGCCGAGCGTATCCGCCCAGATGTTCAGCGCCCAGGCAAACGCGTACTTGCCTTCTAGCGACGTCGGCGCGGTCGAAACGCCGCCCGAGCCGGGCACGGTCAGCATCGTCTTCTTGGCGGCGTCGTACTGGTGCACCGAGGCGACGTGCACCGAGTCTTCGTCGGTGGTCATCGAGTAGCAGGTGTTGTTAACCACCGGCGTGGCGTTGACCGGCTGGCCGGTCAACAGCGACACCACCGCCGCCGCGCAGACCTTGGCCTGCTGGTTGGCCATGTGGCCGGACTTGGGCATCGCCGGGGCGATCTGGATCGAGTCGCCCAGCACGTGCACGTTCTTGACCTTAACCGACTCGTAGGTGAGAAAGTCCACCTCGCACCAGCGGTTGTTGGCGGTGATCGTGCCCGCCGCCCGCGCGATGCTGCCGGCGCGCTGCGCCGGGATCAGGTTGACCACCGCGGCGCGCACATCGTCGCTGGTCTCGAACTTCAGCGTCCGCGTCTTGACGTCGATGTCGGTCAGCGCCTGATTCGGCCGGTACTCGACGATGCCCTTGTAATCCTCGTTCCACACCTTCATGAAGAGCGCCTTCTTGGACTGCACGTCTTCGTTGGCGTCGAGGATCAGCACCTTGGACTTGGGCTTGGCTTTCTTGAAGTACCAGGCCATCTGGCAGGCGCGCTCGTACGGCCCCGGCGGGCAGCGGTAGGGCGCGCGCGGGATGGTGATTGCCGCCACGCCGCCGTCGGCCATCGCCACCAGCTGGTTGCGCAGCTGCACGGTTTGCGGTCCCGCCTGCCAGGCGTTGGGCGCGACGTCGGTGACCGCATTCGGTCCCTTGGCCGCGGCCGGGATCGTCTCCCACATGAAGTCGATGCCGGGCGCGACGATCAGCCGGTCGTAGGCGATCGTCTGTCCGCCGAGCGTGGTCACGGTGCGTTTCTCCGTATCGACCTGCGTGGCGGTGTCGCGCACCCACTGGATGCCCCAGCGCTTGGGCAGGAACTCGTACGACTGCGTGACGTAATCCAGCGTCTTGCTGCCGCCGATCACGAGGTTCGACATCGGGCAGGAAATGAACTTCTCGCGCGGCTCGATCACCGTCACCGCGACCTGCCCGCCGCTCCACATGCGGATGTACTTGGCCGCGGTCGCGCCGGCGTAGCCGCCGCCGATCACCACCACGCGGCCGGCCTTGCCGTCCTCGCCCATCGTGGCGCAGCCGCCCAGCGCCGCCAGTGCCGAGCCGGCGCCGAGCACCTTCAAAAGTTCGCGTCGTTGCATCGTCGTCTCCCCCTATTTGGCCGTTGGCTTCGGCTGCGCGGCGAACCAGGCGGCCACTGCTTCGATTTGTGGCTCGGTATAGCCCTTGGACAACTGATGCATGATCGTCGCCGGCTTCTTGCCGTTGCGGAAATCGTTCATCTTTTGCACGAGCTCGGCTTTCGGCACGCCGGCCAGCGACTCGTTGCCGCCGGCGGACACGCCATCGGTGCCGTGGCAGTTGGCGCAGGTGGCCGCGAGATTGCGGCCGAGGTTGGGGTCGCTCTGCGCTTGCGCGACACCCGCGGCGGCCAGCAAGGCCGCCAGCATTAAGGATCGGAACACGAAAGTCTCCTTGGTCGATGGTCGGTGCGTGGGGAGGTACGCGCCGGCTCGGTGTGAGCGAATGCGAGCTTAACCGGTCGCCGCGCCCCGGCAAAGCGCTGGCGCACACCAAGGTGGCCGCGGCGCGACTCTGCGCGCGGGCGGAAGGCGATCGGGCCGGCGAGCGCCGGTCGCAAGCCCCGCTTGCCCGCCTAGATGGCGCGCAGGCGGGCGAGGTCGGCGGTTTTCTCCTCGGGCGGCGTGCATGAGTTCGCGCACGCGGTACCGCTTGCGGTCGTACTCGATGGTGGCGAGGCCAACCGGCGGATCGAGCCGCCGCGCGCGGGGTCGAAGCCCTAACGCCAATAGCGGGCGCGGCGGCATGTGCACTCGGGTGACAGCGCGAATCGGCGCCGCGGGCTCGCACTGAGTCCGTTGTGCCGGTGGCTCGACCGCGCGGCTCGAATGCTCGCGATCTACCGGCCGCCCACCCCAGAACCGGCTCAGCCGGTCCAGCGTGGCGCCGGTGAAGCCGCGGAAGAGCGACTCCTCGTGGACGAAACGCAGCGGGAGCCCGCTCGCCCATTCACCGGGCAGAGCAACCAGGAAGCTTGAGTTCGAGGTTTGCGGGCACACGATCGGGAGGCCGCGCGGGCCGGGCAGCCCGTCGAAGTCCGCACACCAACCGAAGCGCGCCCGCAGCCGGCGCGCAGCAGCATCAGGCGACGCCGGTGCTGCCGAAACCGCCGGAGCCGCGATCACTGGCGGAGAATTCCTCGACGATGTTGAGCCGCGCCTGCACAACCGGCACGATCACCAGTTGCGCGATGCGCTCCAGCGGCTGGATCGTGTACGCGCTGTCACTGCGGTTCCACGCGGAAACCATCAACTGCCCCTGGTAGTCGGAATCGATCAGCCCGACCAGATTGCCGAGCACGATGCCGTGCTTGTGGCCGAGACCCGAGCGCGGCAGGATCACCGCCGCATAGCCGGGGTCGGCCAGATGGATCGCCATGCCGGTGGGCAACAACTGTGTGGCGCCCGGGGCGAGGGTCAGCGGCGCCTCGACGCAGGCGCGCAAGTCCAGCCCGGCCGCGCCGGCGGTGGCGTACTGCGGCAGGCTCTCGTGCAGCCGCGCGTCGAGGATGCGCACATCCAGTTGCACGGCTACGCCCCCTGGAGCGCCCGCACGACCGAGCGGCCGGCGCGCAGCAGCAGCCAGGCGCCGACGACGATCAACACCAGATTGAAGCCGTCGATCGCGCCAAAGGCCAGCGCTACCACGCCGATCGCACCCATCAGCAAGGCGAACAGGCCGGGCAGCTTGCGCTTGGCGGCGTCTTCGGCCTCCAGCTGGCGCAGCAGCGCATCGGCCTCCCCCTGCGTCAGCGGCTTGTGCACCTCGCCGCTGCTGAGCGCGGACTTCTTGACGTTAGCGGGCGCGACGGGCCGGTGCGGCGCGGCGAGTGCGCGCAACTGGCGCTTTTGCAACTGCTCCAGAAAGGCGACGAAGTCGCCGCCCGCCGGTTCGCCGCCGACGTTGTTCATGACCGCTGCGCAATGGCCGCGACGATCCGCCGCGCCTGCGTGAGCTTGTCGGCGCGGGGCAGGGCGGTGGCGCCCTGGGCGTCGATCAGATGCAGTTCGGACTCGTCGTTGCCCAGCGCGTCCTGCGCCCGGTTGGCCAACAGCAGTGGCACGCCCTTGGCGGCGCGCTTGGCCTGCGCGTTGGCGAGCACCGCGTCGCTTTCTGCCGCGAAGCCGACGCAGAAGGGCGCACGCGGCAGCGCGGCGACTGTCTTCAATATGTCCGGGTTGGTTTCGAAGGCGAGCGCAGGCGGCGCGGCGTTCTCGGCCTTCTTGATCTTGCTGGCGCTCGCGTTGGCCACACGCCAATCGGCCACGGCCGCCACAGCGATGAAGATGTCGTTGGCGGCGACCTCGGCCAGCACCGCGTCGTGCATCTGCCGCGCGGTCTGCACGTCGATGCGCCTCACACCCAGCGGCGTGGCGAGTGTCGTCGGCCCGGCCACGACCGTCACCGCCGCGCCCGCCTCGCGCGCCGCGCGGGCCAGTGCGAAGCCCATCTTGCCGGACGAAAGATTGGTGATGCCGCGCACCGGGTCGATCGGCTCGAAGGTCGGCCCGGCCGTCAGCAGCACGCGGCGGCCGGCCAGCAGCTTGGGCTGGAAGAAGGCGACGATCTCTTCCAGCAGCTGCGCCGGCTCCAGCATCCGCCCCATGCCGGTCTCGCCGCAGGCCTGCCCGCCGGCGGCGGGGCCGAGCACGCGTACCCCGTCGGCGGCGATATGCGCCACGTTGCGTTGTGTGGCGGGGTGGGTCCACATCTCCACGTTCATCGCCGGGGCGACCAGCAGCGGGCAGGCGCGGGCCAGCGCCAGCGTGGACAGCAGATCGTCCGCCAATCCGTGCGCAAGCTGCGCGATGAAGTGTGCGGTGGCGGGTGCGACCACGATGGCGTCCGCGCCGCGCGTAAGGTCGATATGCGGCATCGCGTTGTCCACGCGCGCGCCTTGCTCGCCCCATTGATCGGTGAACACCGGCTTGCCGGTCAGCGCTTGCAGCGTGGTGGCAGTGACGAACTGCAACGCCCCCGGCGTCATCACCGCCTGCACGCTGGCGCCGGCGTCTTGCAGCCGGCGCGCCAGTTCGCAAGCCTTGTAGGCGGCGACGCCGCCGGTGATGCCGAGGATGAGCTTTTTGTCGGCGAGGTCCATGGTGGGGAGCTTATTCCAACTCGGCACAACCGCGTCGTTGCCCCAGTGCAGCCTCATAGGCGTCAACTTGCTTTCGTCCGGGAGTGAAGACCCCTTGCCCTCACCCCTGGCCCCTCTCCCGCATCAGTGGGAGAGAGTGGTGCCGGAGGCCACGGGTGGGCAATTGGGCGCCGCGACTGGCCGCGGCTCCCCTTGAGTTAACGCTCATGGGCGCAGGCCGGGGCGACAGTCACTTCGCCCGCCGCACCCGCAACAGTTCGTCCAGGATCAGCAGCGCCGCGCCGATGACGATGGCCGAATCCGCCAGATTGAACGCCGGCCAATGCCAGCCGCGCCAGTGGAAGTCGAGGAAGTCGATCACGTGGCCGTAGGCGATGCGGTCGATCACGTTGCCGATCGCGCCGCCGAGGATCAGCGCCAGCGCCAGCGAGAAGAGCTTCTGGTGGCCGTGCCGCGCCAGCAGGTAGACGATGAAGATCGACGCGCCGATGCCGACTGCGGTCAGAAACTCGTCCTGCCAGCCGCCGGCGCCGGCAAGAAAGCTGAACGCCGCGCCCTTGTTGTAGACGAGCACCAGATTGAAGAAGCTCGTCACCGCGATCGAGTCGCCGTAGTTGAACGTCCGCTCGACGACGATCTTGGTCGCCTGGTCCGCGAGGATCACGGCAAGCGCCAGCGCCAACCAGGGCAGCAAGCGCTGGGTCCAGGTCTTGGGTTTGGCAAACGGCATATCAGGCCACTTGGCGCGCTTCGCCGCTGCCGAAGAGGTTGCTCAAGCAGCGGCCGCAGAGGGCAGGGTGCTCCGCGTGGCTGCCGACATCCGCGCGCCAGTGCCAGCAGCGGTCGCACTTCTTGTGCGGGCTGGCGGCGACGGCGATCTTCTCATCGGATTCGCTGGCTGTGCGGTGCAGCGTGGCGCGGCTGACGATCAGCACGAACTTCAAGTCCTCGCCCACCGTGGCGAGCAGCGCATGGCGGTCGCCGGCCAGATGCAGATCGACCTCGGCTTGCAGCGAGGAGCCGAGCTTGCCCGCCTCGCGCTGCGCCTCGATGGCCTTGGCGACTTCCGCGCGCACCGTGCGGACGGCGCTCCACTTGGCGAGCAGCGCCTCGGCGCCCGCCACCGCCGGCAGCCGGTGATAGGTCTCCGCGAAGATCGTGCCGGCTTTGTTGGGGCTGAAGATCGCAAACGCCTCTTCGGCGGTAAACGACAGGAAGGGTGCAAAGAGCCGCAGCAGGCTCGCGGTGATGTGCCACAGCGCGGTCTGCGCCGAGCGGCGCGCGGGCGAGTTGGGCGCGGTTGTGTACAGCCGGTCTTTCAGGATGTCGAGGTAGAACGCGCCCAGGTCTTCCGAGCAGAAGGTTGAGAGCCGCGCCATCACCGGGTGGAACTCGTAACGCTCGTAGCAGGCGAGCGCTTCGGCCTGCACCTGCGCGGTCAGCGCCAGCGCGTAGCGGTCGATCTCCAGCAGCGCATCGACCGGCACGCCGTCCCGCGCGGGGTCGAAGTCGCTGGTGTTGGCAAGCAGGAAGCGCAGCGTATTGCGGATGCGGCGGTAACTCTCGACGACGCGCTTGAGAGTCTCGTCGCCAATCGACAGCTCGCCGCTGTAATCGGTGCTCGCTACCCACAGGCGGATGATCTCCGCGCCCAGCTTGTCGCTGACCTCCTGCGGCCGGATCACGTTGCCGAGCGACTTGCTCATCTTGCGGCCCTGCGGATCGACTGTGAAGCCGTGCGTCAGCAGGGCTTTGTAGGGGGCGCGACCGTCCAAGGCACAACCGGTGAGGAGCGACGAATGGAACCACCCGCGGTGCTGGTCCGAGCCTTCCAGATACAGGTCGGCCGGGTAGGCAAGCTCGGCCGCGTGCGATCCGCGCATCACTGTGCGGTGCGTGGTGCCGGAGTCGAACCACACGTCCAGGATGTCGTTGGTCTTGGCGTACTGCTCGGCCTCGTCGGCGGGCAGAAAGTCCTCGACCTTGGCTTTCGACCAGGCTTCGATGCCGCCCGCCTCAACTTTCTGCGCGGCCAGTTCCAGCAACTCAAGCGTGCGCGGATGCAGCTCGCCCGTGGCCTGGTGAAGAAAGAACGGCAGCGGCACGCCCCAATTGCGCTGGCGCGAGATGCACCAGTCGGGCCGGTTGGCGATCATCCCGTGCAGCCGCGCCTTGCCCCAGGACGGGTAAAAGCTCGTCGCCTCGATCGCGTGCAAGGCTGTTTGCCGCAGCGTCGCGCCGACCGTCTCGGTTTGCATCACGCCGGCGGTGGCGCGGGTGGCGCCATCCATCCGCACGAACCATTGCAGCGCTGCGCGGTAAATGAGCGGCGTCTTGTGCCGCCAGCAGTGCATGTAGCTGTGGTCTTGCGTTTCGGCGTGCAGCAGGCTGCCGGCCACACGCAGCGCATCGACGATCTTTGGGTTGGCATCCCAGATTTTTAGCCCGCCAAAGAGCGGGAAGTCCGCGCGATAGTGCCCATCACCTTGCACGGGGTTCAGGATCTGCTCATCCGTCATCCCGTAGGACTTGCAGGAGTCGAAGTCCTCCACGCCATAGGCGGGCGAGGAATGCACGATCCCCGTGCCGGCGTCCGCGGTCACATAGGTGCCGAGGTAGACCGGCGAGTAACGCTGGAAGCCCGCGTCGAGCGAGGCGAGCGGGTGGACAAAGCGCACCCGTTCCAGCGCCGCGCCCTTGCACTCGGCCAGCACGCGGCCCTTGAGGCCGTAGCGCGCGAGACAGCTTTCCACTAGATCGCGCGCGAGGATCAGCAGCCGGTCGCCGCAGTCCACCAAGGCGTAGGTGAAGTCGGGGTGGAAGTTGAGCGCCTGGTTGGCCGGGATCGTCCACGGCGTGGTGGTCCAGATCGCGGTGGCGGTCGGCTTGCCGAGTGCCGCCACGCCAAACGCGGCGGCGACCTTGGCTTCATCGTCCGCGGCCAGCGGGAACGCGACGTCGATGGCCGGCGTCTTCTTGTCCATGTACTCGACTTCCGCCTCGGCGAGCGCCGAATTGCAGTCGAAGCACCAGTTCACGGGCTTCAACCCGCGGTAGACGAAGCCGCGTTCCAGCATCCGCCCGAGCGCGCGGATCTCGTCGGCCTCGGCCTTGAAGTTCATCGTCCGGTAGTGGTTGCGCCAGTCGCCCAGCACGCCCAGCCGCTTGAAGTCCTTCATCTGGCGGGCGATCTGCTCTTCCGCGTAGGCGCGCGCCTTGGCCTGCACCTCGTCGCGCGGCAGGCCGCGGCCGTGGCGCTTTTCGATCTCCACCTCGATCGGCATGCCGTGGCAGTCCCAGCCCGGCACGTAGACACCGTCGAAGCCGGCCAGGATCTTCGACTTGTTGATCGCGTCTTTCAGGATCTTGTTGACCGCGTGGCCCAGATGCAGGTCGTTGTTGGCGTAAGGCGGCCCATCGTGCAGCACGAACTTGGGCGCCCCCGCGCGCGCAGCGCGGATCGCGGCGTAGACATCGCGGCGATCCCAGTCGGCGATCCACTGCGGCTCGCGGCGGGGCAGATCGCCGCGCATCGGAAACGGCGTATCGGGCAGGTTCAGCGGGTACTTGCGGGTCGCCGGATCGGCGGCCGGCTTCTTGTCGGCGTCGGCCATCACACACTCTCCTTGGCCCCCTCGGGCTCTGCAAGGATGCAGCAAAACAGGGAATTTTAGCGTGCAAATCACTAAGCGGAATCCGGGGGCATGGCTCCCGGATTCCGCTTCGCTTCGTCCGGGCCTTGTCAGTAATGCACTTAGCGGGCCGAGGCTTGATTGCGGGGCCAAGGTTTCGCGGCAAACGGGACTTTTTCTGGGAGCCTTTAGACTTTGCATGCTCGAGAAACTCGTCTACCACTGTTTAATGATCACGCGTGACGCAACCGACACTGAGGTTGTTGCCTTTCTGGCAGGCGTCGCTCGGAGGCGTCCGCGTGACGCCCGACTTGCGGCCGAGCTTGCTCATCTCCTCGCTGATTCCGGAGCAAAGCTTCCTCGGCGCGCCGCGCTGGCGGCTGACGTTGCGTCCACCGGTGGACCGTCATCGCTAAGCACGCTCCTGTGCCCGCTGTTCCTGCGCGCTGCGGGACTGGAGGTACCCAAGCTGGGTGTCCCCGGCCGCCCCGCCGGCGGCATCGACTGCCTGGCGCAGATGGCGGGCTACAAGACCGACTTGACTGATCAAGAACTGGCCGAGGTCCTTAACGAGGCGGGCTACGCTCACTTCCTCGCTGCTGGCCGATACGCGCCCCTGGATGCAAGGGTATTCAAGCTGCGTCAGCTGCATGGCTTCCAGGACGTGCCGACCCTCGTTGCTGCCAGCCTGCTCTCGAAGAAGCTTGCTGTCGGAGTTGCCACAGCCGGACTTGACGTCAGGGTCGCTGCGCACGGCAACTTCGGCAGGTCAATGGAGGAAGCGCAGGCCAATGCCGAAATGTACGTTGAAGCCTCCAAGATGCTCGGTCTCGCGGGCAAGCCCGTTCTGACGGATGGAAGCGTTCCTTATCAGCCCTATGTCGGACGCTCCGAGGCGCTCGCGGCATTGGACGAAGTTTTCTCGTGCAATGCCGGTTTGTGGCTGCTCGAGCACGTCGAGCTTTGCCGAAGGTTGGCCATTGCGGCGACTCCGGTCCATCTCAAGGCGGCGGTCGAGACGGCAACTCCGGCCGGTCTGTATCGCGTATTCAGACAGAACGTCATTGCGCAAGGCGCGGATGAAAGCGACTTCCGTGCCGTCGTACAAAAGGTGCGGCAGTCAGTTCCGCACGACGTCGTTGCCGAGCAAGACGGATCAGTATCCATCTCGTTGGAGGGAGTTCGACAAGCGCTGACGAGAGCACAGGCGGGCGCTGAGGCGGCCACACGCGAGTTTCCCGATCCGGTCGGCATCACTCTGTGCGTAAGGCCGGGCGATGCGGTGACGAAAGGAACTGTTCTGGCGTCGGTTCGTGTCGACGCCTACTCCATGCGGGACAGCGTGCTTCGGGCGATCAGCGAAGCGGTGTGCATCACGAGGGAGACAAGAAATTGAAGTTGGGTAAGTACTGCTGCTTCTTTTGCCCGTCGAAGGATTACTCCGAGAAGTCCCTTGACCAGGCCTGCCCGACATGTGGTCGCACGTTCGGTCTTGTCTTGGACCACAAGCCCGAGATGATCGGTCCGTATCGAATCACGCGTGAGCTCGGTCGCGGTTTCTACGGCGCAGCTTACGTCGCGGAGCGAGGTGCCTTTGGGAAGCAGTACGTCTTGAAGATTTCGCCGGTGGCCTTCTACCCATTCTTCGCCAAGGCGCGCTTTGCCCTAGAGACGAAAATGCACGCTGCCCTTGCCAAGGGGGCCGTGCATGTCGTAGGCATCGATGACGCATTCGAAGACGAAGTCACCTTCGGTGACGACCGGACGAAGCTCGCTTGCTACGTCACCGTGCTTGATTACGTTGAAGGCCACTTGCTGCAGGATTACATCGACGGAAAGCTGAAGGCTGACGCTGCGACGGTGTGCCAGATCGCGATCGACCTGCTCAGCGTCCGACGCGAGTTTGAGGCGCATAAGCTTAATCACAACGACCTGCACGCCGAAAACCTCATCGTCGAGCGCTTGCCGCCTCAGGCACGGCGGGTGGACGCGATCGACCCGTCAATCAGGGTCAAGGCTATCGATCTCGGAAGCGTTTCGGACGGAAGCAAGAGTGCTCGGGGGCCGCAGGAGCGCTTGGGCGACATCTACTTCATTGCCTTGCACGTCGATAAGCTTTTGGGGGGTCTGCTAGCAGACCCCACTGCCATTGAAGACCGCGATTTCCGAACTGCCCTGGCGCTGCAGAGCAGCGTTCACGGACTGTTGACCGATGTTCAGAACGTCCGGCTTCCGAACTTCGAGGACTTGGCAACGCAGATCCGTGAGGCTTACCTGCGAGCGTCGCAACCGTGGCGTCCGTGGACCAATCCGCTCACTCTGAAGGGGTTCGGCGACCATTACAACGCGCAGACCCTAGTTTCCTGGGATGTGCCGAGGCTGCTGGTCGACCCGCAGAACCGGTGGCTGGCCGAAGTCTCCAAGCCCGGTCCGCAGATCATTACGGGGATGCGCGGATGCGGCAAGACCATGCTGCTGCGCGCTCTAGATCTCCACGCGCGTGCCGCCCGCTCAAACGAGGACGGCGCCCTCGAGCCGACCGAGAAAGTGCTCGAGCGGATTCGTGCGGACGGTTTCGTCGGGCTGTTCGTCTCGGCGCAACGCTTGCTGGACTTGCGCCACACACCGACAAAGTTAGAGCACCGACTGACCAGATTGTTCGTCAACTACTCACTGCAGGCAGCACGGGCGCTGATGCACTTGCGCGATCTTGACGAGAGCGCAGTCTCTCCAGCGGCGCATACGAAGCTCGCGCAGGCGGTTTCCGACTACCTTGAGTCGGCCGACGAACTCAATGGAGCGTCCTCGCTGGATGATCTGGAGCGCAGGTTGGAGCGCGTGGCCGTTCTCTCGTCGCGGGCGAACTCGCAGTACGAAGTCAAGCAAGCGCCGGTGGACGTGTTCCAAAGCCTGGCCGACGCGATTCGCGGATGCTCACCGCTCATAGAGAACTCGACGGTCTTCTTCCTGCTCGATGACGTGTCGACGCGCTACCTCGAACTCGACAGGGTCGAGGAACTGCTGTCCGCGCTCCTCTTCCAGAGCCCGGGATGCGCGTTCAAATTCACGTCCGAATGGCAGACCATTGAGCTCGGTCTCCGCTCCCCGGCGCGCATCCACCCGATTCGAATAGACCGTGACCTGGCAGTCTTCGATCTCGGTGCCGATGTGTTTGAGACCATCAACAGCGTCGGCAAGGACCGCGGCACCGACTTTGTCGAGCAAATCCTCAGGCAACGGGCTCGATATCACGTCGCGCATCCGAGCTACGGCCCGCGCGATCTCCTGGGAGACGTCAATCTGGAACAGGTTGCGCGCGAAATCGGAGGTTCCAGCAACACGTCCCGCGACCGGAAGCAGGCTTATCGCGGTCTGTCGTGCTTGACCAATGTCTGTGTCGGTGACATCGGTGATGTCATCAAGCTCTATGAAGAGATCCTGCACCAGGCGTCGGCCGGGAAGCAGCGGCTGGCAATCCCGATTGCTGATGCGGTGCAAGCCGAGTGTTTCCAGGCACTTAGCTCACGGCGCCTTTACGACCTAAACCGTCGGGACGGCCGCTACAAGAATCACGCACTCGCCTTCGCTGAAGCAGCACATGAACTGCTGGTGCGCTCCGCAAAGAAAAAGCCCAAGCGCGCCAGTTCAGCCCAGCGCCTGCGCCAGTACTCGTCCATCTACGTTCGAGTGTCAGCCGACAGCAACGAGAGTTTGAAGCAGCAGATCGACATTCTGCGAGACCTCATCGATGCCGGCGTATTCGTGTACGCCGGAGGGTCGCCGCGGTCCAAGACGAAGGATTCGAATCCGATCCAGCAGTTCAAGCTCAGCTATCGGAAGATCTACGGCCTCGCCGCTTTCATTGGACTTGGTGACCGGGACCGGTTCGAGCTGTCCGGGCCCGACCTCCAGGAATGGCTGAAGAATCCCGACAAGGAGATCCTGCTGCGCAATCAGATCGGGGACGAGGCGGACTCGCTGTCGGAGGCCGAGCCTGATGCGGTTGCAGCAGCAAGCCCGTCGCCGACCGGCCCGCGCAAGATCGAAGTGATGGATCCTCAGACGACTCTGTTCGGCAGCAATGTGACCATTGACCTCGTCGAGACGGTGAAGCCGGGTGCGCTCAGCATGGCGAGGTCAATCAACGTTTCCGTTCGGGAACTCAAACCGGAGCAGCTGAGAAGCCTCGGTATCGACTCGGTGCTGACTGGCTTGGGGTTTGAAGATCGTACGCGCGAGTCCAACCGCATCTTGGCGAGGCATGTGGCCGCTGGGCAGGTGTATGCGGTTCGCTACGGGGTTGCGGGCCATGGGCAGTTAATTAAGGATTTCTGGGCAGCTGCAGGTCGGGCGTTGACCGAGGTGCCCTATGCGGATGCCCTGGCCGGTGTCTATGACCTGGGCGGCCTGTCGCTGGTGGACGTCTCCGGCTTGTCCAAGCCGATCATGTTCACCGCCATCCGGCGCGAGCTGTGCAAGAAGGGGCGTGTCATCGTGTTCCACATGGCTGCGAAAACTCACTATCCGCTCGAGGCGGATCTGCAGGAGCTGTTCGCAGCCGAGAAGACGCGGAACCCCACGGTGTTCCTGGAGTCTCTCGGCAAGGTGCTCAAGGGAGAGATTGGGCCCTACAGCGAGAGGCGGCTGCTTGATGAGGACGTTGATTGTTCCCGCTCCCGTGCCCTGATCGCGTTTGCCTCCCCAAAGCATGAGCGTTTGTTCTCGCTCCTTGATAGCCGCGAGTTCGACTATGTCGATGTCATCGTGCCCACGGGTGACGCACCGAGGGCCAGGGTCGCCAACTACGCCGCTGAGTTCGCGTGCCAGAACTACCAGAACGCCAAAGTGACGCCGCTCGAGGCGGAACCCTTGGCGGATGTGGTGCAGCACCTCGATCGTCGGTACCTTGATCTCTATGGTGTCGGCGGGGCAAACGTCGAAGTGGGCCTGACCGGCTCGAAGATGCAGGCCGTCGCTGCGGCCGTCTTGGCGGCACGCCGGAAAGTTGCCCAAGCGTGGTACCTCAGCCCGGCTGAGTTTGATTCGAATCGGTTCTCGACCGGTGTGAAGGACGCCCACATCTACGACATCTCGTTGGGCGATACCGATTTGAAATGAAAACGATTGCGCTACTCAACAACTAGAAATCTTGACCTATCTGACCTGACATGCGCTCCAAGCAAGCCCACTCCAAGGCACGCTCCTCTCCGCTTACAGCGATCGACCTTTTCAGCGGGTGCGGCGGGCTCAGTCGTGGCCTGAAGGATGCGGGATTCGCGGTGAAGGCAGCGGTTGAACTCGACGACAAGGCTCAGGCGACATACAAGTTGAATCACGCCGACGTCAGGCTTTATTCAGAGGATATCCGTAGACTCAAACCAGCTGAGGTACTTGTGGAAATTGGTCTAACGCCCGGGGAATTGGATCTCCTAGCGGGTTGTCCGCCATGCCAAGGATTCTCGCGTCTGAGGACACGGAATCAACGCACCTACGTTAAGGATGACCGCAACAATTTGATTGCAGATTTCCTTCGGTTCGTCGAGGTTATGAACCCGAAGACAGTGATGTTGGAGAACGTCCCGGCGCTTGGGCGTGACCAACGATTCACAAAGATGAGAAACAAGCTGGAGGCGCTCGGTTACGAAACAGTAGTCCATGTACTGAACGCTGCGGACTTCCGTGTTCCCCAGCGACGCAAGCGACTAATCATGCTCGCTTCGCGTCTACACACTCCGGCCATTGCGGCCATGTTCGGAGCAAAGGTGACGGTGCGCCAGGCACTGAAGGGCCTTGGCGCGCCCTCGACATCCAAGGACAAGCTTCATGCCTTCCCCGAAAACCGCTCGAAGGCGGTCCGGGATCTGATTGCACTCGTCCCCAAGAACGGCGGGAGTCGATCAGACTTGGGCATTGAGCATCAACTTGCATGTCACAAACGCACTCAAGGCTTCCATGATGTGTATGGACGGATGGCCTGGGATGATGTGTCCCCCACGATTACAAGCGGCTGTCACAACCCTTCTAAGGGGCGCTTTCTTCATCCTTCGTACAACCGGACCATCACTCTTCGCGAGGCAGCAATACTGCAAGGACTTCCAAGAGGCTACAAGTTCGATGTGAGTCACGGCAAGGAAGCCATTGCGCTAATGATCGGCAACGCGCTGCCGCCGCCGTTCATCGCGGCTCATGCGGGTGCGCTGAAGAAGGGGCTGCTGACCGCTCGCGAGAAAGGGAAGGACGCGGCTGGGACAGCCAAGCCTGCCAGACCGCGTTGATCCGCGGTCTCCGGCGCTAATGGGTCGCGACGATGGACAAGGTCTCTGCAGAGCAGCGGAGCCGCAACATGGCGGCCGTTCGAAGCCGGGATACGAATCCCGAGCGGGTCGTCCGTCGGATCCTTCACTCTCTCGGCCTTCGCTTTCGCCTTCAGCAAGCGGACCTCCCGGGCAAGCCGGACATCGTGCTCGGGCGCCACGCGACAGTTGTCCTGGTGCATGGCTGCTTCTGGCATGGCCATGACTGCGCGCGTGGGAAGCTTCCATCGAGTCGGCGGGAATTTTGGCTACAGAAGCTGGAAGGCAATCGGCTGCGCGATAGGCGGCAGCGCAGGCAGTTGGAAAGTCTTGGCTGGCGCGTCATCACGGTCTGGGAATGCCAAACAAAAGACCAACGAGCCTTGCGTCGGCGCCTGGCTCGCGGTTTTCGAGATGGATAGGCCGGACGGCGACGATCTTCGCACTGATCGGCATTGGCGAAGTTGGGCCACTCTGGGCAAGAGATCGCTGTCACCCTGAAGAAGCGAAGCGGAACCCGGGGTGCGGAGATGCCTGCTTGCACTTCACTTCATCCGGGCTACCTTCCTAGGTACGCTGGCGCGCGCGGATCGTCGGCAAAGCGGCCGTAGCGCCGTCCGTCCGGGAAGTATTCGGCGGCGACCTGCGCCTTCATCGCCACTTCCTCGCCCGCCTGCGCGGCGATGAAGGCGAGCGTCATGTCGATGCCGGCCGACACGCCGGCGGACGACCAGAGCTTGCCGTCGACTACATTGCGTTCTTCGACCACGTGCACATCGCCCAGCGCACGCAGCCGGTCGAGCGAGCCCCAATGGGTAGTCGCACGCCGGCCAGCCAGCAGTCCCGCCCGATGCAGCACGAAGCTACCGGTGCAGACCGAAAGGACGACGCGGCAGCCCGCGGCTTGCGCGCGGACGAAGTCGACGAGGACGGAGTTATCCACCTCGCGCCGCGTGCCCGGCCCGCCCGGCACCAGCAGAAAGTCCAGCGGCGGGCAGTTGGCGAAGTCGTAGTTTGGATTGACCGATAGCCCATTGGCGCAGTCGATCGGCTGCTTGTGCTGCGCCACCGTGAAGCAAGCCGGGCCGTCGAGGAAGCGCTCCCACATCTTGAGCATTTCCCAAGGGCCGACGAAGTCGAGTTCCTCGACTTCGGGAAAGAGCAGCAGTCCGAATTGCGGTCTCATTTCGCTGCCGGCGCGTCGATCAACGCGCGTGCCCGCTCGCTGTCGCCGCGGATCGCGACGGTGAGTTGATCGAGCGTGTCGTACTTCTCCTCGTCGCGCAGCTTGTGCAGGAACTCGACCCGCACCAGGTGGCCGTAGACATCGCGCGCGAAGTCGAACAAATGCACCTCCAGCAGCCAGCGGCCGGACTCCTCTACGGTCGGGCGCAGGCCCACGCTCGCCACACCCGGCAGCGGCGCTGCGCCGATGCCGTGGACTCGCACCGCGAAGACACCATGCAGCGCGGGGCGTTTGTGCGCAAAGCGCAGGTTGAGCGTGGGGAAGCCGAGTGCGCGGCCGAGCTTGCGGCCGTGCTGCACGCGGCCGCTGATGAAGTAAGGCTGGCCGAGCAGGCGCGCCGCGCGTTGCAGGTCGCCGGTGGCCAACGCGGCGCGTACGGCGGAACTGCTGACGCGCTCGCCGTCTTCGACTACGGTCGGTAACTG
>JBKCXU010000077.1:0-50281 GCA_046316025.1 Betaproteobacteria bacterium | reverse complement strand
CACCGCCACGCCATTGTTCGCATGCAGATCGATCGCGCCATACACTGTCATCGCCGCTCTCCTTCGGGGCCTCTGCCCGTTGCACTTCGCACACAACGAACATACGCCCGGTCGGAGAGCCGGCTAGATGATTCTCAGGCTCAATTTATTTATAGAAAAGTGAGCGATTCCGTCATCTAGCTCTTTTTACGAACATAGACGTTTAGGAAAAGCAATTCGACCCGGGCCCCTTTAACTCCCGACCGTCAGAAGTACCAGCGCACACCGACCAGGATTCCATCGGCGTCCTTGTAGGTATGGCCCAGCTGGTCGCTGTACTTGAACCGACGCCAACCGACGTAGAGGTTGAGCGACAAGTCGTCGAGGTCCTGCACGGCATAGAAACCGTAGTTTTCGGTCTTTGCCCCCTTGGAGAGGAAGTCGCTACCGTTGTAGTAGTCGATCGACAACGACGTGGTGCCCACCGCCAGGCCGTCGATCCGCCAGCCCGCCCGCGCCCAGTAGTAGTTCGGCCCGTCAATCTCGTCACCCGCGGAAAGGGCGAGGTTCAAGCCCGTCGGCTTGTGCAGAAGGCTTACCGAACCAGCGAGCCGTTCCGTCAGGTCGCCATCCGGGTTGTCGATCCACTGATAGCCGATCGCGCTGCGCACGGCGATCTCGCCTAGATCGCCCGTCCAACGGAGCGCCGCGTCGTAGTAATCGTTCTTGTCGGCCGGGACGAGCACGTTCTTCCCGTAGGACGCCGACAACATCACCCCCCCGGACACGGGCGTGTCGTAGCGGACGCGGAACCGGCGCAGAGCGTCAAGGGCGCTGTTAACCTGGCCGATGGAAACCGTGGCCAACTCTCCGGCGTCATTGCGGAACCGGAACGAGCTGAAGCCGTCGGTCGCATCCGTCGCGCCTGCAAGGAACGTGAAACTGTCGTCGAGCCCAGTCGTGCCGTTTGCGGCCGTGGCCCCCTGGCCGAGCGAGACCGTGCCGTACTTGGAATCGAGCGCTACCTCGAACCAGCGCAGCAAGGTGCGCCGCCACTCGCCCCAATCCGGCGTTTCGGTCTGCGACACCAGCGAACTGTTGCGCAGCGTCAGCCCGGACTCGAAGCGCGCGCGCAGGGTGTTCTCGCCGAGCGGCTGGGTAAACGTGAAGCCGAGACGGGAGTTCCAGTTTCCGTTATCGACGAGATTGCTTGTGGTCTGCTGTCCGTCGTTGAAGCTCTGGTAGGCCAAGTTGAACTGCCCGTAGAAATTCGTGACCGCGCCGCTGGGGCCGATGAATGTCAGCCTGGGCCCGAAGACCTTGGATTCGATCGGGGCGTCGGCGACCGGCACGTCATAGTCGAAGTCGGTCTTCTCAGGGCCCTGGGCTGGTGCCGTCGGGGCCCAGCAAGCCAGCAGGAGGGGCAAGCAACGTGCAGAGAGACGCTTATCCATGTCGATAGTAGTAGCGAAACGTAAGTCGATTTCGGATCACACGGTGCTGGACAAAAAACTAATTCGAGCCTGGCCCGTTTATTCTGAGTTGAGTGGCGGTGAGTATCGGCAAGCGCCGCTTGACGGCCGTCCCTCTCGAACGACGGGTTAGGCGCTACTCTCGAAACTCCTGAATAAACTCGTTCAGACGGCGAATACGACCGTCAATGGAGTTCCTGAAATCGGCGCCGACCCCACCTGAGAAGAAGATCATGCCGCTGAAACTGTTAAAGCGGACGACGTAAGACTGATCCAGGGTGTTACCTAGAAACGCTTCGACCTTCGCGACCCACTCGTTGTGCTCCTGCACTGGCAATGGATTCTCTTTCTGGCGATTCACTAGCGACGTGGCTACAGAGACAAACTCTGCCAAGCGTTCGCGTATTTCAAGAAAGCGAGCACTTCGGTCGTTAATCTTGTGGAGTGTGATTGCAGCTATTGTCATGCATACAGCCCCGACAATAGAGAGTGCTGTGCCCACATAATCTTTGTTACTCAAAAAATACCAGACAGCACCGGTTGCAAAGATGCCCGCCATAAACCACATAAGTTGTGGGAGCCAGTCGGGAACAGGACGTTTCATACGAGAAGTCTCAGCATAAAAAATGGTCAGGCTCTATTTTTAATATAAGAAATCAATCCTGCCTTTTAAGCTTCTTTTGAAACGTAACTGCTTTAGAATACAACTCGACCTTGGCCTGAGCCGCTGGCCGCTTTGGACGAAAATTAAATCTAGCCTGATCCCTAAAGTAACTATAGGGGTCGGGCTCGAATTGTTTCGGCCGGCGCGCCTCACCCACACGCCCCCGTATACCCACAAGCCGTACAAAACTCGCACCCGTCCCGTTTGATCATCGCCGCCGCGTGGCAGCTCGGGCAGACCTTGCCCTTGACGGGCGAGGTCTCGTGGCTGATGTGCTCCTGCGCCATGTCGGGCACCGCCAGAATGCCGGCGGCTTGCAGTGCGCGGCCTTCGTCGTCCAGCAGGCCCAGCACCTTGTAGCGATGCAGCAGCAGCGTGGCGATGTAGGCGACAGTGCTCGGGTACATCGCGGAGCGGTCTTCGCCGGGGACCGGCGCCCAGAACTCGCCGTTCTGCTCGCCAAAGTTGAGCAGCTTCTTGAGCTTCAGGCCGATCCAGTTGGCATCGACCACGCGCATGTCGAGCGAGATCAGCTTGCACAGGCCGTCCAGCACGCGCGGGTACTCGCCCGCCAGCCAGATCGAATACGGCCGGCGGCTGCCGTCGGGCAGGTGCAGTTCCTTCACGCCCAGCACAAAGTCGTCGCCGGTGCCGGGGTTTTCCACGTCCACCGTCCAGCTCATCGTGCCCAGCGGCCCGGCCTTGGGTTCCTTTTTGGAGAAAAGCGCATCCAGCACCGGCGTCGGGTGGCTGCCAATGTCGGTAAAGCTGCCCAGGGTGTCGCAGCGCCAGCGCACGATGTTGGCAAAGGCGGCGACCACGCCGTTTTGCCACAGCGCATCACCGTTGGGCGGCATGTTGAGAAAGAAGCCCTGCTCGTCGCGCGCCTTGGCCAGCGCGTCCAGCTTCATCTTGAGCCAGGCGCGGTCTTCCGACCGCATGTCCATTGACAGCGCCTTGGCAATGGCGCCCAGCCCGCGCGGCTGCTCTGAGCCGTTGACCCAGACCTCAAAGGGCTGCGGGCCGCGGCCGTTTTCCACCTGGCCGATGAAGATGGCAAAGCTCTCCTTGCGCTCGGGAATCTCCACCATGTAGGTCCAGGCCATGTTGCCCTGCGCGAGCTCGGGCCGGCCCGGCCACTTAAGGCTCGCCAGCGCCGGCTGCGGCGTGGTCTGCAGGCGCACGCGGCGGTCGGGGTCGTCCTTCAGGTCCTGCGGGGTGGCTTGCGCTTCGGGCGCGTCTTTCTTGACCTCCAGCACCGAGCCGATCACGGCGTTGGGCCGGTAGGTGGTGATGCCCTTTAACCCTGCCTTCCAGGCCTGGAAGTACAGGTTGCGGAAGTCGTCGAACGGATAGTCCTCCGGCACGTTGACGGTCTTGCTGACCGCGGCGTCGATGTACGGCTGCACCGCGGCGATCATCTTCATGTGATCGGTGGCGGACATCTCCAGCGCGTGCACGAAGGCGGCGGGTAGCCGGTCGGTGTCGCCGCCCATCAGCTTGAACAGCCGGTAGGCATAGTCCTCGACCGCGTACTCCTGCTTGCTGCCGTCCGGCATGCGCTTTTTGCGCACATAGGTCCAGGAGAAGGTCGGCTCGATGCCGCCCGAGGCGTTGCCGGCAAAGGCGAGCGAGATCGTGCCGGTGGGCGCGATCGACAGCAGATGCGAGTTGCGGATGCCGTGCTTGCGGATTCTGGTTTTCAGCGCATCCGGTAGGCGCGCCGCGCAGTGCGGCTCGGCCAGGTACTTGTCGGCGTCAAAGAGCGGGAACTTGCCTTTCTCTTGCGCGAGTTCCAGCGACGATTCGTAGGAGGCATCGCGCATCGCGCGCGAGATGTCGCCGGCCATTACGCGGGCGGCGTCGCTGTCGTAGCGCAGGTTGAGCATCGTCAGCGTGTTGCCCAGCCCGGTGAAGCCCAGCCCCACGCGCCGCTTGGCCGCGGCCTCTTGCTGTTGCTCCTGCAGCGGCCACAGCGTGGCTTCCAGCACGTTGTCCAGCGCGCGGATCGACACCTTGACCACCTGCGCAAACTTGGCGAAGTCGAAGGTCGGCTGGCTGCCAAAGGGGTCGATGACAAAGCGCGTCAGGTTGATCGAACCCAGGCAGCAGCAGCCGTAGGGCGGAAGCGGTTGTTCGCCACAGGGGTTGGTCGCGGCGATGGTCTCGCAGTAGCCGAGGTTGTTGTCCTGGTTGACGCGGTCGACGAATATCACGCCCGGCTCGGCGTGGTTGTAGGTCGAGCGCATGATCTGGTCGAACAGATCGCGCGCGCGCAGCTTGCGGTAGACCCAGGTCCCGTCGGGCCGCTGGTAGGCGCTGGCCTTGTCGAAAGGCTCGGCCACGTGGGTGAGTTCGATCTCCTCGTCGCGTTCCACCGCCTGCATGAAGGCATCGGTCACCGCGACACTCATGTTGAAGTTGGTGAGCGACCCGTCGCGCTTGGCGTGGATGAACTCTTCCACGTCCGGGTGATCGCAGCGGATCATCCCCATCTGCGCGCCGCGGCGCGCGCCGGCGGACTCCAGCGTCTCGCAGCTTTTGTCGAAGACGCGCATGTACGACATCGGCCCGCTGGCGCGCGAGTGCGTGCCATGCACCATCGCGCCCTTGGGGCGGATCGCCGAGAAGTCGTAGCCCACTCCGCCGCCGCGACGCATCGTCTCCGCCGCCTGCGCCAGCGCGCCGTAGATCGAGGGCACGCCGTTGCGGGTCTGCGTGATCGCATCGCCCACCGGCTGCACAAAGCAGTTAATCAGCGTGGCGGCAATGCCGGTTCCGGCGGCAGAGTTCACCCGCCCGCCGGGGATGAAGCCATCGACCATCGCCTGATGGAAGCGCGCTTCCCATTCCGCGCGCAGCGCTGGCTTTTCCACCGCGGCCAGGCCGCTCGCCACGCGGCGGCGCACATCGTCGATCGTGTTTTCCTCGCCCTTGGCGTACTTCTCCAGCAGTACGTCCACCGAGATCGGCTGCTCGTCGAGCAGGGTTTGGGCGTTGTCGAGTTTCATGGGGACCTCCTCTCGTTATCGTTCGGGCGGCGGCACGTGAAGCGCCGAGCACAAACTCGCATTTTGAACCGCGGGCGGCAGGCGGCCAAGTCCCGCAAGCGGGATGCCACCATATGAAGTGCAACGGCGGCGCTGCCCATCTAGATATTGTGTGTGCGGACGGGTTTGCGCCGGCAAGCCCCTCTGCTTGCGGCACCGATATACTGCCCGTGGAGCCGCTGCTTCCGCCGGCGTGAGCGCCCGCTCGCGCGCCAGGCGCTGCCCCGCCGAGTGTCCCCGCTGCGATGAATCTGCAACAGTTCCGCTTCCTGCGCGAGGTCGCGCGCAGCCGATTCAGCCTGACCGCGGCGGCGCGCGTGCTGCACACCTCGCAGCCGGGCATTTCCAAGGCGCTGATCGAACTGGAGCGCGAACTGGGCGTGCCGATCCTCGCACGCCAGGGCAAGCGCATTTTGGGCGTGACGCCGCCCGGCCAGCAGGTGCTGCTGGCGGCCGAGCGGGTGATGCAGGAACTCGACAACCTGAAAAAGCTCGCGCGCGACTACGCCGGCGCGCCGTCGGGCACGCTGCGGGTGGCGACCACGCACACGCAGGCGCGCTACGTGCTGCCGCAGGTCGTGCAGCGCTTCGCGGAGAAGTACCCGCAGGTGCGGTTAAAGCTCCTGCAAAGCGACCCGCCGCAGATCGCGCAGATGCTGGCGAGCGGCCAGGCCGACATCGGCTTTGCCACCGAGTCGCTGGCCGATGCGCCGGGGCTGGCGTCGATCCCCGTTTACGAGTGGCATCACGTGGCGATCGTGCCGCCGGCGCATGCGCTGCGCAAATTTGCAACCGAGCCGGGCAAGCTGACGTTGAAAGACCTGGCGCGTAACCCGTTGGTGACTTACGAAGGGCACTTTGCCGGACGCAGCAAGATCGACGCCGCGTTTGCCGCGGCGGGGATCGAGCCGTCGATCGTGCTGGAGGCGATCGACGCCGACGTGATCAAGACTTACGTGGCGCTCGGGCTGGGTGTCGGCATCATCGCCGGCGTGGCCTCCGACCCCGCGCGCGATGGGCTGCTGGCGCTGCCTTGCCGGCATCTGTTCGGTGTGCAGACGGCGCGGCTGGCGGTCAAGCGCGGAGCGTATCTGCGCGGGTTTGTCTACTCGTTCATCGAACTGCTGGCGCCGGGGTGGGACAAGGCGCGGCTGGAGGCGGTGTTCCGCGAATAGACTTTACACGGTGGCCTGCGCTCACGTCCCCACCCCAGCCCTCCCCCGCTGCGCAGGGGAGGGAGTCAACCCCCTCCCCTGCGCAGCGGGGGAGGGCTGGGGTGGGGGCGGCGCGCCACGACGATGCCGCTGCCAACAGCAAGGAGTCAGACCCATGACCAGAGACACCCAAGGCCGCGAATCCGACCCGCGCGTGACGACCCACCGCGCGGCCGCCGCGATCCCGATCCACGGCCTGCATCACTTCGCCTACCGCTGCCGCGACGCGGAAGAAACGCGCAACTTTTACGAAGACATCCTCGGCCTGCCGCTGTGGCACATCATCCAGAGCGACTTCGTGCCCTCCACGGGCGAGCATTGCCCGTACACGCACATCTTTTTTCGGATGAGCGACGGCTCCTGCGTCGCCTTCTTCGACCTCGGCGACGACGAGGCCGCGCAGCCTTCGCCCAACACGCCCGCATGGGTCAACCATCTGGCGCTGCGGGTCGATACGGTGGAGCACCTCGAGCGCATCAAGGCGGAGCTGGAAAAGCACGGCGTCGAGGTGATCGGCGTGACCGACCACCACATCTTCAAGTCGATCTACTTCTTCGACCCCAACGGTATCCGGCTTGAACTCACCGCGCAGATCGCCTCGGAGATGCGCATGCTCGAAGAAAGCCGCCACGCGCACGCGCGGCTGGCGGAGTGGTCCGCGCGCAAGGCGCAGTGGCGAGCCGAGCGCGCCGCCGGCCGTGGGCCGGAGGTGCTCAAGCCGCAGGTCAACGATCGTCCCGAAGTCGCGACGCGCGCCGCCGCCGCAACGCGCGCCGCCGCCACGGCCGGATGAAGGTCGCCATCGTCGGCGCCGGCGGCATCGGTGCCACGCTGGGCGCGCGGCTGGCACAGGCCGGGCACGAGGTCAGTCTCGTCGCACGCGGCGCACACTTGGCGGCGCTGCGCGCGGGCGGCCTGCGCTTTGTCGATTACGTCGATGGCCGCTCGGCCACACTGCCGCTGCCGGCCAGCGACGACCCCGCGGACTTCGCGGCGCAGGACCTGGTGGTGATCGGGCTCAAGGCCCATGCGATTGCGCCGATGCTGCCGCGGATTGCACCGCTGATCGGCTCCGACACCGTCGTGCTGCCGGCCATCAACGGGCTGCCGTGGTGGTACTTCTACAAAGAGGGCGGCCCGCTCGACGGCCAGCGCGTGCAGGCGCTCGACCCGCAGGGCACGATGTTCGCTGCGCTGGACTGCGCGCGCATCGTCGGCTGCGTGGTGCACATCGCCGCCGAGGCGCGCGCGGCGGGCGAGGTGCATCACACCGGCGGCCGGCGGCTGATCCTCGGCGAGCCGGACGGCAGTCAGTCGCCGCGGCTGCGCGCGCTGTGCGCGGCGCTGACCGCAGCGGGCTTCCAGGCGGAGGCATCGATGCGCATCCGGCTCGATGTCTGGGTCAAGCTGCTCGGCAACCTGTCGTTCAATCCGGTGGCGGCGCTGACCGGCTACCTGATGAACCAGATCTGCGCCGACGAAGACGTGCTCGGCGTGATCCGCACGACGATGCGCGAGGGCATGGCCGTGTCCGCCCACTACGGTTACCCGATGCCGATGACGCCCGATCAGCGCATCGACCTCGCGCGCCAGTTGGGCGCGGCCAGGATTTCGATGTTGCAAGACCTGGAGGCGCGCAAGCCGCTGGAGTTGGCTGCCATCGTCGGCGCAGTGATCGAACTGGCCGAGCGCGCCGGGATCGACGTGCCGACGATCCGCCACGTTCACGCGCTGGCGCTCGCCCGCGCGCGGGCGCTGGGGATTGCGTGACTGGTGCAGCAATGGCGTATGCGACACCAACGCACCCTCACCCCCGCCCCTCTCCCGCCGATGCCGGCGAGGGGAGCAAACAACCCTCGCCCGCATCAGCGGGAGAGGGTGGCTGCGAAGCAGCCGGGTGAGGGTTCGTCCCCCACCCAAGTGCCAAGGCCACGATGACGCCGACACTGCGCGTGGCGCGCCCCACGCTCGACTTCGAGCCGCTGCGCCGCTTCTACTGCGACGGGCTGGGCTTCGAAGTGCTGTCGAGCTTCGTCGATCACGTCGGCTTCGACGGCTGGATTCTCGGCCACCCGCGCGCGCCGTATCACCTGGAGTTCACGCGCCATCCTGATGTGAAAGGCGTTCGTTCGCCGACGCACGAGCATCAGCTCGTGTTCTATTTGCCGGACTTGGCCGAATGGCAGGTCGCGGTCGCGCGGATGCGCGCGGCGGGCTGCGCCGAGGTCGAAGCCTTCAACCCCTGGTGGCGCGCACGTGGCGCGACCTTCGAAGACGCGGATGCTTACCGCGTCGTTCTCTTCAACGCGGAGTGGAGCAGATGACGACAGTCGCCTTCATCGGTCTAGGCAACATGGGCGCGGCGATGGCCGGGCATTTGCAAGCGGCGGGCTACGACCTGCGCGTCCACGCGCGGCGGGCGGCGGCGATGCAGCCGTTTGTCAATCGCGGCGCAGTCGACTGCGCCACGCCGGCCGAAGCCGCGCGCGGCGCGGAGTTCGTCTGCACCAACGTCACCGCCACGGCGGACGTGGAGGCGGTGTTACTCGGCGCCGAGGGCGTCGTGCATGGTGCCGCGGCGGGCACCGTGGTGCTCGACTTCAGCACGATCTCCGCGCTCGCAACCAAGGCCGTCGCCGCGCGCCTGGCCGAGCGCGGCGTCGAGATGCTCGACTGCCCCGTCTCCGGCGGCGTGCGCGGCGCGCGCGAGGCGACCCTAACCCTGATGGTCGGCGGCAAGGCCGAGGTGCTCGAACGCGCCCACCCGCTGCTGCGCCACCTGGGCAAGACGATCACGCACGTCGGCGGCCACGGCGCGGGGCAAGTGGCGAAAGCCTGCAACCAGATCGTGCAGGTGGTCAACATTCAGGGCATTGCCGAGGCGATGCTGTTCGCCCGCGCCAACGGCGTGGCGCCGGCGCAGATGCTCGCGGCCATCTCCTCCGGCTTTGCCGGCAGCCGCATGCTCGACCTGATGGGCCCGAAGATGGCGAGCCGCAACTTTGCCGCCGGCATCGAGGCGCGGCTGCACCACAAGGACTACGGCTTGATCGTGGACATGGCGCGCGAGGCGGGACTCGGCCTGCCCGTGGTGGCGCTGGTGGCGCAGCAGTTGAATGCGCTGATGGGGCAGGGCTGGGGCATGGACGACACGAGTTCGCTGCTGCGGGTGCTGGAGGCGGCCAACGGCCGGTCGCAGTAGCCACTGCAATAGACTGCGCCCCGGCTTGTTTTTCCCTCCCCTTCAAGGGGAGGGCAAGGGTGGGGATGGGTCTGCAGCGGTCGTTGCGAAACCCATCCCCCACCCAGCCGCCCCCTTGAAGGGGGAGGAGCCACAAAGTCTCCACGAGGACCCGCTCCGAACGATGCCCCCCACCGCGCCGCCCTTTACCCGCGCGGAACTCGCCGCCGCGCCGCGCGAAGTTCTGCGCGCCGGCCGTTGGGCCAATGCGGTCGTGCTCAAGGCGCAGGTGGCCGGGCACGACTGGACGGTGAAGGACTTTGCCACCCGCTCGTGGTGGGTGCGGCAGACGCTGGCGCGCTTCCTCCTCGGGCGCGAGCTGCGCGCGTTGCAGCGGCTGGCCGGGCTGGACGGTGTGCCGGCGCAGGCCTTTCGCGTCGATGCGCACGCGATCGCCGCGCGCTTCGTGCCGGGGGTGACGCTGGACAAGGCGCCCGCGGCGCAGGTGACGCCGGAGTTTTTTGCCGCGCTGGAGACGCTGTTCCGCGCGATCCACGCGCGCGGCCTGGTGCACCTGGACTCGCGGGGTGCCAGCAACCTGCTGGCGCGTCCCGACGGCCGGCCGGCGGTGATCGACTTTCAGGCCGCGCTCGACACGCGCTGGCTGCCACGCGCGCTGCGCACCGCGCTGGAGGCGATCGACATGGGCGGCGTCTACAAGAACTGGCAGCGCCGCGCACCCGACACGATGGGTGCCGCGCGCGCCGCCGCCTACGAACAAGCCACCCGCTGGCGCCGATGGTGGCCGGCGCGTGGATACTTCGGGGTCTCCAAGAACCGCCCCGGCCGCCGATGATCGACTCCGTCCGCTCCCTGTTCCGCCACCCCGGCCTGCGCCGCACGATCGTCGCACTGCGCGTGCCGCTGGTGATCGTGGTGGTGCTGGCGCTGCTGCCGCTGGCGCGGCGCGAGTGGCTGTTGCCGGGCTTTGCACTGTCGATGGTCGGCGAGGCGATCCAGCTCTGGTGCTTTGCCGCGCTGGAGAAAAACGACACGCTCACCGCCCGCGGCCCTTACACGATGGTGCGCAACCCGATGTACCTGGGGCGGTTTTTCATCGTCGCCGGTTTCCTGCTGCTGCTTGGGCAGCCGTGGCTGCTGGCGGTGTTTGCGGTGGGCTACTGGCTCTACATGGAGTCGCGCGTCGGCCGCGAGGAGCGGCTCCTGGCCGGGATCTTCGGCGCCGCTTACGCCGACTACTGCGCGCGCGTGCGGCGCTTTATCCCCGGTGCGCCGCTGCCGGGGGCGCCCGTGCTCTACTGGAACTGGGACTTGTTCCGCCGCAACAGCGGGCCGAAGAACCTGCTGCTGACCCTGGCGGCGTGGGTGGTCGCGGCCGGCTGGGTGATCTGGCGCGGTCAGTAGTTTCAGCGCGAGGTCATTTAGGCAAGGTTGTCGTTCCCGCGGAAGCGGGAACCCAGCCGGTTTCGCAACGCAGTTGGATTCCCGCTTGCGCGGGAATGACGGGCCTACCTTGGGCGACCGGCCGTGCCGGCGCCGCGCAGCAAATCGAGCGCGCAGTCGAAGAGCGGGCTGGCGACGTCCGCCAGCGCATCGCACACGGTCAGGTGGTTGGCGCCCGGCATCGGCACGTCGCGGCGGAAGACCCGCCGCCAATGCTGCGCGATCAGTGCGTTCTGGCGGCGGAACTCCGACGACTCCAGCGCGCCGACCGCGGTGGCCAGCGGCGCGTCGGTGGCCGGCGGCAGGTGGATCGGCGACAGGGTGCGCGCGCGCCCGGCGTCGAGCTTGAGGTCGGTGTTGACGAACGGCGCGTAACGCAGCGGCTCCAGGTCGTACAGGCCGCTCACGGCCAGCCCGCCCTTGACCAGGTCGCGCGGCAGATCGGGCGCGAACACCGGCCACAGCGCGGCCATCGCCATCGCGGTCAGGTGGCCGCCGGCCGAGTGGCCGGAAACGACGATCCGGTCGGGGTCGAAGCCCAGCCGCGCGCCGTTGCGATACAGCCAGGCGAGCGCCCGCAGCACCTGGCGGACGATCTCCTCCACCGGCGTGGCCGGCGTCAGCCCGTAGTTGAGCAGCGCCACCGCCACGCCGTGATCGACGTAGGGCGGCGCCAGCCATGAAAAGTCCGCCTTGTCGAGCGAGCGCCAGTAGCCGCCGTGGATGAAGACCAGCAGCGGCGCGCCGGCGCGCTCGGCGGGAAAAAGATCGAGCGACTCCGCCGCCGCCGCGCCGTAGCGCAGATCGAGCTGGCAGGGCCGCGCGGCCCGCACCGCGGCCGCCTGCGCGGCCCAGCGGGCGAAGATCTGCGGATGCTCGGGGATCGCGGCGCGGGCGTTGTACTCGCGCTCGCAAAACTCGGTCGTGTAGCGCATGGAGGCCTCCGTGTCGGCAGTCTAGACCGCGCTACAATTCGCGCCGTTTTCGTGGGGACGTAGCTCAGCTGGGAGAGCGTCGCGTTCGCAATGCGAAGGTCGGGAGTTCGATCCTCCTCGTCTCCACCACTCTTGCCAAGCCGTCGCCCGCCGACGGCTTTTGCGTTTTGGGAGGGCGCTTTTTCCAGGCTCCGCGAGTAGGTTGGGTCGCCGCGGACCGCGCCGCTGCCGCCCCCGCGATTTGTCCTGGACAAAGTGGCACAGCCCTTGCTTGGCGGGAATGGCCTGAAAGTTCTGCGCCATTCCGATAACCAACCAAGGAGATCGTCCCATGCAACGCCGCCAGTTCGTCACCGGGGCCGCGGCCGCCGGTGCTGCTGCCCTGTCCGTGCCCATGATCGCCCGTGCCCAGCAGAACTTCCGCTGGCGCATGACCACCACCTGGCCCGCCGGCCTGCCCTTCTACCAGGTGGGGCCGGGCAGCGCGGCGGCATTTGCCGACCGCTGCGACAAGATGTCCAACGGCCGCATCAAGATCCAGGTCTTTGCCGCGGGCGAGCTGCTGCCGGCCTTCGAGGGCTTCGATGCGGTGTCCAACGGCTCGGTCGAGATGAACCACGGGGTCTCTTACTTCTGGAGCGGGAAGACCTTCGCTGCCCAGTACTTCGCCACCGTGCCCTTCGGCATGAGCTTCCTCGGCCACTACTCGTGGTTGCAGTTCGGCGGCGGCAAGGAATTGTGGGAAGAGGCCTACCGGCCGCTGAACGTGATGCCGTTTGCCGCCGGCTGCTCGGGCGTGCAGATGACCGGCTGGTTCAAAAAGGAAATCCGCAGCGTGTCCGACCTCAAGGGGGTGAAGATGCGCATCCCCGGGCTCGCCGGCCGCATCTACGCCTCGCTCGGCGTGGAGGTGCGCCAGTTGCCCGGCGGTGAAATCTTCCCGGCGCTGGAGCGTGGCGTGATCGACGCGGCGGAGTTCGTCGGCCCGTTCCTCGATGCCCGCCTCGGCCTGCAAAACGCCGCCAAGAACTACTACGCCAGCGGCTGGCACGAGCCGAGCACCGTCTCGGAGATCGTCATCCAGCGCAAGCTCTGGGACGGCTTGCCGCCCGACCTCAAGGAAATCGTGCGCGCCGCGGCCGATGCGACCAACCAGGAAGGGCTTTTCCTGCTCGAAGCGCGCAACGCCGATGCGCTCGACCAGCTCGTCAACCGCGACAAGGTGGTGGTGCGCCAACTGCCCGACGACGTGATCGCCGCGTTGCGCAAGACCTCGATCGAGGTGCTGACCGACACCGCGTCGAAGGATCCGATGACCAAAAAGGTGCACGACTCCTTCTTTGCGTTCAAGCGCAAGCACGATCGCTGGTCGGAGATCAGCGAAGAAGCCTTCCTGGTGCGTTCGCGCGCGTGATTCCGTTTCCAAAGCGACTCGGCTCATCTCCGTCGTGCCCGCGCAAGCGGGAACCCAGCGGTATCGCAAGGCCGTATGGATTCCCGCTTGCGCGGGAATGATGTCCGTTGTTGGCTGATTGAAATGGAATTGGAATGAGTTTTCCGCTGCACCCACCGCGCGCGGCCGGCTGCGCCGCCCGCAGGTCCGGGCCATGACCAAGCTGCTGTTCAAGTTCGCCGACCTTGCCGATGCGCTGGTCGACCGCGTTGGCCTGTTTGCCGCGTGGATCGTCTTTGCCATGGTGCTGTTGATCAGCGGCAACACGCTGGCCCGCTACTTCTTCAACGCCTCCACCGTCTGGTTGCAAGAGCTGGAGTGGCACCTGCTGGCGTTGGTCGCGTTATGGGGCATCGCGCGCATGCAACTGCGCGCAACACCGGTGCGCGTGGATCTCTTCTACCAGTCCTACCGCGAGCGCACCAAGCTGTGGATCGAGTTTCTCACCGCGCTGCTGGTGATGCTGCCGTTCTCGCTCTTCGTCTGCTGGCTCGGCTGGAGCTTCGTGCGCCATTCGTGGTCGCTGGCGGAGGTGTCGCCCGACCCCGGCGGCCTGCCCTGGCGCTGGGCGGTGAAGTCGCTGGTGGTGTCCGGCTATGCGTTGCTGGCGCTGACGGCGGTGAGCACGGTGATCCGCACCGCGGCGCGGCTCGCCGGGCGCGAGCCGGGAGCGGCCCATGGCGCCTGAAGTCCTGCCGCTGCTGATGCTCGGCGCCTTCGTGGCGCTGTTGCTGATTGGCGTGCCGGTGGCCTACTCGGCGGCGGCGGCCGGCCTCGTCTTCGGCTTCATCGGCTTCGGCACCGGGCTCTTCAGCCTGCTGCCGGCGCGCATCTACGGGGTGGCCACCGACTACTCGCTGCTGGCGCTGCCGATGTTCGTCTTCATGGGTGTGATGCTGGAGAAGTCCCGCCTCGGCCACGACATGCTCGAGGTGATGGGCCATCTGGCCGGCCGGCTGCCCGGCGGCATGGCGGTGGGGATCATCGTCTTCGGCGTGATCATGGGGGCGACCACCGGCATCGTCGGCGCCACCATCGTGCTGCTGGGCATGATCGCGCTGCCCACGCTGCTCAAGTACCGCTACGACCATGCGCTGGCCGCCGGCACCATCTGCGCCAGCGGCACGCTGGGCCAGATCATCCCGCCCAGCCTCGTGCTGCTGCTGCTGGCCGAGATCATGAACGAATCGGTCGGCACGCTGTTCGCCGCGGCGCTGCTGCCCGGTCTGATGCTGGCCGGGCTGTACATCGTCTACATCCTGATCTTTGCCTGGCGCAACCCGTCCAAGGCGCCGCCGATCCCGCAGGCCGAGCGCGATGCGTTAACGCGCGGCGCGTTGTGGATACGCCTGTTCAAGGGGGTGGCGCCGGCCCTGCTGCTGGTGCTGGCCGTGCTCGGCTCGATCATGGGCGGGATCGCCGCACCGACCGAGGCCGCCGCCATCGGTGCACTGGGCAGCCTGTTGATCGTCGCCGCCAGCCGCCGGCTGAGCCTCAAGGTCCTGCGCGAGACGGCGCTCGACACGATGACCACCAGTGCGATGATCTTCTTCGTCATCATGACCGCGCAGGCCTTCAGCCTCGCCTTCCGCGGGCTGGGCGGCGAGCGGCTGATCCAGGATCTCTTCGCCCTCATTCCCGGCGGCACGACCACCGACATCCTGTTTTTCATGGGCGTGCTGTTCCTGGCCGGCATCCTGCTCGAGTGGGCGGAGATCAGCTACATCGTGCTGCCGCTGTTCTTGCCGTACTTCGTCGCCCAGGGCGTGGACATGGTGTGGCTGGCCGCACTGATCTGCATCATGATGCAGACGTCGTTTCTGACGCCGCCGGTAGGCTGGTCGCTGTTCTTCTTCCGCGGAGTGGCGCCGGCAGCGGTGCAGACGCGCGAGATTCACCGCGGCGTGTGGCCGTTCATCTGGATCCAGTTGGGCGCCGTGATCATCGTGCTGCTCTTCCCGGCGATTGCGACCTGGTTGCCGACGGCGATTGGTTGGATGAACCGGTAGTCGCGCGGCTGGCGGCGGTGCGGAAGTCGTCGCCAGATTTCAGTCGAACACCGGCGACTCCACCCCCAGCACCTTGTGCAGCTTGGGGCTGGTGGTGGTGTATTGCAGATACACCTTTTTCTCGGGGAACACGTACCTGGTGGCACCGAAGGCGGCCAGCGCGGCCTCGTGGAAGCCGGAAAGAATCAGCTTCTTTTTGCCGGGGTAGATGTTGATGTCGCCCACCGCAAAGATGCCCGGCTCGCTGGTCTCGAACTTCTCGGTGTCCACCACGATCTGCTTGCGCTCGAGCGCCAGGCCCCAGTGGGCGATCGGCCCGAGCTTGGGCGACAGGCCGTAGAACACCAGCAGCGCATCGAGCGGCACGCGGCGCGTGACGCCATCGAGCGCGGTGACGCGCACTTCGGTGAGCCGCCCGTCAGCTTCCTCGAAGCCGGTGATCTGCCCGACCAGCAACTGCATTTCCAACTGCTCGCACAACGCCTGCATCTTGGCCACCGACGCCGGCGCGGCGCGAAAGCCGTCTCTGCGGTGCAGCAGGATCACGCTCTCCGCCTGGCCGACCAGGTTCAACGCCCAGTCGAGCGCCGAGTCGCCGCCGCCGCAGATCACCAGGTTCTTGCCGTGGAACGCGGTCGGATCCTTGACGCGATAAAACAGCTGCGTGCCTTCGAACTTGTCGATGCCGGCGACGTTGAGCGTGCGCGGGCGGAAGGCGCCCACGCCGGCGGCGACGAACACGGTCTTGGTCAGGAACGTGGCGCCGCGCGCGGTTTCCAGATAGAAGCGATCGCCGCGGCGCTCGATCACACTGACCTCCTGGCCGAGGTGGAACTGCGCGCCGAAGGGCTCGATCTGCTTTAGCAGGTTGTCGGTCAGTTCCTGCCCGGTGCAAACCGGCACCGCCGGGATGTCGTAAATCGGCTTGTCCGGATAGAGCTCGACGCACTGGCCACCGACATAGGGCAGGGTGTCCACTACGTGCGCCTTGATCTCCAGCAGGCCGAGCTCGAACACCTGAAACAGTCCGACCGGTCCGGCGCCGACGATCACGGCGTCGGCTTCGATCGGCGACGGTGGCGTAGCAATGCCGGGAACGGCATCGGCGGGCGCGGACGCGAGGGTATCCATTGCAACGGGCAGAAGCGGCAAAGGGCGAATTGTCGCCGATCCGCGCGCGGCGGCGTGCCGCGGCGTTACTGCGGACGCGAGCGGTCGGGCTTCTGGCCGTCGCCGGACGGCGGTATCCGCCCCAGGCGCTCCTGCTCCTCGCGCCACTGCTGCTGAACCTGGCGCCAGCGGGCGTCGATCTCGGACATCGTGTAGTAGTCGGCATCGGCCGCGGCGCGCGCCCGCGTCAGTTGTTCCAGCGCCGCCGGGGTGACGCCCAGCAGCAGGTAAGCCTCCGCCACCGCTTGGTGGTGCAGGCTTTTCTTGCCCAGCTCCGCGTAGCTGCGCGCCACGAGGCTGTAAAAGGTCGTGTCGCTGCGGGAGATCGCCAACTGCTCGCGCATGAAGGCGACCGCGGCTTCGTGCTGGCCGTCCTGTTGCAGCAGGTCGACGTAGGTGAGCGCGGTCAGTCGCGACAACGGATAGCGCTGGGTCGCGTCGCGCGCCATCTGGATGGCGGCCAGCCGCTCGGCCTCGTTGGCGCCGGCGGCGGCGAAGCGCGCTTCGGCCACCAGCTTGTCCAGCATCGGCGCCGACTCGCGGGTGGACTTGCGTGCTGCCTGCGCCAGCGTGTAGGCCTGCTCGGGCTGGTTCAGTCGCAAGGTGGCCAGCGCCAGCCCATAGCGGGCCGCCGTTTCGGAGGCCGCGGCGCGACTGCGCAACTGGCTGTCGAAGTGTTCGCGCGCATCGCGCCAGCCCTGCACCGTGTCGTCCTGCAGCACGCGCAGCCTGGCCCGCACCAGATGAAAATCGAGGCTGTCCGGCCGCGGCTTGTAGCTCGTGCCCTGGAGGCGGTTCTGCATGTCGGCGATGCGCTCGACGGTCATCGGGTGCGTGCGCAGATAGGCCGGCGCCGCACTTTCGTAGATGCGCGTGCCCTGCTGCAGGCGGGTGAAGAAGTCGGCCATCCCGCGCGGGTCGTAGCCGGCCGCGGTCAGGCTTTGAAAGCCGACGCGATCGGCCTCGCGCTCGGCGTCGCGGCTGAAGCTCAGCTGTTGCTGCAAGGCGAGCGACTGCCCGCCGAGGATGGCGGCCTGCGCCAGGTCGCTGCTGGAATTGCCGCCGTAGCGCGAAGCGAGCAAGGCCAGCAGCAAGGTGCCGATGGTGATCGCCACCGAGTCCTTCTGGTTGCTCAGCATGCGGGCAATGTGGCGCTGATCGACGTGGCCGATTTCGTGCGCCAGCACCGAGGCGAGCTCCGACTCGCTCTGCGAGGCGATGATCAAGCCGGTGTGCATGCCGATGAAGCCGCCCGGCAGGGCAAAGGCGTTCAGCGTCGGATCGCGGATGGCAAAGAAGGTGAAGTCCATGTGCCGCGCCGGGCTGGCCGCCACCAGCCGATAGCCGAGATTGTTCAGGTACTCGAGCGTGTCCGGGTCGGGCAGGTAGGCCTTGTCGCGGCGGATCTGACGCATGATCTGCTCGCCCAGCTTGCGCTCGTTGGCGAGAGACAGATCGTCGGCCGAGGCATCGCCCAGGGCCGGCAGTTCGATCGGCTGCGCCTGCGCTGCCGGCCCTGCCGGCAGGGTCAGCGCGCAGGCGACCGCGAGGGTCGGCAGAAGGCGGAGGAGAGGATTCACGGCAATCGGCGCCGCGCGCAGGAGATCGATTTGTATGATAGTCGCCGACCCGTCGCGAAAGTTCCGCGCGCAATGCCTCGTTACATGAGCGAACTGACTCACTTCGACTCCGCTGGCGCCGCCCACATGGTCGATGTCGGCGGCAAGGACGAGACGCGCCGCGTGGCGGTGGCGAGCGGACGCATCCGCATGCAGCCGGCCACCCTGGCGTTGATCCGCGCCGGCACCGCCGCCAAGGGCGACGTGCTGGGGGTGGCGCGCATCGCCGCGATCCAGGCCGCCAAGAAAACGAGTGAGTTGATCCCGCTATGCCATCCGCTGGCGCTGACGCGGGTGGCGGTGGACTTCGCGCTCGACGAGGCAGCGTGCGCCGTCGAGTGCACCGTGCAGGCCGAAACGCTTGGCCGCACCGGGGTGGAGATGGAGGCGCTCACCGCGGTGCAGATCGGCCTGCTCACCATCTACGACATGTGCAAGGCGGCCGACCGCGGCATGACGATCGAGGCGGTGCAACTGCGCGAAAAGCACGGCGGCAAGAGCGGCAGCTTCGTCGCCGGATGAGCGCGGCGCCGGGAGATTCCTTGCCCGCACCTCGGCCTGGTAGCGGCCGAGCGGCGCGACGAATCGCCGCTCGTGCTGCGTCGACCCCACGAGGGTAGTCGTCATTCCGGGCGCAGCGAGGAACCTTGCTCGTGCCGCCCTGAGATTCCTCGCCTCTGACTCGGAGCGACGAGTCCGGTTTTCAGCGATTGATCGCCGTGGGGCCGCTGGCCCGCCGTCGTTCCGAGCGCAGCGAGAAATCTCTTGCGGCGACGCGCCGCGACTTCCGGCCTGCGGCCCGCAACGGCACCCAGGATCACGCTCCTGGCGGCACGGTCTCTTGAAACGACGCCCGCGCAGCGAGCTTGTCGTAAAGCTCGGCGAGGTTCGGATACTCGCGCCGCCAGTCGATCTGCGGGAAGCGGAAGGCCAGGTAACCGAGCGCACAGCCGATAGCGATATCGGCCAGCGAGTACGCCTGCCCATTGCACCAGGGCTTGTCGCCGAGTCCCTGGCTGGCGGCCTTCAACCCTGCGTGAATCTTGCCCAGCTGCCGCTCGATCCACTTGGCCGACTGCTGCTCGGGCGGGCGCTGCGTCTGCTCAAGCCGGACGAGGATGGCCGCATCCACGATGCCGTCGCCCAGCGCCTCCCAAGTGCGCACCTCGGCGCGCTCGCGGCCGTTGGCGGGGATCAGCTTGGTCACCGGGGTGGCGGTGTCCAGGTATTCGACGATCACCCGCGAGTCGAACAACGCGCCGCCGTCTTCCATGATCAGGCACGGCACCTTGCCGAGCGGGTTCAGCTGCTGGATCGCCGAGTCCGGCGCCCACACGTCTTCGAGTTCGAGCTGGCAGTCGATGCGCTTCTCGGCCATCACGATGCGCACTTTGCGCACGTAGGGGCTGGTGAGCGAGCCGATCAGGCGAAGCGATTTTTTTGACACGGAGAGGAGTCGAGCCACCGAAAAAGAGCCGCAGCCAGTATAGCGACGGGCCTGCCGCCGACCGCCGCGCAAGCGGCCCGGCGCAGTGCGCCGATGCTAGGCTTCGCGCCGCATTCGATCTGTCGCTTGAGCAATGTCCATGCACGCAGCCGACCTGCCCCTGTCCGCCTTGACGGCCGTCTCTCCGCTCGACGGCCGCTACGCGCGGCAGGCCGCGCCGCTGCGCGCGGTGTTCTCCGAGTTCGCGTTCATGCGCGCGCGGTTGCGGGTAGAGGTCGAGTGGCTGCTCGGTTTGTCCACGCTCGGGCTGCGGGAGTTTGCGCCGCTGCCTGCCGCGGCCGTCGAGCGGTTGCGGGCGTTGGCGGCAGAGTTCACGCCGGTGGACTGCGAAGAAATCAAGGCGATCGAGCGCGAGACCAATCACGACGTCAAGGCGGTCGAGTACTTCATCCGCCGCCGCACGGCGACGGTGCCCGAACTGGCGAAGGCCGCCGAGTTCATCCACTTTGCCTGCACCTCGGAAGACATCAACAATGTCGCCCACGGACTGATGCTCGCCGACGGTCGCGCCGTGCTGCTGGCGCGGCTGCGCGCGATTCACGCCGAGTTGCGCGCATTGGCCCATGCGAACGCTGCCGTGCCGATGCTGGCGCGCACGCATGGGCAGCCGGCCACGCCGACCACGGTGGGCAAGGAGTTCGCCAACGTGGCGGTGCGGTTGGCGCTGGCGATCGAGACCATCGAAGCGGTGCCGCTGCCGGCCAAGATGAATGGCGCGGTGGGAAACTACAACGCGCATCTGGCCGCTTACCCGGAGGTGGACTGGGAGGCTTTCGCGCGGAGGCTGGTTGAGGGCCTGGGCCTCGCCTTCAATACGCACACGATCCAGATCGAGCCGCACGACGGCATGGCGCAGATCTTCGATGCCATCGCCCGCGCCAACACGGTCCTACTGGATTTGGACCGCGACCTGTGGGGCTACATCGCGCTGGGCTACTTCAGGCAAAAGCTGCGCGAGGGCGAGGTAGGATCCTCGACGATGCCGCACAAGATCAATCCGATCGACTTCGAGAATTCCGAGGGCAACCTGGGCCTCGCCAACGCGCTGCTGCGGCATCTCGCCGACAAACTCCCGGTGTCGCGCTGGCAGCGCGATCTGACCGACTCCACCGTGCTGCGCAACCTGGGTGTGGCCTTTGGCTACAGCCTGATCGCCTACGAGGCCTGCCTGCGCGGGTTGGGCAAGTTGGTGGTCAACGAGGAGCGGCTCGCTGCCGATCTGGAGGACGCCTGGGAAGTGCTGGCCGAGCCGGTGCAAACGGTGATGCGCCGCTACGGTCTGCCCGACCCCTACGACCAGTTGAAGCGACTGACGCGCGGCCGCGGCATTGCGCGCGAGGCGCTGCGTGAGTTTGTCGCCGCGCTGCCGATCCCGACCGAGGCGCGCGACGCGCTGCTGACGTTGACGCCGGCGAGCTACATCGGCAAGGCGGCCGAGCTGGCACGGCGCTGCTGAGATAATCGGTTCGTCTTGTTTCGATCACCCCTTTTCCTAGGACACGCCAATGCATAAGTTCGTTGCCGCTTTTTCGCTTGCCGCCGCTCTGGCCGCCGCACCCGCGCACGCCCAATTCGCCAAGGGCGAGGATGCGATCCGCTACCGCCAGTCGGTGTTCGTCATCATGGGCGCGCAGATGGGCCGCATCAACGCCCAGCTGAAGGCCGACAAACCGAACGTGGCGACGATCCAGTCGGCCGCCGCGGTGTTGGCGTCGGTGGCGCCGCTGGCGGGCGAGGGCTTCGTGCCGGGCTCGGAAACCGGCGGCGTTCCGCCGACCAAGGCCAAGCCGGAACTGTTCCTCGACGGCCCCAAGGTTGCGGCGCTGTCGAAGAAGATGAACGAAGAGGTAGCCAAGCTGAACGTCGCCGCCAAGGGCGGCGACGTCAAGGCGCTCCAGGCTGCCTTCGGCGCGGTCGGGCAGAGCTGCAAGGCCTGCCACGACGACTACCGCGCCAAGTAAACGGCGCCGCAGCACAAGCAAAGGGCCGCCGTCGGCGGCCCTTTGCATTGGGGCGGGCTACAGCGTGACCACGTAGCCGACCAGCGCCGCGCTGGCGCCGGCGAGGATCGCCGCGCGGATGCGGATCGCCGCGTCGTCGCGTGCCGGCGGCGCCACCGGCACGGGCCGGTCGCCGACGATCATCGGTCGCACGAGGTTGTCGCGCTTGAACACCGCATAGAAGACGATCGCCAGCACATGCAGCGCCACCAGCGCGAGGATGACATTCTCGTTCCAGTGATGGATGCGCGTGGCCCAGGACACCCAGGCGCCGGAGACAAGCTTGGCGAGCGGCCCTTCGGTGGCGATGTCGTCGCTGGCAAAAAGCCCGGTGGAAGCCTGCGTTGCCAGCACGAGCAGCATCGCCAGCACCGACCAGCCGCCGGCTGGATTGTGGCCGCCGCCGTGCGCCGCCTGCCCGCGCAGGTAAGCGAGCACCGCGCGCGGTCCGCGCACGAAACTCGCAAAGCGCGCATGGTGGTCGCCGGCCAGGCCCCAGAGGATGCGGAACAACACCAGCGCCAGCGCCGCGTAGCCAAAGCGCATGTGCCAGACCATCGCGTTGCCGCCGATCTTGGCACTGGTGAAGGCGCCGACGACGCAGGCGAGCAGCGACCAGTGGAACAGGCGCGTGGGCAGGTCCCAGACGCGGTGGCCGCTGGAAACACTCCCTCCCCCGCTTGCGGGGGAGGGTAGGGGTGGGGGCGCCGGGCCCGCGCGCTCGCTCACAACCAACATTCAACAGAGAACAGTCGACAGACAACCGCCCTACGGCACCACTTGCTGCTCTTCCTTCTTGACCGGCTTGATCAGGTCTTCGCGCTTCACGCCGAGGTACATCGCAATCGCCGCTGCGACGAACACCGACGAGTAGATGCCGAAGAAAATGCCGATGGTCAGCGCCAGCGCAAAGTAGTGCAGCGCCGGGCCGCCGAAGAAGAGCATCGCCAGCGTCATGCACAGCGTCGAGCCATGGGTGATGATGGTGCGGCTGATGGTGGCGGTGATGGCCGAGTCGATGACTTCGACCGTGCTCATCTTGCGGTACTTCTTGAAGTGCTCGCGCACGCGGTCGAAGATGATTACCGACTCGTTGACCGAGTAGCCCAGCACCGCCAGCACCGCGGCCAGCACCGGCAGCGAGAACTCCCAGCCGAAGATCGCAAACATGCCGATGACCAGCACCACGTCGTGCAGGTTGGCGACGATGGCGGCGACCGCGAACTTCCACTCGAAGCGGAAGGCGAGGTAAATCATGATGCCGATCACCACCACCAACAGCGCCACCGCCCCGTCGTAGGCCAGTTCTTCGCCGACCGCGGGGCCGACCACCTCGACCCGCCGCAGTTCGGCCGACGCATCCTGCGCCTTCAACGTGGCCATCACCCGTTCGGCCTGCTGGCCGGACTCGAAACCCTCCACCGTCGGCAGCCGGATCAGCACGTCGCGTGAGGTGCCGAAGTTCTGTACCTGGAACTCGCCCCAGCCCTTGGCCTCGATGGCGCCGCGGATCTTCTCCAGGTCGGCCGGCTGGGCGTAGCTCACCTCCATCACCGTGCCGCCGGTGAACTCCACCGACAGGTTCAACCCGCGAAAGACGAGAAAGGCAATCGCGATCAGGAACGAGATCAGCGAGATCGCGTTCAGGATCAGCGAATACCGCATGAACGGAATCGTGCTGCGGATGCGGAAAAACTCCATGGCTCCTCACATTGCGCGCGCCTCGCGGCGAGCGCCCGACCTTTTCCCCTCCTCCGCTTGCGGGGGTAGGGGAAAGGGGTGGGGGGACGAACACGGCAGATCGCCGCCCCCACCCTGACCCTCCCGCGCCAGCAGGAGGGAACTCAAACCCTACTTCGCCGGTGCCGACGCCTTGTCCGTCCCCGGCCGCCAGACCTGCCCGATCGAAACCTTGGTCAAGCGGTGCCGGTAGCCGTACACCAGATTGACCAGCGCGCGCGAAACGAACACTGCGCTGAAGATCGAGGTCAAGATGCCCAGGCAATGCACCACCGCAAAGCCGCGCACCGGCCCGCTGCCGAAGAGCAGCAGCGCCACGCCGGCGATCAGCGTGGTGACGTTGGAATCGAGAATCGTGGCAAACGCCTTGTCGTAGCCCTCGGAGATCGCTTGCTGCGGCGGGCGGCCGTTGCGCAGTTCTTCGCGCACGCGTTCGTTGATCAGCACGTTGGCGTCGATCGCCATGCCGAGCGTGAGCGCAATGGCCGCAATGCCGGGCAGCGTCAGTGTGGCCTGCAGCAGCGACAGCAGTGCGATCAGCAGCATCACGTTGGCCGACAGCGCCGCCACCGAGATCAGGCCGAAGACGCCGTAGTACAGGATCATGAACACGGCGATCGCCAGGAAACCGTACAGCGTGGAGTTGAAGCCGCGCTTGATGTTGTCGGCGCCGAGCGACGGGCCGATGGTGCGCTCTTCGATGATTTCCATCGGCGCGGCGAGCGAGCCGGCGCGCAGCAGCAGCGCCGTGTCGCTCGCCTCCTGCGATGTCATCCGGCCGGTGATCTGGAAGCGTGCGCCGAGTTCGGAACGGATCACCGGTGCGGTCACCACCTCGCCCTTGCCCTTCTCGAAGAGCAGGATCGCCATGCGCTTGCCCACGTTCTCGCGCGACACGTCGCGGATGATCCGTGCGCCTTTGGCGTCCACCGTCAGGTGCACCGCCGGCTCCTGCGTCTGCGAGTCGAAGCCGGCCTGCGCGTCGGTCAGGTTGTCGCCCGTGACGATCACCTGCCGCTTGACCAGCAGCGGCTGCCCATTGCGGTCGAGGAAGCGCTCGGTGCCGAACGGCACAGCGCCGGCGCCGAGCGCGGCCAGTGCCTCGGCGCTGTCTTCGACCATCCGCATCTCCAGCGTGGCGGTGCGGCCCAGCAGTTCCTTGGCCTTGGCCGTGTCCTGCACGCCCGGCAGTTGCACGACGATGCGGTTGGCGCCCTGCTGCTGGATGGTCGGCTCGGCCACGCCGAGTTCGTTGACGCGGTTATGCAGCGTGCCGATGTTCTGCTTCAGCGCGTACTCCTGCACCTGCTGCACCGCCGACGGGGCCAGCGTGGCGATCAGCAGCAGGTCGCTGCCGGCGCCGTCTTCGCGCAGTTGCAGATCGCGGTTGGCATCGCGGATCGCGCCGCTCGCGCGCTCGCGCGTCTCAACGTCGCGAAAACGAATCTCGATCTGCGCGCCGTTGCGGGTGATGCCGCCGTGGCGGACGTTCTTCTCGCGCAGCAGCGTGCGCAGATCGCCGGCGACCGACTCGACGCGCTTTTCGATCGCCGCTTTCATGTCCACTTCCAGGAGGAAGTAGACGCCCCCGCGCAGGTCGAGGCCGAGGTACATCGGCAGCGCGCGCAGATTGGCCATCCAGCGCGGCGTGTTGGACACGAGGTTCAGCGCCACCACGTAGGTGGGGTCGGCCGGATCGGGGTTGAGCGCCCGCTGTAACGCATCCTTGGCCTTGATTTGCGTGTCGGTGTCGGCAAAGCGCGCGCGCACCGTCGCGTTCAAGCCCAACTGCTCGAAGAACACCCCCTGGGCGGCGATGTTGTCGGCCTTGAGGACGTCCTGCACGCGGGCCAGCGTGCCGGGGTCGATCTTGACCGTCGCCTTCTGCGACGACACCTGCACCGCCGGCGACTCGCCGAAAAAATTCGGCGCCGTGTACAGCGCGCCGAAAAAGAGCGCGACGGCGATGACCAGGTACTTCCAGAGGGCGTAGCGATTCATTGCGCGCTCAGATCGACTTCATCGTCCCTTTGGGCAGCAAAGTCTGCACGGCGGCGCGCTGCATGGAGATTTCCACCGGCTTGTTGTCCACGCTCGCCACTTGCAGCGTCATGTACTGGTCGGTGAGATCGGTGATCTTGCCGACGATGCCGCCGGCGGTCAGCACTTCGTCGCCCTTGTTCAGGCTTTCGACCAGCGCCTTCTGCTCCTTCTGGCGCTTGACCTGCGGGCGGATCAGCAGGAAGTAGAAGACCACGAACAGCACGACCATCATCAGGATCAGCATAAAGCTCTGCTCGGGCGCGGCGGCCGGCGCGGCTTGCGCGTAGGCGTTGGAGATGAAAAACATCGGGTGATCCTCGGGCGGCAGGGAGCGCCGCGGCTGGGGTTGGCGATGCGCGGTGCGCCGGAGGGCACCCCGCTTGCGGAAAGCGGCGGATTATAGGCAGCGCCCTCAGTGCCGCGCCCTGCGGGTTAGTCCGGGCCGCGGGCGCGGTCGGCGCGCACGCGAGCGGCAAACCCGGCCCAGGTGCCGCCCTCGATGGCCGAGCGCGCCTGCCGCATCAGGTCGAGGTAGTAGTGCAGGTTGTGGATCGTGTTCAACCGCGCGCCGACGATCTCGTTGACGCGCTGCAAGTGGTGCAGGTACGCGCGGGTGAAGCCGCGGCAGGTGGCGCAGCCGCAGGTGGAGTCCAGCGGGCGCGTGTCGTCCTTGTAGCGGGCGTTGCGGATCTTCAAGTCGCCCCAGCGCGTGAAGAGCCACCCGTTGCGCGCGTTGCGCGTGGGCAGCACGCAGTCGAACATGTCGATGCCGGCGGCAATGCCGTCCAACAGGTCTTCCGGCGTGCCCACGCCCATCAGGTAGCGCGGCTTGTCCGCCGGCAGCCGTGGCGCGCTGTGCGCCAGCACGCGCTGCATCTCGGCCTTGGGTTCGCCCACCGACAGCCCGCCGATCGCGTAGCCGGCAAAGCCGATGTCGGTGAGGCCCGCGGCCGACTCGTCGCGCAAGTCTTCGTACATCCCGCCCTGCACGATGCCGAAGAGGGCATTGCCGTTGCCGAGGCGGTCGAACTCCGCGCGCGAGCGCCGTGCCCAGCGCAGCGACAGCCGCATCGACTCCGCCGCCTGCGCATGCGTGGCCGGCCGGCCGTCGATCTCGTACGGCGTGCACTCGTCGAAGATCATCGCGATGTCGGAGTCGAGCACGGTCTGGATGCGCATCGACTCCTCGGGCGTCAGCAGCAGCCGGTCGCCGTTGACCGGCGAGGCGAAGCGCACGCCGTCTTCCGACAGCTTGCGCAACGCACCCAGCGAAAACACCTGAAAGCCGCCCGAGTCGGTGAGGATCGGCTGCGTCCAGCCCATGAAGCGGTGCAACCCCGCGTGCTTGGCGACCACGTCCAGGCTCGGCCGCAGCCACAGGTGAAAAGTGTTACCGAGCACGATCTGCGCGCCGAGCGACTCCAGCTCTGCCGGCAGCATCGCCTTGACCGTGCCGTAGGTGCCCACCGGCATGAAGATCGGTGTTTCCACCGTGCCGTGCGCCAGATGCAGCCGGCCGCGGCGGGCGCCGTTGTCGGTGGCGAGAAGCTCGAAGCTCATGCTCATCGCGCACGCTCCAGCAGCATCGCATCGCCGTAGCTGAAGAAGCGGTAGCGCTGCGCCACCGCGTGTGCGTAGGCGCTGCGGATGCGATCAAGGCCGGCAAAGGCGGACGCCAGCATCAGCAGCGTGGAGCGCGGCAGGTGGAAGTTGGTGATCAACCGGTCGACCACGCGGAAGCGGAAGCCCGGCGTGATGAAGAGGGCCGTGTCGCGGGTGCCGGCGGCGACGCTGCCGTCCTCGCGCGCGGCGGACTCCAGCGCGCGCAAGCTGGTGGTGCCCACCGCGACGATGCGACTGCCGCCCGCGCGCGTGGTCGCGACGGCCTCGGCGGTCGCGGACGGGATCTCGTACCACTCGCTGTGCATGACGTGGTCGCGGATGCGCTCGACCCGCACCGGTTGAAAGGTGCCGGCGCCGACGTGCAACGTCAGGCTCGCGGTGCGCACGCCGCGTTCGCGCAGCCGTGCCAGCAGTGTCTCGGTGAAATGCAGCCCGGCGGTGGGGGCCGCCACCGCACCGGGCTGGGTGGCGTAGACGGTCTGGTAGCGCTCGGCGTCCAGTGCGGTATCCGCATGCGCGATGTACGGCGGCAGTGGCACGTGGCCGTGCGCATCGAGCGTGGCGAGCACGTCGCGCGCGAACTCAAGCTCGAAGAAGTCGTCTTGCCGGCCGCGCACCGTGGCCGTCGTCGGCGCGCCGCCCTCGCCGAAGACGAACACCTGCCCGACTCTCGGCGTGTGGCTGGTGCGCACCAGCGCCAGCGCGCGCGTAGGTGCGACGATCCGCTCGACCAGCACTTCGACCCGCCCGCCGCTCGGCTTGCGCCCCAGCAGTCGCGCGCGGATCACCCGCGTGTCGTTGAACACCAGCAAGTCGCCGGGGGTGAGCAGCCGCTCGACATCGGTGAAGACCAGGTCGCTCAGCCGATCCGGCGCGACGTGCAGCAGCCGGCTCGCCGAACGCTCGGGCAGCGGCTGCTGCGCGATCAACTCCGACGGCAGGTCGTAGTCGAAGTCGGACAAGGTGAGTTCAGTAACCACGGCTGTCTTCTGTCTGGAGTTACGGCTGTCGTCTAACCGGGCGGCCGCCCGCTAAGCGGACCGTCGCCCCGCCGAGCCTTTCGGCGGAGTTGACCACAAAGTTTAGGCATCGCGCAGCGGCTTACGCTCTGTCGGAGGCGTGCGGTTAGCCGCCGTGGGCGGCGGCCCCGAGAAATCAATAAGTCAGGATCATTTCGCCTTGGTATTGACGTATTTTGATTCGACATGCATAATCGCCTTATCAATCAGGAGAAAACGATGGCCGAGCCGAGCTCCCCTTCCTCCCCGGACCCACTCAAAGCGCTAGATGCGGTTCGCCGCTTGGTAGAAATTCTTCGCGAGCTTCAATCGCCGGACGAGCAGGGCAGGGCCTTAGCATGGGCGGGCGAGTTGCTCGGCATCGCGCGGGACGTTCCATCTGCCAACCGGTCGTCAGGAGTTTTGCCTTCGCAGGACCGAGTCATCACTTCATCGGCGCCGACCGCGATCAGCTTCGAAACTGTTGGTGAACTTATGGCAGCGGCAGATCCGTCGACAGAGGCGGATCGTGCGCTGGTGATGGGGTACTGGGTGCAGGTTGTGGGCCAACAGCCCGACTTTGATGCGCAGTCGATCAACTCCGAGCTCAAACATCTCGGGCACGGAATTGGAAACATTACTCTGGCGTTTAACTCTCTTATGGCCCGACGCCCCCAGTTGGTCATCCAGACGAAGAAGCAGGGAACGGCACGACAAGCTCGTAAGCGATACAAGCTGACGACAGCGGGAGTGCAGTTTGTCGAGCAAATGGCTGCTCAGAACGGAGGTGCACTATGAGGAGAGAGATCGGCCCCGTTCGCTAGCTCACCCGAGCGGGGCACGAAAGGAAAGCCCCGCAGACCCTACTCTTTGCGTGGAGCGTCGGTCTGCGGGGCTGTGGTGGGCGCCCCTTTCGGGGCTGGCCCTTTCACGGAGAGAAGTCTATTCCGCTTCGGATACGAAAACTGTCACCGGTGTTTCAATGGTCGCCCAAACATGACACTGGGGAGAATTGGTGCCGGGAGCGAGAATCGAACTCGCACGCTATTGCTAGCGCGGGATTTTGAGTCCCGTGCGTCTACCAGTTCCGCCATCCCGGCGCGGACGCGGATTATCGCCTAAGTCAGATTTCCAGGTTATCGATCAACCGCGTCGCGCCCAGCTTGGCCGCGGCCAGCGCCACCAGCGGCAGGCGGGCGACGACTTCTTCGTGGGTGGGCGCTTTCAGGTCGCGCTGGCGGCGCACCGACAGGTAATCGACCTTCCAGCCGGCGGCGGTGAGTTCGCGCTGCGCGTCGTGCTCGGTGCGCGCGACATCGGCCTCGCCGCGGTGCAGGCGCTCGCGCACCTGTTGCAGCAGCCGGTATAGGCGCGGCGCCTCGCGCCGCTCGGTCTCGCTCAGAAACCGGTTGCGCGAGGACAGCGCCAGCCCGTCGGCGTCGCGCACCGTCTCGTGCGGCACGATCTCGGTCGGCAGCGCGAACTGCCGGCACATGTTGCGCACGATCATCAGTTGCTGGTAGTCCTTCTTGCCGAAGATTGCCACCCGCGGCTGCACGCAGGAAAAGAGCTTCAGCACCACGGTGGTCACGCCGACGAAGAATCCGGGGCGGAACTCGCCTTCCAGAATGTCGCCCAGGTCCTGCGGCGGCTGTACGCGGTAGTTCTGCGGCTCGGGGTAGAGCTCCTGCTCGTTGGGCGCGAACAGCACGTACACCTTGTTTTGCGCTTGCAGCCTGGCGATGTCGTCGGCCAGCGTGCGCGGGTACTTGTCGAAGTCCTCGTTAGGGCCGAACTGCAAGCGGTTGACGAAGATCGAGGCCACCACGGGGTCGCCGTGCTGATGCGCCATCGCCATCAGCGCCAGATGGCCGTCGTGCAGGTTGCCCATCGTCGGCACGAAGGCGATGCGCAACTGCCCGCGCAACTGGTCGCGCAGTTCTTCGACGGTGTGGACGACTTTCATTGCGGCAAGGCCAGAGCGATGAGGGCGGCGAATTGTATCGGCGCCGCCGGAGGTAACGCACCGGTCAGTACGCGTGCTCCGCCGCCGGAAACTCCCGCGCCTTGACCGCCGCCACGTAGGCCTCGACCGCTGCGCGGATGCTCGGCTGCCCGGCCATGAAGTTGCGCACGAAGCGCGGCTTGCGGCCGGGGAAAACGTCGAGCATGTCGTGCAGCACCAGCACCTGGCCGGCGCAGTCGGCTCCGGCACCGATGCCGATGGTCGGGATCGCCAGCGCCTGCGTCACCCGTGCGGCGAGCACTGCGGGCACCAGTTCCAGCACCAGCAGGCTGGCGCCGGCGGCTTGCAGCGCCAGCGCGTCGGCGAGCAGCTTGTCGGCGGCGGCCTCGTCGCGGCCCTGCACGCGGTAGCCGCCCAGTTGATGCACCGATTGCGGCGTCAGCCCCAGGTGCGCGCACACCGGGATGCCGCGCTCGACCAGCTGCGCGATCGGCGCCGCCGCCCAGGCGCCGCCTTCGATCTTGACCATCTGCGCTCCGGCGCGCATCAACGCGGTCGCGTGCGCGTACACGGCGGCCGCGTCTGGCGGCATGCTGCCGGCCGGCATGTCGGCGACGATCCAGGCGCGCCGTCCGCCCTGCGCCACGCAGCGCGTGTGGTAGGCCACGTGTTCGACCGTCACCGGCAGCGTGGAGCGCTCGCCCTGCACCACCATGCCGAGCGAATCGCCGATCAACAGCACATCGACGCCGCAGTCGTCCAGCAGCGCGGCAAAGCTCGCGTCGTAGCAGGTGAGCATGGCGATCGGCTCGCCGCGCGCGCGCATTTCGTGCAGGCGCGGCAGCGTGACCGGCTTGCGCTCGGTGGCGGGCGGCGGGGCGGGGTGGCTGCTCATGGCGCGAGGTTGAAATACTCGCGGCGCCCGCGCAACCGTTCAATGCGGGTAATCAGCAGGTCGAGGTCGTCGTCGCGGTCGGCCGGGTTCAGCCGCTCGGTGTTGACCGCCAGCAGGGGCGCGCCGCCGTAGTCGTGAAAAAAACGCGTGTAGCTGTCGGCCAGCTGGCGCAGGTAGGACTTGTCGATCGCCCCCTCCATCGGCACGCCGCGCCGCTGCACGCGCTCGATCAGCGCCTCGGGCGGCGCTTGCAGGTACAGCACCAGATCGGGTGTCTGCGCCTGCGGCGCGACCTGGGCGAGGATCTGCTCGTACAGGCGCAACTCGTCGTCGGCCAGCGTCAGCCGCGCGAAAAGCGGGTCCTTGTCGAGCAGGAAGTCGGCGATCACCGGGCCCCGGAACAGATCCGGCTGGCGCAGCTCCGCCAGCTGCTGCACGCGCTGGAAGAGGAAGAACAACTGGGTCGGCAGGGCATAGCGCCTGCGGTCGCGGTAGAAGCGTTCGAGGAAGGGGTTGTCCTGCGGCTGCTCCAGCAGCAACTGCGCGCCGCAGCGCTGCGCCAGCCGGCGCGCCAGCGTGGTCTTGCCGACACCGATCGGCCCTTCGATGGCGATGAAGCGGTACTTCGCCGGCAGCATCGCGCGCGTTGCCGCTCAGCCGTCGGCGCGCTCGGCGCGCCGAGCGGCCACCGCCGGCAGCAAGTCGCGCGCGGGGCCGAGCCCGGGCAGCACGATCTGCGGGTCCAGGTCGAGCAGCGGCTTGAGCACAAAGGCGCGCTGGTGCATGCGCGGGTGCGGCAGCGTCAACGGCGCGCTCGCCATCGTCAGATTGCCGACCAGCAGCAGGTCGAGGTCGGCGGTGCGGGGGGCGGCTCGACGCAGCCCCTTGCGCTCCCGGCCAAGCAGCAGCTCGATGTCGAGCAGGTGCAGCAGCAGCGCGTACGGGTCGAGCGTGGTGTCGAGTGCGGCCACGCCGTTGAGAAAGTCCGGTCCATCGACGTCGATCGGCTCGGTCGTGTAGTAGGGCGAGGCGGCCACGAAGCGGCAATGCTCCATCGACCGCAGCGCCTCGATCGCGGCATCGAGCGAGGCGCGGGGGTCGCCCTGGTTGGCGCCGAGTCCGATGTAAGCGCGGCGAGGGGTCATGCAGGGCTTGCGTCCGAACCCACAGTGTTCCCGCCCCGCCCGCCGCGCCGCCGCCGGCGCCGCCGGCCGCCAGCGGGCGCGTCGCTGCGTGCGGCGGCCAGCAGTTGCTGGCGTTCGTCTTCGTTGGCGTCGATGTAGCGCGTCCACCAGTCGCCGAGCTCGGCCGGCGCCTCCTCGGCCGCGCAGCGCAGCAGCAGGAAGTCGTAGGCCGCGCGCAGCCGCAGGTGGCCGAGCAGCCGCTGCGGCGCGGCTCCCTGACGCCGCTCAAAGCGCGGTTGCAGCATCCACAGCTCGCGCATGTCGGCGGTGTAGCGGCGCTGGATCGACAGCTTCTCCGTCTGCCGCCCCAGCACGTCGTCGATGGCGGCGTCGAGCGCCTCGATCCGGTGCGTACCGTTGGCCTCGCGCGCGCGCCAGCCGACCAGCACCTCGTGCCATAGCAGTGTGGCAAAGAGGAAGCCCGGCGACACCGTCTTGCCCGCCTGCACCCGCTCGTCGGTGCGCGACAAGGCCAGCAGCACGAAGCGCTCGCCTTCGGGCTGCTCGAGGATCACATCGAGCAGCGGCAGCAGCCCGTGGTGCAGCCCTTCGGCGCGCAGCCGCATGATGCAGGCCACCGCGTGGCCGCTGGTCAAGAGCTTGAGCATCTCGTCGAACAGGCGCGCCGAGGGCACGTTTTCGATCAGATCCGCCATCGACGCGATCGGCGCGCGCGTGGCCTCGTCGACGGCAAAGCCCAGCTTGGCGGCAAAGCGCACCGCGCGCAGCATCCGCACCGGGTCTTCGCGGTAGCGCGCTGCCGGGGCGCCGATCATGCGGATGCGGCGGGCACGGATGTCCTTCACGCCGTCGTGAAAGTCCAGCACCACTTCGTGGGTCGGGTCGTAGTACAGCGCATTGACGGTGAAGTCGCGGCGCGTGGCGTCTTCCACCTGGGTGCCGAAGACGTTGTCGGCCAGTACCCGGCCATGCTCATCGGTGACGGTGTCCTCGCTCGCCAGCGCGCGGTAGGTGGAGACCTCGATCCGCTCGGCGCCGAACATCACGTGCACCAGCCGGAAGCGCCGGCCGATGACGATCGCGCGGCGGAAATGCGCCTTGACCTGCTCCGGCGTGGCGTTGGTCGCCACGTCGAAGTCCTTCGGCCGCACACCCAGCAGCAGGTCGCGCACCGCGCCGCCGACAATGAACGCGTCATACCCCGCCTTTTGCAGCGTCTCGCACACGCGCATCGCCGGGCGCGCGACCAGTTCGCGGTCGATGCCGTGCTGCTCGACGGTGAGCCGCTTTGGCGCGCGCGCCTTGGCGGCGCGCCGCTTGCCGGAAAAGAGCGTTTTGACCGACTCGACGAAGCGCTGGATCATCGCTGAATCATTGCTCAGGCCGCCGCCCGCTCAGGCGCAAACAGGTCCAGCACGCGCCAGCCGCGTTCGGCCGCAATCTCGCGCAGCCGCGCATCGGGGTTGGTCGCCACCGGAGTCGTCACGCGCGCCAGCAGCGGCAGGTCGTTGATCGAGTCGCTGTAAAAGACCGTCTCGGCGGTGTCCCACCCCAGCCCGCGTGCGGCCAGAAACTGTTCGACCGCACGCACCTTGCCCTCACCGTAGGTGTGCGTGCCGGTGTAGCCGCCGGTGAACTCGCCGCCTGCGTCGGTCGCCGGTTGCACGGCCAGCAGGTGCGGCAGGCCGAAGGCGGTGGCGATCGGTGCGGTCACGAAGCTGTGCGTGCCGGTCGCCAGCGCCAGCTCGTCGCCGGCTTGCCGGTGGGTGTCGATCAAGGCCAGTGCCTCCGTGCGGATGTGCGGCAGCACGCGCGCGCGCAGATACTCGGAGCGCCAGTGCTCCAGTTGCCGACGCGGAAAGCGTGCCAGCAGTCCGAACTGAAAAGCGAGGTAAGCGTCGTTGTCGAACGTGCCGGCGCGGTACGTGGCGGCAAAGTGCTCGATCTGGACGGTGTGGGCGGCGACATCCAGCCCGCCCGCGCGCACCAGGAAGTGCAACCAGCCGTCGGCGCTGTCCACCGGCAGCAGCGTGTGATCCAGATCGAACAACGCGAGTCTCACGATGGGGCGGATTCTACGGCGCGGCGTCGTTCCGCTCGGCCAGCCATTGCCGCAACAGCGGCACCGTCAACGGCCGCTGGCGCGCCAGCGCATAGGCATCGAGCGCGTCGAGCACCGCGACCAGCGTGCGCAGGTCGCGCGGCAGGTGGGTCAGCAGGTAGGGGATCAGGTCGTCGGACACCGTCGCCCCGCGCGCGGCGGCGTGCGCGTGCAGCGCGGCGGCCTTTTCCGCGTCGTCGAGCGGGTGGAGCCGATAGACGAGACCCCACGCCAGCCGCGTGCGCAGGTCTTCGCGCAGCGCCAGTTGCGCCGGCGGCGCGGCGCCGGCGAGCGCGCAGCGCGCATCGCTGCGTGCCCGCACGGCGTTGCAGCGGTTGAAGAGCGCGACTTGCGCCGCGGCGTCCAGCCGCTCCACGTCGTCCACCACCGCCAGCCCCAGCGCTTCGGGGTCGGAGTCGGGCGTCCAGACGTAGCCGCCTGCGGTCGCAGCGAGCGCCGTCAGCAGATGCGAGCGCCCGCTGCCCGGCCCGCCCCACAGGTAGACCTGCCGCTCGGGCAGCTCGCCCGCGGCGAGCCGGCGCAGCGCGGCCAGCGCCTCGGCGTTGCGGCCGGGCACGTAATTGGCGAGCGTGGGTTGCAGCGGCTGGAGCAGGTCCAGCGCGAGTTGTGGCGTCATCGTGGGCGGCCGGCGAGGCGCGTCTACACTGCCACCTCTGTGTTGTTTCCTGCGCGGCGAGTCTAGCCGCTGCTTCCCCGCATGCCCCCCCTCGACTACAAGCAGGCCGGCGTCGACTACGCGAAGATCGACCCGCTGAAGGTGCTCGCGCAGCGGGCGGCGGCGGGCACCGCCGGCAATCTCGCGCGGCATGGCCTCGCCGAAGTGCCAGCCTCGCGCGGCGAGTCGGCCTACGTGGTCGATTGCGGCGAGTTCTATCTGGCCTCGATCACCGAATGCCTCGGCACCAAGGCGCTGGTGGCCGACAGCATGCGCGTGGTCACCGGCAAGACCTACTACGACGCCATCGCGCAGGACACGCTGGCGATGGCGATCAACGACCTCGTCACGGTCGGCGCCACGCCGGTCTCCGTGCACGCCTACTGGGCCGCCAGCGGCAGCGACTGGTTCGACGACGCCGCCCGCGCGCGCGACCTGGTGGCCGGCTGGAAAGCGGCCTGCGATGCCTGCGGAGTCAGTTGGGGCGGCGGCGAGACGCCGGCGCTGGCGGGCGTGGTGGCGCCGGGGCGCGTCGATCTGGCGGCGTCATGCGTCGGGCTGATCCGCCCGAAGTCGCGCCTGACGTTGGGCGAGCGGCTCGCCGCCGGCGATGCAATCGTGCTCGTCGAATCGAGCGGCATCCACGCCAACGGCATCTCGCTCGCGCGCAAGCTGGCCGAGCGGCTGCCGGACGGCTACGCGACGCGGCTCGACGATGGCAGTCTGTTCGGCGAGGCGGTGCTGGTGCCGACACTGCTGTACGCGAAGCTCACCGAAGCGCTGGCCGCCGCCGGTGTCGTTCCGCACTACGCGGCCAACGTGACCGGCCACGGCTGGCGCAAGCTGATGCGCCATCCCGGCGCCTTCACCTACCGGCTGCACACGCTGCCGCCGGTGCCGCCGGTGCTGCGCTTCATCCAGCGCGAGGCGGGCTTATCCGACAGCGAGGCCTACGGCACGCTCAACATGGGCGCGGGGTTTGCGCTGTACGTCAATGCGGCGCAGGCCGCGGCCACGGTTGAAACGGCGGCGCGCTGCGGACTGCGGGCCTGGCATGCGGGTGTGGTCGAAGCAGGCGCCAAGCGGCTGCTGATCGAACCGCTCGGCCTGTCCTATGCAGGCGAGGAACTGACGGTGCGTGCCTGATTCGCCAGCTCGACGCCTGCACCCTAAGACTTTTCGGTCGTCGACCCGACAGGCAGCGCGTTGATCGACCGCAGCACCGCACGGGTGATCGTTTCACGCTTGGGCAGATCCTCGACCCGCCGTGGTGTATCGATGTTGAGGGCGAAGAAAACAGGTCCGGCCGGCCATTCGACCCAGCCGACCCAGCGGCCGATCTTGCCGCTCCAACCGGTCTTTGCCCGCAGAATCCAATCGCGCCCCGCCTCGACGATCATCACGTCTTTGACCAAGCGTTGATGCTCCACGCGGAACGGCAACTCGTTGCGATAAAGCCGCTTCAGGAAGGCAATCTGCTCGGTACAGGATATTGCCAAGTCGCCGTCGATCCAGAAGTCGCCCGCACCGCTCACCGATGCATTGCCGTAGCCGATCGCGCGCAAATAGGCGCGTTCGCGCTGCGGGCCGAGTTCACGCGCAAATCGCTGGTACACCCAGACCACCGATCCGCGCATGGCAGAGCGTAGATTCTGGTTAGCGTTCCATGTTTGGATCGGGTGCTCGACACCGTCCCACGGGATGACCTGAAACTCGTCTTTGATCAACCCGGCGTCCAACGCGAACAGGCTGTGGGGGATCTTGAACGTCGACGCAGGGGTGTAGCGGCGTCGGGCGCGATCGAGCCCGTACCCCAAGGTTGGCGACGAGCCCGTTCTTTCGTCTGCGATGACGATGGAGCCGGTGGCGCCGGCGCCGGCGAAGAAGCGCGACCAATCGGGACGCTCGATCGGCGGCGCGATCTTGGTGCTGTCCGCGGCGTACAGAGCCAGCGGCAGAGCGCTCATCGATAACAGCAGCGAACGTCTTGTCCCCATCAACGGTCCAAGCCGGGTACCGGCCGCGTGCGCCTCAGCGCCCCAACCACCCAAACGTCGCGGTCAGAATCAGCGCATTGGCGGTGTCCTGGAACAGCGACGCCGCCAGCGTGATCGCCAGCAACGCGCGCGGGGTGTCGCCGAAGCGGGCATTCAGCCGGCGCATCACCGCCAGCCCGACCGGCATCGCGCCCAGGCCAAAGCCGACAAAGCCGCCGCTGGCGGCGGCGGCGTCGCGGTCGCGGCCCATCAGCAGATAGAGCACCGCCACCGCCACCACGGCGATGGCCGCCACCTGGGCCGCGGCGGCGGTGAGCAGCATCGGCAGGTGCTTGGCGAGTGCGGCCCAGTCGAGCGACAGCAGCGCGATGGCGAGAAAGATGCGCAGCGCCACGGTGCCGATCAGGTCGGTGGTCTCGGTATCCAACGGGCGCCGCACCAGATCGAGAACGTTGGTCAACGCCACGCCGACCAGCATCACGGTCAGAAAGCCCGGCAGACCGAGGCCGAAGGTCGCCTTGATCCAGTCGCCAAAGACCGGCCCCAGCGCCAGGCAGATCAGCAGCCACAGCAGCGCCGGCAGCCACCGGTCCGAGGAGAACACCGGTTCGCGCACCGGCGCCGGTGCGTCGGCCTGCGCGTAAAGCACGGTGGCGGCGGCACCTTTGCGGCTGCGGGTCATCAACCACACGGCGAGCGGCCCGGCCGCCAGGCCGCCCAACACCAGTCCGAGCGTGGCGCTGCCGATGCCGACCTAGAAGGCGCCGGCCAGCCCCGCGGCCTGCGGCGCCTCGGCCCAGGCGGTGGCAGTGCCGTGGCCGCCGAGGAAGGCGATGCTGCCCATGAAAAGACCGAGCGCCGCCGGCTCGCCAAAGGCGCGCGCCACCGCGATGCCGACCGCGTTTTGCACCACGATGGCAATCGCGATGGCCGCGCACACCGCAAACGCCGCGCCACCGGCGCTCGCCAACTGCTTCAAATGCGCGCCAAAACCGAGCGAGGCAAAGAACACCAGCAGCAGCAGATTGCGCGGCCCGTTGTCGAGCTTGAGGTCGAACCAGCCGAAGTGCCGCGCCAGCGCAAAGACGAGCGACAGCACCAGCCCCGCACTGACCGCCGGCGGGATGTTGCCGCGATCCAGCCACGCGACGACCTTGTTCAGCCGCTTGCCGAACTCGATGGTCACGAGTGCCAGCAGCAGCGTCCAGACGGGGTTCAGTTCAAACGTAGGCATGGCGGCGGGGCGGTGGCGGCGGCGCGAGTCTATGGCCTCCGCTAAATTGTCGGTCATGACTGCGACCCTGCTGTCCGTGCGATCGGTGCGCTTTGCCTGGCCGGGCGCGGCGCCGCTGGCGCTGCCCGACCTGTTCGTGCACCCCGGCGAGTGTTGGCTGCTCGAAGGGCCGAGCGGCGCGGGCAAGAGCACGCTGCTGCAACTGATGAGCGGCGTGCTGCTGGCCGATGCCGGCGAGGTCGCGCTGCTCGACCGTCCTTGGCGCGAGTTCGGCGGCGCCGCGCGCGATGTGCGGCGGGCCGATCACATCGGCCTCGTGTTCCAGAGGTTCAATCTGGTGCCGTACCTCTCGGCGCTGGCCAACGTGCTGCTGCCGTGCCGCTTCTCCGCCCGACGCCGCGCGCGGGCGTTGCAGCGAGCGGCCACGCTGGACGCCGAAGCGCAGCGCCTGCTCGCCGCGCTGGGCCTGGACGATGCGGCGCTGATCGGTCGTGCAGCCGACCGCCTGAGCGTTGGCCAGCAGCAGCGGGTCGCCGCGGCGCGTGCGCTGATCGGCGCGCCAGAGTTGATCCTCGCCGACGAGCCGACCTCGGCGCTCGACGAAGACAACCGGCGCGCCTTTCTCGACCTGCTGTTTGCCGAGGCGCAGGCCGCCGGCGCGGCGGTCGTGGTAGTGAGCCACGACGCGGCACTGCGGCCGTGGTTCGACCATCGCTTGCGGCTGGGGGCCGTGGCATGAAAGCCACCCTCGCCCTCGCCTGGCGCAGCCTGTGGGCGCGTCGCTTCGGTGCGCTGCTCACCGTCGTTTGCGTGGCGCTCGGCTCGGCGGTGCTGCTGACGGCGGAGCGGTTGCGCGCCGACGCGCGCGAAAGCTTCGTGCGCAGCATTTCCGGCACCGACCTGATCGTCGGCCCGCGCAGCGGCTCGCTCGAACTGCTGCTCGCCACCGTGTTCCACACCGGCACGCCGGGCCGCGGGATGGACTACTCGGCGATCGGGCGGCTGGCCAAGCTGCCGCCGGTGGAATGGGTGGCGCCGCTGGCCTTCGGCGACAACTATCGCGGCTACCCGGTGCTCGGCACCACGACCACCTACTTCGAGCGTTTCCGCTACGGACGCGGGCAGCCGCTGCGGCTGGCGGCGGGACGCTTCCCGACCGACGTGTACGACGCAACCGTCGGGGCCGACCTGGCGCGCCGCTACGGCCTGGCGCTCGGCGACAAGCTCACGCTCGACCACGGCCACGCCCTCGAAGCAGGCGGCCACGGGCACGACCATGCGGAGATGCCGTTCACCGTGGCCGGCATCCTGCAACCGACCGCCACGGCGGCCGATCGCACCGTGTTCGTCGGGCTGGACGGCATCGAGGCGATGCACATCGGCTGGGACGGCGAGCTGCCGCCGTCACCGGCGTCGCGGCTATCGCCGCAGGAGGCGCGGTTGCAGTTGTTGGGGCCGGAGCGCGTGTCGGCGGCGCTGGTCGGCCTGCGCGACCGTGCCGCCGTGCTCGCCGTGCAGCAGGCCGTCGCCCGCGACCGCGAGCCGCTGTCGGCGATCCTGCCCGGCGTGGCGCTGCTCGAACTGTGGGAGCTGGTCGGCGCTGCCGAGCGCGTGCTGCGGGCGATGTCCTGGGGCGTGGTGGCGGTGGTGCTGATCGGGCTGGTGACGGTGCTGTGGAGCGGGCTGGATCATCGGCGGCGCGAGATGGCGGTGCTGCGCGCGGTGGGCGCGCGGCCGGCGCAGGTGGCGAGCTTGATCGTCGGCGAGGCAACGCTGCTCACCGGTGCCGGTGTGGCGCTCGGTGCGCTGCTCGCCGCCGCTGCCGCAGCGCTGGCGCGGCCCTGGCTCGAGGCACGCTACGGGCTGGTGCTGGCCGGCGGCTTCGGCCCCGGCGATCTGGCGCTGCTGGCGGCGCTGCTCGCGGTCGGGGTGGTGGCAGGTGCAATTCCGGCGTGGCGCTGCTACCGGATGACGCTCGCCGATGGGCTGGCCGCGCGGGTGTAGATCAAAATGGCGTCCATGAACCGTCAACGACGCCTGCTATTGCAACTGGCGGCAGCCCTCGCCGCCGCGCCGGCGGCGGCCAATACGCCGCGCACGATCACCTGGGACGACCTGCGGCCGGCGCTGCCGCCGGTGGAAAACCCCTTCGCCAACATGCCGCCCGAGCAGTTGACGCTGCTCGGGCAGCTGGTGCGCCTGCACGATCGCGAGGCGCGCGGCGCCGAACTGACCGACGAGCAGAAGAAGCTGCGCGACGAGATCCTGCGCCAGCTGCGCGCGCAAAAAGTGCCGGTCGAAGACCTGCTCAAGCGGCGCGACCAACTGGTCGAGCGGCACCGCGCGCAAAGCGAGGACACCGTGGCGGCGCTCGACGGCAAGGCGGTGCGCCTGCCCGGCTACGTGCTGCCGCTGGAGTTCGACGGGCCGCGCGTGACGGACTTTCTGTTGGTGCCCTGGGTGGGCGCCTGCGTGCCCACGCCGCCGCCGCCGATCAACCAGATCGTGCGGGTGCGGCCGGCCAAACCGCTGGAGGTGCAGGGCAGCTTCGACCCGGTATGGGTGAGCGGCGCGCTGCGCATCCGCCGGCAGGAGCGGGCGCTGTTTCTGGTGGACGGGATGATCACAGTCGCCTCCGGCTACGCCATCGACGGCGCGGCGGTGGCGCCGTACGAGAGGGTCGTGCCATAAGGCGCGTCGTCAGCGCGCCGGCAGCCAGCCGATCAGCCACGGCGCCAGCCAAGGCGCGATCAAGGCCGTCGCCAGCGCGGCCAAACCCATCGCCAAGCCGGCGAAGGCGCCTTTCTCCTCGCCGACCTGAAACGCCCGCGCCGTGCCGATGCCGTGCGCGGCGAGCCCCAGAGCAAAGCCCGCGATGGCGTCCGAGCCGATGCGCAGCGCGCGGAAGATCGGCCGCGCGCAGATGGCACCGGTCATGCCGGTGGCGATCACCAGCACGGCGGTCAGCGTGGGCAGGCCGCCGATGCGCTCGGCAATGCCCATCGCCACCGGCGCGGTGACCGACTTGGGCGCGAGCGACAGCAAGGTCTCGCGGCTGGCGCCCAGCAGCCAGGCGATGCCGACCGCGGAGACGATCGCGGTGAGCACCCCCGCGACGAGCCCCAGTGCCAGCGGCAGCGCCAGCCGGCGCAGCCGCTGCCGCTGGTCGTACAGCGGCACCGCGAGCGCGACGGTCGCCGGCCCGAGCAAAAAATGCACGAACTGCGCGCCTTCGAAGTACGTCGGGTAGGGCGTGCCGGTGGTGGCGAGCAGCGCCACCAACAGCGCCACGGCGATGGCGACCGGATTGGCGAGCGGGTTGAAGCGCGTGCGCTCGTAGAGCTTGTACGCGGCCAGATAGGCGAGCAGGGTGGCCGTCAGTCCGAGCAGCGGCGTCGCCGCAAGGTAGACCCAGATGTCCGCCAGCCGGGTGCTCATCGCTCGTCGCCGCTCCAGCGGCGCGCCGCCCACTGCGCGACCGCGGCGGTCACGGCGATGGCGAGCACGGTGCTGACCACGAGCGCCACCACGATCGGCAACCACTCGTCGGCAATGCGCGCCGCGTGCAGCATCACACCGACCCCGGCCGGGACGAAGAGCAGCGACAAGTGCCGCAGCAGCTCCACGCAGGTGGACCGCAGCCGAGGTGCGATGCGCGCATCGAGCAGCAGCCAGACGAGCAGCAGCGCCATCCCGAGCACCGGGCCGGGGATCGGCAGCGCGAGCAGCCTTGAGAGCGCCTCGCCGAGCAGTTGAAACACCAGCAGCGTGGCGAGGGTGGGGAGCATCTCTACGGGCTTGCGGCAACCTGCGCCGCGGTGCGAAGCCGTCTTGCAACGGCAGGTCAATCACTGGGATCGATGTAGCCGCTCATCCACCCACTCGATCCAATGCCGTACCGGCGTCCCGGTGCCGCTCGCCAGATGCGCGATGCAGCCGACGTTGGCGGACAGGATTTCCTGCGGCTGCGGCGCTTGCAGGTGGCCGAGCTTGCGGTCGCGCAGTTGTGTGGCGAGTTCCGGTTGCAGCACCGAGTAGGTGCCCGCCGAGCCGCAGCAAAAGTACGCTTCGCCGAAGGGCAGCACTTCGGCGCCGAGCTTGGCGAGCAGCGCTTCGACCACGCCGCGAATCTTTTGCCCGTGTTGCAGCGAGCAGGGCGGGTGGAACACCACGCGCGGTTTGTCGGCAGCGGCTGCGGGTGGCAGTTTGGCGAACAGCGCCTCGGCGAGCGCGGGCAGCAGTTCGGACAAGTCGCGCGCCAGTGCGACGACACGCTCGGCCTTGGCGGCATAGGCAGGGTCATGCGCCAGCAGATGGCCATACTCCTTGACCTGTGTGCCGCAGCCGGAGGCGTTGATCGCGATTGCCTCGGCGCCGGCTTCGATATGCGGCCACCAGGCGTCGATGTTGCGGCGGGCATCGGCGAGGCCGCCGTCGTGATCGTTCAGGTGGTAGCGCACCGCGCCGCAGCAGCCGGCGCGCGCGGCGCGGATCGTCTCGATGCCCAGCGCATCGAGCACGCGCGCGGTGGCGCCGTTGATGTTGGGCAGCATCGCCGGCTGCACGCAGCCTTCCAGCAGCACGATCTTGCGCGCGTGCGAGCGCGTGGGCCAAGTCCCCGCCGACTGCGGCGCGGGCACCTTGGCCTTGAGGCTGCCCGGCAGCAGTGGGCGCAGCGCCCGGCCCAGCTTCATCGCGGGGCCAAAGAGCGGGCCGGTCAGCCCCGCCTTGAGCGCGCCGCGTACCAATCCGTCGGCGACTCCGCGGCCGACCTGGTCGTCTACCACCTTGCGGCCGATGTCCACGAGCCGACCGTACTGCACGCCCGACGGGCAGGTGGTCTCGCAGTTGCGGCAGGTCAGGCAGCGGTCGAGGTGAACTTGCGTCTTGGCGGTGGCGGGCTTGCCCTCCAGTACCTGCTTGATCAGGTAGATGCGCCCGCGCGGGCCGTCGAGTTCGTCGCCCAGCAGTTGGTAGGTCGGGCAGGTGGCGGTGCAAAAGCCGCAGTGCACGCACTTGCGCAAGATCGCATCCGCCTCGCGGCCTGCGGGCGTGTCGCGGATGAAGTCGGCCAGCGCTGTTTGCATCGGTCAGAACTCGGTGTACATCCGGCCGCGATTGAAAATGCCGGCCGGATCGAACTCCGCTTTCAGCCGGCGGTGGATCGCGGCGAGTGCGGGCGGCAATGGGTGGAAGACGCCGGCCAAGCGATCGCCGCCGCGGAAGAGCGTGGCGTGGCCGCCGTGCCTGGCGGCCAGCGCGCGCAGTTCGGCAGCCGGGCGCGCGGAGCGCAGCCAGCGCAGTGCGCCGCCCCATTCGATTGCCTGGGGGTCGGGCAGATCGAGTGGGGGGGTGGTCGACGGCAGCGACATGCGCCACAGCGGCACATCGCTGCCGAAGAACCCGTGCGTCTGCTCGCGCACCGCTGTCCACAGGGCCGTGGCCTGCGCATCGTCGAGCGGCTCGCCGCCGAGCGCGGCGCAGGCGGCGTGGATCGCCGCGTTCGCACCGGAGAGCCGTAGATACAACGTACCGTCGCACCAGAACGTGCCGGAGATCGGCAACGGCTTGCCGGCCCATTGGTTCATCTTCGCCAGTGCGTCGGCCGCGGTGAGATCGAAGCGCAAGGTCGCCTCGGCAGCAGGCGTGGGCAGTACCTTGATCGATGCCTCGACGATCAACCCCAGCGTGCCGAGCGAGCCCGTCAGCGCGCGCGCCATGTCGTAGCCGGCGACGTTCTTCATCACGGTGCCGCCGAAGGCGAGCATCTGGCCGCGGCCGTCGATGAGTTTGGCGCCGAGCACGAAGTCGCGCACGCTGCCCGCCACTGCGCCGGCGCCCGCGCGGCGAGGGCCGGCCAGGCCGGCGGCGATGCAACCGCCGACCGTGGCACCTGGGCCGAAGTGCGGCGGCTCGAAAGGCAAGCTTTGGTTACGTTCGGCGAGCACGGCCTCCAACTCAGCCAGCGGTGTGCCGCAGCGGGCGGTGATCACGAGTTCGGTCGGCTCGTAGGCGACCACACCCCGGTAGGGTCTTGGGTCGAGCACGTCCCCTTCGCAGGGATTGCCGTAGAAGTCCTTGGTGCCGCCGGCGCGGATCGCGAGCGGCTGCCGCGCGTCGGCGGCGGCGCGGATGCGTTGGCCAAGGGCTTGGAGTGCGGCGTCCATCGACAGGCTCCGTCATTCCCGCGCAAGCGGGAATCCAGCCGGTGCGGCACGCCGCTGGATTCCCGCTTGCGCGGGAATGACAAAGCAAGCAAGCGCACGGTTCGCCGGCATCAGAACCTCGGCAGTTCCGGAAACCGCAATTGCCCCGCATGCACGTGCATCCGGCCGTACTCGGCACAGCGCGCCAGCGTTGGAATCGCCTTGCCGGGGTTGAGCAGGCCGGGCGGGTCGAAGGCGCGCTTGATCGCGAAGAAGGCGTCCAGCGTGGCGCGGTCGAACTGCTGGCACATCTGGTGCAGTTTCTCCACGCCGACGCCATGCTCGCCGGTGACGGTGCCGCCGACAGCGACCGACAACTCGATGATCTCGAAGCCGAACTGCTCGGCGCGCAGTACCGAGTCCGGGTCGTTGGCGTCGAACATGATCAGCGGGTGCAGGTTGCCGTCGCCGGCGTGGAACACGTTGGCGCAGCGCAGTCCGTACTTGCCTTCCATCTGCTGGATGCTTTTCAGCACCTCGCCCAGCCGCGCGCGCGGAATGGTGCCGTCCATGCAGTAGTAATCGGGTGAAATCCGCCCCACCGCCGGAAACGCCGCCTTGCGCCCGGCCCAGAAGCGCAACCGCTCGGCTTCGCTTTGCGAGACCTTGATCGCGGTGGCGCCGCTGGCTTCGAGCACCGCGCGCATGCGGCCGATCTCTTCAGCGACCTCTTCCGGCGTGCCGTCGCTTTCAACCAGAAGGATCGCCGCCGCGTCGGTGTCGTAGCCCGCCTTGACGAAAGGCTCGACCGCGTTGGCGGCCGGCTTGTCCATCATCTCCATGCCGGCGGGGATGATCCCGGCGGCGATCACCGCGGCCACGGCGCGGCCGGCGACTTCGACGTCGTCGAACGAGGCCATGATCACCTGCGCGGTCTGCGGCTTGGGCACGAGCTTGACGGTGACCTCGGTGACCACCGCCAGCATGCCTTCGGAGCCGACCACAAGCGGCAGCAGATCGAGGCCGGGGCTGTCCAGCGCGGCGGAGCCGAACTCGGCCACTTCGCCTTCGATGTTCAGCCCGCGCACGCGCAGCACGTTGTGCAGCGTCAGGCCGTACTTGAGGCAATGCACGCCGCCGGCGTTCTCGGCCACGTTGCCGCCGATGCTGCACGCGATCTGGCTCGACGGATCGGGCGCGTAGTACAGGCCGTGCGGCGCCGCGGCTTCGGACACTGCGAGGTTGCGCACGCCCGGCTGCACCACGGCCTGCCGCGCCAGCGGATCGACCTTGACGATCCGGTTGAACTTGGCGAGCGACAGCACTACGCCCGCCGCATGCGGCAGCACGCCGCCGGAGAGCGACGTGCCCGAGCCGCGCGGCACCACCGGCACCTGCATCCGATGGCAGATGCGCAGCACCTCGGCCACCTGCGCCTCGGTCTCCGGCAGCGCCACCACCATAGGCAACTGGCGGTACAGCGTCAGCCCGTCACACTCGTAGGGGCGGGTGTCTTCCTCGCGGTATAGCAGGCAGTGCTCGGGCAATGCCGCGCGCAAGGCGGCCACCACCTCGCGCTGGCGGGCGGCGTCCACGGGGCCGGCGCCGTCCAGCGGTATGCGCTCGGCGAGCAGGCGGGTGTCGGTAAGTGCGTTCATTGCCGGCGCAGCTTAACCGGCCCGGCGCGGGCGCAGCCGGCAACGCAGCCTTGCGCACGGCACAACAATCGCGCGCAGTCGTAGCCTCAGCCGCGGCCGGGCGTTGCCGCTGCCGCCGGCGCGGCGGCCGGGGCTTCCTCGACACAGATTTCGCGCCGCGCCACCGCGAGCAGGGTGCGCGCGAAGAGCAGGGCGATCGCGACCGTCGCCACGGCCAGCAGCAGCAGCGCCAGCCGGTCGTAAAGGGCTCCGCCGGTCAGGCGCGCCATGCGCAGCGTGGCCAGCGTGACGGCGGCCAGCGGAAACGAGTACGCCCACCAGGACAGGAAGAACGGCAAGCGCGCAAAGGCGCGCACCTGTGTGGCCAGCAGGAGCGTGAAAAAGAGGGCCACGCCGTACAGCACCTGGGCGAAGGCATCCAGCGCGCCGGTCAGGTTGGTGTAGGCGAGCAAGCCGACCGCGGGTGGCGCGATCAGGATGAACAGTGTGGGCAGCAGCCGCTGCGGCAGCGCCGGGTGGAACACCAGCCGGTAGAACAGGATCGCGGTCAACACCGGCCAGAAGAAGATGCCGATAGCGAAGAAGAACCACGACACTTCGAGCGGCGCCAGTTGCACGCCGATGACCGGCACCAGGATGTTGCCGACGACCGGGATGAACCAGGCCGGCGACAGATGCCCGATCTGGTAATGCGCGTGGTGCATCCACGACGACAGCACATACAGCGTGGCCGCCAGATGCAGCACGCTGCCGGCAAGCCACAGCGCGTAGGCCGCGCCCGGCGCAAACGGCAGCCAGGCGGTCGCCAGCAGCAGCAGCGCTATCGAGATCGCCGGTACGAAGGCGAGCTTGACCGGGTGTGCGAGTTCGGCGCGCACCTCGTGCGGGTAGCGCAGCAGTTTCAGGGTGTAAAGCGCCGCGAGTACGACGAACACGAGGGTGGCAAGCGGCAGCAGCCCGGAACTGACCGCCTGCGGCCACCGAAAGTGCTGCTCGGCGCGTTGCCAGGCGACCGTGAGGCCGGTGAGGCCCATCGCGACGGCAAACCAGGAAACGGGAAAGTGGCGGAGGCGAGAGTCGGAAGTCGCGTTCATGTGGGCGGCGACCGTCGGGCGGCCGCGAAAACCGCGATGGTGAACGCGGCGGTGCCGCCTGTCAGTGACCTGTGTCGCCGGCAACCTGCGACGCGCTCGGGCGCCCGGCCTGCCGGGGTTGCGCTGTCGACCGGCGGCAATACACTACATGCCGAGTGCGGCGACGCGTGCTGCGCAGCAAGGGGGATGGTCGTGAAGTTCGCACGCTGGTCGATCGCACTGCTCCTGCCGGCGCTGGCCTGGGCGCAGTCGCCGATCTACGAGAGCAAAGACAAGGCCGGGCCGGTGTTTTCCGACCAGCCGAGTCCCGGCGCCAAGCGGGTGCCCGTGCCGCCGCCCAACGTGATCGTCATCGAGCCGTCCGCGCCGGGAGCCCCCGCGCCGGCAGCGCCGTTCGCGTACCGCACGTTCGCCATCGCCACCCCCGAGCCGCAGGGCACGATCCACAGCAACACGGGCGCGTTTCCGATCGAGCTCGCCATCGAGCCGCCGCTGCGCAAAGGCGACATCCTGCGTGTCAAACTCGACGGCAAGCTGCTCGACGGCCGCTACAGCGCGCCGGACGTTGCGTTGACCGAGGCCGACTGGGCCGCCGCCGCCAACCTCGATAACGCGGAGCATCGCCTGCAAGCGGCGATCCTCGATGCCAATGGCAAGCTGCTGGCCGAATCCGCGCCGGTCAGCTTCTACGTGCACCGCGCAACTCGCAAGTAACGGAGAAACGGAAATGCAGACCGCAATGCGCAAGTTCTGGTGGGCGCTGCTCATCGGCGGGATCGCCAGCATCGTCTTCGGCGTGCTCGCCTTCGCCTGGCCGGTGCCGACGGTGTTGATCCTGGCGCTGTTCTTCGCCGCGCACGTGCTAGTGGAGGGCGTGTTCGTCGCCGTCGGCGCCTGGCGCGCGCGCGGCGAGCGCGAGCACTGGTGGCTGTGGTTGATCTTCGGTCTGCTCGGCGTGGTCGCGGGGGCGATCGGCCTCGCGCTGCCTGCGGCGGCGGCCGGCGCGCTGCTGCTGCTGATCGCCGCGTATGCGCTGGCGGCCGGCGTGCTGCTGATCTGGGCCGGCATCAAGCTGCGCCATGAGATCGAGGGCGAGTGGGCCTTGATGCTGTTGGGTGCGGTGTCGCTGCTGTTCGGTTTCTACATGGTCGCGCAACCGGCCGCGGCGCTGCTGGGGCTGGTGTGGGCGGTGGCCGCCTGGGCCATCGTCGCCGGGGTGCTGAAGATCGTGCTGGCGTTCAAGGCGCGGCGCTTTGCCGCGGCCGCTCAACCGGCGCCGGCTTCCACGTAACGCGCCAGCAGCGGCTGGTGCCGCTCGCGCCAGTCCGCCAGCGGCGCCGCTGCGCCGGCAAACACGCGGGCGAGGAAGGCGGCGGCCAGTTCGCGCGTCGCGGTCTTGATCTTGCTGTTCAATTCGAAGCCGCCGGTACCGGGGCGGTCGGTGAAGATGCTGTGCGTGCCGCCTTCGAACACGGCGAGCGTCTTGTGCGCGCTGCCGACCGCTTCGAACACCGTGAGGCGATCCTCGGGCGGCGAGTAGTAGCCGGGAATCTGGATCGTGTCGCCGGTGGCGGTGACGTGCAGCGTGGGCACGGTCACATGGCGCAGGATGCGCGCCGGCTCGGTCTCGCCGTAAAACGGCGGGGCGGAAATCAAGATCGCCGCGGCAAAGCGCGGATCGTGCAGATCGACGGCCACGCCGTCGCGCTCGACCCTCGCCCCGGCGGCGAGCAGCGCGGTGTTGGCGCCGTACGAGTGCCCGGCCACGACCACGCGCCGCAGGTCGATGGCGCCGCCGTAGTCGGAGGCGAGCAACTGGTCGAGCGCGAAGCGCAGGTCGAGCACGCGGTCGATCGCCTCGCGCGACTGCGCGGCGCTTTGCAGCCGGCCAACCAGCGTGAAGGGATTGCCGCTCCACAACGCGCGGTCGCTGCCGACGTGCTGCACGTGCAGGCTGGCCACGCCGTTGGCGGCGAAGTGCTGGCCCAGATAGCTGTAGCCGCGGCGCGAGCCGCCGATGCCGTGCGAGAACACCACCAGCGGCAGGCGCGTCTCGGCGCCCGCGCGGTGCGGCAGATACAGGCGGGCCGGCACCGGGCGCGCGCGCCCGGCATCGATCCAGTCCAGATCGCCGGTGCCGAACTCGCCGGCCCAGGCGCGCGGGTGCAAGGCCACCCAGGCGAGGGCGACTGAGGCGGCCAGAAGCCGGCGGCGGGTGAAAGAAGTGGGCGGCGTCATGGGCGGGGAGCCTCCTCGTGCGCCGCGGTCGGCGGCAAAGAATCGTTAGGAGATGCGGCCTTGCCCCCGCGCTTCAAGAGCCGGACGATGGCCGCGCGCAGGTCGTCGATGTAAGTAAACACGACCGGCACCACCAGCAGGCTGAGGAAGGTGGAAGTGATCAGCCCGCCGATCACCACGATCGCCATCGGCGCGCGGAAGCTGGGGTCCGTACCCAGGCCGATCGCGATCGGCAGCATGCCGGCGCCCATCGCCACTGTGGTCATCACGATCGGCCGCGCCCGCTTGCGGCAGGCATCGAGCAGGGCGTCCCAGCGCGACAGCCCGTGCTCGCGCCGCGCGAGGATCACGTAGTCGACCAGCAGGATCGAGTTCTTGGTGGCAATGCCCATCAGCATGATCAGCCCGATCATCGACGGCATCGACAGCGCCGATTGGGTGATGAAGAGCGCCAGGAACGCGCCCGGCACCGACAGCACCAGCGCCGCGAGAATCGTCACCGGCTGCACGAAGTCCTTGAACAGCAGCACCAGCACGATGTAGATGCACAGCACACCGGCCGCCATCGCGATGCCGAAGCTCGCGAACAGTTCGCCCATCACCTCGGCGTCGCCGACCGTGGTCTGGATCACGCCCGGCGGCAGGTTCTGCAAGCTGGGCAGCGCGGCGGCGGCGGCCGCGACCGCGCCCAGCGGCTGGCCGTTCAGCTCGATCTCGAAGTTCACGTTGCGGCGGCGGTCGTAGCGGTCGATCTCCGCGGGGCCGCTGTCGATGGCCAGCGTGGCGACATTGCCGATCGGCACCGGGCCGTGCTTGCCCGGCACCGCCAGCTGCTCGAGCAGCGCCAGGTCCTGCCGGGCTTCGGCCGGCAGCTTGACCACGATCGGCACCTGCCGCTGCGCCAGATTGAGCTTGGGCAGGTTCTGGTCGTAATCGCCGGCGGTGGCGATGCGCAGCGTGTCGGCAATCGCGGCCGAGGTCACGCCGAGGTCGGCGGCGCGCGCGAAGTC
>JBKCXU010000076.1:0-7885 GCA_046316025.1 Betaproteobacteria bacterium | reverse complement strand
AGGCGTTCCTGCGAGTACCGCGGCGCAAGAGGTCGAGCCTAGGGTCCGCCGCGCGCGGTGCAAACTCCGGTCGCCCTACGGGCTCCCTCCGTTTGCACCGCGCACCTGATCGGCGCATCGAGGTGTACGACTAACGCTGAGACTCGGGTGTACGACTAACGGTGAGACTTCTCCATCGTCGTCATCGAGGTGGAAGTAGCGTGCCAGTTCGTCGCTGGAAAGCGTTTCTGGATAGCGGCCGTAGCGTTCCCGTTGCGTGGTGGACAGGAAGCTGACCGGCATGGCGTCAAAGCGCCTCGGCGCAGAAGGCGGACGGGGTGACGATACGCGTGCGGCCGATGCTGCCGCGTTGCAGTAGCCCGGCACGGCGGTCGCCGGTCACGAGATAGTCGGCTTCACCGGCCAGGGCCATCACCAGCAGGAATGCGTCGTTCGAGTCGGCGGCTTCGATGCCTTGCGGCAACGGCGGCAGGGCGTCCAGCATGATTGCGCGCTGCATGTTGTTGACCAGCGTGCCGATGCGATGCGCGGGCAAGATGGCTTTGAGTTTCGGGTAACGGCTGACGCGGCGCAGTTCGTCGAGCTGCGCCGCCGAGGTCACGAGATCGAAACGCGCTGCGCGCCAGGCGCGATAAATCGCATCGGGCGCGCCGTAGGGCGAGATCAGTGCCGCGAGCAGTACGTTCGTGTCCAGGATGACGCGCATCAGTGCTCACGCGCCCATTGAACCGCTTCGTCGATGAGGTCGTTCAACTCAGCCTCGCCCATGCCGGCCGCCGCAGTCTTGGCCTGATCGGCAGCGCGCTCCAGCAGGTAGGCACGCACGGCTTCCTCGATGAAGCGCGACAGGTCACCCCTGCGGCCGCCACCCTGCGCGGCGATGAACATACGCACGGACTGATCCACGTCCGGCGACACGGCAATGTTCCAACGCACGGCACTCATGACTTCTCCAATTCTGTGTCTGTGTGTATACGCGTTTATACACCTTGTAGACCATCCACGCAGCGGTTCGATAAAATGATCGTTATTGCGTACTGTTTCGCCGTACCGGACGGACATCTGAAGCAGGCGGACAGCAGGTTCATAATCGTGGTTCACATAATCAAAGTTTCATATTGTTCGGACTCATCGAGTAAAGCAGAAAATCGGAATGAAGATCGGTTACGCGCGCGTGTCCACGCGCGATCAGAACCCGGCCCTGCAGGTCGATGCCCTTAAGGCGGCCGGCTGCGAGCGCATCTACCAGGATGTGGCCAGCGGCGCGAAGACCGCGCGGCCGGCGCTCGATGAGCTGCTGGGGCATTTGCGCGCGGACGACGTGCTGGTGATCTGGAAGCTCGACCGCATGGGCCGCTCACTAAGGCACTTGGTCGAGTTGGTCGGCCACCTGATGGAGCGCAAGGTCGGACTGCTGAGTCTGAATGACCCCATCGACACCACCAGCGCGCAGGGGCGGCTCGTGTTCAATCTGTTCGCCTCGCTGGCCGAGTTCGAGCGTGAGTTGATCCGCGAGCGTACCCAGGCCGGTCTGACGGCTGCGCGGGCACGTGGCCGGATAGGAGGACGCCCCAAGGGGCTGTCGCCCCAGGCCCAGGCAACGGCAATGGCCGCCGAGACCCTGTACCGCGAGCGCAAGCGGTCGGTTGCCGCCATCGCGCAGAAGCTGCATGTGTCCAAGAGCACGCGGTATAGCTACCTGCGGCATCGCGGCGTCGAGATCGGCCCCTACGCGAAATCGACGCAGCAGCGTTCAAGTCCGTCAACCGCTGAAGGCGGTGCGGACGATCCGCCGAAGGTCGCCACGATCCGGCTGACGCTGCGGATCGAGAACAACAGCAAGTTCGTGCGCGGCAAAAAGCGCGCACGCGAAGGCATCGAGCGCTACTGCCTGGAGGAGTACGAAGCGCAGCGGCTTCCCAATGGCGAGTACGTGCTGAAGGTGCCGTACAGCGACGACGGCGACCTCGACGAGCGCATGCGCGAACTGCTGGACGACATTGCCAGTGAGGCGGATGACCGCAACTGCTTCTCAGAGAGCGATGCGCGCATGGAAGGCACCGATCGCTCCTGGTGATGACCGCGGCTTAAGTCGGTTGGCTGTTCTATTGCTCCCCAGACCCCTCGACCGACTGGCCGTGGTCGCGCAAGGCGCTGGCGGCTCGCTCCAGATAGACCGTGTTCCACAGCACGATCGCGGCCGTCACCAAGTTGAGGCCGCTCGCCCTGTAACGCTGCTGCTCGAAACCGCGGTCGCGGATTTCGCCCAGGCGGTTGAAGAACACGGCACGTGCCAATGCGTTGCGGGAGGGGGCAGGTCACCACGGCGATGGAGCTTGGGTTTAACCTCGTTACACGCGACGTGGCCGGCTTCGCCGGCACAGGCACAGAGCTTGTCGATTCGTGGGGACAGTGACGTAGCGACGCGCCGAGGGACGTGGCGCGTGGGCGCGTCTAGGAATGCGTAGCCGCGGAAGCCGGCCGGGTCTGTCGAAGCCACTCGCGCAGCGCCGCCAAGTCGTCTAGATCAACCTCGCCATCCAGGGAGCCGTCGTCGTTGACGACTCGAAGTTGTGACCCGTCCCGCGTAAGGAACAGAACCTTGCCGTAGACAGGGGAGACGCGCTTGCCTTTTCGGGCTGCGTCTTTGGTGCTCTCCTTGGTTTCCACGAGCCGAGACAAAGGCTCGTCGCCCGGGTAGTGCTCCAAGCAGACAACGAAGTCCGGGTAGAAGTAGTTGCGATGCTCACCGCGAACCAAGCGCACGGAGTATTCCTTACGATCTGGGTTGCGATGCCACCACAAAACGAAGCTCGCCCGATCGAGGGCCCTGCAAAAGACACGCTCTTCCTGGCCGAGCGCGTGAGAGGAGTCGTAAGGAGCCAAGCGCAGCGAGCCGGCGCCGATCACCACGACGCGCTCATGCAGCAGCATTCGCGCATCCAGCGTGAGCAAGCTCGGCAGCGAGGCGATGTCCTCTTTGCTGGGAGGAAACACTCCGTAGATGTTGCGCACCGACAAATCAAGGGCGGCGCCGGACGGGAATACCATCGCGTCGGGTAATGCACCTGCGGGGACCACCTCGGCTTGCGCAGCGATTTCTTCGTGCAGCAAGGCCGCCAGTTCGTCTGCCCGTTTGTGAACGATCCAATGCGCCGCGTCGCGCGCCTTGCGCTTGAGCGCAACCGGGTCCACCTCTTCGCTGGCGTCGCTCTCAAGCAGAGCCTCGCGGATTTTCGGTTCTAATCGTCGGACAAGTACATCGATGATGGCCCGGGCATCCGCTTCTTCTATTTGCGGCAGGTTGCGCATCGCCTCGTGCGCGGCTCGCGCGAGAGCGGCGCGGTCGACGGCAACCATCGCCTGTTCCTCCCGGCGTTCGCCGGTGGTGAGTTCCGTGTGAATTTCCACTTCGCGGACGCGGTTCATGGCCACCGCAATCGCCAGACGCTCCACGTCGGCGGGAAAGTCCAAGCGCGCGGTGGCCGCGCGCGCCGCGCGCTCCATATCGGCCAGTTCAGGGCGCCGCTCAGCCATAAAGGCCGTGGGCGCAGCAACGCCGGATCTCTTCGAATAGCTGCGCAGCCCGACAGCTGCCAGCTCCCGCAGGAACTCCTCCTTGGTCGCGGGCGCGCGTGCCGGCTTCTTGGCGGGCGCACCCGCGGGAGTCGCCGCCGTCGAATGAAGCGTAGCCAGGTCGGGGGGGTCGAGATCGGGATCCATCCCATCGCCTGAAGTATCCGCGTCGAACAGAGAAGCCGTATACCCTAGGGGCACTACGGGCAAGGAATCCTTTGGGCCGGCAGCCCCTGCCGAAGGCAGCGGCGTATCCCACAGCAGCGGCGGGAAGTCCGTTTCCCGGTTGCTGTAGTGCACGGCACCGGCGACAGTCTTGCGCGCAACCAGCTTTTCGGTCTGACCTTCGAGCTGGCTTCGCAGGTTCGCTGTCGCTGCCACCGCCTGTTCGAACCCGGCTTGCGCCTCGGAGTTCGCCAAGTAGATGTAGGCCGTATCCAGCTCGCTATCGACGGGTTTGGGTCTGGGAAAGGCTGCGCGCATCTGGCGATGAACACGCATCACGCGGCCAATGAACTGCAGTGCGAAGTCCGGGTCGTTTACCGGCTTGGTTGAAGCGAGGACGAACGCGCGAGGCGCGTCGAACCCTGTGCCGGCGCTTTGCTTGAAGATGAGGACTTCTTTCGTGGTGTCCGACGCGATGCTGGCCATAAGCACCGGATCCGGATCGTCGGCCGAGTGCTCACCGATCGCGGACGGCGGCACGCGGCATTGCCTGACGAGCACGTCGCGCGCCTCGGCCACGGCGTTGGCGCCGTTGCCGACCTGGACCAATAGCAAGGGGGTGATCGGGATGCCAAGGCGATCAAGCCGTGCCTTCAATCGCTGGCTGCGCTTCCATCCCTGGCGTAAGACGGTCTGGGCAAGGTCCGCGACCGACTGCATGCTCTCACGCAGGCTGTAGACGATGGCCTCGATGTATCGCTTGTTCAGTCGCGCCAAGACAACCTCGTCGCGCGCCACGGTGAACGCCTCGAAGCCGGCGTATCCGGCCTTCTGAAGAAACTCGGCAAGACGCTCGTCCTTTGGCGTCGCCGACGCCATCACCAATCGATCAGGCTTGACCCAGTGGGTGAACTGGCCGAACTCGGTCTGCGAGTCGAGCCCAATATGTGCCTCATCGACGACGAGCCCGATTTTGAGCCGCTTGCCCCGGGCCAGGGTCACCAAGCTCGCGATGCTGCGCATGTCGTCGTCTTCGCCGTCGGTGTATCCCGTCTTGCGCGACCTTGCCTTGGCGACGGCAGCGGCCGTTGCCAGCAGCACCAAACCGCCAGCGGGCATCTGATTGCGCCCGCGCGCAAGCGACACCGGATGCAGGCCGGTGGCATGGGTGGCCAAGGCGTCCTCGGTCTGCTGCACCAAGTTAACGTAGGGAACGAACCAGAGCCAAAGCGTCGGATCGGTCTGGGATACGTTCTCCAACGCTCGCGTCAGCATGAACGTCTTGCCGGCACCCGTCGGCGCACGCAACAAGCAGGGCGGAGGGTTCTGGCGGAGCAGCGCCGCGGAAAGGGCCTCGATGAGACGCGCCTGAAAGTCCTCGGGCTCGACGGTGCCGCCTTGCGCAGCGATGATGTCGGTCAGACTCATCGGGCCCCTCCCTGGCCGAGCATGATGGCATCTCCGATCGAGTAACAGTTGCCCTGCTTGCCACTGTGTTCCAAGCGCTCGGCAACGGTCTGAGGGCGCGGGGAGTAAACCGCGAGACGCGGCTGCGGGAGCGCCAGCAGGGCAGAGAGGGCTTCCGGTGTAACTTCGGGCAGATACACGATGGCCAGTTCGTCCGAGGCCGCGACGATCTTGGCGGGGCCATCTGGCAGCGGCCCCGCACACTGCGTCATTCGCAGCATCAGCAGAAGGTGCGCATGATCGACTGTAGCGTCGAGGCGTGCGTCCGCGGGGTCGAGCTTGTCCAGTTCGAGATAGGCAAAGTCGCCGTTTAGAGGCGTGCGTCCGGCGAAGCCGCCCATGACGCGCCGAAGTCGTTCCGCGGTGACGTCACGACATAGATTCCGTTCCGACGCGTCCACGCTGGCCTCGCGATTAGAGCAGAGAACGAAGCGGTGTCAAGGTCACCCCAAATTTCCCCAGTTGTGTCAATCGAAATCTCCCCACCCAGTTACGAAATCGAAACGGTTGTCAGGGTTGAGCGGTTTCCTCGGCACGCACCAGACCGGCTTTCAGCTTCTCCTTCAGCCGGTATGAGTTGCCGCGGATGTTCAGGGTCGTGGCATGGTGCAGCAGCCGGTCCAGGATTGCCGTGGCGATCACCCGGTCGCCGAAGACCTCGCCCCAGGCGCCGAAGCTCTGGTTGCTGGTCAGGATCATCGGCCCGCGCTCGTAGCGGCGGCTGATCAGTTGGAAGAACAGATTCGCCCCCAGCCGCTCGATCGGCAGATAGCCGATCTCATCGACGATCAACAGCCGCGGCGTCGTGTACAGCTTCAGCCGCTCCTCGAGCCTGCCTTCGGCATGCGCCCGGGTCAGCACCGCGATCAGATTGGCCGCCGTGGTGAACAACACCCGGTAGCCGGCCTCGATCGCCTTCAAGCCCAGCGCCACCGCCAGGTGAGTCTTGCCCACCCCCGGCGGCCCCAGCACCAGCACGTTGTCGCCATGTTCGATGAAGTGGCAACTGGCCAGTTGCTGCACCTGCTTCTTGTCGATGGAGGGCTGGTAAGCGAAATCGAAGGTCTCCAGCGGCTTGACGAACGGAAACCGCGCCATGCTGGTGCGCATGATCACGTTCTTGTGGGTCTTGGCGGCAACCTCCTCTGACAGCACCCGCTCCAGGAAGTCGGCATAGGCCAGCTCCTGGGCAGCGGCATCCTGCAACAGTGCCTCCAGCCGCTCGCGGCTCTTGAACAGGCGCAGCTTGAGCAGATGAGCGGTGAGCCGCTCCAGTTGGGCGGGATGGGCCAGCGCACTCATGCGGCCTCCAGCAGTTGCTCGTAGACGCTCGGGTCGCGCACCTCGACGCAGGGCGGTGCCAGGGGTACTGCGGGCACACCGGGCGCGGGGCCGGCATAGCGCTGGCGCACATTGCGCGCCGTGGCCCCCGGCCCGTGCTCGGGACGCACCGACAGCCGATGCCGGCCGGTCAGCACTTCGTGCTCGGCCACCAGCTTGCCGCGGTGGCTGATCTGCCACAGGGCGCCCACCCGCACCACCTCGACCGTGGCGCCGATCAGTGACCAGGGCACCGAGTAGCGATTGCCGTCGATGGACACCAGCCAGTCGCCGGCCACCACCCGCTGGCGCCGTAGCGCTTGCAGGAAGCTCGCCCGCCCCGCCGTGGGCACAAGGGTTGCCGCCTCGTGCGCAAAGCGCTCGATCGGCACCTCGTGCGTGGTGCCGTGCACCCGACGGTCGGCAATCTGCTCCTGCCACTGGCGCAACTGCTCGTTGAAGTCCGCAAGATCCTGAAACGTCCGCCCCGGCAGGAAGTTGCGCTTGACGTACTTCACGCCGGACTCGACCTTCCCCTTGGTTTGCGCCCGATACGGCCGGCACACCCGCGGCTCGAAGCCCCAGTACTCGGCAAAGGCCTTGAAGCGGGCGTTCCAGCGCTTGACCCCCTCGACCTCGCCCTCCAGCACGGTGCGCATGCGGTCGTACAGGATCTCGCGGGTGGTTCCGCCGAAGTGGGCAAAGGCGTGCTCGTGGGCCGCCAGCAGCGACTCCATGCGCTCGTGCGGGTAGGCCTCGGCCCAGCCGCGGCGCGAATAGCCCAGCGTCAGCACGAAGATGTGTACCTTGGCCGGGACACCGCCCAGCCACACCCGCGCCTGGCCCCAGTCGGCCTGCGCCTGCTGTCCCGGTTCGGTTTCGAAGCGACGCTGGGTCACCGATACTGCTGCCGCCTCGATCCGCAGCGGGCGCACCGCCTCGCGCACGGTGGCGTAGCTGCCACCGTAACCGTGCTGGGCGCGCAGTTCCTGAAACAGGATGCGCGCGGAGTAGCCGACCGCGACTGCGCGCTCGGCCAACCAGGCTCGGTGTGCGGTCAGCAGGCATTCCGCCACCGGCGCACGCCGGTACGCCTGCCACTGGCTCTGCCGCAGGCAGCGGCGCACGGTCTTGCGATCCAAGTCCGCCGCCCGCGCAATGCCGGCCACCGTCCAACCCGCCGCCCGCTGTGCGTGAATCCATTCCCATCGTTCCCGTCCGACCACGGCCTCCTCCACGCCCACCCGGGGCGTCGGTACCGTAGCCACGTCCGCGGCGTTGGCGGCCGCCCGCCCGGCGGGGGCCACCCCCCACCCCCCCCCCTAACCGACGGTCGACCACCGCGTACAACCACCAC
>JBKCXU010000075.1:0-11660 GCA_046316025.1 Betaproteobacteria bacterium | reverse complement strand
CCCTCCCCCGCTTGCGGGGGAGGGTTGGGGTGGGGGCCTGGATCATGGGCCGAAGTCGTGATGCAGCGACATCCGTCGCACTGAAGCTTTGGCGTCTCCCGCTGATTGCCTTAGCCCTCACCACCCCCGCCCCCGCCCAACCCCCGCCCACCGGCTACCGCGAACCCCCGCCCGCCATCCGCGAGGCGCTGGACGCGCGCCCGCTGCCGGCCTACCAGATCGACCCCACGGGCCGCCACGTCGCCATCGTCGAGTCGCGCCGCTTTGCCACGCTGGAAGAACTCGCCCGCCCGCAACTGCGACTGTCGGGCGAGCGGATCGACGCAGCCACCAGCGGCCCGGTGCGCGTGCCGCATATCGAATCACTCAAGCTGCGGCCGCTGGCCCAACCCAAAGCCAAGCCGCGCGAGGTGCGGCTGCCGCGCGACGGCGATTTTTATGGTTTCGGCTTCTCGCCCGACGGCGAGCGCTTCGTGCTCAAGCGCCGCACCGCTGGCGGCACCGAGTTGTGGGTCGGCAATACCGCCAGCGGCAGCGTGGCGCGCTTTGAAGACCTGCGCCTGCGCGACGCCTTTGGCGAGTCGCTCGACTGGCTGGGCTCGAGCACGCTGCTCGCGCTCGCCGTGCCCGCGGGCCGCGGCGCTGCGCCGGTTGCGCCGGCAGTGCCGGCGGCCCCGGTGGTGCAGGAGAGCTTCAACCAAAGCTCGCAGGAGCGCACGCGGCCCGACCTGCTGCGCAACGCGCAGGACGAGGCGTTCTTCGACCACCACGCGCAGGCGCAGTTGATGCTGATCGACCTGCCGACCGAGACGCTGCGGCCGCTCGGCCGGCCGGCGCCGATCGTCGCCGTGGAACCGACCGGCGACGGCCGCCATCTGCTCGTGCAGCGGCTGGCCAAGCCGTACTCGTACGCGGTCGGTTGGGAAGACTTCGGTCGCGTGGTGGAACTCGTCGATCTGAACGGCCGCCCGCTGCGCGAGCTGGCGCGCGTGCCCCTGCGCAACAACGTCGCCGTGGGCGGCGTGGTCGCCGGGCCGCGGCAGTTTTTCGTGTCGCCGGCGGCGGACGCGGCGGTGTATTGGGTCGAGGCGTTGGACGGCGGCGACCCGCGCCGCACGGCCGCCGCGCGCGACCGCGTGCTGCGCCTGGCGCCGCCCTACGGCGGCGAGCCGCGCGAGGTGCTGCGCCTGCCGCACCGCCTGCAACGCTTTGCCCTGAGCGAAGAAGGCACGGCCGCGCTGGTGGAAGACTTCAACCGCGACCGCGCGCGGCTGACGCGCCGCTGGGCCGATCTGCACGCGCTGCCGGAGCCGCCGCGCGTGCTGGCCGAATGGTCGTTGCGCGACCGTTATGCCGACCCCGGCGCGCCGCTCACGCGCACGCTCGCCAACGGTCGCACGGCGCTGCGCACCGGCGAGGGCGGCGCGATCTTCCTCGCCGGCCCCGGCGGTAGCCCGGAGGGCGACCGCCCGTTTCTCGACCGGCAAGACCCGGCCGCCGGCGCCACGCAACGGCTCTTCCGCTCGGAGGCCAACGCCTACGAAGCCGTGGTGTGGGTCGCCGACGAGACCGGCAAGCGCCTCGTCACCCAGCGTGAGAGCGCCGCCACGCCACCGCAACTGCGCCTGCGAGAGAACGGCATGCCGGCGATTGCGCTGACCGACACCGCCGACCCCGTGCCGGCGCTGCGCAAATTGAAGCGCGAGCTGGTGCGCTACAAGCGCGCCGACGGCGTGGACCTGTCGTTCTGGCTGTGGCTGCCGCCGGACTACAAGCCGGGCGAGCGGCGGCCGACGCTGCTGTGGGCCTATCCGCTGGAGTTCACCGACGCGTCGGTCGCGGGGCAGGTGCGCGGCTCGCCCAACCGATTCTTTCGTCCCGGCGGCTATTCGCCGGTGTATCTGGCGCTGGCCGGCTTCGTGGTGCTCGAAGACGCAACGATGCCGGTGATCGGCGACCCGGAGACGGTGAACAACACCTTCATCGAGCAGATCGTCGCCGCGGCCACCGCGGCGATCGACAAAGCCGCCGGCATCGGCGTGACCGACCCGGCGCGCGTCGCCATCGGCGGGCACAGCTACGGCGCCTTCATGGCCGCCAATCTGCTCGCACACACGGAACTCTTCCGCGCCGGCATCGCGGCCAGCGGTGCCTACAACCGCACGTTGACGCCCTTTGGCTTCCAGGGCGAGCGGCGCACGCTGTGGGAGGCGCGCGAGCTGTACCTGCGTGTCTCGCCCTTGCTCTACGCAGACCGGATCGAGGCGCCGCTGCTGCTGGTGCACGGCGAGGCGGACAACAACCCCGGCACTTTTCCGCTGCAAAGCGAGCGCATGTACCAGGCGCTTGCCGGCACCGGCGGCAAGGTGCGCTACGTGGCGTTGCCGCTGGAAGGGCACAACTACGCCGCGCGCGAGTCGGTCGGGCACGTGCTGGCGGAGATGCACACCTGGCTCGCGCGCGAGCTGGCGGCGGAGCGGTGAGTGGTCGTTGCCGCTCTCGCGGCGCGGGCGCGGTGAGGAGAGAAACCGTCGCCCGCATCAGCGGTACAGACCGCTGGGCGCTGTTGCATCCCGACTTCGGCCCAGGAGCCACGCCCCCACCCTGGCCCTCCCCCGCAGGCGGGGGAGGGAAAAACTCCCTCCCCTGCGAAGCGGGGGAGGGCTGGGGTGGGGGCGTGAGCACAACGACTCGCTACGGTTCCTTGGCAAGGTGGCACCGGCGGCGCCAAAAGATGGCGGTCTGGCCGGCACTCATCTCCCGGCTTCTCGGCGGAGCGGAACCACGAGCGCCACGATGAACCCTCGCCCCTGGCCCTCCTACCTCGCACTGGCCGCGTCGATGACGCTGGTCGGCAGCTATGTGGCGTTGTCCAAACCGCTGGTGGCCGCAATCCCCGTGTTCGTGCTCGCCGGCCTGCGCTTTGGCATCGCCGCACTCGCAATGCTGCCGTGGACGCGGCGCGGCCCGGACGAGCCGCCGCTGTCGCGGCGCGAGCACGGGCAACTCTTCCTGATGTCGTTCTTCGGCAACTTTCTGTTCTCGATCTGCATGCTGTCCGGCATCGCGCTCACCACCGCCACGGCGGCCGGCGTGATCCTCGCCACGCTGCCGGCGGCGGTGGCGCTGCTGGCGCGCGTGGTGCTGGGCGAGCGCTTTACGCCGCGCGTGACCTGGGCGGTGGCGCTGGCGGTGGGCGGCATCGCTGCGTTGCAGTTCGTGCGCGCCGACGCGGCCGAGACCTCGCGCGCGCAAACGCTGCTCGGCAACCTGCTGCTGCTGGGCGCCGTGTTCTGCGAGGCGACTTACGTGATCCTGTCCAAGCGCCTGGCCGCCACGCGCGCGCCGTTGCGCGTGTCGGCGCTGATCAACCTGTGGGGGCTCGCGTTGATGGCGCCGTTTGCGCTGTGGCAGGCGCAGGGCTTTGCCTTTGCCGCGGTGACGCTGCCGCTGTGGGCGCTGCTGGTCTTCTACGCGCTGGCGGCTAGCCTCTTTGCCGTCTGGCTGTGGATGAGCGGCATGCAGCGGGTGCCAGCCAATCACGCCGGGGTCTTCACCGTCGCGCTGCCGATTGCCGCCACGCTGGTGGGCGTCGGGCTGCTAGGCGAGCAGTTCACGTGGCTGCACGCCGCGGCGCTGGCGGCGGCGGCCGCCGGCGTGGTGCTGATTGCCACCGCCCCGCAGCAGCGCCCGCCGCACCGAGCGGCCTGACCCAGTGGAATAAGCTAGCCGCCGCTCGCGCGGGCGCCATCCGCCGCGCCCAACGACAACGGAGATACCGATGGACAACGCTGCCGACGGCCGTGTAGATGCCGTGCTCGCGCTGATCGCCGCCCGCGCCGACGCCGCGCAGCGCGCCTCGGCGCAAACGCTCGCGCGCGAACTCTTTGCCGAGGCCGACCCCGACGATCTGGCCGCCCGCAGCGCCGAAGACCTGGCCGGCGCCGTGTTGTCGCAGTGGCAGTGGGGCGCCCAGCGCAAGCCCGCGACTGCCAAGGTGCGGGTGATCTCGCCGACGGTGGCCGAGCACGGCTGGGCCGCGCGCCACACGGTGATCCAGATCGTCAACGACGACATGCCGTTTCTGGTCGACTCCACCGTGATGGAGTTGAACCGCCAGGGGCTGACGCTGCACCTGATCCTGCACCCGATCTTCGGCGTGCAGCGCGACGGCGCGGGCGGGCTCGTCTCGCTCGCGCCGCGCGCGCAGGCGCCGGATGCGCCGCGCGAGTCGTGGATACACCTGGAGGTGGACCGTCTGATCGACGCCGAGTCGCGCGCGCGACTGGCCGCCGCGCTGGAGCGCGTGCTCGCCGACGTGCGCGCCGCCACCGGCGACTACAAGGCGATGATCGCCCGCCTGCGCGAGGCGATTGCCGAACTGGCCGCCGCGCCCGCCGCGGTGCCGCGCGAGGAGGCGCACGAGACGCGCGCCTTTTTGCAGTGGCTGTCCGAAGACCACATGACGCTGCTCGGCTACCGCCGGCACGACCTGGTCGAGCAAGACGGCGTGGACGCGCTGCGGCTGGTGCCCGGCAGCGGCCTGGGCGTGCTGCGCGAGACCGAGAGCTTGAGAGGAAGTCGTCGCGAGCGCCCCGAGGCCGCGCCGAGCAGCGCACCCGTACAAACTGGTGCGGCGAGCAGCGCAGGCGCGGGATCGGCGCACGCAGTAGATTCACTCTCAAGCTCGGAGTCCGAGCGCGCGGCGTCCGCCAGCTTTGCCGCGTTACCGGCCGGGGCGCGCGCGCAGGCGCGGCAGGCCTCGCCGGTGGCGATCGTCACCAAAGCCAACACCCGCTCGACCGTGCACCGGCCGGGCTACACCGATTACATCGGCATCAAGCGGTTCGACGGCGAGGGCCGCGTGATCGGCGAGCATCGCTTCGTGGGTCTCTTGACCGCCACCGCCTACAGCGCACGCGTGGCGGAGATTCCGCTGGTGCGCGGCAAGGCCGCCGCGGTCAAGGCGCGCGCGGGGCTGGCGCCGGGCAGCCATTCGGCGCGCTCGCTCGACCATGTGCTGGAAACCTATCCGCGCGACGAGCTGTTCCAGATCCCGGTCGATGAGTTGTACGACAACGCGCTCGCCATCCTGCAACTGGGCGAGCGGCAGCGGCTGCGCGTCTTTACTCGGCGCGACCCGTTCGAGCGCTTTGTCTCCTGCCTCGTGTACGCACCGCGCGAGTCGTACTCGACCGAGCTGCGGTTGAAGTTCCAGCAGATCCTGCTCGAGGCCTTTAACGGCAGCCACGCGGACTTCGATGTGCTGCTGTCCGATGCGTCGCTGGCGCGCATCCACTTCACCGTGCGCACCGCGCAGGGCGCGGTGGCGCAGGTGGAGCGGCACGCGCTGGAAGCGAAGCTCGCCGCCGCCGCGCGCCGCTGGGACGACGAGCTGCGCGACGCGCTGGTCGATGCGCTGGGCGAAGCGCGTGGGCTGCTGCTCTTCAAGCGCTGGGCGCAGGCGTTTCCGGTCGCGTATCGCGAGCGCGTGAGCGCACGCGCCGCGGTGGCCGATGTGGAGCGGATCGATGCGCTGACGCCCGAGGCGCCGCTGGCGTTGTCGCTGTACCGCCCGCTCGGCGCGGCGGCCGACGCCTGGGGGTTCAAGGTGTACCGGCTCGGCGGGCCGGTGGTGCTGTCCGACAGCTTGCCGATGCTCGAACACATGGGCGTGCGGGTGCTGGGGGAGAACAATTACCGGATCGAGGTGAAGCTGCCGGCGGCGGGGGGCGACGCGAGTGCGCAGCACCCACGCCCCCACCCTGGCCCTCCCCCGCAGGCGGGGGAGGGAAGAGAAGCCCCCGACGCGGCGCACGAAGGAGGTTTACTCCCTCCCCCGCCTGCGGGGGAGGGCGGGGGTGGGGGCGGCGCGGCAGTGACCGCCATCGCCCTGCACGACTTCCGCCTGGTCGCCCGCGCCAGCGACGACATCGAACCCGAGCAACTCGCCCGCCAGTTCGAAGACTGCTTCGCCCGCGTCTTCCGCGCCGAGGTGGACAACGACGACTTCAACCGCCTGGTGCTGCGCGCGGGCTTGAGCGCGGACGAGATCGTCATCCTCCGCGCCTATGCCAAGTACTTGAAGCAGATCGGCTTCGCGCTGTCGCAGGCGGGCATCGAGGCCGCACTGGCTGCGCAGCCGCACATCGCGCACATGCTGGTGCGGCTGTTCATGCTGCGCTTCGACCCGGCCAACCGTGACGCCGCCGCCGCCGCCGAGCAGGTGCGCGCGATCGAAGCCGCGCTCGACCGCGTGACGAGCCTGTCGGACGACCGCGCGCTGCGCCAGTTGCTGGCGCTGATCCAGGCCACTCTGCGCACCAACTTCTGGCGCACCGGCACGGGCCACTCGGGTGCGGCGGGGCCGCGGCGGGCGTTTGTCTCGTTCAAGTTCGACTCGGCGCGCATTCCGGGGCTGCCGGAGCCGCGGCCCTTGTACGAAATCTCCGTCTACTCGCCGCGCTTCGAAGGCATCCACCTGCGCGGCGGCAAGGTGGCGCGCGGCGGGCTGCGCTGGTCGGACCGGCCCGAGGACTTCCGCACGGAGGTGCTGGGCCTGGTCAAGGCGCAGATGGTGAAGAACACCGTGATCGTGCCGGTGGGCAGCAAAGGCGGCTTCGTGCTGAAGAAGGCGCCGCTCGCCACAGAGCGCGAAGCCTTCATGAAGGAAGGTGTCGCCTGCTACCAGGACTATCTGCGCGGCCTGCTCGACCTCACCGACAACCTCGTTGCAGGCAAAGTGGTGCCGCCGCCGCAGGTGGTGCGCCACGACGGTGACGACCCCTATCTGGTGGTGGCGGCCGACAAGGGCACGGCCACCTTCTCCGACTACGCCAACGCGATCAGCGCCGAGTACGGCCACTGGCTGGGCGACGCCTTTGCCTCCGGCGGCAGCGTGGGCTACGACCACAAGGCGATGGGCATCACCGCCCGCGGCGCTTGGGAGAGCGTCAAACGCCACTTCCGCGAACTGGGCTTGAACACGCAGACGACGGAGTTCACCGTGGTCGGCATCGGCGACATGTCGGGCGACGTGTTCGGCAACGGCATGCTGTTGTCGCGGCACATCCGGCTGGTGGCGGCCTTCGACCACCGGCACGTGTTTCTCGACCCGGCGCCGGACGCGCCAGCATCGTTTGCCGAGCGCGAGCGGCTGTTTGCGCTGCCGCGTTCGAGCTGGGCGGACTACGACACCAAGCTGATCTCAGCCGGCGGCGGCGTGTGGTCGCGCGCGGAGAAGTCGATCCCCGTCTCGCCGCAGATGGCCGCGGTGCTCGGCATTGCGCCGGGGCGGCTGGCGCCGACCGAACTGATGTCCGCCATCCTCAAGGCGCCGGTCGATCTGCTTTACAACGGCGGCATCGGCACCTACGTGAAAGCGAGCGCCGAGTCGCACGCGCAGGTGGGCGACCGCGCCAACGACGCGCTGCGCATCGACGGGCGCGACCTGCGCTGCAAGGTGGTGGCCGAAGGCGGCAACCTCGGATTTACTCAGCGTGGGCGCATCGAGGCAGCACTGGCCGGCGTGCGCATCAACACCGACGCGATCGACAACTCCGCCGGCGTGGACACCAGCGACCACGAGGTCAACATCAAGATCCTGCTCGGGCTGGCGATCGCCGACGGCGAACTCACCGACAAGCAGCGCAACACCCTGCTGGCGGAGATGACCGATGAGGTCGCCGCACTCGTCCTGCGCGACAACATCTTCCAGACGCAATCGCTGTCGCTCGCCGGCCGCATGGGCCTGCGGCTGATCGACCAGCAGGCGCGCTTCATCCGCTTTCTTGAAAAGCGCGGGCTGCTCAACCGCGCCATCGAGTTTCTGCCAAGCGACGAAGAATTGGCAGAGCGCAAGGCGCGCGGCATGGCACTGACGAGTCCCGAGCGCGCCGTGCTACTCGCCTACAGCAAGATGTGGCTCTACGAAGAACTGCTGGCGAGCGACCTGCCCGAGGAGCCGTGGATCGGCACCGCGCTGGAACGCTACTTCCCGGCGCCGCTGCGCAGCCGCTTTGCCGGCTATATCGCGCGCCACCCGCTCAAGCGCGAGATCGTGGCCACCCACGTGCTGAACAGCATGGTCAACCGCGTGGGCACGACCTTCGTGCACCGGATGGCGGAGATGACGGGCGCCACCGCCGCGCAGATCGTGCGCGCCTACTTGGCCACGCGCGAGGTTTTTGGCTTTGTGCCGCTGTGGCAGCGGATCGAGGCGCTGGACAACCAGGTGCCCGATGCCACGCAGGCCGAGATGCTGATCGAACTCGGGCGCCTGACCACCCGCGCGACCACCTGGTTCCTGCGATCCAAGCGGCTGACCGACCCGCTGCCGCAGACCATCGAGCGCTTTGCCCCCGCGGTGGCCGCGTTGCTGGCGACCGCTGCCGGCACGGCACGTGCGGAACCCTGGCAGCAGGCCGGCGTGCCGGCCGACCTGGCGCGGCACGTGGCGGCCAGCAGCACGCTGGTCGCCGCGCTGGACGCGGCCGAGATTGCCGAAGCCAGCGGCCAGCCGCTGCCGCTGGTGGCGGCCGTGCAAAGCGGTGTGGCCGAGCGGCTGGGGCTGGCGCGGCTGCGCGAGCGCGTGGATGCGCTGGCCTCCGACAGCTACTGGCAAAGCCTCGCCAAGGCCGCGTTGGGCGACGATCTGGCCGGCTTGCAGCGCGCGATCGTGCAAGACGCGGTCGCTGGCGCCGACGGCGACCCCGCCGCGCGGCTCGCCGCCTGGGAGCAACGCCAGCGCGCCGCGCTCGACCGCGCGCAGAAGCTTTCCGCCGAGTTCACCGATGCCAAGGTGGTCGATCTGGCGATGTTGTCGGTGGCGTTGCGGGAGTTGAGGAATTTGGCGTGACGAGCTCACGGCCCGGATGCTCGGCATGCAAGTATTCGGCCTGAAGCAAATGGCGCGAGCTTGTTAGCATCCCGGAAAGCCGCCATGCCATCTCGTAAGCGTATGACTTGCAGGCGAATTTCGGACTGTCGGCCGTCAAGTTATCCAGCATCGCCCGGTTAGCCGCCTTGGTTATCGGCCAGTGCCGGTTCACCAAATCAACAGTTGGGCCCCGGAATTTCCCTTAGCGAAGGAGCCGGTATGACTACATCAGCAAAACCCGCGCAATACGAAGCGAAATCCGAAGAGTCCGAAGCCGATACTGATATTGAGAGCCTTCCGATATCAGAAATCTGGAAGAAGAGATTCAGATGGCTAAGGAAGGCTGGCGGTCCGTCAATGAAAAATATCAAAGACATGCCAATCTCAGAGCGCATACGTGGCAGTACATTCAATATCCTTGCATTCCTGTTCGGGCCGTTCTACTACATCGCAAAGGGCATGTGGAGGAAAGGCGTTGCTCTATTCGTCGTCTGTGTCGTTGTCGTAGTCCTGCTTGATATCGTTCTAACTTTATCTGGTTTTGCGAAGGTAGGGAAGGCGTTGGGGTATGGTGTTTCAGCAGTCTTCGCCGTCCGCGCGAATATCGATTACTACAAGAAGATGGTGCTAGGGGAGAACGGGTGGTGGTGAAGTGGCCCAACCCTGCGGTGCAGGGGACGCTGCGCGATGGGGCCGCGCAGCGTCCCTGACCTTGAACGTTAGGCCTCACAGGGAGAAGCGGCGTGTTCGGTTGGTTGAAGAAGTCCAAGCCTCAGCCGGCGGCAGCACCTCCGCTGCACTTCAAGGATGCCCAAGCGGCTTTCGCGTATGCCTGTGAGTCTCTCCAGAGCGATCTCATTGCTGGAGCGGTACTGCCGGCGCTAGTTCTAGATGCCGCCGCAGCGATTGGCGGTGGCGTCGCTGTGAAGCGCCAACCCGACGGCAGCCAAGTCGCTATGCTTCGCGTGTGTTCAAAAGACGGTGGCTACGTAGTCATTGCTTCATCCGCGACCGCGAACGGCCCAACTCTCCAGCCAGGCGATCTTGTGGCCTGGCAGGCAGGAGCACCGATCGAAGCCATGCGATCACAGTTCCCAGATCCTCGGTCCAGTTGGGGTGGCCTCATCCTGGCCAAGCTGCTCCCCGAATACACAATGGGCCGGGGCTGGGCAATCGCACAGCCATTTGCACGGTCAGGCCTAACCCTTCCATCGAGCTGACATGCCCCGGCAAGCCGGGTCATGCACCTCATGTCAAACGTTAGGCCATATCATGCAGCCGTCTTTGGTACGGACTCGGATTGAAATGTGTTGGTCGTGTGTGATTGCTGGGCTACTTGGGATTTCGTTTTCTCTATTGGCTCTATGGATGGGACTCGACACGGGTTACCGGCGCTGGACGCTAGTTCACGGGATTGTGGGCATTACTGGCTTCGTGCTGTCTTTTGTTGGGAGCTTAGCAATCCTGCTTCCTGCAGTGCTTAGATATCCCGTCATCACATGCGACGAGAGAGGAATTTCTTTTAGAACGGCCTTCTTTATGAGCGGCTGGGTACCGTGGCGATCGACCACAGAGATACGTGCGTTCTCTACGCCTTTCGCGAAGTATATTGTTATTGAACTTCAGGATATCTCTGGATTTATAGAGACACAGCCTATTTGGCTTCGGCCAGTTTTGCGTTATAGCGCTAAACTCAAGTGGCCGACTTGCATGGTGCTGATTGATTGCCGCAAGAACTCCTCTAAGCACACAGATACCTCTGCACTGCTCAGAAAAATCAGAGCGGAGCCTCTACATGCGACCTAACCTTTCGTTGCAGGGGACCGCCGGCGGCCCCTGAACTCAAACGTTGATATGGCTTCTCTCTGTCAAGAGGGCAGAAGTCTCCCTCTGCAAGAGCAGTTGTAGTTAAACCCGTTGCCGGACGGGGAACGCGGCGGAGCACTGGGTTGCCACCCGTGAAGGATGTGCGACGGTTGTTCATGCTGATATGCGAGGGTTGGGTACCTCAGGACAGATGTACGTCGCGGGGCTGCCTTCGCTCTAGGGACTGAGATCGCGCTGCGCACTTCGCGCACGCAGGGCCCACCAATAACGTTGACGAGGGTTCCCCAGTGGCCGCGGCTGCGCCGCGTTCCCCCTCCGGCATCGAAGCGGTTGTGTGGTGGTGCACCTCCTGACGTGTTCGTACTCGACCGGCGTATTCGACTTTGCGCTGTCGGCTCAGTGCATCGCCGCCGGCGCGGCCTCGGTATCGATGCCCTGCCATCCCGAGGCCTGCACCTGGCGCCCGATGGCCCGCACGAAGCCGGCCAGCTCGCGCGCCACCGCGACGACCGCCTTGGTCTTCAGGACGCGCCGTGCCAGCAGGCGCTTGAACTTCGCGTTCAGCCGCAATTGCGCTTTCCAGGCGATGTCGGTGACTGCCTTGGGCAGGTGGTACTGTCGACGGGCGATGATGGGCGAGACGCGCGGGCTGTGCTGGTAGTGCCAGGCCACCTCCACCAGCATGCGCCGCGCCGCGCTGTTGCCGGCTTTGGTGATGCTGCCCTGGCGCCGCTTCGGGCCCGAGGAGCGCTCGCCCGGCACCAGACCCACATAGCTCATCAACTGGCGCGGGTTGGCAAAGCGCATGAAGTCCTGCATGCGTATTTCAGCCCATCGTAGACGGCATTTCAGGCCGATCGTAGACGGCATTTCAAGTTGATCGTGGACGCTGTTTCAGCGTGATCGTGGACGGGGTTTCAGGCGGATCGTGGACGATCCGGGAGCGCGCAGGCGA
>JBKCXU010000074.1:0-37453 GCA_046316025.1 Betaproteobacteria bacterium | reverse complement strand
CGCGGACGTGCCGCCGGTGAAGACCGCCATCGTCCACCCCTGCGATGCCGATTCGCTGGCCGGGCCGATCGAGGCGGCGCGGCGCGGGCTGATCGTGCCGGTGCTGGTCGGGCCGGCGGCCAAGATCGCGGCGGTCGCGCGCGCGGAGAAGATCGATCTGGCCGGTGCCGCCATTGTCGATGTCGAGCACAGCCACGCCGCCGCCATGCGCGCGGTGGCGATGGCGCGCAGCGGCGAGGTCGAGGCGCTGATGAAGGGCAGCCTGCACACCGACGAGCTGATGAGCGCCGTGGTCGCGCGCGACACGGGCCTGCGCACCGCGCGGCGCGTGAGCCACGTGTTCATCATGGATGTGCCGAGCTACCCGCGCCTGCTGCTGGTGACCGATGCCGCGATCAACATCGCGCCCGACGCGCGCACCAAGGCCGACATCGCGCAAAACGCGATCGACCTGGCGCTGGTGCTCGGCATCGAGTTGCCGAAGATCGCCGTGCTGGCCGCAGTGGAAACCGTCAACCCCGACATGCAGGCCACGGTGGATGCGGCGATGCTGTGCAAGATGGCCGACCGCGGACAGATTACCGGCGGGCTGATCGACGGCCCGCTCGCCTTCGACAACGCGGTGAGCGAGAAGGCCGCCAAGACCAAGAAGATCGTCTCTCCCGTGGCGGGGCGCGCGGACATCCTGCTGGTGCCGGACCTTGAAGCCGGCAACATGGTCGCCAAGCAGTTGCAGTACTTGGCGGGTGCCGACAGCGCCGGCATCGTGTTGGGCGCCCGCGTGCCCATCGTGCTCACCAGCCGCGCCGACAGCGTGCGCACGCGGCTGGCGTCCACGGCGGTGTTGAAGCTGGTGGCGGCGGCGCGGCGGGCGGCGGCGAAGGTCGTTGCCGTGTAGACGCGGCGATGTGCTGCCAGCGTTCTTCCCTCACCCCAACCCCTCTCCCGGGGGGAGAGGGGCTTTCAACCCTCCCCCTCCGGGGGAGGGTGGCCGCGGAGCGGCCGGGTGAGGGAAGACCCTTTGCAAACGGTAAGCATCGGAGCACGTCGTTGCCGTTCGTCCTGGAATGACCACCATGCCCACCGCCCTGGCCGTCCTCAACGCCGGTTCCTCCAGCCTGAAGTTCTCCCTCTACGTCGAGCGCAACGGCGCGCTCGACCTTGAAGTGCGCGGCCAGGTGGAGGGCCTCTACACCGCACCGCGCTTTGTCGCCAAGTCCGCCGACGGCACGCTGCGCGCCGAGCATTCCTGGGGCGAAGGCACGCAACTCGGCCACGCCGGCGCGCTCGATCATCTGTTTGCCCATCTGCGCGCCGAGCATGCGGACATCACGATCGCCGGCGTCGGCCACCGCGTCGTGCATGGTGGGCTGGATTACACGCAGCCGGTGCGCGTGAACGCCGATGTGTTGGCCACGCTGGAGAAGTACATCCCGCTCGCACCCCTGCACCAGCCGCACAACCTTTCGCCGATCAAGCTGATCGCCGAGCGCGCGCCGCAACTGCCGCAGGTGGCCTGCTTCGACACCTCGTTTCACCGCAGCAACCCCGAAGTCGCGCAGATGTTCGGCCTGCCCTACGCGATGTACGAAGAAGGCGTGCGCCGCTACGGCTTTCACGGCCTGTCCTACGAATACATCGCCTCGGTGCTGCCGCAGGTCGATGCGCGCGCCGCGGCCGGCCGCACGGTCGTGCTGCACCTGGGCAACGGCGCCAGCCTATGCGCACTCGAAGGCGGTCGCAGCGTGGCGAGTTCGATGGGCTTTACCGCCGTCGATGGGCTGATGATGGGCACGCGCAGCGGCAGCCTCGACCCCGGCGTGGTGCTGTACCTGATGGATCAGCGCGGCATGGACGCGCGCGCTATCGAAAAGCTGCTCTACAACGGCTCGGGGCTGCTCGGTGTGTCGGGCATCTCCAGCGACATGCGCACGCTGCTGGCAAGCGACGCGCCACGCGCCAAGCTGGCGCTCGACCTGTACTGCTATCGCATCCGCCGCGAGCTGGGCGCGATGGCCGCGGTGCTGGGCGGCGTGGACGCGCTGGTGTTTACCGCCGGCATCGGCGAGAACGCCGCGCCGATCCGCGCGCGCGTGTGCGCGGACGCGGCCTGGCTCGGCGTGGAACTCGACGCCGCCGCCAACGAAACGCGCGGCCCGCGCATCTGCACGGTCGCCAGCCGCGTCTCGGCGTGGGTCGTGCCGACCAACGAAGAACTGATGATCGCGCGGCATACGCAGCGCGTGCTCTCAGCGACGTAAACCATTGCCGTCATTCCCGCGGAAGCGGGAATCCAGCGGTGCCGCAAAAACTGGGTTCCCGCTTGCGCGGGCACGACGATGTTTGTGCTTTGCCGCGAACATGCAACCACGGAGTAAGCCATGACCCACACCCCCCGCCCCCCCGCCCACGCCGGCAAAAAAGCCCTTATCGTCGGCGTCGCCAACGAGCATTCGATCGCCTGGGGCTGCGCCCGCGCGATGCACGAACTCGGCGCCGAGATCGCGCTCACTTATCTCAACGACAAGGCGCTCAAGTGGGTCGAGCCGCTGGCGCGCGAGATCGACGCGCCCATCCTCGCGCCGCTCGACGTCGAGCAGCCGGGCCAGGAAGAAGCCCTCTTCGAGCGCATCGCGCGCGAGTGGGGGCGGCTCGACATCGCCGTGCATTCGATCGCCTGGGCGCCGAAGGACGATCTGCAAGGCGGCTTGCTCAATTGCTCTGCCGCGGGCTTCGCGCGCTCGATGGACGTGTCCTGCCACTCGTTCGTGCGCATGGCGCGGCTCGCCGCGCCGTTGATGACCGACGGCGGCACGCTCTTCGCGATGAGCTACTACGGCGCCGAGAAGGTGGTCAACAACTACAACGTGATGGGCCCGGTCAAAGCGGCGCTGGAGGCTTGCTGCCGCTACCTCGCGTATGAACTCGGCCCGCAGAAAATCCGCGTGCATGCGATCTCGCCGGGGCCGCTCAAGACACGCGCCGCGTCGGGCCTGAAGGACTTCGACCTGCTGCTCACCGAGGCCGCGCAGAAGGCGCCGGTCGGCGAGCTGGTGGACATCATGGACGTTGGCTTCGCCTGCGCGTATCTGGCCACGCAATACGCGCGGCGCATTACCGGCGGGACGATCCACGTGGACGGCGGAGTGAATATCATCGCTTGAGTTCACTCTCGGGCGATGCCATGCCGCTTTCCCCCCTCGCCGGCCAGCCGGCGCCCGCTGCGCTGCTGATCGACCCCGCCGGGCTCGAACGCGCCTACTACGCGCGGCGACCCGACATGGACGACCCCGCGCAGCGGGTCGCCTTCGGCACCAGCGGGCATCGCGGGTCGGCATTGGCGGGTTCGTTCACCGATGCGCACATCGCCGCGATCGCGCAGGCAATCTGCGACTACCGCGCCGCGCGCAGCATCGACGGGCCGCTCTTCATGGGCGCGGACACGCATGCGCTGTCCGCGCCGGCGCAACGCACCGCGCTCGAAGTGCTGGCCGCCAACGGGGTGACGACGTTCATCCAGGAAAACGACGGCTTCACGCCCACACCAGTCGTGTCGCGCGCGATCCTGGTCGCCAACCGCGGCAAGGCCACGGGGCTGGCCGACGGGATACTCATCACGCCCTCGCACAACCCGCCGGAAGACGGCGGCTTCAAGTACAACCCGCCCAACGGCGGGCCGGCCGACACCGACGTGACGCGCGCCATTCAAGACCGCGCCAACGAGTTGCTGCGCGCGGGCAACGCCGGCGTGCGCCGCATCGCTTACGAGGCCGCGCGCCACGCCGCCACCACGCACGCGCAGGACTACATCGGCCCCTACGTGGACGACCTGCGCAACGTGCTGGACATGGATGCCATCCGCGGCGCGGGCCTGAAGCTCGCGGTCGATCCGCTGGGCGGCGCTGCGGTGCATTACTGGGAGCGCATCAACGCCGCCTACGGGCTGGACATCGCGGTGGTCAACCCGCGCGTGGACCCGACCTTTGCGTTCATGCGCGTCGATCACGACGGCAAGATCAGGATGGATTGCTCCAGCCCCTACGCGATGGCGGGGTTGGTGGCGCTGAAGGACGACTACCGGGTCGCCTTTGGCAACGACCCGGACGCCGACCGGCATGGGATCGTCGTGCCCTCGGTCGGCTTGATGAACCCGAACCACTATCTGGCGGTGGCGATCGACTATCTGGTGCAGCACCGGCCCGGCTGGTCGCCGCAGGCCGCCATCGGCAAGACACTGGTGTCGAGCAGCATGATCGACCGAGTGGTTGCCGCGCATGGCCGCCGGCTGCTCGAAGTGCCGGTGGGATTCAAGTGGTTTGCGCCGGGCCTCTTCGACGGCAGCGTCTGCTTCGGTGGCGAAGAAAGCGCCGGCGCGAGCTTTCTGCGGCGCGACGGCACCGTATGGACCACTGACAAGGACGGCCCGCTGCTCGCGCTGCTGGCCGCGGAAATCACCGCCGTCACCGGACGCGACCCCGGCGAGCATTACCGTGCGTTGGAGGCACGCTTCGGCGCACCGCGCTACACGCGGATCGACGCCGCCGCCACGCCGGACGAGAAAGCGCGCCTGGGCAAGCTGTCGCCCGCGGCCGTCACCGCAAGCGAGCTGGCCGGCGAGCCGATCGCCGACAAACTGACCGCCGCACCCGGCAACGGCGCCGCCATCGGCGGCTTGAAGGTCGTCGCCGCCCACGGCTGGTTTGCCGCACGGCCCTCGGGCACCGAGAACCTGTACAAGATCTACGCGGAGAGCTTCCGCGACGAGGCGCACCTGCAAGCCATCGTCGAGGAAGCGCAGCAGATCGTCGGCAAGGCGCTGGCGGCCGACGCATGATCGGGTTGCTCCGCCCCCTTCACGGGGGTGGTTGGGTGGGGGATGGGTTGTGATTCCATTTCCACTTCAATCCGACAACAAAGGCACGTCATTCCCGCGCAAGCGGAAATCCAACTTCGCAGCGAGACCGGCTGGGTTCCCGCTTCCGCGGGAACGACGAAATTGTCCGCTTGGTCTGGAAGTGGAATGAGGTTCAGCCTCGCAACACGCGTGTACCGTACAACCCATCCCCACCCCGCCCCTCCCCTTGAAGGGGAGGGAGAAGACCCGACACGACCGGCGGCACTGCACTCCGAGCAAAATGAAAGTTCTCGTCATCGACATCGGCGGCACCGGCGTCAAGCTGCTCGTCACGGGCGCCACCGAGCGGCGCCGCTTCGACTCGGGGCCGCAACTGACGCCGCGTCAGTTAGTCGCCGGCGTCAAGCGCGCCGCGCGCGGCTGGGAGTACGACGCGATCTCGATCGGCTATCCCGGCCCGGTGGTGCACGACCAACCGGCCGGCGAGCCGCCCAACCTCGGCCGCGGCTGGGTCGGCTTCGACTTCGCGCGCGCCTTCGGCAAGCCGGTGCGCATCGTCAACGACGCCGCGATGCAGGCGCTCGGCAGCTACCGCGGCGGCAAGATGCTGTTCCTCGGCCTGGGCACCGGCATGGGCAGCACGCTGATCGTCGATGGCGTGCTGGTGCCGATGGAACTCGGCCATCTGCCGTACCGGCGCGCCACGTTCGAGACGCACGTCGGCGACGCGGCGCTCAAGCGCTACGGCAAGCGCAAGTGGCGCGCGCGCCTCGACGACGTGGTGGCTCGCCTGACCGCCGCCTTCCTGCCCGACGAGGTCGTGCTCGGCGGCGGCAACGCGCGACTGTTGAAGACGCTGCCGCCGCGCTGCCGCGCCGGCGACAACGACAACGCCTTTGCCGGCGGCTTCCGCCTGTGGGCCGGTGCGCGCTTACCGCGCGCCAAAAGGTAAGCGATGCCGATCTACCGCGTGATCGAGCCGCGGCTGGGCAAGCTGCGGCTGGCTGACTGGCGGCGACGCGGGCAGCACGTCCTCGGCTTGCTGTTGCTGGTCGTGCTGCTCTGTGCGGTCGGATTAGCGCTGCTCGACAACGGCACCGAGGCCGCGGAGTTGAAGCTTCTGCAGGGGCTGTGGAACGCGCTGAACCTGATCACCACGCTCGGCGACTTTTCGCCGTTCGATCGCTACCAGAAGTTGTTCGTGATGTTCGTGATGATCGGCGTGGCGATGATCGGCGCCTACGCCGTGGCGCAGATGACGGGGCTGTTGTCCGACCCTGCCGTAGTGGCGTATCGGGAGAATCGCAGAATGGAAAAAGCCCTTGACCGACTGCACGGCCACACGGTGGTGATCGGCTATGTCGGCGTTGGCCGCGTGCTGGCCGAGCGCCTGCGCCAGGCCGGCCAGCCGCTGGTGGTGATCGACCGCAACGAAGACGCCGCCGCGCTCGCCGCCGAGCACGGCCTGCTGGTGGTCAAGGGCGATGCCGGCATCGACGAGGGCACGCTGCTGCGCGCCGGCACCGACCGCGCGGCCGCGTTGATCGTCGCCACCAGCGACATGGATCGCAATGTGGCGATCACGCTGATGGCGCACAGCGGCAACCCCGCGTTGCGCGTGGTCGCCTGCGCCGAGGACGCGCGCCGCGCCGATCTGCTGCGGCGCGCCGGCGCCTCGCAGGTGGTCGTGATCGACCAATTGCTGGCCGACGCGATCGCCGCGCAGTTGACCGCCGCCGGATGACGCCGGCCGCACGGCCGCGACCAGCGTTGGCGCGCGCGCTGCGCCCGCTCTAGCCGCGCCGCCTGCTGCGCGACGCGCTGGCCGGGGTGTCGCTGGCCGCGGTCAACATTCCGCAATTGCTGGGCTACACGCGGATTGCCGGCACCCCGGTGGTCGCGGGGCTGTACACCGCGCTGCTGCCGGCCATTGCTTTTGCGGGGCTGGCCTCGTCGCGCCATCTGGTGGTGGCGGCGGACTCGGCCACCGCGGCGATTTTCGCCAGTGCGCTCGCCCCGCTCGCGCCGCGCGCCAGCGCGTTGCGCTACCGCGAGGACGACGACACCAACGCCGACCTGCTCGGTCTGTCCGCGGCCAACGCCGCCGCGGCGGTGAGCGGCGCCTTCGTCGTCAACGGCAGCCCGACGCAGACGGCGGTGGCCGAGCGAGCCGGCGCCGCCAGCCAGTGGGCTCAGTTGACGCTGGCCGCCGTGATCGTGCTGGTATTGCTGTTCGCCACCGGGCCCTTGCAATACCTGCCGCACGCGGTGCTGGCGGCGATCGTGTTCACCATCGGGCTGGGCCTGATCGACCAGCGCGACCTGCGCGAAGTCCGGCGCGAAAGCCCCGGCGAGTTCACGCTGGCGCTGGTGACGGCGGCGACGGTGGCGATGGTCGGTGTCGAGCAGGGCGCGCTGCTGGCGGTAGCGCTGTCGCTGCTGCGGCACGTGCGGCACAGCTACCTGCCGCATACCGCCGTACTGGTGCGCGTCGCCGCCGGGCGCAACCAGCCGCAGCCCGCCACGCCGGGGGTGCAGAGCGAACCGGGGCTGATCGTCTACCGCTTTGGCGCCGATCTGTTCTATGCCAACGACCAGCGCTTTACCGGCGAGTTGCGCGCGCTGGTCGACGGCGCGCCCGCGCCCGTGCGCTGCGTCGTCGTCGATGCCAGCGCGGTCGCCGATCTGGACTACTCGGCCGCCCGCGCGCTGCGCGAACTGCTCGACGATCTGCGCGCCCGCGGCGTGCGCCCGCTGTTCGGCCGCGTCGGCCCCGCGCTGCGCAGCGACATGCAGCGGCACGGCATCGTCGCTGCGTTGGGGGCCGACGCGATCTTCCTCACGTTGCACGAGGCGATCGCCGCGGCACGGAAGCGCTGAGGCGGGCCCCGCCCGCCACTGGCGATGGAGCCGGCCATCGCCCGTTGACGGTACGAAACGCCGATTCGCCTGCGCAAACTGGCAGGTGCAATGCGCATCGCGCCGCCGACGCGATAGCATGCCTGCGTCGCTGCCGTTCCGGTCTCGTTCGTCGATCCGACAGCGCAGCGTGGGCCGCACATCTGGCGCGGCCAAAGCAAAGCAGGCGCGCCAGTGCGCCCATCCCGCGCCGCCCTCGGCGGACGCCCCGTGCAGCAGGCGACACGAACGGAGCGCCTGCGCGCCGTACGCACAGACGCTTCCACACTCAGCAGCACGCAAGGGAGGTCTGTCATGCCATGGATCAAGAACACGGGATGCAAGTACCACACCCAGGACACCGGCTACTACTGCGGCGCGGCCTGCGCCATGATGGTCCTGGCCGAGATCGGCGTCGGCCACGCAAGCCTCGATCAGGACGACTTATACGACTCCAACCACAACCACAACGCCCAGGGCGGGTGGTATTCGGATCCGGAGGGCGTTCGCTATACGATGGTCCACCGCAAGCCGGCGAGCTTCTCCAACACGTTCGTCGTCTACCGTAAGCCGACCGAAACCGAAGGCTCGCAAAAGCTCGTCTATACGCTGCAGCACTACGGCGTATCGCCGATCGTGCTGGTCTACGGCTGCGCGCACTGGATCGTCGTATGCGGCGTACAAACCGACGTCAACCCGGCCACCGGGGCCTATGCGATCCAGGGCTTCTGGGTCAACAATCCCGTACACGAGAACAACGAACCGCACGCGGTTGGCGACATCTGCGGCTCCGGCGGCAGCCACGGGGTCGAGAACCAATGGGTGAGCTACAGCGCCTGGCAGAGCACGTACTTCACCGGCTGCAAATACGACAGCGGCGACGGCTCGCTGCAGTACCTGAGTGTGTGCGACCCGTCCGAACCGAAGATCGCAGCGCCGCGCCAACTCGCGCCGGTGCGTTACTTCGAGGGACGCCAATTGGTCGAGCCGCGCCAGATTGTCGACGTCGTCGGCAAGGAACTGGAGCGCTTTGCGCTGAACCGAACCAAGTCGACGGCGCGGGTGGCGCGCGGCAAGTTCGGCGCGCCGCTGCTGGTGCAGCGGCTCGATGCGGAGGGCAGCTTCTATTACCTGCTGCCGTCGCTGGCAAACTCGCGCGTGCTCGGGTACGCGCAAATGGATGCCCGTTTCGGCAGCCTCGAAAGCCTGTTCACGCTCAAGCGCGCGGCCAAGCCGCTGGAGAGCGATCCGCGCAAGATCGAGTCGCAGCTGGTCGGGCAGCGCGTCGAGTTGCCGCGCGACAAGGGGCGGGTCTTGCTCCGCCGCGGCGAGTTCCGCGTCGACAAGCAACTGGTCTGGCGGCCGTGCCGGCAATCGTTCTCGCCGCATCTGCCGTTCTGGCGCATCGTCGCCGGGCCGTTCACCTTCTACCAACGCATCGATGGGCCGCTGTTCGCGCAACTGACGCTCGACGGCCGCGGCATCTGAGATGGCCGTAAGCGGCGCGGCACCGGTCGAGGCGCCGGTCGCGCGCGCCGCGCGCGCCGCGTATGGCGCGCACTATCCACTGCCGCCCGGCGCGCCGCTGCCGCAGGTCGGCGCGCCGGTGCGCGTGGAGCGCCTGGATCGCGGCGGCCACTACCTTCTGGTTCCGCTGTGCGACGCGCTCCGGCGGCACGGACTCGTACAAATGGACGCGGACACGCTGGCGATCGAATCGGTGGCCGCGGTATCCGGCCGCGAGGTTTTGCAATTGTTGCCGGCCGCCGAGGCGCTCGCTCTGGCGCAAGCCGCCTTCCCGCAGCAACGCCGCTGGCAGCCGCCCGCGCTGGGCTGGCGCCCCTGCCGGGAGAGTTACAGCAGCTTCATGCCCCTGTGGGTCGTCGAGCACGCGGAAGGGCAGGTCTATGTCACGCAAGCCGGCCAGGCCTTTGCGCAGCCGAGTTGGGGGCGTGGTGGCGGATGAACCCGCCGATCAGGCGGGATGATCCGGTTGTTATTCCATTTCCACTTCAATCCGACAACAAAGGCACGTCATTCCCGCGCAAGCGGGAATCCAACTTCGCAGCGAGACCGGCTGGGTTCCCGCTTACGCGGGAACGACGAAATTGCCCGCTTGGTCTGGAAGAGGAATTACAGGTGAGCTGCGCGGCGTTACGACGCTTCCCTGACCTGCGGCACCTTCCACCTGCCGTCGAGGATCGAGGGCGGCTTCTCCTTCGGCCAGTACAGACGCATCATCAGGATGAAGCCGTCCTTGGGCGCCGGCAGCCAGTGCCAAGTTCGACGCCCTGGCGTCGACGTTTATCGCCCAACCGAAAGAAGAGGTCGAGGATGGACAAGGAAATGCGCAAGTTTCAGCGCGATCTGCTGGCATCGGTGCGACAGATAAAGCGCGGCCGGGTGGCGCGCGCGACCGCGGTGAGCGCGCCCCCGGCCGCGCAAGCGCGTGCGCGGGTCGGGTTGTCGCAGCAGGACTTTGCCAAGCTCCCCGGCGTCTCGGTGCGCACGTTGCATGACTGGGAGCAGGGTCGGCGCGAGCCGTCCGGTGCCGCGCGCACCTTGCTCAAGATCGCTGTGCGCAACCCGGAAGTCGTGCTGCAAGCAGGCTGATCGAGGCAGCGCGCAGCACGCTGCGCGCCGACCGGGCGCTCAGGGTTGGGCGGCCGCGCTCTTCGCCGCCGGCAACTGCGGCGCAAACAACCCGCCGCCCGGCTGCGGCGCGGGCGCGGACTGCGCGGCCAGATCGACCCAGCCGCCGCCCAGCGCGCGGTAAATCGCCACCAGCGAGGCGAACATCTGCCCCTGCGTGGCGGCGAGGTTCAGCTCCTCGGGGAAGAGCTCCTGCTCGGCCTGCAACACCGTCGAGTACGGCGCGTAGCCGCCGTCCCACAGCAGCCGCGCCAGTTCGGAGTATTCGCGCAGCGCGGCCACCAGCCGCTTTTGCGCGGCCAGTTGCTCGGCGAGGTCCACGCGGTTGCTGAGTGCCAGATCGACGTCGGCAAAGGCGTTTTGCACCGCGCGCTCGTAGGCGGCGAGCGCGGCGCGCTGGCTGGCTTGGGCCTGCGCTACCTGGCCGGAGATCGCGCCGGCGGTGAAGATCGGCCCGACGATGGAACCGGCGTAGTTCCACGTCGCCGCCGGCCCGGTGAAGAGATCGCCCAGCGCCGTACTGGCGCTGCCGAGCGCGCCGGTGAGCGAAATCGTCGGGAAGTACTGCGCCTTGGCCGCGCCAATCTGCGCGTTGGCGGCGATCAGTTGCTGCTCGGCCTGCGCCAGGTCGGGCCGGCGTTCGAGCAATTGCGAGGGCACGCCGGCCGGCACCGCGGGCAGCGTCAGCGCCAGCACCGACTTGCCGCGCGGGATCGTGCCGGGGTTGCGGCCGAGCAAAATGGCCAGTGCGTTTTCGGTCTGCTTGATCTGGCTGCGCAGTTGCGGGATGCGCGCCTGCGCGGTTTCGACCTGCGACTGCACCTGCGCCACGTTCATCTTCGACACCTGGCCGAACTGGAACTTGTCCTGCACGATCCGCAGCGATTCCTTGTAGGTCTCCAGTGTGCGCAGCGCCACCACCAGTTGCTCGTCGAGTGCGCGCAGTTGCACGTAGCTCGTCGCCACCTGCGCGACCAGTGTCAGCACCACGCCGCGGCGCGCTTCCTCGGTGGCCAGCAGTTGCGCCTGCGCGGATTCGGACAGCCGGCGGATGCGGCCCCACAGGTCGAGCTCCCAGCTCGCGCCGGCCAACACGTTGTAGGCGTTGCTCGGGTTGACCGCGAGCGCGGCGCCCGTGCTTTGCTGCGAGTAGCGGTAACGCCCGCCGTTGGCGGTGTAGTCGATCTGCGGGAATAGCGGCGAGCGCGTCTGCTCCAGCAGACCGGCGGCCTGCTCGACGTTGGCGGCGGCAATCCGCAGGTCTTTGTTGTTGGCGAGCGCCTCGGCGATCAGGCGGTCGAGCACCGGGTCGTCGAACTGCTTCCACCACTCTGTGTCGGCGGTCTGCGCGGCGTCGGGCGGCAGCGCGCCCAGCGTGGCTGGCACCGACACTTCGGGCCGCTTGTAGTCGGGGCCGACCAGGCAGCCGGAGAGGAATGCGGCGGCGAGTGATGCGGCCACAGCCTTCGTCGTTCCCGCGAAAGCGGGAACCCAGCGGCTGCCGCGAACGACACTGGATTCCCGCTTGCGCGGGAATGACGGTGCCATTTTGAGGGAGCGGCGCGGCATGGTCAGTCCCCCTCGCGCGGCGCATGCGGGGCGCTCTGCGTCGGGGCGCCGCCGACGGGCGGATTGGCGGGTGCCGCCGGTGCCGCGGGCTTCGGCTTGCCGAAGAACTTCTCCGACAACGTGGACAACGCCCAGTAGAACATCGGGATGAAGAAAATCGCGATCACGGTGGCCGCCAGCGTGCCGCCGATGACACCGGTGCCGATCGAGTGCCGGCTGTTGGCCGAAGCGCCGGTGGCGATCGCCAGCGGCACCACGCCCAGGATGAAGGCGAACGAAGTCATCACGATCGGCCGCAGCCGCAGCCGCGCCGCCTCGGCCGCGGCGTCGAAGAAGCTCAGGCCTTCCTTGCGGTTCTTCTCGACCGCGAACTCGACGATCAGGATCGCGTTTTTCGCCGCCAGCCCGATCAACGTCAGCAAGCCGATCTGGAAGTAGATGTCGTTCGGAATGCCGCGCAGCGCAATCGCCACCAGCGCCCCCAGGATCGCGAAGGGCACCGCCAGCATCACCGAAAACGGCAGCGACCAGCTCTCGTACTGCGCGGCCAGGATCAGGAAAACGAAAATGAGGCCGAAGGCAAAGGCGATGATCGAGGTGGAGCCGGAGCTCACTTCCTCGCGCGCCTCGCCCGACCAGGAGTAGCCGTAGCCGAAGGGCAGCGTCTGCTCGACCACCTCGCGCATCGCGGCCAGCGACTGGCCGGAACTCACGCCCGGCGCCGCCGCGCCGTTGATCGCAATGGCCGGGTAATTGTTGAAGCGCGTGACCAGGTCCGGCCCGCTGACGTAGCGGGTGTTGACCAGCCCGGACAGCGGCACCATCTTGTTGTCCTTGTTGCGCACGTAGAAGCGGCCGATGTCCTCCGGCGTCATCCGGTACGCGGGCTCGGCTTGCAAGACCACCTGATAAAGCCGCGAGTCCTTCGGAAACTGGCCGACGTACAGCGACCCGAACATCGTCTGCAACGTGCTGTAGACATCCTGCACCGGCACGCCCAGCACCTCGGCCTTGGCGCGGTCCACGTCGGCCAGCAGTTGCCGGCCTTCGGTGCGAATCGTGCTGTTGATGTTGGCGAGCTCCGGCCGCTTGCGCGCCTCGGCCATGATCTTCTGCACGAGCTCGCCCAGTTGCTCGTAATTGCCGCCGCCCTGCTGCTCGATCCAGATCTGGAAGCCCGCGGTGACGCCCAGGCCGGGGATCGCCGGCGGATTGATCGGCACCACCGCGCCGCCCTGGATCGGATAGAACTCGCGCTGCGCCTTGGCGATCAGTGCGTCGGCGGACAGCTCCGGCGACTTGCGCTCTTCATAGTCCTTGAGCGCCACGAACAGCAGACCGAAGTTGGTCTTCATCTGCGAGTCGATCAGGCTGAAGCCGTCGACCTGGGTGACGTTGGCCACTGCCGGGTGCTCGCGCAAAATGGCCTTGGCCTTGGCACCCACCTCGTGCGTGCGGTCCAGGCTCGCGGCGTCCGGCAGGAAGTAGACCGTGAAGATGTAGCCCTGATCCTCCTGCGGCACGAAGGCGGTGGGCAGCGCCTTGAAGAGCCAGGCCGCGCCGCCCACCACCACCGCAAACAGCGCCAGCCCGACCAGCCAGCGCCGCGTCAGCCACTTGACGCCGCTCACGTAACCGCCGGCAATGCGCTCGAAGGTCCGGTCGAACCAGCCGAAAAAGCCCTTCTTCGGGCCGTGCTTGGCCTGGATCAGGATGGCCGCCAGCGCCGGCGACAGCGTGAGCGCGACGATGCCGGAGAACACCACCGAGATCGCGATCGTCACCGCAAACTGCTTGTACAGCGCGCCGGTGATGCCGCCCAGGAAAGCCACCGGGATGAACACGGCATTCAACACCAGCACGATCGCCACCACCGGGCCGCTGACTTCATCCATCGCCCGCTTGGCGGCGGCCTTCGGATCGAGGCCGAACTCGACCATGTTGCGCTCGGTGTTCTCGACCACCACGATCGCATCGTCCACCACGATGCCGATGGCCAGGATCATCCCGAATAGCGTCAGCATGTTGATCGAGAAGCCGAGCAGCAGCATGCCCACCAGCGCGCCCAGGATCGACACCGGCACCGCGAGCGTGGGGATGATCGTCAGCCGCAGGCTGTGCAGGAAGATGAACACCACCAGCACCACCAGCACCACGGCCTCAAAGAAGGTCTTGATCACCTCGTCGATCGAGGCCTGCACGAACTTGGTGGTGTCCAGCGCAACTTCGTACTTGAGCCCCGGCGGGAAGGTCTTGGACAGGTCCGCCAGCGTGGCCCGCACCTGCTTGGAGACATCAATCGCATTCGACCCCGGCTGCTGATACACGGCGATCAGCGTGGCCGGCTGGCCCTGATAACTGGTGCGCAGCGAGTAGCTCTGCGCGCCCAGCTCGGCGCGCGCCACGTCGCCCAGGCGCACGATGGCCGCGCCCTGTTTGTCGGCGCGCAAGATCATGTCCTCGAACTGCGCCGGCTCGGTGATCGTGGGCGTGGTCACCGGGAAGGTCTGCTGCACCGGGTACGGGGTCGGCGCCTGGCCGATCCGCCCGACCGCGAACTGCTGGTTCTGCTGCGTGACCGCGTTGGCCACATCGGTCGCGCTCAGGCCCAGTTGCGCCATTCGGTCCGGCTTCAGCCAGATCCGCATCGCGTACTCCGGCACGCCGAAGACCGAGGCCTGATTGGCGCCGGGGATGCGATTGATCGTGCCCAGGATCTGCACGTTGGTGAAGTTGGCGACGTAATTGGGGTCGAGCGTGCCGTCGGGCGAATAAAACGCCAGCACCATCAGGAAGGTGCTGGACTTCTGCGCGACGTTCACGCCCTGCGCCTGCACCGACTGCGGCAGTTGCGCCATCGCCTGGCTGACGCGGTTCTGCACGTCCACCTGGGCGAGTTCCGGGTCGGTGTCGATGGTGAAGTACACCGTCAGCGTGTAGTTGCCGGTCGAGCTGCTGGTCGACGACATGTACAGCATGTTGGTCGCGCCGTTGACCTGCTGCTCGATCGGCGCGCCGACGTTCTGCGCCACCAGTTCGGCATTGGCACCGGGGTAGGTGGCGGAGACCTGGATCTGGATCGGTGTGATCTGCGGGTACTGGGCGATCGGCAGTTGCACCATCGCCACCAGGCCGGCGATGCTGATCACCAGCGCCAGCACCGTCGAGAAGATCGGCCGGTCGATGAAGAAGTGGGAGAACATCGCGCCGCCCGCCTACTTCTTGGCCGCGGGCGCGGCGGCCTTGCCGGCACTGGCAGGTTCCGGCTTGGCGGGGGCTGCGGCCGGCGCCGCCAGCGGCGCGTCCTCGACCCGCTTGACGATCTGCACCTCCGCGCCCGGCGAGAGCTTGGCCATGCCGTCGACCACCACCACGTCGCCGGCCTTCAAACCCGTGTCGATGAACCAGTCCGGCCCGACCCAGGGTCCGACCGTGACCCAGCGCAACTGCGCCTTGTTGTCCGGCTCCACCACCACCACGAAGTTGCCGCGCGCGCCTTGCAGCACCGCGGCCTGCGGCACCACGATTGCGTTCGGCCGTACCGAGCCCGAAACCCGCACGGTGACGAACATCCCCGGCCGCAGCAGGCCCTGCGGGTTGGGCAGTGTGGCGCGCAGCAGGAAGGTGCCCGTCTGCTGGTTGAAGTCGGCATCGGTGAAGGTGATCCGCCCCTTGTGCGGGAACACCGAGCCGTCGGCCAGCAGCGCCTCGACCACGTACTGGTCGTTGGCCGGCGGCCGCACGCGGCCGGCTTCGCGGTCTTTGCGGATCGACAGGATGTCGTTTTCCGACAGGCTGAACTCGATCCAGATCGGGTCCATCTGCGCCACGTAGGTCAACTGGCTGTCGGCCACGTTCACGTACTGGCCGTCCTGCACCCGTGCGTAGCTGGCAATGCCCGCCACCGGCGTGGTGATGGTCGTGTACGACAGATTCAGTTGCGCGGTGTCGACGTTGGCACGGGCCACTTCCACCGCGGCGGCGGCGGTCTTCTGCTGGCCGATGGCGTCGTCCAGCTCGCGCTGCGACAGCGCCTGCCGCTGCGCCAGCGGCCGGACCCGCGCCAGGTTGTCGTTGGCTACTTGCAGACGGGCCAGTTGCTCGTCGAGCGCCGCCCGGGCCGCGTCCAGTTGCGCCTGGAACGGCTTGGGGTCTTGTTGGAACAGCACCTGCCCGGCCTTGACCGGCGCACCTTCGGTGTACAGCCGCTTGTCCAGAAAGCCGTTCACGCGCGCGACGATCTGCACCTGGCGCGAGCTCTGCGTCTGGCCGACGAACTCGCGCCATACCGGCACGTCCCGCGGCGCGATGGTCTGCACCGTCACCGGCACCGGCGGGCGCTGCGCCTGGGGCGCTTCTTTCTTGCCGCAGCCGACCACGACGATCAACGGCAGCAGTGCCGCCAGCCCCAGTTTGCGCATGTTGCGATCCTCCGTTGCACCGGCGTCTTGCGGCCGGCGATGCCGGGCGGCAGGGTACACCGCGGAAGCGGCGGCGGACTTGGAGCTAGGTCAAGCCTCCGGCGGTTCGTCGAACGCGCCGAGCCGCCGATGCGGTGACGAGACGGTACGACCGCGGCTCAGCGTGCGGCGGCCAGCGGCTCGGCGGCGGGCTTTGCCTCGAAGCTGCCGCCCAGCGCCAGATACAGGTTCACGCGCTGCACCCGCTGCTCGCTTTGCACGCGCAGCAGCGCGGTGCGGGCGGAAGCGAGTGCTAAGCGCTGCTGCTGCACGGCGCGTAGATCGACCGCGCCGACGCGGTAGCGCGTCTCGGTGAGTTCCAGCGCGCGCGCGTTGTCGGCGGCGGCCTGCGTCAGCAATTGCGCCCGCTCGATCAGGCTGAACTCGGCGGCGAGTGCTTCTTCCACCTCGCCAAAGGCGCGCGCACCGACGCGGCCGTACTCGGCCAGCGCCTGCTTCTGCTCCGCGGTGCGGATGTCCTGCTGCGCCTGCAACTGCCCACCGAGGAAAAGCGGCTGCAATATGCTGCCGCCCAGGCTCCACACCGGGTTATCGCGCTGCTGGAGCACGAACACCTCGCTCGAGATCGAGTTCACCGACCCCGTCAGCGCGATGCGCGGCAGCTTGGCGGCCTTGGCTTCTTCGGTGCGATAAAACGCCGCCGCCACGCGCCGCTCGGCGGCGACCACGTCGGGGCGGCGCTCCAGCAGTTCGGACGGCATGCCCAACGGCACCGCGCCCGGCATCGCGGCCAGCTGCGCCGGCACCTGCACCGCGGCGCTTGGGTATCGACCGAGCAGCGCTTCCAGCGCGCGCAGCGACTGGCGATACGACTGATCAAGGCTCGCCACCGCGTCGCGGTAGCTGGACAGGCTCGCGCGCGCCAGCGCCACGTCGGCCTCGGCGCCGACGCCGACGCGCAGACGATCTTGCGCAAGACTCAACTGGCGCTCGGCGGCGCCGGCCATGTCTTGGGCCAAGTCCTTTTGCAGCCGCGCTTCGGTCGCCAGGAACCAGCTCTTGGCCACCAGCGCGGCAATCGACTGACGCGCGTATTCGGCATCGAGCGCGGCGGACGCGTCCTGCAGCGACGCCGCCTCGCGCCCGGCGCGAATGCGGCCCCAAAGATCGAGCTCCCAGTTGGCAAAGAGCCCCACGCCCTGCACGCCGTTGGAATCCGCCCCCAACGAGCCGGCTGCGGCAAGCTTCAGTTGCGGGTACAGCGTGGCGCCGGCCGCCTGCACGTAGGCGGCGGCCTGCTCGACCCGCGCGGCGGCGACGCGCAGGTCGAAGTTGTAGGCGAGCGCCTCGGCCACCAGCGCATCGAGCTGCGCGTCCTTGAAGCCGGCCAACCACTGATCGGCGACGGGGCCTGTTGCCGCGGGCGCGGCCGCCCAGGCCGCGGGCGGCTTGACGTTGGGCAGCGCCTGCGCGTCGAGCTCGGCGCGCTGCGGCGGCGGCGCCAGCGCGCAGCCGGCCAGCGCCAGAGCGAGGAACGGTGTGCAGGCGCGCATCAGTGCAGCTTCAGCACCAGGTAGTTCAGGTAAGAGTTCACGCGCAGGATTACCTTGCGCAGGATCTGGATCGCCGCGCCGTGCTCGGTGTAGATCGCGGCGCTGCCGGCGGCACCGGCGGCGAGAAAGAGTTCGCGGTCGCGCTCGGCGATGTCGAACTTCACCGCGTACCGCCCCGGCGGCTGCGCCAGCGCGGTGGACATCGGGATGGTGCCGCTCGCCGGCAACTGGCCCTGTCCCTGCGCCCAGATGATCGAATCGACCTTGGCCTTGACGATCCGGCCGGGGATGGTTTGCAGCGAGAACTCAGCCTCGTTGCCCGACTCCACCAGCCGCAGCTCGTTCTGGTTGAAGAGCGCCACCACCTGGCCCTCGGCTTCCAGCAGCGTCATCACCGCGTTAAAGGGCACCGCGGCCACGAAGGTGCCCGGCCGCAATTGCAGGTTGACCACATAGCAGTCGCAGGGCGAGCGCACGGTGGTCTCTGCCAGCAGCCACTTGGCGTTTTCCAGTTGCGCGCGGATCTGCGCGACCTGTGCATACTCGCCATTGACCTTGGCGCCGAGTTGTTCCTGCACCTGCCGCTCGCCCGCCAGCGCCTGCCCCTCGCCGGCGCGCGCCTGCGTCTCGGCGCTGCGGGCGCCGGCCAGTTGGCTTTCGGCCTCCAGCACGTCGGTCTGCGCGCGCTCCAGGTCGAAGCGGCTGCCGGCGCCGGTTTGCAGCAGTTCGCGGTATTGCGCCTCGCGCGTGCGCGCCAGCTCGAGCTGCGCGGTGGCCGCGCGCACGCGGGCGCCGGCCTGCTCGATGGCGCCGCGCGACTCGGCGATCTTGGCCTGCGCGCCCTTGGCCTGCTCTTCGAGGTTGCGCTGCTGGCCGCGCGCGTTGGCCAGTTGCGCCTCCAGCACGTTGACGTCGAGCTGGTAGGGCGTGGGATCGACGCGGAACAGCACGTCGCCGCGCTTGACCAGCACGTTGCCTTCGACCACCGGCACCTCGATCACGCGCCCGCGCACCTGCGAGACGATCGGCACCGTGTACTTGTAGACGCGCACGTCGGCCGAGGACGGCGCGACCACGTTCAGGATCAGGATCAGCGCCGTGAGCGCGACGATCGGGATGATGACGACGACTACCTGCGTGCCGGTGTTCCACGGCAGCCACTTCAACTTGATGAAGATCAGCCAGACGATGGCGGCATAGATGCCGAGCAGCAGGACTTCCATCAGGCAGGCCCTCCGGTGGCCGGCCCCGCGCCTGGGGCGGCATCGTCCAGCGCGGTCTTGAGCGCGCGCAGCTTGGGCGACAGCGCGCCGCGCGCTTCCATGGCGGCCAGGTCTTCTCGCAGGTGCGCGATGTCGGTTGCGGTCAGACCGCCGCTGCCGAGGCGCGCGCCCATCTCTTCGTAGTAGTCCTCGTGCCGGTCGGTGCCGTAGGCCATCTTGTAGGTCACCGGCCGCGTGTAGGCCCACAACCAGGCGATCGGCCACAGCAGTCCGCCGAAGACGAGCGACAGCAGGCACAGGGTCTGGATGGCGTCGCGCTGCGGGTGGTGGCGTTTGTGCGCGATCTTCTCCGGCAGCACGTGCACGATCCAGAACACGGCGATGCCGACCAGCGGCACCAGGATCAGCACCACGATCGCCAGCACGTCGGCCGCCGCGTCCAGCGCCTCGCCGGAGAACATCGACGCCCCTGCCGGTGTCGCCGCCAGCGTCGCGACCGCCGCCCAGGCCATGCGGCCGAGCGCAAGCAGGTTTCGCCAGAGTCTCACCGTCGTTCTCCTTCGCGTCGTGCCCTTGCATTCACTTCAAGCTAGGCTAGCACCGCAGCCCGGCAACGCAGGGCGAGGTCGAGAGGCCCCTTATGCCAGATCAAACAACCGAGAAACGCGTGCTCGATCCCGTAGACCGGGTATCCGAGGTGATGTTCGGCCTGTTGATGGCGCTGACCTTTACCGGCTCGATCAGCGTAGCCAGCGCCGGGCGCGAAGAGATCCGCACGATGATGGCCGCCGCGCTCGGCTGCAACCTCGCCTGGGGGCTGGCCGATGCGGTGATGTATCTCGTGCGCACCGCCGTCGAGCGCACGCGCAACGCGCGCCTGCTGGAGCGGCTGCGCGGCCAGCCGGACGCGGCACGCGCGCACTTGGCGGCGGCGCTGCCGGGGCGGCTCGGCGCCGCCAGCGATGCCACCCTGCTGGAGTCGCTGCGCCAGCGCCTGCTGGCGCTGCCGGCCGATGCGCGCCCGCTGCTCGGGCGGCGCGACTTTGTCGCCGCCTTTGCGGTCTTCCTGTGGGTCGTGGCGGCGACCTTTCCCGTGGTGCTGCCGTTCGCGTTCTTCGACGCCGTGGCGCCCGCGCTGCGCACCTCGCAACTGATCGCGCTGGCGATGCTGTTCGCCGGCGGCTGGACGCTCGGCCGCTACGCCGACATCGCCCGCCCCTGGCGCGCGGGGCTGGCGTTGATGGTGGTCGGTGTGTTGCTGGTCGGGGCGATCAAGGCACTGGGGGGTTGAGAGCTTGAGCGCGCCCGCGCGAACGCAGACATAAGTCGAGCCTGACCCTTCTAGTGTTAACTTAAATCGCCCCTGGCCCGTTTAGGTTCACTTCAAAGGAGCGAGCCGTCCCCGGCTTACCTTGGTGCCTTGGCGCCAGCCATCTCGGCACGGGCTGCCGCCCGCGCTCCGAGATACTCATGCAATGCCGTGTTGCTCCGCGTTGCCGCGCGCCCGGCGTCAATGGCGGCATCGACGTCGGCGACCGGCAGGCTCAGCCGCGTCGGCATTTCACGCAAGCGCCTGGCCCGCGCGGGATCAAGGCTCTCTGCACTGATGGTGCCGACGATGAACTGCACGTCATCACAGCGCCAGTCCTTGCGGTCTGGGACAAATCGGCGCACCTGCGCTTCCGTCATGCCGCAGCGGTGGCGTACGACGGCGTCACGCCATTCGCGCACCATGGTGCGGAACGCATCTGCGCTCAGTCGGGTCGCCGAATCGATCGCGGCATCGGCAGCCGCAAGCCCGACGCCGACCCCGGAGGGCCCATCAAGTGTCATCGCCCAGTCCCCCAGCGGCGGGCGGCCGGCATCGACAATCAGGAACAGCATCCGCTGGATGCGAACCGCATCGGCTTCCGAAAAGGGGGCATACGGTGTTCCGCCGAGAGATCGCGCAATCAGGATGCTCGCCAGCCCCTGGTTGTCCGTGAGGCCGCCATCGGCGAGCTTCACATAGCGCATGCGCGAGGGGTCGCGGTAGTTCGACATCGCACGCGCCACCGCGCCCACCGGGTCCGTCGCCACGCGCGCCGGGTCCTTGAGCAACTGCGCCGACAGCGGATTCAGCGGTGTTCGACAGTGGTCCGGATAAGTCTTCAACACGACCGGCGCAAACAAGAGCGGCACGGCCATCGAAGCCGCCACGGCTTCGGACACAAGCAGTGATGCAAGGTCGCTACACAGCGACTGGAACGCCTGTGGCGAGAACGGAAAGGGCGTGCGGTTGTACAGATCTGTTGCGTTGATCCACACCTCTGGCTTGCGGCGGCGCTGCAGGTCGGCGAAGGTCGCGCCGGCGAACACCTCCTTGTCCAGCGTGCGAGCCAGGTTGCTGCGATCGTTCAGGCCGCCGGCCAGCAGGCGGGACAGGTTGGTGGGCGACCAGAGCGTGACCCTGAGATCCCGCTCAAGGTCGCGCAGCAGGACGGACTCACGCATGGTCGACAAGCCATCGCGACCCTTGAGGGCGACATAGGCGGCGGTCAGCGATCCACCGGACACGCTTGAAATGAACGTGATGTCGTCGTACAGGTCAGTAGGCCAGCCGGTCTTGTCAGGCGATCCACCTTCGCCCTCATCCAGCGCCTGCAGGACGCCAAGCGCGAAAGCGGCCGCTCGAAGACCGCCGCCCGACAAAGAAAGCGCAATGACGTTCTCGCTCACGAGATCGCGCGCCCCCTCGGGTTGAGGCACGAACACCTCCGACATCGGCCGATTGAGCGGCTGATTGTCGAAGACGGTGGTGCAGCCAATGAGGCAGGGCACCATCGCGAGCAGCAGCGCGCACTTGACGGCCGTGCCCGTTCGCATCGGCAACAGGCCCACTGGCGTCATCTGTCTGTGGCGCATCTTGGACGGCGTCGGGCAGCGTCCGCGATCCCAGGCATCTCCCGAAAGGGGCGGGAGCCGTTGCAGCCTGTGACGGGCGCCGAGGGGATGGCGGTCATATACATTTAGTCTTTTGCGGATGGAGACAAAGGATGAAGCCGATCACTGCCGATGATGTTGCCGAGATCCAGAATCTCGTATCACTTTACTGCGTCACCACGGATAACGCCGACGCCGATGGCTTTATGCAGACGTGGGTTGAGCCGGCCGAATTTGGCGGCTACGACAGCGGCGCCTTTGGCAAGCTTGACACGTGGGAGGCGATGCACGCCTTTGAAAAGGCGCATGTCGGCCCCGGAGGCATGGCAAACGGCAAGCGGCATCTGAGCCTGAACGTTGTCATCGAGGCAGTAAGCGCCACCGAAGTTCACGTGACCAACGACATGGTGGTGCTGGAAGTGGCCGAGATTCCCAAGATCGTTGCAACCGGCCGCTACAACCGGAGTGTGGTGGTGAAGACCGCCGCCGGCTGGCGTTTCAAACGGCGCACGCTTGACATTGATTCTGGGTTCTTCAAGGCGATGGCGGCGCTTCAGTCAGTACCAGCCGGTTGACCGGGCAAGGTCGGGCAGTGACGCAGCGCCGCCGCCGCGTCCGCCTCTACGCCCTTGCACGAGCCGGTTTCATGTCTTGCTTGGCAATCGGTTCGACCAACAGGGCTTGGCCGGCGCGCGGTGCAATTACTGAGGAAAACAGGCCAGGGTCGAGTTTTCTGTTGCTCGTTCATCCCGGTGGCAAAAGGTAACTTGAGCTTGGCCCGCTTAGCCGCCGCACGCGCGGCGTGTCTACACCGGCTCCGCCACGAGCTTCACGCCGAGCGCCGCGCACACGCGCGCCACCGTATCGAAGCGCGGTTGGGCGTCCCGGCGCAACGCCTTGTAAAGCGCCTCGCGGCCGATGCCGCTGGCCTTGGCGATCTCGGTCATGCCGCGCGCTCGTGCCACGACCCCGAGAGCGTGCGCCAGCGCGGCGGGATCGTTTTCCTCCAGCACTACGGTCAGGTACGCGGTCATGTCTTTCTCGTCCTTGATGTGCTCGGCGGGGTCGAACGCCGGCAACTCGGACACCTTGATCTTCTTGCGCATCTCTCAATCCCCGATGAGGGCGGCCAGTTCGATTGAAAACGGGCCAGGATCGAGTTTTCCGCTCATTCGCAAGCCCAAGTTGGTCGGGCGTTCGAATAACGCCGATCAACGTCAACCTCGATTCGGCAGTTTTCACGAGACTTGCTGTTCCAAGTAAGAACGACCATTCGGTCGCTAGCGGGCACGGAACTCAAGGCCGGCGTTTGGAAATCGGCGGTCGACAGTCCCATATGCGTTGATAGCCCCCGGAAGGCGCTTTCGGCGACCGCGTATGTGCTCTGCGGATCCAACAGAGGTCCCATCCAGAACCACCCGCCCGCGGCCCCAATTGCGAGCAACGGGATAGCGAGCCAGATTAGTCGCCGCTTCATCCTTCACCTCGGTGAAAACGCGTGAAAACGGGCCAGGGTCGAGTTCTTCTGTGCGCGCTATCCCGTCCTCGGCCAGCCCCGTCTTTCGCACCCCCTCAAAACTTCTCCGGCACGTACTTGAACGGATAGTCGATCGCCTTGTATTTGCCGATCTTGCGCTTGGGCAGTTTGATCTTGTCCCGTGGCGGCGCCTCGTAGGGAATTTGCTTCAGGATGTGGCTGATGACGTTCAGCCGCACGCGCTTCTTGTCTTCGGAGCGGGCCACGTACCACGGCGCCCAGGCGCTGTCGGTGGCGGCGAACATCTCGTCGCGCGCGCGGGTGTAGTCGTCCCAGCGGTCGTAGGACTTGATATCCATCGGCGACAGCTTCCAGATCTTGCGGCCGTCGTCGATGCGCGCGGTCAGGCGCCGGGTCTGCTCTTCGGGGCTGACTTCCAGCCAGTACTTGAGCAGGATGATCCCCGACTTGACCATCAGCTTCTCGAAGAGCGGCGTCACGTCCAGAAAGCCCTTGACCTGCTCAACGCTGGCAAAGCCCATCACCCGCTCCACGCCGGCGCGGTTGTACCAACTGCGGTCGAAGATCACGATCTCGCCCGCCGCCGGCAGGTGCGGCAGATAGCGCTGGCCGTACATCTGGGTTTTCTCGCGCTCGGTCGGCGCCGGCAGCGCCAGCACGCGGAACACGCGCGGGCTGACGCGCTCGGTGAGCGCCTTGATGGTGCCGCCCTTGCCGGCGCCGTCGCGCCCTTCGAACAGGATGCAGACCTTCAGCCCCTTGGCCTTGACCCACTCTTGCAGCTTGACGAGTTCGACGTGCAGCTTCTTCAGCTCGCGCTCGTAGTCCTTGCTGGAAAGTTTTTCCTTTGCGGGCGCAGCCGAAATCTTCTCTTTCATCGGCGCTGCATCCGGTTGGGTTGGCGTTTTCTTGTCTTTGGATTTCATATGACTCCCTCCTGCGCCTGGCGCTTCAGGTGCCGGGACTGACGCGGCGCCAACTCGAGTCGGGATCGAAGCGCGTGAGCGCCGCGGCGCGCGCCGCGGTCTGCGGGCCGAGGTCTTTCTCGTAGACGAGGCCGTCGTGGCTGACCATGAAGGTCATCACGCCGGTGTCGCCGTACTTGGCCGGCCAGGCGACCGCGGCAAAGCCGCCGATCTCGCGGCCTCTGACCGTGTAGTCGTAGGCGCCGCCGGGCGCATGCGCGCCTTGTCCGTCGAGCAGTTTGTAGCGATAGCCGTGGTAGCCGGCCTCGGCGTTGCCGCCAGCCGCCTGCGCGGCGGCCACTGCCGGCCCGAGCGGACTCTGTGCCACGCCGGCCGCGGTCGGCCAGTACAGGCCGTCGGTCTTGCCCGGCGTGCTGGCGATGCGGTTGGCGTATTCCAGCACGCCGTCGCCGTTGCGGTCGATGCTGGCGTAGTCGCGCTGCGCGTCGTAGATCGCCAGCATCACCTGCATTACCGCCAGCTCGTTGCGGCCGATACGGCGTAACCGCATCTCCTCCGCGCCTGCGGCGGTGTCGAAGCGCCAGCCCTGCGCGCTCTTGACCAGCGGAATCGGCAGCGTCCAACCCTGCGTGCCGACCGCGATCTCAGCGCGCGCCTCGCCCTGCGGCGTGATGCTGTGCGCCTTGGCCCAGGCCGCGATAAATTGATAGCGGACCTCGGCGCCCAGCGGCGGGATCAGCCGGCGGTAGTCGTCGCCAAGCAGGTCCTTGATCGCCTCACTGTCGCTGGTGGCAATCGCCTCGCCAAAGGCGTCCATCGCTGCCTGCGGCGTGGCGAAGAATTTCTGCACGGCCTGCGCCGCGCCGCTGCCGAGCGCCAGCACCGCGGCCAGTGCGACCGCCTTTGCAAACGCGGCGCACCGCGTCACCGGAAGTTTCTCGAAGTTCATCTTCATCTCTCCTTAGCGCTTGCGTCCGCCGCCACCACCGCCGCGCGCGCCGCCGGCGGGCGCGCTCGGTCGTGCCGCGGGGGCGCTCGGGCGAGCGGCCGGCGCACTCGGACGGGCTGCGGGAGCGCTCGGACGAGCGCTGGCGCCCGCGCCACCGCCTTTGTAATTGGCCATCGACTTGCTGCTCGACTGGCCGCGGTCGTAGTCGCGCTTCGCTGCGCCGCCGTTGTTCACGCCCTGGAAGGCGTTGTCGCGACCTCCGCCATAGTCGCGACTGCCGCCGCCGTAGTCGCGGTTTCCGGTGTTGGCGCGGTCGCCGCCGCCTGCACCTGGACGATCGCCGGCACGCGCGCCAGACCGGTCGCCCGCGCGATCTCCGGCACGGTCGCCGGCCCGATCTCCGGACCGATCGCCCTGGCCCGGCCGGTCGGCGCCGCCTTCGCGTCCACGGTAGTCGTTGCGTCCCTCGGCCCCGGCCACGTTCTTGCCGTACTTCTCGCGGCTGGCGTTATCGCGATACGCGACACCCTTGCGGTGTTCGGAGTTGTGCTGCCAACTGTTGTTGCTGCCGATCTGGTTGCGGTTGTAGTTGCGGTCGATGTTGGTGGCGCGGTTGACGTTGATGTTCACGTCGCCGCGGCCCCAGTTGACGCCGCCGAAAATCGCGCCCGCGGCCGCCACGCCGGCGCCCCACATCAGACCCGACACCAGCGCGCCGCCCGGGTAGTACAGCGGCGACGGCGGCCAGTAGTAAGGCGGATAGGCCGGGTAGCCCCAGGCGCCGTAGACGATGGTCGGGTTGTAAGCCGGCACATAGATCACCTGCGGGTTGGCCGGCTGAATCACGATCACCTGCTGCTGCGGCGCGGCCTGCTCGACCACGATCTTCTGCTGCTCGTTGGACTTCAGGTTGCCGGATTGCTGGGCCTTCAAGCGCAGCCGCTGCACCGCGTCGAACACGGCCTTCTGGTCGGCCAGAAAGGCGTCGCCCAGCTTTTGCGTCCAGTCGAGCTTCTCGTTCATCGGGTCCAGCGCCTGCGGAAACGCGACCAGGGATTTGACGCTCAGGTCCCAGGTTTCGTTTTCCACTGCCTTGACCGCTGCATCGCCCTTGACGTTGGGATTGGCCTTGACCCAGCGCGCCGCCTGCACCACCTCGAGCGGATAGGTCGAGGCCATCAACACCTGCGACAGCAGATCGTCCGGGTACAGCGCGATGGGTGCGACCAGCGCTTCGATTTCTTCGGGCTTGAAGGTCGGCGCCGGAGCCTGCGCGCGGACCACGCCACTCGCCGCGAACACGCAGGTCAGCAGGAACGCGAAGAAACGCCGCGCGTGCGACGCTGTAAGTAATGTCATCGGTGAGCCTCCTCCAGCCAGTCCCGGTTGCGCAGCCGGCTATCGCGGCCGGAGCGCGAGCATAACCCCAGTGCTCGCCGGGTCGGCGGCCCGCAGTCCTTCAGCCGCGCACGAGTTCCGGCGCCGCGAAGAGCGAGCGGATCGTCACCTTGCGGATCGCGCGATCGTCGGGCACCGCGTACAGCACGGGGGTCAGCATCTCCTCGAAGATGCCGCGCAGGCTGCGGGCGCCGGTTTTGTATTCGAGTGCCAGTTGCGCGATCTGCTCGAAGGCGGCGCGCTCGATGGTCAGGTCCACGCCCTCGTTCTTCAGGATCGCGCGGAACTGGCGGTACAGCGCATTGCGCGGCTCGATCATGATGCGCACCAGCAGTTCGCGCGTCAGTTCGTGAAAGCGCGCCACCACCGGCAGCCGGCCGGTGAACTCCGGGATCAGTCCGTAGGCAAAAAGGTCGGTCGGCTTCACGCGGGCGTTGAGCCGCTCCAGGATCTTGCCGTCCTCTTCGCTGGCGTCGGAGGTGTTGACGAAGCCAAAGCCATGGTTGTTGGCCATGATCGCCTCCAGCCCGACGAAGGCGCCGCCGCAGACGAACAGCACCTGGGTGGTGTCGAGGTACTGGCCGGAGGCGAGTTTGACCTGCGCGCCCTCCATGATCTTGAGCAGCGCATGCTGCACGTTCTCGCCGGAGGTGGCGCGCGTCTCGCCCTCGCGCGCGCGCAGTTTGTCGATCTCGTCGATGAAGACGATGCCGCGCTGCGCCCGCGCGAGGTCGCTGCCGGCCTTGTCGATCAGCCGCGCCAGCAACGCGTCGATCTCATCGTTGACGAAGCGCGTTTGCGCGAGCGAAGTCGCCTCGGCGGTGGCAAACGGCACGTCGAGGATGCGCGAGAGCGTTTCGCACAGCAGCGTCTTGCCGGTGCCGGACGGCCCGATCAGCAGCACGTTGCTCTTGGCAATCGGTGCGCCGTCGCTGCCCGCCACCGCAATCTTGCGGAAGTGCGCGTAAACCGCCACCGCCACCGTGCGCTTGGCCTCGGTCTGCCCGATCACGTACTGGTCGAGCGCGGCGACGATCTGGCTCGGGGTGAACTTCAGGTCGGGCACGGTGCGGCGATCGGGCGGCAGTCAGGGCCGGGCCATCGTAACCCAGGCGCGGCGCCACGAATCCAAATCGCTTACGCTGCGGCTGCGGAGCCGATTCCGCACATGAAGGGAAGTCGATTGGCAAAGCCCAACTACGCATTCGCCAAGCGCCAGCGCGATCTGGCCAAGCAGCAGAAGAAGGCCGAAAAGGCAAAGCGCAAGGCCGAGGCCGCAACGCCGCCCGAGCCGCCGCCACCCGCCGAAGATCAGCCCGCCGACGCAACCAACTCGCGGAACAACCAGGCGTAGCGGCGCGCCGGCGCCGCCCAGCTTACGTCGCTCGCCATGCCGCGCGCCTGTAACTGGTGCCAGACCGCGGCTTGGCGCCACAGCGCGGCGGTGCGGGCCAGGGCGAGTTCCAGCCGCTCGCGCGTGACCGGTGCGAACAGCACGCCGGTGGCGGCGTCGGCGGCGAGCGCCATCTCGTTGGCATCGACCACGGTATCGGCGAGTCCCCCGACGCGCGCCACCACCGGCACGCAGCCGTAGCGCAGCGCGGCCAGTTGGGTCAGGCCGCAGGGCTCGTAGCGCGAGGGCACCAGCAACGCATCCGCGCCCGCCTGCACACGATGGGCGAGTGCTTCGTCGTAGCCGATCAGCGCGGCCACGCGGCCGGGATAGCGCAGTGCGGCGGCGCGAAAGCCGTCTTCGAGCGCCGCATCGCCGGTGCCGACCAGCGCCAGTTGCGCGCCTTGATGCACTAGCGCCGGCAACGCCTCCAACAGCAGATCGAGCCCTTTCTGCCACGACAGGCGGCTCACCACGCCATAGAGCAACGCGTCCGGCGCGGGCGCGAGGCCCAGTTGCGTCTGCAGCGCGGCCTTGTTGGCGGCGCGACGCGCCAGCGCGCCAGCGTCGTACTTCTGCGCCAGGTGCGGATCGGTGGCGGGGTTCCACACGTCGGTGTCGAGGCCGTTCAGGATGCCGCTCACCGCGTCGGCGCGCTGGCTTAGCAGGCCGTCCAGCCCCATGCCGAATTCGGGCGTGCGGATCTCCGCCGCGTAGGTGGGTGACACGGTAGTGATCGCATCGGCCAGCGCCAGCCCGCCCTTGAGAAAGCCGATGTTGCCGTAGTACTCCACCCCGTCGATCGCCCAGGACTGCGGCGGCAAGCCGAGCTCGGCCAGCAGCGCCTGCGGGAACTGTCCTTGGTAGCCGAGGTTGTGCACCGTCATCACCGTGCGCGGGCGCGGCATGCCGCCGTAGTGCAGATAGGCGGGCGCCAGCGCCGCCTGCCAGTCGTGCGCGTGCACGATGTCCGGCGCATAGCCGGCGATGGCGCCGCGTCCGATGGCCGCCGCCGCCTGCGCGAGCGCGGCAAAGCGCTGGGCGTTGTCCGGCCACTCCTTGCCGTCGGGCGCGAGGCAGGGGTTGCCGACGCGCGCGTACAGGTGCGGCGCGTCGAGCACCAGCAGATCCAGCCCCGCCGCCTGCGCAGCGCGCACCCGTGCCGGTGCGCCGAACAGATCGGCAAACTCGTGCACGGTGGGTGCGTCGTCGGCCGCCGCCAGCACCGCCGGGTAGCCAGGCACCAGCGTTCGGACGGCGATGCCCTCAGTCGCCAGCGCGAGCGGCAGCGAGTAGGCCACGTCGGCCAGGCCGCCGGTCTTGACCCAAGGGTAGAGCTCCGACACCACTGCCAGCACGGCCAGTGGCGGGGCGGCGGAAGCTTTGCGTTGGGCCATGAGGCGACGATTGGGTTGGGAGCATCATATCGGCATGGCGCGCCGCGCCGTACGTGGAGAAACGACGATGGGCAAGATGTGGATCGCCAACCTGCCGCCCGAGGCGACCGACGACGAGATCGACGAGTTCCTGCAGAAGTACGGGTTCCCGAGTTTCGACAGCATCGAACGCGTGCCCGGCGACGGCTCGCGCCCGGCGGCGATCCTCGACTATCCGTCGCTCACCGACGATCTGCTGCGCCGGCTGCAACCGCGCGTGAACGACGTGGCCTGGCGCGAGAAGAAGCTCTTCGTCAGCGTCGGCTTGCCCTCGCGGCCCGAACCGAAGTAGCCGCGGCGATGGGCCTCTTCGATCGCCTGTTCGAGCGCAGGCGGGGCCGCCCCGAGGCGGATGAAGACGACATCGTCAAGCTCGCCGCCGAGCGCGCGGCCGAGATCGTCGATCCGCGGTTGAAGCTCCTGCCGCGTTACGTGGAGCGGCTGCGCCCGGCGCTGGAAACGACCATCGAGCACATCCGCGCCACCGTCACCGGCCTGGGCGCGCCGCGCGAGGCGAGTGCCGCCGCGTGGAGTACCGACCCGACCATTCGCGCGTTGTTTGCGCGCGCCGACGACGTGGCGGCGGTCGTCTCGCGCGCGCGCGAGGTGCAGAAGTTCTTCCGCCAGAACGCGGCGGCGAGCGAAGTCTTCGCCGCGCTCGGCATGGCCTTCGAGGAGCGCACGGTGCTGGCGCCGGCGCTGGTCGATGGCGTGCTGCGGCAGGACGTCGCGCGCACGCAGTTGTCCTTCGGGGATCGCCGGGTCGCCGTGGTCGGTGCGACCGAGCTGGAGTTCCGTCGCGCCATCGGGCACCTGATCTACAACCAGTACCTGCTCAACACCGCGCAACGCCTGGCCGGCCAGGATAGGCAGCGCAAAGACCTGACCGTCACGCGCAGCTTGCTGCGCGCCAAGCTGCGGATGCTGCAAGGGCGTGAGACGACGCTCGCCGACGAGATGGCCGACGGCGAGTCCGCCGACCCGGTGGCCGCGATCGCCGATCTGGAGCGGCAACTGGAGCGCACCGACGACGCCTTCGAGGGACTCGGCGGCGGCGTCGATGCGCTGGAAAAGGAGTTCGAAATCCTCATCCAGACGCTGTCGCATCCCGGCCAGAGCGTGGAGATCGCCGAGCGCCGCCTGCGCATCGATCACTACAACACGGTGCAGACCGACGGCGGCGGCGACGAGATCGAGTTCTCGGTGTTGCGCATCGCCACCGACCCGCCGCGCACCCGCGCCGCGGTCCTGATTCGCTTTGCGCGCACCGACCTGCGCGCCGGCGGGCTCAACTTCGGCGCCGCAGAACGCGCACTTTGATGGGAGCAACGACGATGCAAAACGCCTATGGCTTCGGCAAGACCGTCGCGCTGAGCTACGAGCAAGCGCTGGAAAAAGCCACCGCCGAACTGCAAAAGGAAGGCTTCGGCGTGTTGACCGAGATCGACGTGGCCGCCACGCTCAAGAAAAAACTCGGCGCCGACATGCCGCCCTACAAGATTCTCGGCGCCTGCAACCCGCCGCTTGCGCAGAGGGCGCTCACCGCCGAGCCGACCATCGGCCTGCTGCTGCCGTGCAACGTCGTTGTGCGGGTGGACGCGGCGGGCGCCACGCAAGTCGAGTTCATGGACCCGGCGTCCATGCAGAAGATGAGCGACAGCGCCGAGCTTGCCGCCGTCGCCGCCGAGGTGCGCGCGCGGCTGCTGCGGGTGATGGACGCGCTGTAGCCGCCGGCGGATGGAAGCGCTCGCCGTCGTCTTGGTCATCGCGCTCGGCACTTGGCTCTCGCTCAGTTGGAGCGGGCGCTACTGGCGCAAACGCGTCGCGCGCTGGGCGGACGGTGAGGGCGTGCAACTGATGCACTTCCGCGCCGCGAAGCGCCACGAAGGGCCGGCGCGCTCGGCGCCGACGCAGAACCAAAGCGTATTCCGCGTCCGCGTGCGCGATCGCGAAGGTGCGGTCAAGGAAGGCTGGCTGACCTTCGGGCGCCCGCCCAACCTCGGGTCGGCGCCGGATGAATTGATCGACGTGCGTTGGGACTGAGCGCGCGTCTGAGTGTAGGAACGATGCATGCAACTCGCGATCGGTACCGTCGTCGGCGGCAAAGCGATTGTCGAAGGGGCGCCTTTGCCCGAAGGCGCAGTGGTCGCCGTACTCGCGCGCGAGGCCGAGGAGACGTTCGACGTTCCGCCCGAACTCGAGGCGGAGTTGCTGGAGTCGATCGCGGAAGCCGACTCCGGCCAAACCTTTTCGGCCGACACCCTGCTGCAGCGCCTGCGGCAAAGGTCAGGAGACGGTGCGCACGGTTGAAGTCACGCCGCGCGCCCGGGCTCTGATCGATCGGGCCTACTTCTTCGCCGCCGGCGCCGCCGCACAATGCGCGCCGGTGTCGTTCGCCGGCTGGCCGATCGACCAGGGCGGCGGCTCGGCAAAGCGGTTGTGCGGCGTGCTCGCCAGCCAGTCGAGCAAGATGAAGGCGGCCGCCGCCAGCCAAAAAGCCGCCGCGTAACGCAGCGCGCGCCGGTTCATGCTTTAAGCCCCAGCCAGGCGCGCAGGCGCACGCCGACCAGCGAGCCGGCAAACGCCAGCGCAAACCAGACCCAGCCGTGCAGGCTGCCGCTGGCGATGCCGGAAAAGTACGCGCCGACGTTGCAGCCGAAGGCAAGCCGGCTGCTGTAGCCCAACAGCAACCCGGCCACGACCGCCGCGACCCACTGCCGTGGCGTGACCATCCCACGCGGGCGGGCCTTGCCTATCCGCTCCGCGGCGATGAAAGCGCCGAGTAGCAGGCCGAGATTGGTGACCGAGGTGGCATCGGTCAACAGCGATGCGTGAAGCTGCGCCTGCTGCGCCTCGCGCCCCCAGAACGCGTTGGCGGTCAGATCGGCGCCAAGCCAGGTCGCGACCTTGGCGCCCCATAGTCCCAAGCCGTAGACGATGCCCCAAGGCTGGCCGGCGATCAGCAGGTTGAGCAGAGCAAAGAACGCGAGCAACAGCGCGCCGACGTACACCGCGCGGCCCCGCCAGCGCGTGTCGGTGGCGCGGCGGAACTTCCAGAACAACGCCGCCAGTACCCCGAGCACCGCCGCCTGCGCGAGCACCGCGCCGGCGGCGCCCCAGTGGTCGTGCAGCGAGACGGGCGGCAGGCTGCCGAGCGACAACCACCAGTCCAGATGCAGGCTGCCGAAGAAGCTGCCGATCACAAAGCCCGGCAACACGACGAGGCTGAACAGATTGCCCAGCCCCGCCTTGTACAGCGTGCCCGAGCCGCAGCCGTCGGCGATCTGCATCACGGCGCCGAAGACGAAAGCGCCGATCAACAGGCTCACCGAAAGCGGCCCAGCGGCGCCGGCGAGCTCTTCATGACCGGCCAGCAACGGGATCGTGACCGCCATCGCCGCGCCGATGGCGACAAACTGCGCCAGCACGCCCGTCGGGTCGCGGTCGCGGATCCACGCGCGCCAGCCGGTCGTGAAGCCGAACGCGTAGTGCGCCAGTACCGCGCCAAAGCCGATGCCAACCGCAAACAGCGCGCCCTGCCGCAGCCCGACCGTCCAGGTCACGGCGAGCCAGGCGGCGACGGCGAGCGCGTACAGCGGCGCCAGCGAGCGGCGCGTGGTCGATGCGGGAGCGGTCGAAGTCACGGGAGACATTTTGGAGGATGTGGAGTCACGGTCGCCGCGGCGCCGGTCCGTGAGCACCATGCACGTGTCGACGTACCGAGTTGGCTGCGCCGTTCGCCCTCACCCGCTCGCTTCGCTCGCACCCTCTCCCGCCGATGCGGGCGAGGGTTGTTGACTCCCCACGCCCGCATCGGCGGGACAGGGGCCGCGGGGGTGGGCCAAGGGGCAACCGTGCCTCGCGGCGCGCAACATCGTGCTTCGGTTCCCGCGCCTTGGCGACGCTGAGGGAACTTCAATTCGCGGCCAGCGCCTGCCTGATCTGCATCCAGAACTGCGCCAGCCGCCCCGGCACGTTGTCCATCGGCAAGCCGGCCTGCGACCAATCGACCATCGACTCGGGGTACAGCCGCACGTCCTTGTGCCCCAGCACTTCGGACAGCACGAACCAGTTGGTCGCCGCCCAGTGGCCGGTGTTGCAGAACGACACCGTGGTGCCACCGTCGTCGGCGATGCCCAGTTCGCGGGCGATGCGGCGCGCCTCGTCGGCATCGACCATCACCGCGCTGTCGCCCTTGAACCAGACCGTGTTGTCCACGTTCTTGGCGCCGCGGATCGTCCCCGGCGTGCGCGCCGCGGCGTGCTTGGTCTCGCCGGCGAAGAACTCCGCCGGCCGCGCATCGAGCAGCCGCGCCGACCCGCCGAGCGCCTGCTGCACGTCGGCGCGGCTCGCGAGATACCGGCCGTCGAACTTCAGTTCGAACGGCGCGCCCAGCGCATCGACCACCTCGGTGGTCACCGGCAGTCCGGCCGACCGCCAGGCCGTCATGCCGCCGTTGAGGATCGACACCTCGCTCACGCCGCCGGCGCGCAGCGTCCAGGCCACGCGCGCGGCGCCGCCAAAGTCGGTCGCATCCGCGCCCTCGAACACGACCACCGCCGGCGTGTCGCGATCGACGCCGAGCGACTGCACGAGCTGCGACAACTGCGCCGCCGGCAGCAGCTTGCCGGGGTTGTCCTTCGGCCCGCGCCATTGCGGATAAGGCGCCGACTGCGCACCGGCGATGTGGCCGTTCTCATAGGGCGACTTGCCGTTGGCCTCGCGCCCGGCGCGGATGTCCACGATCCGTAACTGCGGGTCGCTCAGGCGCGCGGCCAGTTCGGCGGGAGTCAACAGCGGTTTGGCCAGCGCCAGCAGCGGTGCCAGCAACAGGGCGAACAGGGCGAGTCGGTTCATGTCGGCGGAAGCTCTTTGGCAAAGGCCGAATAGTGTGCCTTCCTCCGCCGGTCGCGCCAGAACGATGCGCTATGTGCATATTCCCGCACCCATGAGGCGTGCAACTGCGGCTTGCGCCGATAGAATGCTCGACGCTCTGCGCCCGGCTCCGTCTCCGATGTCCACACCTTCGGTCTCGTCTACGCCCGCCATCGCTCCCGGCTCGGCGGCGGCGTGGGCCGTCGCCTGCCGGTTGCCGAGCCTTCTGGTGGCGGTCAGCCCGGTCGTGGTCGGCACCGCGCTCGCGTGGCAGCGCACCGGGCGTATCGACGCGCTGCTTGCCGCGCTGGCGCTGGCCGCCGCGGTGCTGCTGCAAGTGATCAGCAATCTGCAAAACGACGTCGGCTACACCACGCGCGGCGCCGAGCGGCGCGGCAACCGCACCGGGCTGCCGCGCGCCACCGCCAACGGCTGGCTGACGGTGGCGCAGGTGCGGCGCGCGATCTGGGTCTGCGCATTGCTCACCGTGGCCTGCGGCCTGCCGTTGATCGCCGCGCGTGGCTGGCCGGTGCTGGCGATGGGGCTGGGCTCGCTCGTCGCCGCCGTCGCCTACATGGGCGGGCCGCGGCCGATCGCCTATACGCCGTTTGGCGAAGTGGTCGTGTTCGTCTTCTTCGGCGTGATTGCGGTGGTCGGCTCGGACTACGTGCTGACCGGCGAGATCGGTGCCGCCACCTGGCTGGCGGCGGCGGCGCTCGGTGCGCTGGCAGCGGCGGCGCTGGCCGTCAACAACCACCGCGACATCGAGCACGACGCCAGCGTCGGCCGGCGCACCTTTGCCGTGGTGTTCGGCGCGGCGACCTCGCATGCGATGTACGGGCTGTCGGTGTTCGGCGCGTTTGCGCTGTTGCTGCCGATCGCCTGGCTGCTCGGCAGTCCCTGGCCGCTGGCGCCGCTGGCGCTGTTGCCCAAGGCGCTGCGGCTGCGGCGCGACTTCATCGGCTGCCCGCCGGGGCTGGCGTTCAACCGCATCCTCGTGCGCACTTTCAAGCTGGAACTTGCTTACGCGGCGCTGCTCGCCGCGGGGGTGGTCGCGGCGCGGCTCGCGGGCTGAGCGTCGTTCCGCCGACGCTTATCGCTGCGCGCAGTCCATAGCCCGCGCCAAGCGCGTCGTCCTCGCGCTCACTCTCGCGACGCGTCGTACTGCGACGGCGTGCTCTTGGCGCGGCTGAGAAAGTCGCGCAGATGCTGCACCGAGCTGCGGTCCAGCGTGCCGCCCTTGTGCGGGCGGTGCAGCGAGCCTTCGGCGCCGTTCAACTTCACCCGCACTCGTGTGCCGGCCAGCGCCTCCATGTCCGCGCCCAGGTGCTTCAACAACGACTCGATCTCGCGCCACTGGATGCTGGTGCTCACCGGGTCGTGAAAAATCTCGCGCAACAGATTGGCGTGCTTGGCGCTCATCGGCGTGTGCTCCTTGGGTTGGCGGCAAGGATAACGCGACCGCCTACTTCGCAAAGAGCCGCGCCGGGTCGGCAAACGCCTTGAACTCCAGCGCGTTGCCGCAGGGGTCGAGGAAAAACATCGTCGCCTGCTCGCCGACCTCGCCCTTGAAGCGGATGTGCGGCTCGATCACGAACTTGGTGCCCGCTGCGCGCAGCTTGGCGGCGAGCGCTTCCCATTCGGCCATCGACAGCACCACGCCAAAGTGCCGCACCGGCACCGCGTCGCCATCGACCGCGCTGGTGGCGCGGTGGCCCGCCTCGGCGGGCGACAGGTGGGCGACGATCTGGTGGCCGTAGAAATCGAAGTCCACCCACTCGTCGGACGATCGCCCCTCGGGGCAGCCGAGCAACTCGCCGTAGAAGCGGCGCGCGTGGGCGAGCGAGGTGACGGGAAAGGCGAGGTGGAAGGGGTGCAGGGCGGGCATGGCGGTTCCGGCGGGGGGCAAAACGCGATTGTCGCAGCCGTCGCACCTGCCCGACGAGCATCGCCCCAAGCCGCGAACTGCGCGCCGCACCCGCCTACAACGCCAACTTCACCTGCTCGGCGGTTGCGCCGCCTGCCGGAGCCGAGTTGCGCGGCCGGCCCTGCGGCCGTGCCTGCCGCCGCTCGCCCATGGCCCGTGCCACCCGTGCCAGAAAGCGTGCGTTGCCGACCGGCTGGTTCTCGTTCAACGCCAGCCGCAAGTCGTCAATGGCCGGCGCGTCCGGCTCCGTGCGGAACAGCGCGCGGTAGGCGGCGCGCCGCTCGGCGTCGTTGCGCCCGAGCGCGACATACACCGCATGCGGCGCGACCAACGCATCGGCCCGGCCCAGCCCGTTGGCGCGGTAACTCGTCCAGCGGTAATGCGCCGGGTCGTCCACCATCCCCGCCCGCACCGGGTTCAGTTCGATGTAGGGCTGGCAGGCGAGCAGATACGTCTCGGCTTGAATGGCCGAGGACTTGTAGCGGCTGTCCCACAGGGTGCCGGTGCGGCGGTAGCTGCGGTTGACGTATTGCACGTAGCGGCTGCCGAGCGCGATGATCAGGCGCGGCACCGCGGCGGCGCGCCGCGGGGTGAGCAGCAGGTGAACGTGGTTGGTCATCAGCGCGTAGGCGTGCAGCGCGCAGGCGGACTGCGCGAGCGCCTCGCCCAGCCAGTGCAGGTAGCAGAAGTAGTCTTCCTCGCCGAAGAAGCAGGGCTCGCGGTTGTGGCCGCGCTGTACGACGTGCAGCGGAATACCGTCGAGGTGGGCGCGCGGGCGGCGGGGCATGCGGTACTTTGCCGTCGAGCGGGAAATAAATCGAGCCTGAGAATCATCTAGCCGGCTCTCCGACCGGGCGTATGTTCGTTGTGTGCGAAGTGCAACGGGCAGAGGCCCCGAAGGAGAGCGGCGATGACAGTGTATGGCGCGATCGATCTGCATGCGAACAATGGCGTGGCG
>JBKCXU010000073.1:0-14947 GCA_046316025.1 Betaproteobacteria bacterium | reverse complement strand
CGACATCGTCGGCGACCACACGGTCGTCTTTGCCGGCACCGGCGAGCGAATCGAAATCAGCCACAAGTCCACGACCCGCGCCAGCTATGCCGACGGCGCGCTGCGGGCGGCGCGCTTTCTGCAGGCGCACGCCAGCGGCTTGTTCGACATGCAAGATGTGCTGGGCCTGCGCGATGAGCGGTAGCGGCGCGCCGAGCCACACAAGCGCGTAGCCCCGCCCCCGTCACGAACGTATTCGAACGATGGACGCCAGCGGTCTCGGAGTCGGCCACTTTTGGGACGGTGCGGATGCCGTCATCCGCGCGACCGCATATGTGCTGCTGCTGATGTCGATCGGCAGCTGGTTTCTCATCGTTTGGAAAGCCTGGGCCTGGCTGCGCGTGCGCCGCGCCGCAGCTCGGCTCGACGAGTTCTGGCAGGCGCAGTCGCTGGCGGAAGCGGCAGCGATGCTCAAGCCGCACGATCGCGAAGCCGTGTTCTCCCCGCTCGCCGACACCGCGGTGCGCGCGCTCGACGGCGCCAGCGACGAGCGCTTGCTCGCCGCGCGCGTGGATCGCGGCGAACTCGTCACCCGCGCCCTGCGCCAGCGGATCAACGAAGCCGCCGCCAAGCTGGAGTCGGGGCTGACCTTCCTCGCCTCGGTCGGCGCCACCGCGCCTTTCGTGGGTCTCTTCGGCACCGTCTGGGGCATCTACCACGCGCTGCTCGGCATCGCCGCCAGCGGCGCGATCGCCATCGAGAAAGTCGCCGGTCCCGTCGGTGAGGCACTGATCATGACCGCCTTCGGCCTGGCCGTGGCCATCCCCGCCGTGCTGGCGTACAACGCCTTCGTCCGCGTCAACCGCACGCTGCTGGCGCAACTGGACGGCTTTGCCCACGATCTGCACGCCTACGTCACCGTCGGCGAGCGGCCGGCCTGAGCATGGCCTTCGGCGGCTTCGAACGCGGCCGGGCGCCGTCGCAACCGATGGCGGAGATCAACGTCACGCCGCTGGTGGACGTGATGCTGGTGTTGCTGGTGATCTTCATCATCACCGCGCCGTTGCTGGCCAGTGCCATCAAGCTCGAATTGCCCAAGGCCGACGCACCGCCGGCGGTCGGCCAAGTGGAGGCGATCCAACTGGCGATCGATGCCGAAGGCGCACTGCACTGGAACAACGAGGCGGTCGGCGAAGACGACTTCGCCGACCGTCTGGCGCGCGCCGCCAAGCGCAGCCCGCAACCCGAACTGCACCTGCGCGCCGACAAGGCCACCCGCTACGAGCGGCTGGCGCAGGTGATGGCGGCGGCGCAGAAGTCGGGGTTGACGCGGATCGGCTTCGTCACCGAACCGGTCGAAGCGGCGGCCGCCAAGTGATGCGGGCGGTGTTGCGCCGCGCCCGGCCGTCGTTATCGCCCCGGCCGAGGCCGAGGCACAGTGTCGTTGGCCGCAAGAGCCACTGGGCCCCGGCCTTGGCCGGGGCGACGATCTCGCTGTTCTTCGGTGCCTGCGCGGGCAACGCCTGCGCTGCCATCACCGTCGTCGACGACAGCGCGAACACGGTGACCCTGAGGCAACCGGCGCAGCGCATCGTCGCCCTCGCCCCCAACCTGGTCGAGCAGTTGTTTGCCATCGGTGCCGGCGGCCGCATCGTCGCCACTACCGAGTTTGCCGACGAGCCGCCGGCGGCGCGCGCCATCCCGCGCGTGGCGCGCGCCCACAGCGTGGATCTGGAGCGCGTGGCCACGGCGCGGCCGGATCTGATCGTGCTCTGGGGCAGCGGCTTCCCGCCGGCGGTGCGCGAAGCGCTGCGCGCGCTCGGCGCCCCGCTTTACGTCGGCGAGCCGGCCGGGTTGGACGACATCGCCAGCAGCATGGAGCGGCTCGGCGTGCTGACCGCCAGCGCACAGGCGCCAGCCGCCGCCGCGCAGTTCCGCGCCAAGCTCGCCGCCCTGCGCGGCACCTACGGCGGCCGCGCGCCGGTGCGCGTGTTTTATCAGGTGTGGGCGGCGCCGCTGATGACCTTGTCCGGCCGGCACGTGGTCGGCGAGGCGATCCGCCTGTGCGGCGGCGTCAACGTCTTCGAGTCGCTGACGCCGCTCGCCCCGCAGGTGTCCGTCGAAGCGGTGCTCGCCGCCGATCCGCAATTGATCGTCACGGCCGAACCCGGCGCCCGCGCCAGCGACGCCCTGGATCTGTGGCGCCGCCACCCGCAGATCTCGGCCGTGCGCAACGGTCAGCTGGCGATCATCGACGCCGACAAGATCAACCGCGCCGGACCGCGCATGGTCGATGAGATCGCGGTGCTGTGCCACAAAGTCGATATGGCGCGACGCGCCCGCTGACGCGCCGCCAGGCCTTGCTAACCGTCGCCTGAACCCGGTCTGCGCTCGTACAGCTGGCGATTCATCGCCGCGACGAATTCCACGCAGCGAAAGCCGCTCTTCTCCAACACGCGCTGCGACGCGCGGTTGCACGGGTGGCTGAACGCCAGAAGCCGCGGCAGGGCCGCGAGATCGGCCTGCCGGATGCACTCGGCCACCAGCTCGGATGCGTAGCGATTGCCCCAGACCGCCGGCGCGAGAAAGTACGCGACCTCCAGACCCCAGCCGGGGTCGAAGGGATCATCGTAGATGCCGCCCCACCCAACCACGTCGCCCTCGGCGATGCGTCGCAGCGTCCACGGGGCGTAGCCCACGCGCGAGCGCTGCGCCTCGTGTGCGGCCAGTCGCTCGCGCATCTGCGCCGGCGACTCGACCCGTTGCGTGTAGCGCATCGCCTGGGCGTCGCCCATGAACGCGAACAAATCCTCGGCGTCGGCTACCACCGGCCGGCACAGCCACAGTCGGGGCGTGCGGCCGAGCACGATGGGCTGCGCCACCGCCGCGCGGCTACAGCCCGTACTCGTCCGCCAGCACGATCCGCCCCTGCGCGTCGCGCGCCAGCGGCGCCCACGGCAGATCAGTGATGCCGGGGTCGATCCCGCATTGCTTGAGCAGCGTGGTCGCCTGCCCGCGGTGGTGGGTGGCGTGGTTGAACATCTGCATCACGCACAGCGCGCGCGGGCGGCTCAGCTCGCGTTCGGCCACGCGCGAGTACCAGGTCAGCGTGCCGGTCAGCTCCTCGTCGCGCACCGCCAGCGCCCAGGCGGTGATTTCGGCGTCCATCTCGGCGCGCGCGGCGAGCAGTGCGTCGAAGTCGTCGTACAGATCGACGCCGATCGGCCCCGACGGATAGGTCTTGCCATTGAAGCGCGGCAGCCAAAGGCGGTCGGCCCACAGGATGTGGTTAAGTGTGGAGTGCAGCGAACCGAAAAAGGCGCCGCGGTCGGCCTTGCGCTGGCTGTCCTGCAAGTGCGAGGCGCGCTCGAAGAGCTTGCCGTTCATCCAGGCGCCATAGGCGGCCATCGTCTGGCAGTACTGTGCGGCGATCATTCGGTCTCGGCCTCCACCCAAGCAAGCAAGGTCTGCCACTGTGGCAGGTCTTTTTCCACCCGCGCCGGCGCCACGTCCCACAGCGTGAGTCCGTGCGCGGCCAGATGCACGTAGTTCTGCGTGTCGCGCAGGTAACCGAGCACGGGCAGGCCCAGGCTTTCCACAAACTGGCGCAACTGCTCGGCGGCGCGCGTGCGCGCATCGACTCGCATGCCGAGCACGCCGACGCGACCCGAGTCTTTCAGCGACTCCCGTTCGGCCAGCTTGGCCAAAAACTTCTGCGTGGCAAAGATATCGAAGATCGACGCTTGCAGCGGCACGATCACGCGGTCGGCCACGCGCAGCGCGTCCTTTAGCTGGTGGCCGTGGATGCCGGCGGGCGCATCGAGCACCACGTGCGTGATGCCCTTCGGCGGACGGGCGATGGCATCGCGATCGACCTCCCAACTTTCGATCAGTGGCAGGCGCGCATCGCGCAGCGACAGCCAGGCGAGTGCGGACTGCTGGCGGTCGAGGTCGCCGAGCATGGTGCGGTGGCCCTGCACGGCAAACCAGCCGGCCAGGTTGGTCGCCACCGTGCTTTTGCCCACACCGCCTTTGGGATTGGCAATCAGAATGACTGGCATTGCCCGCTCCTTGCGGCAGGCACTATAGCGGCGGCGGCAGCGCCACGTAATGCGGCCGGCCGGCAAGCGGCAGCGCCGCGATCGGCGTGTCGAACAGTTGCGTGAGATTCTCCGCAGTCATCGTCTGCGCCACCGGGCCCGCCCGCCAGCCGCCGCGACCATCGAGCAGCAAGGCGTGCGTAGCAAAGCGCGCACCCGCAGACAGATCGTGCAGACTGGCGACGAGGCTGCGGCCGGCCAGTCGCGCCAGCCGCTCCAGCACCAGCACCTGATGGCGCGGGTCCTGATGCGCGATTGGCTCGTCCAGCAGCACCAGCGGCGTGGCCTGGGCGAGCGCGGTTGCCACCGCCACCCGCTGCCGCTCCCCGCGCGACAGCCAGCGCACGTCGGCATCGAGCAGATGCGCACAGTCCATCAGCGCCAGCGCCTCGCGCGCGACCGTCGCGCCTTGCGCGTCGCGGCCGTCGAAGCGGTAGCGGGCGGTCAGCACCGTGTCCAGCACGCTCGCGGCGAACGGATCGACCCAGCGGTCGGCGACCAGCGCGCGCTGCTCGGCCAGTTGCTGCACGGGCCAGTCGGAGAGCAGCCGCGCGCCAAGCGTCACGCTGCCGGACGCCGGTGGGCGCACACCGGCCAGCACCGCGAGCAAGGTGGACTTGCCGGCACCATTGGGGCCGAGCACCGCCCAGCGCTCGCCCGGCTGCACCGCAAACGTCAGGCCGCGCACCAGCACGCGGCTACCGGCGCGCAGTTCGAGGTCGGTGCAGGCAAGCACGGTCATCGCCGCGGCAGCAGCCACAGAAACACCGGCACGCCGATCAACGCGGTCACCACGCCAACCGGCAGTTGCAGCGGCGCGGCCACGGTGCGCGCCAGCGTGTCGGCCAGCACCACCAGCGTGCCGCCGCCCAGCACGGAGGCCGGCAGCAACACGCGCTGGTCGTTGCCCACCGCCAGCCGCAGCAGATGCGGGGCGACAAAACCAACGAAGCCCACCGCGCCGGCCAGCGCCACCGCGATGCCGGTGGCCAGCGCTGCCACCAGCACCAGCGCGCGGCGCACGCGCTCGACCGGCACGCCCTGCGTCAGCGCCTGCACGTCGCCGCGCAGCAGGAGATTGAGCGGTCGCGCCAGCTTGAGCGCCGCGGCGAGCGCCACCGCGAGCGCGGCACAGGCGGCGAGCGCCAGCCGCAAGTCGGTCGCGCCGGACAGATCGCCGAGCAGCCAGAAGACCATCGGCCGCAGCGTGCCGTCGGGCGCCAGCGCGAGCAGCAGCGCCAGCAGCGCCGCGGCGAAGGCGGCGAGCATCACGCCGGTCAACAGCACGACCGATGCCGCCTCGTCGTCGGCGCGCAGCGTGCGGCCGAAGAACGCGCGCCGCGCCAGCGCGAACAGCAGCGCCAGCGTGGCGAGCGCACCAGCCGCCGCCGCCGCCTGCATGCCGAGCAGCCCGGCCCCGGCCGCGAGTGCGAGCAGGCTCGCCACCGCCGCACCGCCGGACACACCGAGCACGTAGGGGTCGGCCAGCGGGTTGCGCAGCAGCGCTTGCAGCAGCGCACCGGCGAGCGCCAGCAACCCGCCGACGGCGAAGGCGGCGACCACGCGCGGCAGGCGCAGATCGAGCAGCACGGAAGCCCCGGTGCTCGGCCTGCCGGCGATCGCATCGGCCCAGGCAGAGACGCCAAGCGGCACACTGCCAAGGGCGAGGGCAAGGGCGACGGCGACCAGCGCGGCGGCACCAAGCAGCAGCAGGGAACGCCGTGGAGCGAGCAACCCGGCCCTCATGCCTCGGATCGATCTCGTTTCCGCCCGCGACACGGGCGCTCGGAATTCATAGTCGCACCTGCACGCCTGCATAGACCCCGCGCCCCGGCGTGTTGTAGCCGTCCACGGTGCGGTACTGCGCGTCGAACAGGTTTTCCACGCGCGCGGTCAGTTGCACGGACGAGGCGACCCGCCAACTCGCGCGCAGCCGCAGCAGCGTGTACGGGTCGAGCGACTTGCGGGCAAAGGTGTTGATGTCGAAATCGTCGCGCGCCGCGACGTAGCTCAGGTCCACGCCCAGAACCCAGGGCCCAGGCGTGTAATCCCCGCTCAGATTGGCGGTAAACGGCGCGCGCCGCACCAGGCGTTGGCCGGTAGCATCGTTCTCAGTGGACAGGCCGGTGAGGTTGCCGCTCGCCGCCCAGCGCTCACCGCGCCAGGAGGCCGTGGCTTCGACACCATCGATGCGGGCCGAGTCGATGTTCTCGGCGCGCTGCACGCTCGCCTCGTAGGCGATCAGGTTGCGCACACGCGTGGCGTAGGCGGCCAGCTCCGCCGTCCACGCGCCGTCCGCGTAACGCAACCGCGCTTCCGCGCTGCGCGACTTCTCCGGTTGCAAATCGGGGTTGCCGAAGAACGGGAAATACAGGTCGTTGAAGCTCGGCGCGCGAAAGGCATTGGACAGTTGCAGTGACGCCCGCCAGTGCTCGGCGAAGTCGAAGCCATAGGCGAGCAAGCCGGTGGTGGCGCCGCCGACATCGGAGTAATCGTCCTGCCGCAGGTTGGCTTGCAGCGCGTGCGGGCCGCGCGTGTAGTTCAGCCCCGCCCAAGCCGACAGCGCGCGCCGGCGGTAATCGATCTCGGCGCCGCTGAAGTTCGGGTCGTAGGCCGTGGCGCTGGCGGTCTGACGCAGGGCCTCGAAGCCGACGATGGCCGTACTGCCGGCAGCCACATCGATCTGGTTGTCCAGCACGAGCAAGCTGTTGTTCGCCTCGAAGCGGCCGTTGTTGAACGAGAACGCCTCGCTCGATTGGTTGTCGCTGCGCTCGGTGGACGCACCCGCGGTGAGCCGCGCCCGCCAGTGCTCCGTGGGGGCAAAGCGGGCGAACGCCTGGACGACGCCGGAGCGCGACGTTTCGCTCTGTGTGGCGAGCGGCCCGTCGGCGGGGGCGTCGTAGTGCGTCGTGTTCTTCCAGCCCCACGCCGACAGTCCCCAGCCGGTGCGCGCATCGATTCTCTGCTCAAGGCTGGCCGACGCCGCCTGGTAGCGATTGCCGTCGTCGTCGGGATTGACGCCCGGCGTGTACGGCCCCGGCACCACGGCCGCGGGGTCGATCGCCGAGAACGGCCGCGCCGCGTTGTAGGTGGCGGTTGCACCCGCCTGCCACTCGCCACTGCCAGTGCCGGCGGCCAGCGTCGCCAGGCCAGAGTTGCCCGTGCCGACTTCGCCGCCAAGGCTGACCCCACGTTCCGCCCCCTTGCGCGTGAAGATCTGGATCACGCCGCCGATGGCGCTCGAGCCATACAGCGCGGACAGATTGCCGCGGACGATCTCGATCCGCTCGATCGCCTCGGTGCGGATGCCGCCCAGCACGGCAAAGCCGCCGACCGCCGTATTCAGCCGCACGCCGTCGACGAGGACCAGCACCTGATCGCCGCCCGAGCCGCGCAGGAAGAACGAGGTTTGCGCGCCGGGTCCGCCGGCGCGCGCGATCTGGATGCCCGCCTGCCGCGCCAGCAGCTCCGGCAGGTCGATCGCTTGCTGGCGCTCGATCTCGCTGCGGTCGAGCACGGTGGTGTTGGGCAGCACGGCTGCCAGCGGCTGCTCCAACCGCGCGCCGGTAACCACCACCGGCTCCAGTTGCGCCGCGTCCTGCGCAGCGGCCGGCCAAGCAAGAACAGGCAGCAGCGCGCCCGCGGCGCGCCGTGCGATGGAAGATGAACTCATTGAAGCAACCTCGCTGCGCTTGCCGGCCCGCCGCCGGCACCCTCGCCCCGAACGCGCGCGAGGAAGCCGCAGCGGCCGCGCATCTTGCGCAGCCTGCGCGTAGCCGCCTCCCCGCGGCACGTCCACCCAACCCCGTCGCGCAGCGTTGCCGCCCGACTGGAGTGCTTGCGGCCGGTCTCCGGGCTGCGAGCGCCGTGGGCGCCTTCCCGCTCCGCCGGGCGGCGGATGCAGTGGCTCGTGCCCGCGGCTGGCCTCGTCTCGCTGGGAGTCGGGGCCGCGCTCGCTTACCGTTGCGGGGGCAGCACAGGTTCGCGCCGAAGCACTCCTGTTTCCCGTTTCACCGCCGGCCGCGTAACGCAACCGGCAGCACCGTAAGCGGCGCGCAGTCTACGCCCGCGCCATGGGCGCGGGTGTAGCATCGCCGCATGCTCGATGACCTCGATCAACTCGCCGCCAAGTTGCGCGAGCTCGCCACCCAGTCCCACCGCCTGCGCGCAGAGAACCGCGAGTTGCGCGCACAGATCGCCGCACTCACCGCCGAAGCACAGTCGCTGCGCGCGCGCAACGGCGCGGCCGCCGAGCGGATCGATGCATTGCTGGCGCGCCTGCCGGCCGAACCCTGAGCACGCCATGGCCACCGCCACCCAAACCGTCACCATCTTTGGCCGCGAATACCGCGTGGCATGCGCGCCCGACGAACGCGACACCCTGCTCGCCTGCGCGCGCGTGGTGGACGAGAGGATGGCTGCGATCCGCGCCGGCGGCAAGACGCTCGGCGCCGACCGCATCGCCGTGCTGGCGGCGTTGCAGCTGGCGCAGGACCTGTCGGCCGCGCGCAGCGGCGACGGCGTGTCGGCGCACGAGGTCAAGCGCCGCGTGCGCGAGTTGCACTCGCTGGCCGACGAGGCCCTGGCGCCGCAGGAAAAGCTCTTCACCTGAATCGCTGTGTACGCTGCGCGCACCCTGCGGTGTTCGCGCAAAGGCCTTTGTGTTCCTTGAACCTATGCGCTGTGCGCAAGGTTGCCGCGCTCGCGGCGCGGTGAGATCGGCACGCGTCTGCCGAACCTAAGCGCCGTGGACGGCGACCACCCTGAACCGATGGTTCAGGACGATCGGCCGGGCGGCACTGGCGGGGCCTCATGCGACGACGGCGCCGGCCTACGAGCCGGCGTCGTTTTTTTCGGGACGCCGACCGATGGCCTACTGGCTGATGAAGTCCGAACCGGACGAGTGCTCGATCGACGACGCGCTCGCCGCACCGCGCCGCATCGTGCCGTGGACCGGTGTGCGCAACTACCAGGCACGCAACTTCATGCGCGACGCGATGCGCATCGGCGACGGCGTGCTGTTCTACCACTCCAGCTGCGCCGAACCGGGCATCGCCGGCCTGGCCGAAGTCGCCTCGGCGGCCTACCCGGACGCCACCCAGTTCGACCCGGCGAGCCCCTACTACGACCCCAAGTCCACGCCTGCGGCGCCGCGCTGGCTGCACGTGGACGTACGTGCGTTGCGCAAGACGCGGCTGGTCCCGATCGCGGAGCTGCGTGCCCAGCCCGAACTTGCGGACCTGGCGATCCTGCGCCGGGGCAACCGGCTGTCGATCACGCCGGTCGCGGCGGTCCAATGGCGCTTCATCGTCACGCGGCTGGTGGACACGCCCGCCCCATGACGCTGCAATCGGTCGCCGTGCTGCTGGCTGCCGGCGGCGTGATCGGGTATCTGGCCGGACTCCTCGGCATCGGCGGCGGCGTGCTGCTGACGCCGGTGATGATCCTGGTGCTGACGGCGCAGCACTTTCCGCCCGAGCATGTGGTGCACGTGGCGATCGCCACCTCGCTGGCGACGATTCTGTTCACCTCGGTTTCCTCGGTGCGTGCGCACATGAAGCACGGCGCGGTACTGTGGCCGGTGGTCGTCACACTCGGGCCCGGCATCCTGGCCGGTTCGCTCGCCGGCGCGCAGATCGCCGGCTGGCTGCCGGCGCCGGCACTGGCGCTGCTCTTCGCCGTCTTTGTGATCGTCATGGCCACGCAGATCCTGATCGACCGCAAGCCTGCGCCGCACCGCGAGTTGCCGTCGTCGGCACCGCTGGTGGCAGTCGGCGGCGGCATTGGCGCGCTGTCCAGTTTGGTCGGCGCCGGCGGCGCCTTTGTCTCGATCCCGTTCATGCTCTGGTGCAACGTGCCGATGGGCAAGGCGGTCGGTACCTCGGCCGCGCTCGGCTTTCCCATCGCGGCCGCGGGCACGGTTGGCTACGTCGTCGCCGGCCTGCGCGAGAGCGGGTTGCCGCCCGGCACCTGGGGCTTTATCTATCCGCCGGCGCTGCTGGCGGTGGCTGCTGCCAGCGTGCTGACGGCCCCGTTCGGTGCGCGGCGGGCGCACCGCCTCCAGCGCAAAACGGCGAACCGCATTTTTGCCAGCCTGCTCTACGCGGTGGCCGCGTTCATGGTCTACAAGGTCGGTCGTGCGGCCTGATGTGGGTCGCCGCCAACGCCGGCAGCGACATCCGCCGCCGCCGACGGTTATCGTTTACCGATCGCCGTCCGGGCGACCATAATCGCGCGGCGCGGGATCGTCGGGAGAACGTCCATGGTTGCTCACCTCATTGCCCGCATTGCCGATACGATGGTTCAGGAACTCGCCAAGCGCGGCACCGTGCGCACCTACCCGCGCAACACGATTCTCGTCAACGAGGGCGACCGGGCCGACTCGCTGTTCGTCATCCTCGATGGCAAGGTCAAGGTCTATCTGGCCGAGCCGTCCGGGCGGGAGATGGTGCTGGGCTTCCTCGGCCCGGGCGAGTACTTCGGCGAGATGGCGCTGGACGGCAGTCCGCGCTCGGCCTCGGTGATGACGGTAGAGCCGACCACCTGCTCCGTGGTGACGCACGCACTCCTGCGCGAAGCCATCGCCGCCGACCCCGACGTGGCGATGAACCTGATCGGCAAGCTGATCGAGCGCGCCCGCACCGCCACCGAGAGCGTCAAAAACCTGGCCTTGATGGACGTCTACGGCCGGGTGGCGCGGCTGCTGCTGTCGCTGGCGCTCGAACAGCCCGACGGCACGGCCGTGATCCCGCAGCGGATGACGCAGCAGGACATCGCCGACCGGGTCGGCGCCTCGCGCGACATGGTCAGTCGCATATTCAAGGAGCTGACCGCCGGCGGTTACGTCGCGATCAACGACCGCACGATCACGATTCTGCGCAAGCCGCCCGCGCGCTGGTAGCGGCGGCGCACTACGCGCGAAAGGCGTCGGCGTAACGCTCGCGCAGCAGGTTCTTCTGCACTTTGCCCATCGCGTTGCGCGGCAGTTCGCGCAGGACCCAGAGGCGCTTGGGCACCTTGAAGTTGGCAATCCGGGTCTTGAGCGCGGCGACCAGTTCAGCCGCATCGACGTTCTGCCCCGGCGCCGGCACCACGACCGCGGCGACGGCCTCGCCAAAGTCCGGGTGCGGCAGGCCGATCACCGCCGATTCGGCCACCCCCGGCATCTCGTCGATGTACCCCTCGATCTCCTTGGGGTAGACGTTGTAGCCACCGGAGATGATCAGGTCCTTGCTGCGGCCGACGAGCGTCAGATAAGCCTCCGGCCGCCCGGAGCCGCCAAAGTGCCCGACATCGCCGGTACGGAACCAGCCGTCGGCCGTGAACTCCTCGGCGGTCTTGCCCGGCATCCGCCAGTAGCCGCGGAACACGTTGGGGCCGCGCACCTGCACCTGGCCGATCTCGCCCACCGCGCACTCGGCGCCGTCGTCGCGCACGACGCGCACCGCCACGCCGGGCAGCGGCAGCCCGACCGTGCCCCCGATGCGCTCGCGCGGCGTGCCGAAGTACGGGTTGGACACGAGCATGACGGTCTCGGACATGCCGTAGCGCTCGACGATGGTGTGGCCACTGCGGCGCTTGAACGCATCGAAGGTCTCCGCCAGCAGTGGCGCCGAGCCGGAGACGAAGAGCCGCATGTGCCGGCAGACATGACGATCGAAACCGTCTTCGGCGAGCAGCCGCGTGTAGTAGGTCGGCACGCCCATGAAGACCGAGCATTGCGGCAGATAGCGGATCACCTGCCTCGCGTCGAAGCGCGGCAGGAAGATCGTCCTGGCGCCGGCCAGCAGCGCGGCGTGCAGCGCGACGAACAGGCCATGCACGTGAAACAGCGGCAGCGCGTGCAGCAGCACGTCCTGGCCCCCGGCCTCGCGCTCCTCGCGAAAACCCCAGAACTCATCGAGCGTGGCCGCGTTGGACGCGAGGTTGCCGTGCGACAGCATCGCGCCCTTGGAGCGGCCGGTCGTGCCCGACGTGTAGAGAATCGCCGCCAGATCGTGCTGGCCGCGCCGCACGGTCGCAAACGAATCGGGGAACGGCGCGGCCAGCTCAAGCAGCGTGCCGTTGCGCCCCTCGCCCAGCGTGACCACCTGCGCCACGCCGGCGGCACGCGCGACCGGCTCCAGCTCGGCGCGCCGCTGCGGCGCGCAGACGAACACCGCGGGCTGCGCGTCGGCGAGGAAGTACTCGATCTCCGCGCTCTGGTAGGCGGTGTTCAGCGGCACGTAGATCCAGCCGGCGCGCAGTGCGGCCAGATACAGCATCACCGCCTCGGGCGACTTCTCGGTCTGCACCGCGATCCGCGGCGGCATCCCTTGCGCATCCACTGCGATCCCCAAGCCGGCCAGCCAGCCGGCCAGCCGGCCGGAAGCATGGTGCAGGTCGCGCCAGCTGTAGAGCAGGCCGTCCGGTGTTTCGAGCGCAGCCTGCCCCACGTCGCGCGGCATGCGCGACTCGATCAGGGCGTACAGGTTATGGTTTTGGCTCATGGCGCGATGATCGCAAGCCGCGGGCGGCGGCGCCAGTCCTTGACAAGTGCAGAGAATCGCGCTGCGCGGGCGCCTCTGACCGGCAGCCGCCAGCCGTTACTTGCCGAAGGAAACGCCGAAGAAGCATAGCGAGCGGCTCAAGTCCTCCCCGAGGAGCGCACCCGTACAGCCGAGTACGGCGAGCACCGCAGGGGGCGGAATCGGGATGCGCCGTAGCTTCTTCAGCGTTTCCTCAATCCAGCTTCGCCCCGCTCGCCTTGGTCACCACCGCCCAGCGCTTGATCTCGGCGTTGAGAAACTGCGCAAACTCGGCTTGCGTCATGGTCGGGATGTCGGAGCCGTTGTTGGCCCAGGCCTCCTTGACTTCGGGGCTGGCCAGCGCCTTGGCGACTTCCATCTGCATGCGCTCGACGATCGGCTGCGGTGTGCCCTTGACCGCCCAGATGCCGTACCAGGTCGAGACGTTGTAGTTGGGCAGGCCCGCCTCGGCCGCGGTCGGCACGTTGGGGAAGGCCGGCGAGCGCTTGGGCGAGGCCACCGCCAGCGCCTTGATGCGGCCGCCGCGGATGTGCTGGGCCGAGGACCCCAGGCCGTCGAACATCAGATCGACGTTGCCGGCGATCAAGTCCTGTAAGGCCGGCCCGGCGCCACGGTAGGGGATGTGGACGATGAACACGCCCGCCTGCTGCTTGAACAATTCGCCGGCCAAATGGTGCGACGTGCCGTTGCCCGCCGAGCCGTAGTTGAGCTTGGCCGGGTTCTTCTTCAGATCGTCGATCAGCGCCTTGACGTCGTTGGCCGGTACCCGGTTCGGATTGGCGACGATCACCTGCGGCGGACTGGCGATCATCGCCACCGGGATCAGATCGCGCTCGATGTCGTAGTCGAGCTTGGGGTAGAAGCTCGGCGCGATCGCATGGTGCACGGCGCCGACCAACCAGGTGTAGCCGTCGGGCGCCTGCTTGGCTGCAAAAGACGCACCGACCGTGCCGCCGGCGCCGCCCTTGTTGTCGATGATGACCTGCCGGCCGAGTTGCTTGGACAGTTGTGCGGCCAGCGGCCGGGCAAAGGCGTCGGTGCCGCCACCGGGCGGGAACGGCACGACCAGCGTGACCGGTTTGGCCGGCCAGTCCTGGGCCAAGGCGGCAGCCGGCGCCAGCGCGCAGGCCAGCAGCGCCAGCGCGGCGCGCAGCGGGGAAAACGACATGACTTGCTCCTTGGAAAGTTACCGGCGCCGCTTGGCGGGCGCCTGGGATGCGGGTTCCGCCGCCGGCTGGCGACGGGCGCGCGACTCGAAGTAGACCATCAAACCGACGCCGGCGACAACCATCGGCACCGAATACCACTGCCCGGCCGACAGGCCCAGCGGCAGCGTGCCATAGAGCAAATCGGGCTCGCGGAAGAACTCGCCGACGATGCGCAGGCTGCCGTAGCAGATCAGAAACATGCAGCCCACCACACCCGCCGTGCGCGGCTTGCGCGAAAACCACCACAGGATCGCCCACAGCAGCAGCCCTTCGAGCGCCGCCTGATACAGCTGCGACGGATGGCGCGGCAGCCCATCGCGCGCGCCGGGGAAGATCATCGCCCAGGGCACGCTGGCGGGATCGGCCATGCGGCCCCACAGCTCGCCGTTGAAGAAGTTGCCGATGCGGCCCGCCGCCAGCCCCGGCCCGACCAGCGGGACCACAAAGTCGCACACCCGCAGGAAGGACTTGCCGCGGCTGCGCGCGAATAGCCACATCACCAGGATCACGCCGAGGATGCCGCCGTGCGAGGCCATGCCGCCCTTCCAGATGGCAAACACTTCGAGCGGGTTGTGCCACAGCATCTGCGGCTCGTAGAACAGCACGTGGCCCAGCCGCCCGCCAACCACCGCGCCGACCACTCCCCAGAACAGCAGATCGTCCACGTCCGCCTTGCTCATCCCGCGCCAGGCGTCGCGCGCGCGGACGTGGCCCAGCCAGAGAAACACCGCGAAGCCCACCAGATACATCAAGCCGTACCAGCGGATCGCCAGCGGCCCGAGTTGTAGGGCGATGGGGTTGAGGTCGTGGACGTACATCGGCGGTGGCGCGGCTATCTACAATCGCCGCATTCTAGGGAGAGCCTCACGATGCCGCACAACGACCGCTCGAAGAACGTGACCCAGGGCGTCGCCCGCTCGGCCAATCGCGCGATGTACTACGCGATGGGCTACAAGGACGAGGACTTCGACAAGCCAATGGTCGGCGTGGCCAATGGCCACTCGACGATCACGCCCTGCAACTCCGGGTTGCAGAAGCTGGCCGATGCGGCCATCGCCGCGATCGGCGCGGAAAACGCAAACTCGCAGGTGTTCGGCGTGCCCACGATCTCCGACGGCATCGGCATGGGCAC
>JBKCXU010000072.1:0-35161 GCA_046316025.1 Betaproteobacteria bacterium | reverse complement strand
CTGCCGCTGCGCTCGTTTCCGCCGGTGCGGGCCGCGCAGCAGGAAGTGGTGCCCGACAGCGCCACCGCGATAGGCAACCTGCTGGGTGCGGACAGCCCCGGCCCGAGCCTGGGCAAGCTCTACCAGCACCAAATGCCCAAGGTGCTCGATCCGATGGAGGAGAGTGTCGAGCGCGACCGCGAGGCGCTGGAAGACTTTCTGGAGCGGTGCCCGTGAGCGGGGCGCGTCCTCGGCGCAAGCTGCTCGCCATCGCTATCGGACTCATCATCGGGAGCACAGCCATGAGCAAGGGATTCTTCACCGACAAAGCGGGCGCGGCGCTGGAAGCGGCCATCGCGGCCGACGACGTGCAGGCAATCGAGCGGGCGCTGGCGGCCGGAGCGCAGGTCAATGCGCGCGGGCGGCACAACGCCACGCCGCTGATGGTGGCGGTGGACCGGCTCAAGCCGCGCGCGGTGGCGGCACTGCTGGCGCGCGGGGCCGACCCCAATCTCAAGGCCGACGACGGCGCCAGCGCGGTGAGTCTGGCCGTGGAGAACTACCGGCAGGCGCCGGAGTTGATGGAGATGCTGTTCGCGGCCGGCGGCAACCCCAACATGCGGCGGCCTGACGATGATCCGGTGATCATCCGGTTCGTCAACGACCACAACTGCGAGTACATCCGCAAGATGAAGAACCACGGGGCCGATCTGAACATTAAGACTCGCAGCAAGGATCCTTTGATTATTGACGCGGGTACCGCAGAAGACTGGGACGTCGTCTGGTGCCTGATCGAGCTGGGCGCGAGATACGACTACAACGAATCGAACTCGCGCCTCCCGCTGACGCGCACACTGCGCGGCACCTTCCCCGCCCCGGACTCACCGATCTATCCGTACAAGGTCAAGGTCTGGGAGTTTCTGAAGTCCAAGGGCCTGCCGGTACCGCCGCTGAACGAGCCGATCCAGCCGATCCGGCGCTGATCGGCGCGCAAGCCGACCCCGACCCAGCAAGGCATCGCCTTCGACGTCGCTGGCTACTCCAAGGGCGGGGGCATGGCGCAGGAAGCGGCGCTGATCAACCCGCAGGCACGGGCCTTCGTGTTCAACTCCTCCGGCCTGCACGAGAACTCACTGGCGCGCGCCGGCGCACAGGACTTCGGCTCACTCACCGGCCGCACCCAGGCCTTCAGTTCCAGCAACGACTTCCTGACGTTCATGAACACCACTACCGACCCGGCCCAGCAGATCGCCAACGCGCAGTTCCTGCGGCTAGAGCTGGAAGGCAAGAACCGCTGGGCACCCAACCCGATGCAGATCGACCACCGCAGCCCGCAGTTTCTCGACGGCGAGGACGACCCGGCGTTTGCGGACGAGCGCAGCGCCTACTTCGAGGAGATCGACGACATGATTGCCCGCATGCAGCAGGATCGCGCCGCGGGTCTGCCGCTGCGCTCGTTTCCGCCGGTGCGAGCCGCGCAGCAGGAAGTGGTGCCCGACAGCGACACCCTGATAGGCAACATGCTGGGAGCCGACGATGCCGGCCCGAGCCTGGGCAAGCTCTACCAGCACCAGATGCCCAAGGTGCTCGACCCGATGGAGAAGAGTGTCGAGCGCGACCGCGAGGCGCTGGAAGACTTTCTGGGGCGGTGCCCGTGAGTGCCGGCTTCGGTCGCCAGCACGGGCGACGCAAGCTGCTCGCCATCGTCATCGGACTCATCATCGGGAGCACAGCCATGAGCAAGGGATTTTTCACCGACGGGCCGGGCGCTGCGCTGGAAGCGGCCATCGTGGCCGACGACCCGCAGGCCATCGAGCGGGCGCTGGCGGCCGGGGCGCAGGTCAATGCGCGGGGGCGGCACAACGCCACGCCGCTGATGGTGGCGGTCGACCGCCTGAAGCCGCGTGCGGTGACCACACTGCTGGCGCGCGGGGCCGACCCGAATCTGAAGGCCGACGACGGCACCAGTGCGGTGAGTCTGGCGGTGGAGAACTACCGGGACGCTCCCCAACTGATGGAGATGCTGTTCGCCGCCGGGGGCAATCCCAACATGCGCCGGCCCGATGACGATCCGGTGATCATTCGGTTCGTTGCCGATCACAACTGCGACTACATCCGCAAGATGAAGAACTACGGCGCGGATCTGGACGTCATCACCCGTACTGGCTACCCGTTGATCCTTGCTGCTTCCACGGCACGCGACTGGGACGTCGTCTGGTGCCTGATCGAACTGGGCGCCAAGTACGACTACGACGAGGCGACCTCACCGTCGTCCATCAGCCGTTCCCTGGAGGGCACCTTCCCCGCGCCGGACTCACCGATCTATCCGTACAAGGTCAAGGTCTGGGAGTTTCTGAAGTCCAAGGGCCTGCCGGTACCGCCGCTGAACGAGCCGATCCAGCCGATCCGGCGCTGAGCGCCGAACCTCTTGTTCGTTAACCGCTACGCGCGGAGTTACGCAGCACCTGCGCCAGATACTTCCCGGTGTGGCTCGCGTCGCACACCGCCACCGCCTCCGGCGCCCCCGCCGCGACGATGCTGCCGCCGCCGTCGCCGCCTTGCGGCCCCAGGTCGATCACCCAGTCCGCGGTCTTGATCACGTCCAGGTTGTGCTCGATCACCACCACCGTGTTGCCGGCATCGCGCAGCCGGTGCAGCACGGCGAGCAGCAACTCAATGTCGTGGAAGTGCAGGCCGGTGGTCGGCTCGTCCAGCACGTACAGCGTGCGGCCGGTGTCGCGCTTCGACAATTCGAGCGCGAGCTTGACCCGCTGCGCCTCGCCGCCGGATAAGGTGGTCGCACTCTGGCCGAGCCGTACATAGCCCAGGCCCACGTCGAGCAGCGTGTCGAGCTTGCGTGCCACCGCCGGCACCGGGCGGAAGAACTCTGCCGCCTGCGCGACGGTGAGGTCGAGCACCTCGGCAATCGTCAGTCCCTTGTAGCGCACCTCCAGCGTCTCGCGGTTGTAGCGGCGGCCGTGGCAGCTGTCGCAGGGCACGTAGACGTCGGGCAGGAAGTGCATCTCGACCTTGATCAGGCCATCGCCCTGGCAGGTCTCGCAACGCCCGCCCTTGACGTTGAACGAGAACCGCCCGGCGTCGTAGCCGCGCTCGCGCGCGGAAGGCGTTTGCGCAAAGAGTTCGCGAATCGGCGCAAAGAGGCCCGTGTACGTCGCTGGGTTGCTGCGCGGCGTGCGGCCGATCGGGCTTTGATCGACCAGCACCAGCTTGTCGAAGTTCTCCAGCCCGTCGATGGCCTCGTGCGGCGCCGGCTGCGCCGCCGAGCCGTACAACGACTGCGCTACCGCTGCGGCCAGCGTGTCGTTGACGAGCGTGGACTTGCCCGACCCCGACACGCCGGTCACGCAGACGAACAAACCGAGCGGTAGTTGCAGCGTGACGTGCTTGAGGTTGTTGCCGGTGCAGCCGGTGAGCGTCAGCCAGCTCAAGCCCGGCGGCACGCGCGCGGCGGGGACTGCAATGCGCTTGCGGCCCGACAGGTAAGCACCGGTCAGCGACTCGGCAGAGGCTTCGACATCCGCCGGAGTGCCTTGCGCGACGACGTGGCCGCCGTGCTCGCCCGCGCCCGGCCCCATGTCCACCACGTGGTCGGCGGCGCGGATCGCGTCTTCGTCGTGCTCGACCACCAGCACGGTGTTGCCGAGGTCGCGCAGATGTTTGAGGGTGGCGATCAGCCGCGCGTTGTCGCGCTGGTGCAGGCCGATGGACGGCTCATCCAGCACGTACAGCACGCCGGTCAGCCCGGAGCCGATTTGCGAGGCGAGCCGGATGCGCTGGCTCTCGCCGCCGGAGAGTGTGTCGGCGGGGCGTTCGAGCGTCAGATAGGTCAGGCCCACGTCGTTGAGGAACCGCAGCCGCTCGCCGATCTCGCGCAGGATGCGCGCGCCGATCTCGCGCTTGTTGCCGGGCAACTCCAGTTCCGCGAAGTACTCGTGCGCGGCGGCGAGCGGCAGCCGCTCCAGCTCGTAGATCGCGCGCCTGGCCTCGCCTTCACCGACGAACACATGGCGCGCGGCGCGGTTCAGTCGCGCACCGTCGCAGGCTGGGCAGGGCTTGACCGCGCGCAGCTTGGCGAGTTCTTCGCGCACCGCGGGCGAGTCGGTTTCGCGCCAGCGCCGCTCGTAGGTCGGCAGCACGCCCTCGAAGACATGAGGGCGCACGATCTTGCGCCCCGTGTCGCTCACGTAGGCGAAGGGGATTTTCTCCTCGCCGCTGCCGTGCAGGACGAGCGCGCGGAACTCCGCGGGCAGGCTCTCCCACGCCGCGTCGAGATCGAGCTTGGCGCGGCGGGCGAGCGTCTCCAGCATCGCGTAGTAATGCGCATTGCGCCGATCCCAGCCGCGGATGGCACCCGCGGCGAGCGATAGCTCCGGATGCGCCACCACCCGCTGCGGGTCGAAGTATTCGAGCGTGCCCAGCCCGTCGCAGCTCGGGCAGGCACCGGCCGGGTTGTTGAACGAGAAAAGCCGCGGCTCCAGTTCCGCCAGCGAGAAGCCGCACAGCGGACAGGCAAAGCGGCTGGAGAACACGGTCTCCGCGCCGTTGTCGGTGTCGAGCAGCAGCGCGCGGCCGTCGGCGATGCGCAGCGCGGTTTCAAACGACTCCGCCAGCCGCTGGCGCGCCTCGGGCCGCATCTTGAGCCGATCGACCACCACGTCGATCGTGTGCTTGTCGTTGCGTGCGAGCGGCGGCAGGTCTTCGGCCTCGACCACCGCGCCGTCGATGCGAAAGCGCACGAAGCCCTGTGTGCGCAGATCGGCGAACAACTCGTCGTAGCTGCCTTTGCGGTCGCGCACCACGGGGGCCAGCACCAGCACGCGGGTGTCCGCGGGCAGCGCGAGCGCGGCATCGACCATCTGCGCCACCGACTGCGCGGTCAGCGCGTGCTGCGGATGGTCGGGGCAGTAGGGCGTGCCGGCGCGCGCGTAGAGCAGCCGCAGGTAGTCGTGGATCTCGGTGACCGTGCCGACGGTGGAGCGCGGGTTGTGCGAGGCGGCCTTCTGCTCGATGCTGATCGCCGGGCTGAGTCCCTCGATGCGATCGACATCGGGCTTGTCCATCAGTTGCAGGAATTGCCGCGCGTAGGCAGAGAGCGACTCCACGTAGCGCCGCTGCCCCTCCGCGTACACCGTGTCGAAGGCGAGCGAACTCTTGCCCGAGCCGGAAAGCCCCGTGATGACTGTCAACCTGCCGCGCGGCAGATCGACGTCGATGTTTTTCAGGTTATGCGTGCGGGCGCCGCGGATGCGGATGGAGTCCATGACGGTGGCCGGTGGCTGCGACGGGCAACCTGCCACTATAGGGGAGCGGGGTGGCGAATGCAGGTTGTCGGCGGTCCGTCTTTCGTTGTCCCTTTACGGTTAACGGACAACGGATAACGGACAGCGGACAACGGTCACCGGCCCTCTATAACCCCAACTCGCTGAGGCTCGGATGCTCGTCCGGCCGGCGTCCATTGTTGGCGCGGTCCCAGCGGAACTTGCGGTCGACTTCCGCGATCGGCAGGTCGTTGATGCTGGCGTAGCGGCGCCGCATCAGCCCGCGCTCGTCAAACTCCCAGTTCTCGTTGCCGTAGGAGCGGAACCACTGGCCGGAGTCGTCGTGCCACTCGTAGGCAAAGCGCACGGCGATGCGGTTGTCGGCGCAGGCCCACAGTTCCTTGATCAGCCGGTAGTCGAGCTCGCGTGCCCACTTGCGGGTGAGGAACTCGACGATCTGCGCACGCCCGACGGGGAACTCGGCGCGGTTTCGCCAGCGGCTGTCCTCGGTGTAGGCGAGCGAGACGCGCACCGGGTCGTGCGTGTTCCAGGCGTCTTCGGCGGCGCGCACTTTTTGCGCGGCGGTGGCGGCGGTGAACGGGGGCAGGGGCGGGCGCGTTTCCGGCGGGGTCATGGGTCGTTCCTCGGGGCGGGTCGGTGCAGTCTACAAATCCAGGGTCAGTCGGTCGCCGCGGGCGCGCGAGACGCAGAGGCACATCTGTTTCCCGGCCGAGCGTTGCGAGTCGCTCAGTACGTTATCGCGGTGCTCGGGTTCGCCGCTCAGCACCGTGGCGACGCAGGTGCCGCAGGTGCCGGTGCGGCAGGCCGCGGGCGCGTCCACGCCGGCGGCCTGCACGGCATCGAGGACGCTTTGGTCGGCTGCCACCGCGACGGTCTTGCGGCTGCGCTTGAGTTCCACCACCAGCGGCCGGTCGTCCGCGGCAGGCGGCGCGGTAAAGCGCTCGTAGCGCACCCGTTCGGGCGGAACGCTGTGCGCCGCCGCGGCGTTGCGCACCGCGTCGATCAACCGCGCAGGGCCGCAGACGTAGAACACCGCGTCTGCCGGCGCGCTCGCGACTGTGGCGGCCACGTCCATGCGCGTGCCGCTGTTGCTGAAGTAGATGGTCAGCCGGTCGCCCGACAGTGCGTGCAGTTCGTCGCGCCAGGCCATTTCGGCCGGCGAGCGCGCGGCGTAGTGCAAGCGAAACGGCGTGCCGCGTGCGGCGAGGGCGTGCGCCATCGCCTTGAGCGGCGTGATGCCGATACCACCGGCGATCAGCACGGCCGGGCGCGCATCCGCATGCAGCGCGAAGTCGTTGCCGGGCAGTTCGACGTTGAGCCGCAGGCCGAGCGTGTAGCCGTCGTGCACGGCGGCCGAGCCGCCGCTGCCGTGGGGCTCACGCAGCACGGCGACTTCGTAGCGGTCGCGCCGCGCCGGGTCGGAGGCGATCGAGTAGCGGCGGGTCTGCTCGCGGCCGTCGGGCAGGCACAGCGGCAGGTCGATGTGCGCGCCGGCCGCCACTGGCGGTAACTCGCCGCCATCGGCGGCACGCAATTCGTAGGCGCGGATGGCAGGCGTCAATTGGCGCAGGCCGGCCACGACCAGCGCCAGCGGCCCGTGGCCAAGCGCTTGCGGCGCGGGCGGGCTGCCGCCGGCCGCGACCGCTTTGCGCAGACGTGCCAGCTCGGCATGCAGCGGTGCGCTCGCCGCGGCGACTTGCGCCTCGGTCAAGCGCGGCGTGATGTGCTGCGGGCAGTTCCAGTCGAAGGCCTCGACGTCGATCACCACGGCGCGCTCGACGCGCGCGCGGTAGCTCGGCATCTCGAGCCGGTCGAGCAGGCCGTCCGGATCGTCGTTGGGTTCGACCAGTCGCGCGCGGCCCCAAAGCTTCAGCCGCCGCTGCTGTGCGTAGTCCATCAGGATCAACGACACGCGGCCGTCGGCGACGATATTGCCGACGCTGATGTACTGCACGTTGCCGCGAAAGTCGGCGTAACCGACGGTGCGCGGGTCGAGCACCTTTAGAAACCCCGGCGGCCCACCGCGGTGCTGCACGTAGGGCCAGCCGTTCTCGCCGACCGACGCCTGGAAGAAGCCATCGCTGGCGGCGATGAACTCCGCCTCCTGCGGCCCAAGCGTGTTGCGCAGTGCGCCCGGGTCGTCCAGACCCGCGTACGCGGCGCGGCTGCCCATGCGCGTCTGCATCGCGCGCACGGCGGGGGTGAAGGCGAGTTCGCTGAAGTTACGGACCATGGCTCGTCCTGAGAGAGAAAGGGGAGATGGTTGGGCCGGCCGCGCGGCCTGCTTGGGCGGCGCGGTGCGGGTGCTGGTTCCGTCAAGCCGCCTTCAGGAACTCGACCTTCGGGAAGTCGATCTCCACGCGCGTGGCCTTGCCGAGGATGTTGGTGAAGACGTTCAGCGCCACGACGGCAATTGCCTCGACGATCTCGCCGTCGGTCAGGCCGGCGGCACGCGCGGCTTCGACCTCGGTGGCGGTGACTTCGCCCTTGTTGTCGTTAAGCGCCTTGGCAAAAGCCACCGCGGCGGCCGCCTTGGCGTCGGCGGCCGAGCGGCCCTGGCGATTGAGCGCCATTTCTTCGTTGCTCAGGCCGGCGCCGCGGCCGATCGCCGTGTGTGCCGAGACGCAGTATTGGCAAGCGTTGCTTTCGGCCACCGCCAGCGCAATGCGCTCCTGCGTGGCCTTGTCCAGCGAGAAGCCGCCGAGCGCGCCGTACAGGCCGAGAAAGCCTTCGAGCGCCTTGGGCGAGTTGGCGAGCACGCGAATGAAGTTGGGCGTGATGCCCAGTTGCGCCTGCACGGCGTCGAGCAGGGCCTTGGCGGCGCCGGTGGCGGACTTGGGGTCGATGACTTGTACGCGGGCCATGATGGGTTCCTTTCGTTGGGGTTTGAAGGTTGTCGGGGACGACAGGGCGCATCGTGGCGGCGGGCGCGGCGCGGAGCTATGGGGCGGCGGTCAGTTCATTGCTGCTTCTTTTGCAGTAATAACGACGTTTCGGCGTCGGCCGCTGCGCCGCGCGCGCATAATCGACCGCCATGGACAAGTTCAAGCGCATGCAGACCTTCGTGCGCATCGTCGAAGGCGGCAGCCTCACCGCCGCGGCTAATGTGCTGGAGGTCTCGCAGCCCTCGGTGGTGCGTCTGCTCGCCGCGCTGGAGGCGGATCTGGGCGTGCGGCTGATCAACCGCACCACGCGCCGCATGGCGCCGACCGACGAGGGGCGCGAGTACTACGAGCGCTGTCGCGCCATCCTCGGTGCGGTGGACGAGGCCGAAGCGAGGTTGAAGTCGCGTCGCGCCGAGCCGCGCGGCCGGCTGCGGCTGACCGCGCCTGTGTTGTTCGGGCGACTCTTCATCGCGCCGGTGGTCAACGAATTTCTGGCGCGCCACGCGGCGATGCAGGTCGAACTGCTGCTGCTCGACCGCGTGGTGGACTTGCTCGACGAAGGCACCGACGCCGCGGTGCGGCTGGCGCGGTTGGCCGACTCGTCGCTGGTGGCCGTGCCGCTCGGCGCGGTGCGGCGCGTAACCGTGGGCAGCCCGGCGCTGATCCGCCGCCGCGGTCGGCCGGTGCGCGCCGAAGACCTGGCCGGTGCGCCTGTCGTGAGCTTCACGGGACTTGGGCCGGCCGACGAGTGGAGCTTCGAGCGTGCCGGCCGCGCGGTGCGGGTGAAGGTGGCGCCGGTGTTCGTGTCCAACCAGATCGATGCCGCGCTGGCGGCCGGCGAAGCGGGGCTGGGCTGGGGACGCTTTCTCAGCTACCAGGTGGCGGCGGCGCTGCGCGACGGCCGGCTCAAGTGCGTGCTGGACGACGAAGACGCCGCGCCGCTGCCGGTGCAGATCGTCTATCCGCACGCGCGGCTGCTGTCGGCCAACCTGCGCGCCTTCATCGACTTTGCCGTGCCGCGCCTGCGCAAGCAACTGGCGGCGCTGGACTGACCGGCCGGTCGCTATCATCCTCCCCTCATCGGACGGCGCAGGCCGGGAGGAGACGCACCATGGCATCGGTCAACAAGGTCATTCTGGTCGGCAACCTCGGGCGCGACCCCGAGACCCGCTACAGCCCCGACGGCGCGGCGATCACCAACGTGTCGATCGCCACCACCGACCGCTGGAAGGACAAGAACTCCGGCGAGATGAAAGAGGCCACCGAGTGGCATCGCGTGGTGTTCTTCAACCGGCTGGCCGAAATCGCCGGCGAGTACCTGCGCAAGGGCCGCCCGGTGTACGTCGAAGGCCGGCTGCGCACGCGCAAGTACACCGACAAGGAAGGTGTCGAGCGCTACACGACCGAGATCGTCGCCGACCAGATGCAGATGCTGGGCTCGCGCGAAGGCGCCGGTGCGCCGGGCGACGACGGCGACAGCCCGCCGCCACCGCGCGCAAGCGCTCCGGCCCGCTCCGCCCCCGCCGCGTCCAAGCCCGCGCCCAACGTGGCGGAGATGGACGACGACATTCCGTTCTGATGACCAGGGTTGCCACACTATGAACCGCACACTCGCGTTCTCTTCCGCAGTCGTCGCCGCCGCGCTCGCCGGCTGCGCCAGCACCTCCGGCCCGCCGCAAGGGCCGCTGGCCGTTAGCGGCAGCCTGGTGCAACTGAACCGCAAGCCGCTGCCCGCCAACGGCGAGGTGGTGCTGGTCTTGCAGCAGGGCGACGAAAAGACCCGTGTGGTCGAGGAGCGCCGCTTCGCGCTGGAGAGCACCGCCTCGACCGTACCCTTTGCGCTGTCGGTCGAGCGCGCGCAACTGGACGGGAGTGCGCCGTTCAGGCTGCGCTCCTCCATCGTCGCCGACGGCAAGACGGTCTGGGTCGGCGACCCGGTCGAGATCGACACGCGCGGCACGCGCGCCAACGCCGGGCCCGTGCCGCTGACGCGCGGGTCGCAGTAGGCAAGACCAGACCGCGGTCGGTCGTCCGACCTGAAGGCCGATAGCGGGGCGCGCGCGTGCCGCTTGCGGCTCGCCCACTCCGCACCTGCCGGCTCTTTCCAGTTGCGCGGCGTGGCCGCCACGACCGAGAGGATCAGTGGCCGGCTCGCGCGGCCACAGCGGCCGGCGCCGTCTGCGCGCCGCGCCCACATCGCTGGCTCCCGCCACCTTCGTCGAGACCACGCGTTGCGCCGACGTCCGCTGCGGCGATCGTCGATCCGCACGCGCGGTTGCCGTGACCCGGCGGTCCGGGGCGCCGTTGCTGCGGTTTGCGCGGGCAGCCGCCGGTTGCACGCGGCCCAACGCGTCGATCCACCGCTCCGAGGTCGAGCAGGCGTTTGCCCAACAATTACATAGTCAGCTATATTTATTGCCCATGCCCGCACCGCGCAAACTGCTGCTGCATCTGTTCTTGCACACCGGTCGGTTGCTGGACGAGCGGGTGCGCGCCGCGTTGCGCGGCGTGGACGTGCACCACGGCCAGGGCCGCGTGCTGGACGCGCTGCTTGTGCACGGACCGCTGTCGCTGACCCGGCTCGCCGCCGGTCTGCACATCGCGCAGCCAAGTGCCACGGTCATGGTGCAGCGGATGGAAGCCGCGGGCTTCGTCGAGCGTCGTGCGCCGGGTGGCGATGCACGGGTGGTCGAGGTCGCGCTCACCGCGCGTGGTCGGCGTGCGGCGCAGCACGTGCGCGAGGCCTGGGAGCGCGTGGAGGAAGACTTGTTCGCCGGCGTACCGCGCAACCGGCGCGACGAACTCGAGCAACTCGTGCTCGCCGTGCGTAACCACCTCGGCGGGCGCAGCCCGGACCTTGGCCCGCTCTCCACTCAACCCGAGGGGTACGACGATGAAGTCAAGTCCAAGCACGCCAACCGTCGCCGCTAGCGATCCGCTGAAACTGGCCCTGCAAGCTCTGGTCGCATGTGGCCTTGCCGTGTGCGGCGGCGTCTCGGCGGAAAGCGCCGCGCCATTGCCCGCGGCAACGCCTGCGCCTGCGCCTGCGATCGCCAGGGTGCCAGGCACCGGGCAGACCGCTTGCTTCAACGGCAACGCGCAGATCGTCTGTCCCAGCCGCGCGCAGGCGTACTACGGCCAGGACGGCAACAACCCAGGCCCGGCGCCACGCCTGCGCGACAACGGCGACGGCACCGCGACCGACCAGAACACCGGCCTGATGTGGACGCGTTTGCCCACCGCCCCGATCGGTTGGACCGACGCACAAGCCGGCGCGGGGCAGTTGCGCACCGGCGGCTATAGCGACTGGCGGTTGCCGACGATCAAGGAGCTGTACACGCTGATCGACTTCGGCCGCGGCTACTTTTCGACCGTGTCGGCGACCTCGGTGCCGTTCATCGACACGACGGTCTTCGACTTTGCGTACACCACCGGCGACCGCTTCTTCGACGTGCAGGAATGGTCGGCCACGCCCTATGTGGCGACGACGATGAACAACGACGCAACGGTCTTTGGCGTCAACTTCGCCGACGGGCGGATCAAGGGGTATCCGCGCTATCGGCCCGGCTCGAACGGCACCGTGCCGCAGCAATTGCGCGCGCGTTACGTGCGCGGGCCGGCCTATGGCTTGAACCAATACGCGGACAACGGTAACGGCACGGTGACCGACGCGGCGACCAGTCTGACCTGGCAGCAGATCGACGACGGCATGACGCGCGACTGGCGCGAGGCGCTCGCCTACTGCGCGGCGCTCAACCTCGGCGCTGCGGCCGACTGGCGGCTACCCAACGCCAAGGAGTTGCATACCATCGTCGACTACCGCCGCGCGCCCGCCACGACTGGCACGGCGGCCATCGCTGCGCCCTTGCAAACGAGCGCGGTCGAGTCCTACTACTGGACTTCCACCACGATCGCGGATGGGCCGACCGACGTGAAGTACATGCGGGCGGCGTACTTCGCCTTCGGCCGCGCGCTGGGCTGGATGGCAATGCCGCCTGGCTCAGGCAATCTGCAACTACTCGACGTGCATGGCGCCGGCTCGCAGCGCGCCGACTTCAAGACGGGCGACCCGACGGACTATCCGCAGGGCTTAGGCCCGCAAGGCGACGAGGTGCGCATACGTAACGCGGTGCGTTGCGTCCGCGGCGGCCGCTGAAGCGGGCGCGCGGAAGGCACGCTCAAGGCACGCTGCGTATCACCGGCGGATTTTGCGTCAATGCCGAGCGGATCAGCGGGTCCAGTTGCCCCTTCAGAATCTCGGACGGGCCGGAACTGCCCACCGTTGGCTGGCGGGTCATGATCACGGCCGCGTACGACCCGTCGGCCGCCACCCAGGGCGCCCAGCCGAGGGCGCCGGTGCTGGACCAGCGTGTCACTGGACTGGCAGGTGTCGGCCCGGTTCCGGCGGCGGTTTCTAGCCAGTTTCCCAGACCGTAGTGATAAGCCCTTCCGGCGCTTTGCACATAAGGACTGAAAGCAATGACGGTTGCGGACGTGAACGCGTCCTGACGCTGAACGGCAATGGTCGACGCCTGCAGCAAGCGCGTGGACCCATACTGACCTTCGCGCAATTGCAGCATCAGGAAACGCACGTACTCGATGCCGTTGCAGCCGAGCGAACCGGCCGGATCGGGGTTTTGCGAACCGGGCGGACCGTAGCGGCTAGTGCTGTTCCAGCCCAGCGGTTGTTGCAACTGCTCGGCGAAGATCTCGTTCCACGGCTTGCCGGTCGCCACTTCCGCCATGCGCGCGGCGATGCGCATGTGGGTCGAGCTGTAGAAGAACCGCGTGCCCGGGCGGACCGCGCTCACGGCGCTCGCGCTGTAGATCTGCAGCACCGCTTCTTCGAGTGTGATGTCCGGCAACTCGGACAGCGGCACTTCCGCCACGATGCCGCTCGTAAAAGACAGCAGATCCCGCAGGCGGGCTTGTCCGAGCGGCCCCGACCATGGGCGCCCTTGGCGATCGGTCAACAGCGCCGCGGTAGGCGTGTCGAGCGACAACAGGCCCTGCTCGGTGAGCCGCAACAGCACGGTGGCTGTCACCCACTTGGAGGCGGAGGCCACGGCGACCGTCGTGGTGTTGCTGAAACCGCCCACACTCTTCGAATACACGACGCCGGCGGGCTTCAACACCTCGACCGTCAGGCCGTTGACGAAGCCCGTCTGAGCCGCCTCCACGGCGGCATCGACCTCGGCCCAGACCTGCGCAGCGGTAGGGGGCGAGGGTGCGGGTGAGGGCGTAGGGGCTGCATCGCCGCCGCCACCACAGGCCGTCAGTGACAAAGCCAATGCGACCAGGTAGACAAACTTAAGCATGAATGCTCCTCGGCGCCCGGGCAGGCGCATCGCCGGTGATCGCGCAATCTTCCGCGAGCACGCAACAGGTGTTGCCGATGCTGCGGTAACAATGTGCTGACTGCGATGAACCTTGATTTGGCAAGTTTATTTCGCCACGACTCTATGTCGTCTGGGTATCGTAAGAGTTTCATGCATCGACGGACACTCACATGAACAGGATTCCGGCGCGCCGCACGCTCCTGCAACTGGCGGCTGGGGTGGCGCTGTTGCGGCTGAGCCGGCCTGCGATCGCGGCTCGCTACGATCCGCTGACGACCGCAGCGGTGCTGCCGCCGTTCGACCTGACCGTGGACGATGCCGCGCGCTCGCGCCAGATTCCGTTGCGGGTCTATCTGCCGGCGCGTGCGGCAGCGGCGCCGGTCGTGCTGTTCAGCGTCGGCCTGGGCGGCACGCGCGAGGACTACGCCTATCTCGGCCGCCACTGGGCGGGCCGCGGCTATGCGGTCTTCGTGATCCAGCATCCCGGCAGCGACGATGCCGTGTGGAAGGACAAGCGGCCGGCGCTTGTTGCGGGCGCGATGAACCGGGCCGCTTCGGCCGAGAATTTCAAGCTCCGGGTCGCGGACGTCTCCAAGGTGCTCGATCAGCTGCTGCGCTGGAACGAAAGTCCCGGCGAGCGGCTTGCCGGCAGGCTCGATCTGTCTCGAGTTGCGATGGCGGGCCACTCCTTCGGCGGCATAACCGCGCAGGCGGTGGGCGGAGCCCGCTACGGCCGGGGCCGCACCTCTTTTGCCGATCCGCGCGTCAAGGCGGCCATCGTGATGAGCCCCAACACGCCGCAGAAAGAGTCGCCAGCATCCGCTTTCGGCCAGGTCGCACTGCCCTGGCTGCTGATGACCTCAACGCATGATGTGGTGCCGATCCGCAATGCCGACAACATGGAGTCGCGGCTCGCCGTGTATCCCGCTTTGCTACCGGGAGGCAAGTACGAGCTGGTGCTGGATGGCGCAGAACACTCGGCGTTTAACGACCGTCACCCGGCGGCCGATGCGCATCGCAAGATTCTGGCGTTGAGCACCGCGTTTCTCGATGCCTGGATTGACGCCGACGCGCAGGCGCGCGCCTGGCTCGACGGTGCAGGGCCGCGCGCGGTGCTGGCACCGGCCGATCGATGGCAGCACAAGTAGCCAACGCTCTCGAACTCGGCCGTAAGGCGAGGGCTCATCGAGCCGTCGTCGCGGTCTGCGACGCGCCGCTACCGAATTCTTCTTGCTGCAACAACAACGGAGATCAGCCGCCGCCGCGCAGGCATGCCAGCACCTCGTCGTGCAGCGGCCCCGCGCTGGCGATCAGCGACAACTGCGCCAGCGGATCGCCGCCGTCCCAGGCGGTGACGACGCCGCCCGCGCCTTCGACCACCGGTACGATGGCCGCCACGTCCCAGTGCGCGAGGCTGGGGTCGAGCATCAGGTCCGCGCCGCCCGTGGCGAGCGCGAAGTAGCCGAAACAATCGCCCCAGGTGCGGTACAGCTTGGCCGCGCGGATCACGCGCTCCACCGCCGGGCCGCCGCGCTGCTCGCCGGTGGACCAGTGTGTGGTGGCGAGCACCGTCGCGTCGCGCAATTGGGTGCACGGGCGCACGTGCACGCGGCGCGAACTGCCGTCTGCGGCGTGCAGCCGCGCTTCGCTGTCGTGGCCGGTCAAGGTCAGGCCGGCCACCGGGTGCGCGATCGCGCCCAGCACCGGCCGCCAGCCGGCGGCGTCTTCGCGTTCGAGTGCGATCAGCGTGCCGAACAGGAAGCAGTTCGTGATGAAGGCGCGCGTGCCGTCCACCGGGTCCAGCACCCAGCGGTAGCCGGCGCCCGCCTTGACGCCGTACTCCTCACCGACGATGCCTTGCGCCGGATAGCGCCGTTCGATGAGCGCGCGCATCGCCGCCTCCGCGCCGCGGTCGGCGGCGGTGACGGGCGAGGCGTCGCCCTTGCTGTCCACCGCGGTGCCGCTCATGAAGAGCGGCTGGATGACCGCGGTCGCCGTGGCGAGCAACTCGTGCAAAAACGGCACGAACTCGCTTTGCTCGGCGGTGGAGAGGGGGGCGCTGTAGCGCGGGTGGCCTACCACGGCAGCGAGTACGTCTTGGTGTTGGTGAAGCTCTTCATCGCCTCCAGCACGCCTTCCTTGTAGCCGAGACCGGAGTCCTTGATGCCGCCAAAGGGCGTGAGCTCCAGTCGATACCCCGGCACTTCGCGCACATTGACGCTGCCGACGTTTAACTCGCGCACGAAGCGGGTGATGCGGTCGAGCCGGTTGGTGCAGACCGACGACGACAGGCCGTAGGCGGTGCCGTTGGCGATCGCGATTGCCTCATCGATGCTCTTGAAGCGGATCACCGGCGACACCGGGCCGAAGGTCTCTTCACGCACGATCTGCATGTCCGGAGTTACATGGTCGAGCACGGTGGGTGCGAAGAGCGCACCGCGCCGCTGGTGGCCGGCGAGCAGCCTGGCGCCACGGGCGATGGCATCGTTGACTCGCGACTCGAACTCGACCGCGGCCGGTTCGTCGATCACCGTGCCCATGTCGGTGGCGGGGTCCAGCGGGTCGCCGTACTTGAGCGCGCGGGTCTTCTCGACCAGCAGTTCGACAAAGCGGTCGGCGACTTTTTCATCGACCAGCATCCGCTTGACCGCGGTGCAGCGCTGGCCGGAGTTCTTGTACGAGCCGCTGGCGGCGAGAGTCGCGGCTTCTTCGATGTCCGCATCGTCGCAGACGATGATCGGGTCGTTGCCGCCCAACTCCAGCACCTGTCGCTTGTAGACCGCGCGGGCCGCGATGTACTTGCCGATGGCCACGCCGCCGGTGAAGGTAACCAGATCGACGTGCTCATTGGTCAGCAGTTCGTCGGCAATCTCGCGCGGGTCGCCGGTCAGCACAGACAGCATCGGCGGCGGCAGCCCAGCCTCGTACAGGATGTCGGCCAGCGTCAACGCGGCGAGCGGCGTCTTCTCGCTCGGCTTCAACACGATGCGGTTGTTGGTCGCGATGACCGGCGCCACCTTATGGATCACCTGATTCAGCGGGTGGTTGAACGGCGTGATCGCCGAGATCACGCCCAGCAACGGCTCGCGCAGCGTGTAGACCTTGCGGCTCTTGCCGTGCGGTGTCAGGTCGCAGGAGAACACCTGCCCGTCGTCCACCAGCGCCTGGTTGGCCGCAAAGAGCAGCACATCGCTGGCGCGGCCGACTTCGTACTGCGTGTCCTTCAGACACAAGCCGGATTCGAGTGTGATCCAGCGCGCGATCTCGTCGCGGCGCTGCGCGATCAACTCGCCTGCGCGCATCAGGATGCGGTAGCGGTCGTGGCGCGTCAGCGTGCTCTTGAAAGCGCGCGCGGTGGTCAAGGCGCGGCGCACGTCCTCGGCGGTGGCCAGCGGCACGGTGGCGACGACTTCGCCGGTGTACGGATAGCGGACTTCCAGCCGCCGCTCACGGTCGAGCTTCTCGCCGGCCAGGCGCAGAGTTTCGTGGCGGATCGTGATGGTGCTCATGCTCGCTCGGTCAGTTCGATGCGCGACGGAAGCCGACGTACCGCAGCATGCGCTCGACACCGTCGCCGGCGTCGACCACGCGCAGGTCGACGGCTGGATGCGCATTGCGCCAGACTCGGAACGCTTCGTCGGCGAAGCCCTGGCCGATCTCGCTGATCCCAGAAAAGTCTAGTTCGAGTCCGTCGCAGCTCTCGTGCCCAGACAACAAACGTTTCGCCTGCGAGCGGGCAACGGGGAAGCCCTCGCCACCGAGAGCCGCCTTCACCAATACTGTCTTCGCTCCGCTCATTGCGCGTGGTTCAGTGCCAGATCGAAGGCATCGAAGTTCCGCCAACGCCGCACTGGGTCGAGGCCGGCGATCGGGCGGTTGACGATCAGCGGCACGCGCTGCTCGGAGACGCCGCCGTGCGAGCGCAGCGGCAGTTCCAGTTGCGACAGGTCGTGGCGCGTACGCGCGGTGCCGAGCACGACGTTGCGCTCACTCACAACCACCAGATCGCCGATGCGGTCGGCGGGCAATTCGAAGCGCGCCGCGGCCTCCTCGCGCATGAGCACGAGTTCGATGCCGGGCTGCGCGCGCAGCCGCTCGGCCACATCTGCCGCACCGTCGGCGGGCAGGTAGATCGTGGCAAACGAGCCGAGTGCACCGTGATGCACCACGTAGGGATCGGTGATCGGCAAGATCACTCGTGCCCGCGCTGCGCCCAACCACCCATCCAGCAGGTCTTGCAGGAAGATCACGTTGGGGCTGGCGTCGAGCTTGAACTTGGCGTTCATGCCGTGGTCGGCTGTCAGCGCGATCACGGCGCCGGCCGCGTCCATCTGCGCCAGATACCCGTCCAGCATCGCGTAGAACGCATTGGCCACCGGGTCGCCCGGCGCGTGCTTGTGCTGGATGTAGTCGGTGGTGGACAGATACATCACGTCCGGCCGCCGCGTGTGCAGCAGCTTGAGGCCCGCGGCGAAGATGAATTCCGACAGTTCCGCGCTGTACACGTCCGGCACCGGCATGCCGACCAGTTCCAGCACGCCGTCGATGCCGTTTTCTGCGATGGTCGCCTCGGCCGACTTTTCCGACGAGAAGCAGATGCCGCGCATCTCGTGCCCCAGCAGCCGGCGCAGCTTGTCCTTGGCGGTGACCACCGCCACGTTCGCCCCGGCGTCGGCCAGCGCGGCGAGGATCGTCGGCGCGCGCAGCCACTTGGGGTCGTTCATCATCACTTCGCTGTTGGTCGCCGGGTCGTACAGATAGTTGCCGCAGATGCCGTGCACTGACGGCGGCGCGCCGGTGACGATCGACAGGTTGTTGGGGTTGGTGAAGCTCGGGATCACGCAATCGGCCACCAGCGCGGTGCCGCGCGCCAGCACCTCGCGCATGAACGGCATATGTCCGCCGGCCACGGCGAGCGCGATGTAGTCGGGTTCGCAGCCGTCGACGCAGACGACGACGGTCGGGGCTTGGGGCAGGCGGTAGCTGCGCCCGTTGACGGTGATGGGGGAGGAGGACATGCGGATCGGCCAGCGAGAAAACCCTCGCGATTCTGGCATGCCCTCTGCTAGATTGAGGTTACATGCCGGTCACATTTGGCGGCGACACTGTTCAATTACGTAACCGAGGAGACTCACGCTCATGAAATCGCATTGGATCAAAGCGGCCACGGTGCTGGCCGGCTTGACGTTCGCCGCCGGCGCCGCGCTGGCGCAAAAAACCCAACTGACCGTGTACACGGCGCTCGAAACCGACCAGTTGAAGGCCTATCAGGCCGCATTTGAGAAGGCCAATCCCAACATCGAGATCGTCTGGGTGCGCGACTCCACCGGCATCGTCACCGCCAAGCTGCTCGCCGAGAAGGCCAATCCCAAGGCCGACGTGGTGATGGGTGTGGCGGCCACCAGCATGGCGATCTTCGACGCCGAGGGGATGCTCGTGCCGTACGCGCCGGCGGGCCTGGCGCGCATCGCGGCGCAGTACCGCGACCCGAAAAACCCTCCCGCCTGGACCGGCATGGACGTCTGGGGCGCAACGATCTGCTTCAACACGGTCGAAGCCGCCAAGCGCGGCATCCCCAAGCCCGAGACCTGGAAAGACCTGACCAAGGCCGTCTACAAGGGCCAGATCGTGATGCCGCATCCGGCCTCCAGCGGCACGGGCTTCTTCGACGTGTCGGCCTGGCTGCAACTGTGGGGCGAGAAGGACGGCTGGGCCTACATGGACGCACTGCACGAGAACATAGCGCAGTACATGCACTCCGGCTCGCGCCCCTGCGCGGCGGCCGCCAACGGCGAATACGTGGTGGGCATCTCCTTCGAGTACCGCGCCAACCGCGAGAAGGCGCAGGGCAAGCCGATCGACCTCGTGTTCCCCAAGGAAGGGCTGGGCTGGGACCTGGAGGCCATCGCCATCCACAAGGGCACCAAGAACATGGACGCGGCCAAGAAGCTGCTCGATTGGTCGATTTCCGACGAGGCGATGGGTCTGTACGCGAAGAACTTCGCGATCGTCGCCGTGCCGGCGCTGTCGCAGCCGCTGCCCAATGTGCCCGCCGACTACGCCAGCCGCCTGGTGAAGAACGACTTCGCCTGGGCCGCCAAGAACCGCGACCGGATTCTTGCGGAGTGGAGCAAGCGCTACGAGAGCAAGGCGGCGCCGAAGTGATGCGGTGGAGATGACGGCGGCTGCGCTGCCTGTGAACGCCCGTTGTGCGGGCTATGAGCTCCGCGCTCGGGCGATCAGTGCACCGAGCGCGTAGCGCGATCACAGCGGCCGCGGGCCGCGTCATTTTCACCTTCCGTACCCATGGAACCCGCCCTGCGCCTCGAAGGCATCCACAAAGCCTTCGGCGCCTTCGTCGCGCTCCGCTCGATCGACCTCGCGGTTGAGCGTGGCGAACTGATCTGCTTTCTCGGCCCGTCCGGCTGCGGCAAGACCACGTTGCTGCGCATCGTCGCCGGGCTGGAGACGCAAACCGCCGGCCGCGTGATTCAAAACGGGCGCGATGTCTCGCAGGCACCGCCGGCGGCGCGCGACTACGGCATCGTCTTTCAGTCCTACGCGCTCTTCCCCAACTTGACGATCCGCGACAACGTCGCCTACGGTCTGGTCAACCGCCGCGCCGGACGCGCCGCCATCGACGCGCGGGTGGCCGAACTGCTCACGCTGGTCGGCCTGCCCGACTCCGGCAAGAAGTACCCGGCGCAGATGTCCGGCGGCCAGCAGCAGCGCATCGCGCTGGCGCGCGCGCTTGCCACTGCGCCCAGTTTGCTGCTGCTCGACGAGCCACTGTCCGCGCTGGACGCCAAGGAGCGCGAGCGGCTGCGGGGCGAAATCCGCCAGTTGCAGCGGCGGCTGGGCGTGACCACCATTCTCGTCACTCACGATCAGGAAGAAGCGCTGTCGATGGCCGACCGGATCGTGGTGATGAACCACGGCACGATCGAGCAGGTCGGCACGCCGCTGGAGATCTATGAGCGGCCCGCGTCTCCGTTCGTTGCCGACTTCATCGGCAAGGTCAACGTGCTCGCGGCCGAAAGCCTGGGCGAGGGTCGCTACCGCGTGGGCCGCGTGCAGATCGCCACCGGCGCGAACGGCGTGGCCGCCGGGCAAAAGGTGCGCCTTTACCTGCGCCCCGAAGACCGCGTGCTGGCCGATACCGGCCCGGTCGAGCAGATGCCCAATGCGCTGCGCGGGACAGTCAAGACGCTGGACTTTCTCGGCACTTACTGCATGGCGCAGGTGGAGGTGGACGGCTTCGACGGCCAGCGGATGCTGGTCTACTGCTCGCTGAACCAGGCGCTCGAACTCGGCGTGCGCGAAGGTGCCACGCTGCCCTTTGCGCTGCGCGGGGAGCGGGTGCGGGTGTTTGCGTTGCCTTCCTGATGTGACGCGTGAGCGGCGTGCACTGATGAACTTCGTGGCGACGGTCTTCCCTCACCCTCGGTCCCTCTCCCGGGGGGAGAGGGAAGAAGAGCCCCTCTCCCCCCGGGAGAGGGGTTGGGGTGAGGGAAGACTGTTGGCCCAGAGTCGAATCGCCGCCCTCGGCAGGTGCCGCCTTCCATGAGCGCCGCGCTCGGCTCCCCCCGCCTTCGCCTGTCGCTCCAACTCGCGACCGAAGCCATCGCCGCCCGCGGCGGCGTGATCCTGCTGGCGGTGGCACTGCTCGTCTTCCTCGCCGCGCCGCTGGCAACGCTCTTCATTCGCAGCCTGGAAGACCGCGCCGGCGTCTTCGTCGGGCTCGCCAACTTCACCGTCTACTTCGCCACCCCCGCTTTTGCCCGCTCGGCCACCAACACGCTCGTCTTCGCGGGGCTGACCACCGCGATCACCGTGCCGCTGGCCTTTCTCTTCGCTTACGCGATCCAGCGCTCCTGCATCCCGCTCAAGGGTCTGTGGCGCGGCATCGCGCTGCTGCCGATCCTGGCGCCGTCGATGCTGGCGGGGTTGTCGTTCATCTATCTCTTCGGTAATCAGGGGTGGCTCAAGTTCGTCCTCGGCTGGTTCGGCGTGCAGACGGTCTACGGCATGCCGGGCATGGTGCTGGCGATGAGCTTCGCCTCGTTTCCGCACGCGGTGATGATCCTGCTGGCCGGCCTCGCCCTGTCCGACGCGCGGCTGTACGAGGCCGCCGATGCGCTCGCCACCCCCGGTTGGCGCAAGTTCTGGACGATCACGCTGCCCGGCGCGCGCTATGGATTGATCTCGGCGGCGCTGGTCGTGTTCACGATGGCGGTGTCCGAGTTCGGCGTGCCCAAGGTGATTGGCGGCAATACCTCGGTGCTGGCCATCGACATCTACAAGCAGGTGATCGGCCAGCAGAACTTCTCGCTCGGCGCGGTGGTCGGGCTGGTGCTGCTGCTGCCGGCGGTGGCGGCTTTCGTGATCGACACCATCGTGCGCCGCAAGCAAAGCGCGCTGCTTACCGCGCGCAGCGTGCCTTATGCGCCCAAGCCCGAGCGGCTGCGCGATGCGCTGCTGCTCGCCTACGTGATCCTGCTGTCCGCCGCGCTGCTGCTGGTGATCGGCATGGCGGTGTTCGGCTCCTTCGTCAAGATCTGGCCGTACGACCTGTCCTTCACGCTTAACCACTACACCTTCGGTTTCGAGGAGGCGGGTGTCGAGCAAGCCTGGCGCAACAGCCTGGTGATGGCCGCCTGCTGCGCGGTCGCCGGCACCGCGGTCACCTTCGCCGGCGCCTACTGGATGGAGAAAACCGGGCTGGACCGCTCGCGCGGCTTTGGTTGGCTGCGCGGCCCGCTGCAACTGCTGGCGATGCTGCCGATGGCGGTGCCGGGGCTGGTGCTGGGCATCGGCTACATCCTGTTCTTCAACGCGCCGGCCAACCCGCTCAACGTGTTGTACGGGACGATGACGATCCTGGTGCTCTCCACCGTCGTGCACTTCTACAGCAGCAGCCACCTGACCGCAGCCACGGCGTTAAAGCAACTGGACAACGAATTCGAGTCGGTGTCCGCCTCGCTGCGGGTGCCGTTTTACAAGACCTTCTGGCGCGTGACGGTGCCGGTGTGCCTGCCGTCGATCCTCGACATCGGCCGCTACTACTTCGTCAACGCGATGACGACCATCTCGGCGGTCGTGTTCCTGTACTCGCCCAAGACCACGCTGGCCTCGATTTCCATCGTGCAGCTGGACGAGGCCGGCAACGTCGCTTCGGCCGCGGCGATGGCGACCTTGATCGTCGCCACCTCGGCGGTCGTCACCGCGCTGGCTTTCGTCCTGGAGGCGTGGCTGATCCGCCGCACGCAGGCCTGGCGGCGGCGGTGATCCGGGCGTGTCGGCTGCCATCGACATCGACCGCTACATCGCTGCCTTTGCGACCTGGGTGCCGGCGCAGTGGCAGGGGCAGGCGCCTTGGCAACTGACGGCGCAATCGGCCGCGCTGGTGCGCACGCTGCTGGCCGAACTGGAACACGACGCCTTCGTCGTCACGGACGAGATCGCAATCCACCGTACCGCCACCATCGAACCCGGCGCGGTACTCAAAGGCCCGCTGATCGTCGGGCCGGGTTGCTTTGTCGCGGCGGGTGCCTACCTGCGCGGCGGCTGTTGGCTCGACGCCAACTGCATCGTCGGCCCTGGTGCGGAGTTGAAATCCTCTTTCGTCTTCGCCGGCAGCAAGCTCGCGCACTTCAACTTCGTCGGCGACTCGATTTTGGGCCGCGGCGTCAACCTCGAAGCCGGCGCCATCGTCTGCAACTACCGCAACGAGCGCGCCGACAAGGAAATCCGCGTGTGCATTGGCGACCAACGGGTTGCGACCGGCGTGGACAAGTTCGGTGCTTTGATCGGCGACGGCGCACGGATCGGCGCCAACGCCGTCGTCGCGCCGGGTGCGCTGCTTGCCGCGGCGACCGTGGTGCCGCGTGCGGCGCTGCTCGATCAGGACGCACCGGCCGGCTGAATCGTCGTTCTACTATCGCGCTCGTTCAAGAGGGGGAAGATCATGATCGTCGGCAACGACCCCGTACTGCTCACTCCCGGCCCGCTGACCACCTCGCTCGCGACCAAGCAGGCGATGCTGCGCGACTGGGGCTCGTGGGACGCCGCCTTCAACCAGGTCACCGCCAGTTTGCGGCGCGATCTGGTGGCCATCGTCGACGGCGGCGACGAGATAACCTGCGTGCCCTTGCAGGGCAGCGGCACGTTCTCGGTGGAGGCGGCCATCGGCACCGTGGTGCCGCGCACGGGCCGCGTGCTCGTGCCCAACAACGGCGCCTACTGCGCGCGGATCGTCAAGATCTGCAAGTACCTCGGGCGCGCCGTGGTCGATCTGCCGGTGCCCGAAGACCAACCCGCGACCGCGCAAGTGGTGCAAGCCGCGCTCGCCGCCGACCCGGCGATCACGCACGTCGCGCAGGTGCATTGCGAGACCGGTGCCGGGCTACTCAACGACCTCGCCGGCATCGCGCAAGTCTGCGCGCGGCGCGGCGTGGGCTTGATCGTCGATGCGATGAGCTCCTTCGCCGCGCTGCCGATCGACGTGCGCACAGTGCCCTTCGACGCGCTGGTCGCCGCCAGCGGCAAATGCCTCGAAGGCGTGCCCGGCATGGGCTTCGTGCTGCTGCGCAAGAGCGTGCTTCAGGCCAGCGCCGGTAACGCGCACTCGCTGGCGATGGATCTGCACGACCAGTACGTCTACATGGAGAAGACCACGCAGTGGCGCTACACACCGCCCACGCACGTGGTGGCCGCGCTGCGCGCCGCGGTCGATCAATACCTGGCCGAAGGCGGCCAGCCCGCGCGGCTCGCGCGCTACCGCGCCAATTACGAGACGCTGGAGGCCGGCATGCAGGCGCTGGGCTTTCGCCCGTATCTCGCGCCCGAAGTGCAGGCGCCGATCATCGTCACCTTCCACGCGCCGGCCGACCCCGCCTACGACTTCAAGACCTTCTACGCCAAGGTGCGCGACCGCGGCTACATCCTGTATCCGGGCAAGCTCACCACGGCGGAGACGTTCCGGGTCGGCTGCATCGGCGCCATCGACGCCAACGAGATGCGCAACGTGGTGGCGGCGGTGGCGGAGGTGCTGAAAGAAATCGGCATCGGGCAGGTGGCGCGGGCGGCGTAACCACCGATGGCGCGAGGCGACTCGATCGAAACCGAAGGCGAGCTGGCTGCGCTCTACGGCTCGGTCAACGCAGCCTCGCGCCGCAAGGAGGTTTCGTTCATCCCGCCGGTGTATCGGCGCTGGATCGAGGCTTCGCCCTTCGCGGTACTCGCCACCTGTGGCCCCGACGGATTGGACGCCTCACCGCGGGGCGACGCGCCGGGCTTTGTCGTGGTGGAGAACGAGCACACGCTGCTGCTGCCCGAGCGGCGCGGCAACAACCGGATCGACAGCCTGCGCAACATCATCGCCGACCCGCGCGTGGCGCTGCTCTTCATGATCCCTGGCTTGGGCGAAACCTTGCGCGTCAACGGCCGCGCGCGCATCAGTGTCGAGCCGACGCTGCTCGCGCGCTTTGCGGTGCAGGGCAAGCCGCCGCAGTGTGTGCTGACGATTGCCGTGGAAACCGTGTTCTTCCAGTGTGCTCGGGCGATCCAGCGGGCGCAGCTATGGGCGCCGGCACCGGACCGTGCCCAGATCGACGTGGCTACCGCTGGCGCCGTGCTCGCGGCGCTCAGTGGCGGCGAGCTTGGCGGCGAAGCTTATGACCGCGAACTGCCGCAGCGGCAGCGCCAGACCCTCTATTGACCGGGCTGAACCTGCCGGTGCCACCACTCGCGCAGCGTGTGGCACAGGCCGGAGTCCGCGAACTCCAGCACGAACACACCGTCCAGTTGCACGCGCTCGCCGCTCGCCACGCGCGTAAAGATCGCGTGCCAGTGGGCGATCGCGGTGCACCCGTCGATCGAGAGCACGCGGTAGACGAACTCGATGTCGCGCTGCGCGTCCGGCACGGCCTGCCAGTAGGCGCGCACGCCCTCGCGGCCGATGGCCGGCGCATCGAAGGGCGTTTCGAAGTAGCGGCAGTCCTCAGTGAAGAGCGCGGCGGCCTGCTCGGGCGACTGCTCGATCCACGCGCGTCCATATCGGGTGAGCCAATCGGTGGCCTGGGCGAGAGAGAGGGTCATCGGGTGCTCAGGCAATGGGTCGCAATCGACTCCGCCAACCGCGGCAGCAGCGCCGCCGGCAGATCGTGGCCCATGCCGTCGATCAACTCCAGCCGCGCGCCCGGCACTTTGTTCGCCACGTCGACGCCGCAGGCGGGCGGGATCAGCGGGTCGGCCTTGCCGTGGATCACCAGCGTGGGTGCAGTGACGGTCGTCAGCTCGTAGGAGCGGCTGCCCGACGCGAGGATTGCCAGCATCTGCCGCGCGGTGCCATCTGGCCGGTAAGCGCGGGCGAGCACGCCGCGCATGCGCTCGCGCAGCTCGGCCGCGGGCGTGGGGTAGCCGGGGCTGCCGATCACCTGGAACAGATGCACGTAATGCGCAACCAGCCTGTCGAGCGAGGCGCTTTTCGACGGCCGCCGCGTCAGCGCGAGGAAGGCTTCGATCCGCGGCGGCGGCAGCCCGCGCGCGCCGCTGGTGGACATGATCGAGGTCAGCGTCGCCACCCGCGCGCGGTGCCGCGCGGCCATCGTCTGCGCGATCATCCCGCCCATCGAGGCGCCGACGATGTGCGCGCGCCCGATGCCGAGCGCATCGAGCAGCGCCGCGGTGTCGTCGGCCATGTCTTCCAGCTGGTAGGGCGCGGCAATCGGCAGGTTGAACGCCGCGCGCATGAAGGCCTGGCTCAGCCGCGGCGGCGGGAACGCATCCAGTTGCGTGGACAGACCCGCATCGCGATTGTCGAACCGCAGCACGCGCAAGCCGCGCGCCACCAGCAGATCGACCAGCGCCTGCGGCCAGGACACGAGCTGCATGCCCAGCCCCATGATCAGCACGACCACCGGCCCGCGCTGCGGGCCTTGCAGGTCGTACTCGAGCTCGATGCCGTTGGCGGCGACGCGGGGCATGACTACAGTCCCAGGCGGTCGAGGATGGGCTTCTCGTACACGTCGTCCTCGGCCGGGTAACGCAGATCGCTGCGACCCGCCTGCTTGGCCAGCGCCCAGACGATGCTTTCGCCTGCGGGCAGCGTGTTGGGCTGCATCTCGTACAGCGGGTCGGCAAACGCGGCCTCGGCGTCGACGATGCGCCAGCCTTCGGCGCGAAACATCGCCAGCACGTCCGGCAGAAAAGTCGCGTTGATCTCGTTGGTGTGCAGCAGCAGCACCAGCGGCGGCCGCCGCCCGAGTGTGGCCTGCGCCAGCGCATCGTAGTAGCGCGCGCGGTCGCGCAGATGATCGAGATAGGCCGCCCGCCAAGCGGTGAGATCGCCCTGCGGGTGGGCGCGCCGCCACGCGACAAAGCGCTCGTCGTAGTACCAGTCGCTGGCGTCGATGCCGACCGGCCCCGGCCGGTACCCCTGCGCCCGCATCCAGGCGCGCACCGCATCGCGCTTAGCGGCGGTGTCGCCTTCTTTCAGGTACGGAAAGCGCAGTCGCGGCGTCCAACCACCGAACCCGGCAAGCACACGCTGCGCGGCCAGCACGTCGTCGCAGAACTGCGTGGCGCTCACCTTGGTCGAGCCAAGATTCAGGTGCGAGTAGCTGTGATTGCCGATCGCATGCCCGGCGTCCGACCACGCGCGCACCAGCGCCAGCCCCGGCGGCGAATCGACGCGCTTGCCCACCGGGAACAGGATCGCCCGCGCCTGGGCGTCGGCCAGCGCCTTGAGCATCTGCGCGTTGAGCGCCGCCGCGTTGGGCTGCGCACGCGGATCGAAGCCGTCGTCGAAACTGAAGACGATCGTCTGCGCTGCAAGCGCGAGCGGCAACAGTGCCGCCGCCAGCGCCGCGGCAACGCGCCGCAGCGCCCGCCCGATCAAGACACCTCCGGATACACCATCGCCCGCCACCCCTGCCGGTGAAAGCGGTGCCATGCGCCTTCGCGCTGCGCCAGCCGGTCGGCGATCGCGTACAGCGCCGCCGGGTTCATGCCCAGCCCGAGGTGGCTCGCGTAGACCGCGATGTTCTCGGTGTGCGGGTGCGGCGCGTTGATGCTGCATTGCCAGGCCACCACGCCGTCGGTCCTGCTGTAGATCGAGGTGGTCGGCCGTGGCGGCGGGATGTGCAGTTGCTCGCGGCGCGGGTGGTGGTGCGGTTTGTGGCCGGCGGTCAGCTCGTACAGGCGCCAGGCGTTGGTCGCGCGCGGGTGCCCGGTAAACGGCGTGCCGAGCGTGATCACGCTGCGCACGACTTCCGGAATCTCTTTGGCGATCTCGCGGGCGTAGATGCCGCCCAGGCTCCAGCCGACGAGGCTCACCGTGCGGCCGTGCTGGTCCGCCAGCGCACGCACGCGGCGCAGATTGCCTTCGACCACGCCGGGGCGCGGCCCGAGGTTCAACCCCTGCTCCCAGCCGTAGACGGCGTAGCCCCGCTTGGCCAGATACGCGCGCATCGCGGCGGTGGTCAGATCGCCCGCCGCGAGTCCGGGAAAGACCAGCACCGGATGGCCGTCGCCCTGCGGCGCCTTTTGCAACCAGGGGAGCGAGGCGACCGTGGCGCCGAACTCGAAGTAGGCGCGCCACTCCAGCGACATCAGCAGCCACGAGGGCGCCTGCACGTCGGCGGGGTCGAAGGGGTTGGGATCGGCCGGTGGGTCGTTGCGGACTTCGCTGTAGTAGGGGGCGGGCGGCGCTTTGGTCTTGCGGCGCGCGGCGGGTGAAGCGTGGGGCCGGGGCATGGTCACGAGGTTAGCGCCGCTGCGTTGGGCGACTGCGCAGCGGCGGCGTGCAGATCGAGGACGAGTTGCGGCCGCACCCGCGCGGGTTGGCGGGAGATCGGCGCCGGCACCGTGCTGTGCCGCTCGGCACCGCAGCGCAGGTAGAACGGTTCCGCATTCGGGTCGGCGTCGATGCGCAGCTCGGTCGCGCCGCGGCTGCGCGCCACGCGCACTGCGTGCGCCAGCAGCAAGCGGCCGACGCCGAGTTGCATCCATGCCGGCGCGACCCACAGGTTGTCGAGCTCCCAGCGCGCATTGGCGAGGTGCAGCGAGTAGAAGCCGAGCCGCTCGTCACGGTCTTCGGCCACGTAGGCCGGCTGTTCCGTCAACTGCTGCGCCGTGACGGCAAGCAGCGGACGCCATGCGGCGAGCTGCGCACTGTCGTAGCCCCACGCGGCTTTTGCCGCCAAAGCAAGTTCGGTCAACGCTCCGGTCTCGGACGGTTGCGCCGCGCGGATGCGCACGGCGCCGGAGCAGGCACGCGTCATTCGACCAGCACTCCGCCAAAGGCCTGGCGCCCGGCGCCGTCCGCCGCGTACCGCACGTGCACGCGCTCGACCGGGCGGCGCAGGCATTGCGCGACTGCGGCGGTGACGGCGCGCAGCTCTTCGACGCGGGCCGTGCCCTGCGGTGCGCGCGCGTGCAGCACGGTGACGAACACCGGCCACTCGCCCTCGGCAAGCGCGCGGGCGTTCTCGGCGTAATGCGTTGCCGGCAGCCGCTGCACGCGCACCCAGGTGCGACCGGGTGCGCTGCCGAAGACCTTGCCCAGCGCATCGGCCAGCGCCTGCGTGGGCGCATCGGCCGGCGTCGGCGCGGCGACGATCTGAACATCGACGATCGGCATCGCCAGCCTCAGTCCATCGCCACGCGCCAACGCTCCGGCAGCCCGACCCAGCCGAACTTCTTGCCGTGCGTGACGGACATGTTCGGCTCGCCGAACGGCGTGCCGTCGAAGCAGCCGCCGGCGATGCCGATCCGGTCCGGCAGCACGGACAGGGTCCAGTACAAGGTGGTACCGCAGCGCACGCAGAAGTGCCGCTCCTGGTCGTGGTTCTGCCGGGCGTGGTGGAAGGCGTAGACGCGGGTGTCGCCCTCGATGGCCGCCACGTCGCTGCGCTTGAAGTACATCGAAATGCCAAAGGCGCTGCCCGTGCGCTGCTTGCAATTGACGCAGTGGCACACGCCGTGCAACTGCGGCGGCGCGGTCACGTCGATCGTGCAGGCGCCGCAGGCACAGCGGGCGGTGTGAGTCTGGCCGATGTTGTTCATCGTGTCGTTCGCGGGTTGGGCCGCGCTGCGCGTTTGCGCGCCGTCGCCGCAGGTTTCTCCTTCTTCTTCGCCAGTTCAACGTACTCCGCAAACGCGTCCTTCAGCATCCGCTTGAACTTCGGCAGATCGGGCACGCTGTCTCGGCAGGCGGTGAGGCCCACTTCCAGCGAGTCGCAATAGCTCTGCACGGTGATGTTCAGCCCCACGCCGTGCACGACGATCGAGGCCGGCCAGTAGTGGGTCATCCTGGCGCCCGCGAGATACAGCGGCACCGGCGGCCCCGGCACGTTGGAGATCGCCACGTTCGCCAGCAGCGGGACATGCGCGGCCAGCGGCGTGCGGCCGACCAGTGCGGTCAGCCCAGCCAAGAGCCAAGGCGCGCCCAGCGACGGCGTGTCGGTCGGCACCAGCGCGCGCAGGCTGCCGGTCATCTGCTTGCCCACCGCCATCGACGCATGGATCGCCGCCAGCCGCCGCGCCGGGTCGGCAATCTGCGTGGCCAGTTGCGCCCGCATCATCGACACCTGGTTGTTGCTGCGCGCATCGCCCGCCGCGCGCAGCGAGAACGGCACCGCCGCATAGAGCGTGCTGCGCGGCACGCCGCCATGCTGCGCGAGCCAGCTGCGCAGCGCGCCCGAGCAGACCGCGAGTACCAGGTCGTTCAACGTCACCTCCAGTGCCGCCGCGGCGGCCTTGACCGCGGGCAGCGGCAGCGACAAGGTGCCGTAAGCGCGCCGCGCGGTCACCGCGCCGTTCAAGGCCGTGCGCGGGCCGAGCGCAAACGTGCCCTTGGCCGTGGCCGCCGCGCCGAAGAGCAATTGCCCCGCCGTCTGCGCCAGCACTTGCGAGCCGGTCTTGGCGGCGGTGGGCAGCAGTGCCGCGGCCTTGCGCAACTGGTTCCAGGTGGTGCGCGCCGCAACACCGAGCAGGTCGGTCGCCGCCGGCGCGGCAGCAGTGCCGGCGGCGGCTTGCGGCGGCGGCACCTCGCGCGGCGTGGGTGTTACGTCCAGCAGCGCCTTGGCGAGCGCGATACCCGCGGCGCCGTCGACCGCGGCGTGGTGCACCTTGGCGTAGTAGCCGATGGCGCCGCTCTTCAGCCCCTCGATCACGTACAACGCCCACAGCGGCCGGCTGCGGTCGAGCAGTTGCCCGTGCAGGCGTGCCACGCAGGCTTCCAGTTGCGCCAGCGTGCCCGGCTTGGGCAGTTGTACATGGTGAATGTGATGGACGACGTCGACCTGCGCATCCTGCACCCACACCGGGTTGGCAAGCGCGAGCGGCATCGTCGCCAGCTTACGCGTCAAGGCCGGCGCCAGATGCAGCCGCGAGGCGATGTGCCGCCGCACGTCCTGCACGAAGCCGCCGCGGTAGCCGGGCGGTGGCTCGAGGAGGCTCAAGCTGCCGACGTGCATCGGCATCGGCGGCGACTCCAGATGCAGGAACAGCGCGTCGAGGCCGCTTAACGGCAGCAACGGCGGTGGGGCGGCGGCGCTCAAGGTGCTCCCGGAAGTCTCGTTTTCGCGCGCGGGGCGCAGGAGAACATAGCACCCTGTAGCGTTTACCCCGCCTTCAGCGCCAGCACCCCCGCGACCACCGCGGCCACGCCGGCCCAGCGCCGCGCGGTCAGCCGCTCGCGCAGCAGGCGCGCGCCGAGCAGCGTGGCGAACAGCACCGAGGTTTCGCGCAGCGAGGCCACCAGCGCCACCGGAGCGCGCGTCATCGCCCAGACCGAGATCGCGTAGGCGCCGGCCGACAGCGCACCGCCCGCCAGCCCGCGCAACGCGTTGGCACGCAGAAAGCTCACGAACTGCGCGCGTCGCGTGGCGAGCATGAAGAGCGAAAACGGCAGCATGTCCAGCACGAAGAGCCAGACGATGTAGCCCCAGGCGTCGCCCGCGCGCCGCGCGCCGGTTCCGTCGACCAGCGTGTAGGCGGCGATCACCGCGGCGTTGGTCAATGCAAAGCTGATCGCCGCTCGCGAAGGGGCGTGGCCCAGCGCGCGGTAGGCGAGCAAAAACACGCCGCCGGAGATCGCCAGCATCCCCGTCCAGCCGAGGGCCGACGGCACCTCGCCCAGCAGGAAAACGCCGAGCACGGCGGTAAGCAGCGGCGCCACCCCGCGCATCAGCGGGTAGACGAGCGACAGGTCGCCCACCCGGTAGGCAGCCACCAGCAGGTAGTAGTACGCGAGGTGGATCGTCACCGACGCCGCGATGAACGGCCAACTCTCGCGCGCCGGCACCGGCACCACGAACAGGAACGGAATCGCCAGCACGCCGGCCCCGACCACGATGGCCGAGGTATCCAGCAGCACGTCGCGCCCGCCCTTGATCAGCGCGTTCCAACTCGCGTGCAGCAGCGCGGCGAGCAGGACGGCGAGGGAGACGGTGAGGGACAAGGCGGAGCGGGGCGGTGGAGCGGGTACCAGCATAGCGTGCGACCTGTCTGTGCCGCCGATAGACTGTTCGCTCGTCAAGCTTGGAGGCCGCATGGTCGCCGCCGCCATCGGAGAATTCGCTGCTGAGTCCCGCGCGCAGGGCTATGACGAAGTGCTGGAGCGCCGCTGGCCGCTCGACCTGGTGCTGGACACGCACACGCATTCGTTTGCCGTGCGCGCTTTGGTTACCGAAGGCGAAATGTGGCTGACGGTGGGCGACGAGGTGCGCCACCTGCGCCCGGGCGACCGCTTCGCGCTCGACTACGAGCAGCCGCACGCCGAGCGCTGCGGCTCGCAGGGCGCGACCTTTTGGGTGGCGCGGCGGCGGACGCGCTGACGACGGTTACTGCCGCATCCGGCCGCCGTCCGGGTCGTACGGCGCCTTCAACGACACGGCAGCGGCGAACTTCTCGCCGGCCAGATCGACTGCGTAGCGGCCGGCCTCGATCCAGGCTTTGTCCGCGAGCCCATCGGCGCGCGCGATCAGGCCCAGCGCCACCGGTTTGCCTAGCGTGTGGCCGAATGCGGCGGAGGTGACGAAGCCCACCGGCGCTCCGTCGCGCAGGATCAGCTCGTTGCCCCACAGGTTGGTGTGCGGTGCATCGACCACCAGCGAGACGATGCGGCGCTTGACCCCTTGCTCGCGCGCGCGCAACAGCGCCTCGCGGCCACGGAAGCCGCCTTCCTTGTCGAGCTTGACCGCAAAGCCCAAGCCGGCCTCGTAGGGGTTGATGTCCGGCGTCAGTTCGCGGCCCCAGGCGCGGTAGCCTTTTTCCAGGCGCAGCGACTCGACCGCGTAGTAGCCGGCGTTGACGAGGCCCAGGTCGCGGCCCGCCTCGATCAGCGCTTCGTAGACGCCGACGGTGAACTCCACCGGCACGTAAAGCTCCCAGCCGAGTTCGCCGACGTAGGTGCGGCGCGTGGCGCGCACGGTGGCGTAGCCGAGGTCGATCTCGCGCGAAGTGGCGAAGGGGAAGCTCGCGTTGTCCCAGCGCGCGCTGGAAACTCGGGAGAGCAACTCGCGGGAGCGGGGGCCCATCACGGCGAGCATGGCGTACATGGGGGTGACGTCGGTGATGGTGACGTGAGGGCGGGTGCCGAGTTCGAAGCGCCCGCTTGCCCTCACCGATGACCCCGTAGCCGCGCGCTCGTAGGCGCGCGTCGCTCCGGCGGCGCAAAGCTCGCGCTTTGCGAATTCCCGCCTTCGCCCCGCTGATGCGGGCGAGGGGGGAAAGGCAGGCGCTGACGCTGGCGAGGGGAGAAGGGCGCGCTCCAGCAGATCGCGGTCACGCTCGGCTTGCGCACTGCCGGTCACGACGAGGAAGCGTTCTTCGTCGATGCAGGTGATCGTCAGATCGCTCTCATAGCCGCCCCGCGCGTTGAGCAGACCGGTGTAGACGCTCGCCCCCGGTACGCAGGGCACTTCGTTGGCGGCCAGGCCTTGCAGCAGCGCCCAGGCATCCGGCCCCTGCACCAGCAGCTTGGCAAACGAGCTCATGTCGAAGAGCGCGCAAGCTTCGCGGCAGGCGCGGTGCTCGGCGGCGACCCAGGGGTGCCAGTTCTGGTGCCCCCAGCCGTACTCGATGCGCGCCTCGCCGGCGGTGGGCGCAAAGAAGTTGGCGCGCTCCCAGCCCATCTTGGAGCCGAAGCAGGCGTTGGCGCGCGCCAGATGCGCATAGAGCGGCGAACGGCGGAAGGGCCGCGCGCTTTCCAACTCGCGGTTGGGCCAGGGCATCTTGTAGTGCAGGCCCAGCACCTCGGCGATGCGGTCGGGCAGCCAGCTTTCGTTGCCGTTGAAGGCGGCAAAGCGCCGCACGTCGACCGGCCACAGGTCCATCGTCGGCTCGCCCTGCACGATCCACTCGGCGAGCGCCTTGCCGGCGCCGCCGCCGCTGGCGATGCCCATCGAGTTGAAGCCGCAGCCCACATACAGGTTGTCGATGCCGGGTGCCGCGCCGAGGATGAAGTTGTTGTCCGCGGTGAAGCTCTCCGGCCCGTTGTAGAACTGCTTGACCGGCGCCTGTGCCAACGCGGGCACGCGCGTGATGGCGTTGTCCATCAGGATCTCGAAGGCGTCCCAATTGTCGGGCAGTAACTGGAACTCGAAGTTCTCCGGGATGCCGCCGCGGTGCGCCGCGCTTTGCAGCCAGGGGGTGGCCTTGGGCTCGAAGCCGCCCATCAGCAGGCCGCCGACTTCTTCCTTGAAGTAGATGTAGCCGTCCGGGTCGCGCATCACCGGCAGATCGGGGAACACGCCGGGCACGCGGTCGGTCACGATGTAGTAGTGCTCGCAGGAAAAGAGCGGCACGGTCACGCCGAGCGTGCGGCCCAGGGCCCGCGACCACTGACCGCCGCAAAGAACGACTATGTCGGCGGCGAGGCTGCCCTCGGCGCCGTCCTTGGCGCGCCAGGCGAGCGAGCGGACGCTGCGCCGGCCCTCCATGTGGGCCTGCGTTGCGCCGGTCACGCGTACGCCTTCGCAGATGCGCACGCCGCGGTTGCGCGCGCCCTTGGCGAGCGCGATGGTGAGGTCGGCCGGGTTGGCCTTGCCGTCGCCGGGCAGCCAGACGGCGCCCGCGAGGTCGCGTGTCTCCATGATCGGATAGAGCTTGCCGGCCTCGGCCGCGGTGATCACGTCGCAGGTGACGCCGTAGGCCTTGGCGACGGCTGCGGTGCGTTTCAGTTGCGTCAGCCGGTCGGCGCTGCGCGCCACCGCGAGCGAGCCGCATTGCTTCCAGCCGGTGGCGAGTCCCGTTTCCGCTTCCAGCCGCGCGTAGAGGTCGGTCGAGTAGCGGACGAGCCTCGTCATGCTTTCGTGGTTGCGCAACTGGCCGACGAGTCCCGCCGCGTGCCAGGTGGTGCCGCTGGTGAGCCGCCCTTGCTCCAGCAGCACCACATCGCGTTCGCCGAGCGCGGCCAGGTGGTAGGCGACCGAGCAGCCCATGATGCCGCCGCCGATGATGGCGATGCGGGCGTGGGAGGGGGGATGGGCTTGGGTGGTGAGGGGTTGCATGAAGGGTGTGCCGACAGTGTTTGCGGGAACTTCGTGGCTGCGGTCTTCCCTCACCCGGCGCTTGGCCGCCCCCCCCCCCCCCGCGGGGGGGGGGGGGGCCGGGCCCGGGGGGGGGAGTCAGGCGGGCCGGGGGCGTATGG
>JBKCXU010000071.1:0-8221 GCA_046316025.1 Betaproteobacteria bacterium | reverse complement strand
AGACCCCTCCTCCCCCTTCAAGGGGGAGGCCGGGAGGGGGATGGGTTGTTGGGGACTCTGCCTCTTCTGAGGTTGCTCCTTACACCCCATCCCCACCCCCTTCCCCTCCCCTTGAGGGGGGGCTGAGTAAAGCGAAGGCGGGAAGCCTTCGCAACGCGCCGCTGGCGACGCGTTGCCAAGACTTCCCCTGATGAACGGACAACGCGCGAGCCGACCGGCCGCGCGGAGCTTCTCGCTCCGCGCGGGTGTTGTCGTCCCCGCGCCGCGCACCGCATCGCCTTGAACGGAGCGACCATGCCGTACTCGTTCACCGAAAAAAAACGCATCCGCAAAAGCTTTGCCAAGCGGCCCGCCGAGCAGCAGGTGCCCTACCTGCTCACCACCCAGCTCGAGTCTTACCGCCACTTCCTGCAAGAAGACGTCGCGCCGTCCAAGCGCGCCGACCAGGGCTTGCAGGCGGCGTTCACGTCGATCTTCCCGATCGTCTCCCATAACGGGTTCGCGCGGCTGGAGTTCGCCGGCTACACGCTCGGCCAGCCGGTGTTCGACGTCAAGGAGTGCCAGCAGCGGGGCCTGACCTACGCCGCGCCGCTGCGCGCCAAGGTACGGCTGGCGATCCTGGACCGCGAGGCGTCCAAGCCCACCGTCAAGGAGGTCAAGGAGCAGGAGGTCTACATGGGCGAGATGCCGCTGATGACCGACACCGGCTCTTTCGTCATCAACGGCACCGAGCGGGTGATCGTCTCCCAGCTGCATCGCTCGCCCGGCGTGTTCTTCGAGCACGACCGCGGCAAGACCCACTCGTCGGGCAAGCTGCTCTTCTCGGCGCGCGTAATCCCCTACCGCGGCTCGTGGCTCGACTTCGAGTTCGACGCCAAGGACATCCTGTTCTTCCGCGTGGACCGCCGCCGCAAGATGCCGGCGACGATCCTGCTCAAGGCCATCGGCCTGACGGTCGAGCAGATCCTGGCGCACTTTTTCACCTTCGACAGCTTTACGCTGGCCGCCACCACCGGCGGCTACATGGAGCTGGTGCCCGAGCGGCTGCGCGGCGAGATCGCGCGTTTCGACATCGCCGACGGCAGCGGCCGCGTGATCGTCGCCCGCGACAAGCGCATCAACGCCAAGCACATCCGCGAGATGGAGGCGGCCGGCATGACGCGCATCGAGGTACCCGAGGACTACCTCCTGGGCCGCGTGCTGGCGAGCGACGTGGTCGATGCCGACACCGGCGAAGTCGTCGCCCATGCCAACGACGAACTGACCGAAGATCTGCTGAAAAAGCTGCGCGCCGCCAACGTGCGCGACCTGCGCACCATTTACACCAACGACCTCGACCAGGGGCCGTTCATCAGCAACACGCTGCGGATGGACGAGACCACCGATCAACTGGCCGCGCGCATCGCCATCTACCGGATGATGCGGCCCGGCGAGCCGCCGACCGAGGACGCGGTGGAGACGCTGTTCCGGCGCCTGTTCTTCGACGACGAGACCTACGACCTGTCGCGCGTCGGCCGGATGAAGGTCAACAGCCGCTTCGGGCGTAACGAGATCACCGGGCCGATGGTGCTGACGCACGAGGACATCATCGACACGATGAAGGTGCTGGTCGAGTTGCGCAACGGCCGCGGCGAGATCGACGACATCGACCACCTCGGCAACCGCCGCGTGCGCTGTGTGGGCGAACTGGCGGAAAACCAGTTCCGCGCCGGCCTGGTGCGGGTGGAGCGCGCGGTCAAGGAGCGTCTGGGTCAGGCCGAAAGCGACAACCTGATGCCGCACGACCTGATCAACAGCAAGCCGATCAGTGCGTCGATCCGCGAGTTCTTCGGCTCCTCGCAGTTGAGCCAGTTCATGGACCAGACCAACCCGCTGTCGGAGATCACGCACAAGCGGCGGGTCTCGGCGTTGGGCCCGGGCGGCCTGACGCGCGAGCGGGCAGGCTTCGAAGTGCGCGACGTGCACCCGACCCACTACGGCCGTGTGTGCCCGATCGAGACGCCGGAAGGGCCGAACATCGGCCTCATCAACTCGCTGGCGCTGTACGCGCGGCTGAACGAGTACGGCTTCCTCGAAACGCCGTACCGCAAGGTCGACGCCGGGCGTGTCAGCGATCTGGTCGAATACCTCTCGGCGATCGAGGAAGGCAAGTACGTCATCGCCCAGGCCAACGCGCCGCTCGACAAGCAGGGCCGCTTCACCGACGAGCTGGTGTCGTGCCGCGAGAACGGCGAGTTCGTGCTGATGTCGCCCGACCGCGTGCAGTACATGGACGTGGCGCCGTCGCAGATCGTCTCGGTGGCGGCGTCGCTGATTCCGTTCCTCGAGCACGACGACGCCAACCGCGCGCTGATGGGCTCGAACATGCAGCGCCAGGCGGTGCCCTGCCTGCGCCCGCAGAACCCGCTGGTGGGTACCGGCATCGAGCGCACGGTGGCGGTGGACTCCGGCACCACGGTGCAGGCCCAGCGCGGCGGCATCGTGGACTACGTCGACGCCAACCGCATCGTGGTGCGCGTCAACGAAGACGAGAACGTCGCCGGCGAAGTCGGCGTGGACATCTACAACCTCACCAAGTACACGCGCAGCAACCAGAACACCAACATCAACCAGCGGCCGATCGTCAAACAGGGCGACGCCATCGCCCGCGGCGACGTGATTGCCGACGGCGCGTCGACAGACCTCGGCGAGCTGGCGCTCGGCCAGAACATGCTGGTCGCGTTCATGCCGTGGAACGGCTACAACTTCGAAGACTCGATCCTGATCTCGGAGCGCGTGGTGGCCGAAGACCGCTACACCTCGATTCACATCGAGGAGCTGAACGTGGTCGCCCGCGACACCAAGCTCGGGCCGGAAGAAATCACCCGCGACATCAGCAATCTGTCGGAGAACCAACTGGCGCGGCTGGACGAGTCCGGCATCGTCTACATCGGCGCCGAAGTCGCTGCCGGCGACGTGCTGGTCGGCAAGGTGACACCCAAGGGCGAGACGCAGCTGACGCCCGAAGAAAAACTGCTGCGCGCGATCTTCGGCGAGAAGGCAAGCGATGTGAAGGACACGTCGCTGCGCGTGCCCTCGGGCATGAACGGCACGGTGATCGACGTGCAGGTCTTCACCCGCGAGGGCATCGAGCGCGACAAGCGCGCCCAGCAGATCATCGACGAGGCGCTCAAGCGCTATCGCCAGGATCTGAACGACCAGTTGCGGATCGTCGAAGGCGATGCCTTCCAGCGCATCGAGAAGATGCTGCTTGGTAAGGCCGCCGCCGGCGGCCCGAAGAAGATCGCCAAGGGCACCGTCGTCACGCGCGACTATCTGGAGTCGCTGGAGCGCTACCACTGGTTCGACATCCGGCTGGTGGACGAAGTCGCCTCCGCGCAGCTGGAAGGCATGCGCGAGTCGATCGAGGCCAAGCGCCGCGCCTTCGACCAGGCGTTCGAAGACAAGCGCAAGAAGCTCACGCAAGGCGACGAACTACCGCCCGGCGTGCTCAAGATGGTGAAGGTCTACCTGGCCGTCAAGCGCCGTCTGCAACCGGGCGACAAGATGGCCGGCCGCCACGGCAACAAGGGTGTCGTCTCGCGCATCGTGCCGGTGGAAGACATGCCGTACATGGCCGACGGCACGCCGGTCGATATCGTGTTGAATCCCCTTGGCGTGCCCTCGCGGATGAACGTCGGCCAGATTCTGGAGACGCACCTGGGCTGGGCCGCCAAGGGCCTGGGGCACCGGATCGGCGAGCTGATCGACGGCGCCAAGGTCGCCAAGCTGCGCGAGTTCGTGCGCGAGGTCTACAACCGCTCCGGCAAGCCGGAAGAGATCGACGCGATGGCGGAGGCCGATCTGCTGCAACTGGCCGAGCACCTCAAAAACGGTGTGCCGTTTGCGACCCCGGTGTTCGATGGCGCGTCCGAGTCCGAAATCCGTGCGATGCTGGAGCGCGCCTATCCGGCGGAAGTCGCCGAGCGGCTGGGCCTGACCAAGACCCGCACGCAGGCCACGCTCTCCGACGGGCGCACCGGCGAGGCATTCGAGCGCACCGTCACGGTCGGCTACATGCACATGCTGAAGCTGCACCACCTGGTGGACGACAAGATGCACGCGCGTTCGACCGGCCCGTACTCGCTCGTCACCCAGCAACCGCTGGGCGGCAAGGCGCAGTTCGGCGGCCAGCGCTTCGGCGAGATGGAAGTCTGGGCGCTGGAAGCCTACGGCGCCGCGTACACGCTGCAAGAAATGCTGACCGTCAAGAGCGACGACGTTAACGGCCGCACCAAGGTGTACGAGAACATCGTCAAGGGCGAGCACTCGATCGACGCCGGCATGCCGGAGTCGTTCAACGTGCTGGTCAAGGAAATCCGTTCGCTCGGCATCGATATCGATCTGGAACGCAGCTAGGAATCGGCAAGCCCCTGTCCACGTTCCACCCAGACTTTCGGAGCAACGCATGAAAGCGCTACTCGATCTTTTCAAGCAGGTTCAGCAGGACGAGCACTTCGACGCGATCAAGATCGGCATCGCCTCCCCGGAAAAGATCCGCTCGTGGTCGTACGGCGAAGTGAAGAAGCCCGAGACGATCAACTACCGCACCTTCAAGCCGGAGCGGGATGGTCTCTTCTGCGCCAAGATCTTCGGGCCGATCAAGGACTACGAGTGCCTGTGCGGCAAGTACAAGCGGCTTAGGCTCCGCGGCGTGATCTGCGAAAAGTGCGGCGTCGAGGTGACGCCGGCCAAGGTGCGGCGCGAGCGGATGGGCCACATCGAACTCGCCAGCCCGGTCGCGCATATCTGGTTCCTGAAGAGCTTGCCCTCGCGCATGGGCATGGTGCTCGACATGACGTTGCGCGACATCGAGCGCGTGCTGTACTTCGAGGCCTATTGCGTGGTCGATCCGGGCTTCACGCCGCTCAAGACCGGCATGCTGCTCACCGAGGACGACTTCATCGCCAAGACCGAGGAGTACGGCGACGAGTTTCGCGCGCTGATGGGCGCCGAGGCGATCCGCGAGCTGCTGCGCGCAATCGACGTCAACAAAGAGATCGAGAAGCTGCGCAAGGACCTGTCCGAGACCGGCTCCGAAGCCAAGATCAAGAAGTACGCCAAGCGGTTAAAGACGCTGGAAGGCTTCCAGCGCTCCGGCATCAAGCCCGAGTACATGATCCTCGAAGTGCTGCCGGTGCTGCCGCCCGAACTGCGTCCGCTGGTGCCGCTCGATGGCGGGCGCTTTGCCACGTCGGATCTGAACGACCTTTACCGCCGCGTGATCAACCGCAACAACCGCTTAAAGCGCCTGCTTGAATTGAAGGCGCCGGAGATCATCGTCAAGAACGAAAAGCGGATGCTGCAAGAAGCGGTCGATTCGCTGCTCGACAACGGTCGCCGCGGCAAGGCGATGACCGGGGCCAACAAGCGGCCGCTGAAGTCGCTGGCGGACATGATCAAGGGCAAGGGCGGGCGCTTCCGCCAGAACCTGCTCGGCAAGCGCGTCGATTACTCGGGCCGCTCGGTGATCGTCGTCGGTCCGCAGTTGAAGCTGCACCAGTGCGGACTGCCCAAGCTGATGGCGCTGGAACTGTTCAAGCCCTTCATCTTCCAGAAGCTGGAGACCATGGGCATCGCCACCACGATCAAGGCGGCCAAGAAGGAAGTGGAAAGCCAGACGCCGGTGGTGTGGGACATTCTGGAAGAAGTCATCCGCCAGCACCCGGTGCTGCTCAACCGTGCGCCGACGCTGCACCGCCTGGGCATCCAGGCCTTCGAGCCCGTGCTGATCGAAGGCAAGGCGATCCAGCTGCACCCGCTGGTGTGCGCGGCGTTCAACGCCGACTTCGACGGCGACCAGATGGCCGTGCACGTGCCGCTTTCGCTGGAAGCGCAACTGGAAGCGCGCTCGCTGATGCTGGCGTCGAACAACATCCTGTTCCCGTCCAACGGCGACCCGTCGATCGTGCCGTCGCAGGACGTGGTGCTGGGCCTTTATTACGCCACGCGCGAGAAGACGGGTGCGAAGGGCGAGGGCATGCACTGCATCGACGTTGCCGAAGTGCACCGCGCCTACGAGAACAAGCAGGTCGAGCTGCAAACGAAGATCACCGTGCGCATCCGCGAGGTCGAGGTCGATCGTGAAACCGGCGAGCGCACCGAACGGCTGAACCGGCACGAGACCACCGTCGGCCGCGCGATGTTGAGCGAAATCCTGCCGCCGGGTCTGCCCTTCAGCGTCCTTAACCGCCCGCTGAAGAAGAAAGAGATTTCGCGCCTGATCAACACCTCGTTCCGTCGCTGCGGGCTGCGCGACACGGTGATCTTTGCCGACAAGCTGCTGCAACGCGGCTTCGCGCTCGCGACCCGCGCTGGCCTGTCGATCGCCATCGACGACATGTTGGTGCCGCCGCAGAAGCCCGAGATCATCCGCGCCGCCGAGCGCGAGGTGAAGGAGATCGAGGCGCAGTACACCTCGGGCCTCGTCACCCAGGGCGAGCGCTACAACAAGGTGGTGGACATCTGGGGCAAGGCCGGCGACCAGGTCGGCAAGGTGATGATGGAGCAGCTCGCCACCGAGCAGACGCGCGACCGCCACGGCAAGGAAGTGGCGCAGGAGTCGTTCAACTCGATCTTCATGATGGCGGATTCCGGTGCGCGCGGCTCGGTTGCGCAGATCCGCCAGCTGGCGGGCATGCGCGGCCTGATGGCCAAGCCCGACGGCTCGATCATCGAAACGCCGATCACCGCCAACTTCCGCGAGGGGCTGAACGTTCTCCAGTACTTCATCTCCACCCACGGCGCGCGCAAGGGCCTCGCGGACACGGCGCTGAAGACCGCCAACTCCGGCTACCTGACGCGCCGTCTGGTAGACGTCACGCAGGACCTGGTGGTGACCGAAGACGATTGCGGCACCGCCAATGGCGTGGCCATGCGTGCGCTGGTCGAAGGGGGCGAAGTGATCGAGGCGCTGCGCGACCGCATCCTGGGCCGCGTGACCGCGGTCGATCTGATCAACCCCGACACGCAGGACGTGCTCTATCCGTCCGCCCATGTGCTGGACGAGGACTCGGTCGAGGAGATCGAGCGCCTGGGCATCGACGAAGTGCGCGTGCGCACGCCGCTCACTTGCGACACCCGCTACGGCATCTGCGCCAAGTGCTACGGCCGCGATCTGGGCCGCGGCGTGCTGGTCAACGCCGGCGAGGCGGTCGGCGTGATCGCCGCGCAGTCCATCGGCGAGCCGGGCACGCAGCTGACGATGCGCACCTTCCACATCGGCGGCGCGGCCTCGCGCGCGGCGGTCGCCTCGGCCGTCGAAGCCAAGAGCAACGGCACCGTGCGCTTCGGCCCGACGATGCGCTACGTGACCAACGCCAAGGGCGAGCCGGTGGTGATCTCCCGCTCCGGCGAAGTGGTCGTCGTCGACGACAACGGCCGCGAGCGCGAGCGCCACAAAGTGCCTTACGGCGCCACGCTGCAGGCGATCGACGGCAACGCCGTCCGCGCCGGCACCGTGATCGCCAGCTGGGATCCGCTCACCCGGCCGATCATCACCGAGTACGCCGGTACCGTGAAGTTCGAGAACGTCGAAGAAGGTGTCACCGTCGCCAAGCAGATCGACGAGGTGACCGGCCTGTCCACGCTGGTGGTGATCGACGCCAAGCGCCGCGGCGCTGCCGCCAAGGGTGTGCGCCCGCAGGTCAAGCTGCTCAACGACGCCGGCGCCGAAGTCAAGATTCCCGGCACTGACCACGCGGTGACCATCAGCTTCCCGGTGGGCGCGCTGCTCGTCGTGCGCGACGGCCAACAGGTGGCAGTGGGCGAGGTGCTGGCGCGGATTCCGACCGAGTCGCAAAAAACCCGCGACATCACCGGCGGTCTGCCGCGGGTGGCTGAGCTCTTCGAAGCGCGTTCGCCCAAGGACGCCGGCATGCTGGCCGACGTGACCGGCACCGTTACCTTCGGCAAAGAGACCAAGGGCAAGCAGCGCCTGATCATCACCGACATGGACGGCGCCGAGCACGAGTTCCTGATCCCCAAGGACAAGCACGTGCTGGTGCACGACGGCCAGGTGGTCAACAAGGGCGAGTCGATTGTCGACGGCCCGGCCGATCCGCACGACATCCTGCGCCTGCTCGGCATCGAAGCGCTGGCCCGCTACATCGTCGATGAAGTGCAGGACGTCTACCGCCTGCAAGGTGTGAAGATCAACGACAAGCACATCGAAGTGATCGTG
>JBKCXU010000070.1:0-5763 GCA_046316025.1 Betaproteobacteria bacterium | reverse complement strand
CCCTCCCCTGCGCAGCGGGGGAGGGCTGGGGTGGGGGCGGTGCGGTCCCGATGCAGCAACGAAGTCGGCATCGTCATGCTCACAGCGGACAAGGCGGCAATGCCGGCAACGCCGGCAGGCTGGGCAGCGCGGGCAGCGCCGGGATCGGTAGCGGAATCACTAGCGACGGCAGCGGCAGGCTCGGCAGCGACAAGCCCGGCAACGAAGGCAGCTTCGGCAAGGCTGGCAGGCTGGGCAGCGCGGGCAGGGCCGGAATCGGCAGCGGAATCACCAGCGACGGAATCGGCAGGCTGGGCAGCGTCGGCAGCGCGGGCAGCTTGGGCAGGGCCGGCAGGCTGGGCAAGGCCGGCAGCGCCGGGATTGGCAGCGGGATCACCAGCGACGGCAGCGGCAGCGCGGGAAATTTGCAACTCATCGCAGCGTCACCGCCTTGGAAATCGCCGGATGGGTCGGCGCCGACAGCGGCATCGGCACCGGGATCGGCGGGCCGGAAGGCCCGAGCGCGGTCGGATGCACATGCGCATCGAACACCGCAGCAAAGGCGCGGCCGAGGATCGCGGGTTCCATCGCCCCTTCGCCGAGCGCCACGGTCTCGCTGCGCAGCATCACGTTCTTGGCGATCACCTGCACCGCGCTGCCGTTCAGATCGAGCACCGAGCCGTCCTTGTTGGTGAAGGCCACTCCCGAATCGCCCAGCCGCAGGTTGTTGCCGTGCTCGTCGGCGAACGAGAACTCCTGGTCTTCGGCGTTGAGGAACAGAAAGGTGCCGGCCGCGTTGCTGACGGTGACGTTGCCCTTGGCATCGAAGTTCAGGAAGGCGTTGCTCTTGTGCTTGAGCGTCACGCTTTCTTCGCCCGGCGTGTCGTTGAACTCGAGCAGGTGCCCGGCGGGCGTCTTCAGCACGCGCTTCTGCGGCTTGTTGTCCTGCATGGCGCGGGCCTCGGTGGGTGCCTCGGACTCCGCGGGCTTGGACCAGAAGCAACCGACCCAGATCGGGCAGTCGAGGTTGCCTTCCTCGAACTCGACCCAGACCTTGGCGCCGATCTCCGGCACGAAGAAAAAGCCCTGCTCGGCCGTGCCGCCGAAGGGCACGCAGGGCCAGGCCCAGTCGGTGACGAAGGGGTCAGAAGGCTGCGGATTGGCGCTGCCGCCGAAGAGGCTCGGCACCATCAGCCGCAGCCGGCCCAACTGCTCGGGATCGGCGTTGTCCACCACGGTGCCGCGGTACTTGCCGAAGTAGAGCTGGTCCAGCCGCTCGATGCGCAGGTCGCGGCTGTCGCCGCCAGCGGCGGCTTCGGCGGGGGGGACGGACAGGTCGGTCATGGTTGCCTCTCGACTCGGACGTGTCTGCCGCTGCCGACAGCCACGCCCCCACCCCGGCCCTCCCCCGCTTCGCAGGGGAGGGAGCAAACCCCCTCCCCCGCCTGCGGGGGAGGGCTGGGGTGGGGGCGCCGGGCCTTACGAAGCGCTGCTACGCCCACATGCATTTGATTCATCGGCAACCTAATGCTCACGCCGCCATCACCCGCGGCCCGCTTTCGGCCACCGGCGCCAGATCGGGATCGACCGCATCGCCGGCCGCGGGCGGCGCGCCGGACTCCGCGCCTTCGCCGGTGTAGTCCTCGCTGCCCAGCGCATCGATGGCATTGCGCGCGAGTTCGAAGTCCATCGTGTAGGTGCGATCGGTCATCTGGTGCCGCACCTTGCGTACGTAGTAAACGCCGTTGTAGGTGCTGCCCAGGCCCTTGACCGTCACCGTGCGCCGCACCCGCAGCACGCGGCCGTAGCGCAGGCCGTTCAACTGGCCGCGCGCGATGAGCCAGAAGCCGCCACGGCGCAGCACCCCGGCGCCGTAGTCGTCGGCGCGCGCCTGGGTCAAGCCGCCGATGCGGCGCGCCACCACCGCGCGCTGCGACAGTCCGGCGCCGCCGCGCAGGCCGGCGAGCGGCGAGGTGCCGAGGTCGGGCAGGCCGGAGCTCTCCGCGTTCGACGCGGCGTATTCGCCGGTCATCTCGTCCAGGAACTCGCTGGCGGCGGCGGTCGGCGCGGTGCCGTCGGCGTCGATGCTGATCTGCGTGCAGTTGGACTCGTCGCCGAAGTTCACCGCGATCAGCTTTTGCGGCGCGCCCTCCAGATTCGGCGGACGGAAAAACGCGGTCGCGCCGCTGACGAAGAAGTCGTAGCCGCGGCGGCGCGCCAGCTCGCGGATCAGTTGCAAGTCGGTGCCGCGCTGCGCGACCGTATGCGCGGGCGGCGCCGGCTCGGGCGGCGTGATCCGCGGCACAAGCTCGTTCTCGGTCAGGATCGCCTCGACGATCTCTTCATAGGTCTTGCCGATCCAGATGCGGCGCTTGTCTTCCAAATTGAGCGCATATGAGGCATCCACGCCGCGGATCTGCGCGGTCACGTGGGTGCCCTGCGGATCGGTCGCCACCGTCAGATGCGAGATGTAGCCGTCGACCACGATCTCGGTCTGGGTGGGAAAGATCGCGATGATGGTGACCCGGTTCCACACCCGCAACTGCTCGTCGCCGATGTACGGCCAGGAGCCGTCCTCGTTGCGGCAGGCGGCGAGCTCGATCGAAAACGAGGTGCCCACGTCCAGGTCTTCGTCCACCGTGATCGAACGGATGCAGCCGTACATTTCCGCGCCGTCCTCGCCGTTGACGCGCACGGCGGCGGCAAACAGGCGGTCGGCGGAGGCGGGCAGCGAGGGCATGTCAGACGATGTCCCTGCATGTGGCGCCGGGACTGGCCCTCACCCGGCGCTTCGCGCCACCCGGAGCCGCGCGCTGGCAGGCGCGCGTCGCTCCAGCGGCGCAAAGCTCGCGCTTTGCGAAACCCCGCTTACGCCCCGCTGATGCGGGCGACGGTTTGCTCCCCTCGCCCGCATCAGCGGGAGAGGGGCGGAGGGTGAGGGCGTTCTGGCGGCCAGTAAAGGGCAGACGCCTCATAGCGCCCGATCCTTCGGAATCGTCAGCAGCAGCCCCGGCTGCAACAACTGATCGGGCGCCAGCAGATCGGGGTTGGCGTCGGCGATCAGCCACCACTTGCGCGGGTTGCGGAAGAAGCGCCAGGCCAAGAGATCGAGCCGGTCGCCCTGCTTGACCTGGTAGACGAGCGCGGTGTCGGTGGCGGGGTCGAATGGCGCCGGCTCGCGCAGCGCCTTCAGGCGTGCGCGGCTGCCGTCGGGGGCGCTGACTTCCACGTCGGCCACCCGCAGATAGCGCGAGCCGTCAAAAAACATCGGCAAAGTCTCCGAGGTTGGCGAGATTCATCGCACCCAGCGCCATCCGCCAGCCGTGCGAATACAGGTACGGCGGGTTGAAGCCCTCCAGCACCTTGAGTTGCACGACCGCCTGCGCGCGCTTGGGGTTCAGGTCGGGGAAAAACTCCTGCTCGGTGATCTGCAGGCTCGTCATCACCACCGGCAGCACGCGCTTGCGGCCCCAGATGAAGAGCAGGATCGGAATCGTCTTGGCGCGCGCCGCGCCGAACTGGTCGTCGCCGCCCAGCAGGTTGCCGAGCGGAAAGCCGAATAACTGATCGGTCTTCGGATAAATCATCAGCTCCAGCACCGACAACTGGGTGCCGACACCGAACTGCTGGGCCATGAACTTGCCGTCGTTCAGATCGTCGGTGGCGTCCAGTTGCAGCGTGAGGCCGATGGTTTCCTCGGTCACCGTCACCTGCGCCAGGCAGGAGCGCTGCTGCGCCTCCGAGCCTTCGCGGCAGCCCGCGCCGGTGCCGTCGGCGCCGGCCGCGGTCCAGGTCGCCGTGCGGCCGCGGGTCAATGTCTCCGGGTTGAACTGGAAGGCAAAGACGAGCGGCGGCAGCGACAAGCCATATTCGACAAAGGCGCCGCGCAGCACCTGGGGGCGCAGGTCAACGGCCATGACGGGCCTTAGACGTTGCGGTGATGGGGGTCAGGCGCTGCTCGCCCCCACCCTGGCCCTCTCCCGCGAGCGGGGGAGGGGAAAGACTCTTCGCGGTGGCAGGGCCGAACTCCCTCCCCTGCGCAGCGGGGGAGGGCTGGGGTGGGGGCGCAACCTTGGCCCGCTGCGTGATCACTCTTGCCGCTTCTCGCGCCCACAGATCCGGCGCCGCGTCGCGCCCCGGCGCATCCAGCACCAGCTCATCGATCCGCAGCCGCGGCGGACCGCCGGCGGCGCGCAGCTCGCGCTGCAAGGCGGCGGCGAAGCGCCGGCCCAGCGGTTCGCCGTCCGCGGCGCCGGCCGCATCGGTCAACAGGCGCAGGCGGCCGATCGAGATCATCCGGCACCCCGCAGCAGCAGCGCAGCCAAGGCGTCTTCCAGCAGCGCGGCGCTGAGTTCCAGGAAACCGTCGGGGGCGGCCAGCATCAGCGCGGCGGTGCCGGTGCCGCGCATTTGCAGTTTTTCCGCCAGCAGCAGCGCGGCCAGCCGGTCGGCGCTGCGCGTCCGCGGCGTGAACGGGAAGCTCGCGGTACAGGCGATCACGCCGAACTGCGCCTCGTCGCCGAAGGCGAGCCGCGGCGTGAAGGCGATGGTCTGCAGGCCGCCGTCCAGATCGGCGCGTACTTCGAGCGCGGTCTTGGCGAGCGAATTGAAGCTGCGGCCGGTTACCGTCTCGGTCAGCGCCGTCTCGGCCAGGGTCAGGCGCGAATGAGTGCCCACCGCCGCGGTGACGAGTTCGATAAGCCGCTGGTTGAGCAGCGGGAACTGCGCCTGGATGAAGGCGTCGCGCGCAGTGCGTGCGCTGGTGGCCGCGGCGTCGCGCTGCGCGCGACGGGCCAGATAACCGTCGAGGCGGGCGGCCAGCGTCATATTGAAGCTCCGCAGTGCGACCCAACCGGCCCGTCATTCCGAGCGCAGCGAGGAATCTGCTTTTCGACGACGGCAACAGCAGGTGCCTCGCTGTGCTCGGCACGACAAGGGATGGGGCAGCCAGACTGCGCCGCGGTGTTCATTCGACGCGCCTCGCGGCAAACCAGGGATTGCGGTAGGTACCGCGCGCCGGCCGCGCCGGGGCCGCTGCGGCCGGCGGCGGCGGCTGGCCGGTCTGCGCGGCGGCCGGTGCAGTGCCGGGTATCTGCGGCAGCACCGGCGGCTTGACCACCACGTGCAGGCTGCCGATCGACAGCGTGGGCGACTCGGCGGTGCCGCGCAGCAGGTCCAGCGAAACGGCTTTCGGCGCGGCGGGCTGCGGCTCTGCGGTGGCGCGACCGAAGGCGTGGCGCGATGCTGCGGTCGGCGGCGCGGGTGTGGGCGCCGCGCCGCGCGGCTGTGCCGCGTCCTGAAGATCGGCGGACGGCGCGGGCGGCGCTGTCGTCGGTGAGAGCACAAGGCGCTCGATGCGCTGCACGAGTGCGGCGGCCGTTTGCGGCGCCGGGTCGGTGGATGCCGTGCTGTGTGCGGCCTGCGCTGGACTGGTGATCGCCCCGCCGAACGGTTGCCGCTCGGCCCGCATCTCGCTCGGAACCGCAGTGGGTCGTGACGTCGGCACAACTGCCGGCGTGGATTCGCCGGGCACTCGCTTCACCACCGTGCGCGTCACGGTCTCGGTTCTCAGCACGCGCTGCGGAGCGGGTATGGCCGGAGTCGCCGTCGCCGACCGAATAGCGGGCGGCACCGGAACAGCCGTCGTCTCGTCGCGCGGCAGTGATGGCGAAACGGCTTGCGCCGCCGTCACCACATCGCGTGGCATCGATGGCAACACGGGCGCGGGCGCCGCGGCCTGCGCTGGCAGCCCGGCTTTGCCCGGCCTCGGCGACGGCTCTTGCTC
>JBKCXU010000069.1:0-17147 GCA_046316025.1 Betaproteobacteria bacterium | reverse complement strand
CCACCAACACCCCGCGCACCCCCTTGCCCCGGTGGCCCAACCCCCGGCCGCGTTGCGCCCACCCGCCGGGCGGGGTCCGCCCCCCGCGCCCGCTGGGGGGGGAGTGGGGCCGGGGGTGAGGGCGCGGCGCACCAAACACGGAGACCAACACCATGCACCACACCCACTACCACCGTCCCAGCACCGTGGCCGAAGTCGTCGGCCTGCTCGGCCAGCACGGCGACGACAAGATCATCGCCGGCGGCCAGTCGCTGTTGCCTTTCGTCAAGCTCGGCATGGCCGCGCCCGAGGGCTACATCGACTTGTCGGGCGTCGGCGAGTTGCAGGGCATCAAGGTCGAAGGCAACGCCGTCCGCATCGGTGCGACGACCACGCATTCGACGGTTGCCGCCTCGGCCGACGTGAAGCGGATGATCCCCGCGCTGGCAGACCTGGCCGGCCACATCGGCGACCGCGCCGTGCGCAACCGCGGCACCATTGGCGGCTCGCTTGCGCACAGCGACCCGGCGGCCTGCTACCCCGCCGCCGTGCTGGGGCTGGGCGCGACCATCCACACCAACACGCGCGCGATAGCGGCCGACGATTACTTCAAGGGCCTGTTCGAGACTGCGCTGGGCGCCAGCGAGATCGTCACCGCGGTGAGCTTCCCGCAGCCGCAGAAGGCCGCGTGGGTCAAGTTCAAGCAGCCGGCCTCGCGCTTTTCCATCGTCGGCGTGTTCGTCGCGCAGACAGCGCATGGCGTGCGCGTCGCCGTGACCGGCGCCGGCGCCTGCGCGTTCCGCGTCAAGACGCTGGAAGACAAACTCAACGCCAAGTGGGCCCCCGAGTCCTGCGACGGCGTGACGGTGTCGCCCGAGGGGTTAAACAACGACATCCACGGGACCGCCGAGTACCGCGCGCACTTGATCCCGGTGCTGGCGAAGCGCGCGGTGGCGGCGGCGGGTTGAGTGCGCTGGCGTAATCTGCAAGCCCGCTTCGCCAATGCGGCGGAGCGGGCTTTTTTCTGGATCGCTTTCGATGACCCGGCCTGCCTCCATCGACGCCACCGAGCAACTGCTCGCCGGCGGCAACTACGTCGCCGACCGTCAGCTGGCGACCGCGGTGTTTCTCGCGCTGCGGCTTGCCCGCCCGCTCTTTCTCGAAGGCGAGCCGGGCACCGGCAAGACCGAGATCGCCAAGGTGCTGGCTGCCGGCCTGGGCGCCGAACTGATCCGCTTGCAGTGCTACGAAGGGCTGGACGTCGCCAGTGCCGCCTACGAGTGGAACTACGCGCGGCAGATGCTCGAAATCCGCCTCGCCGAGGCCGCGCACGAGTCGCGCGAGCAACTGGCGGGCGGGCTCTTTACCGAGCGCTTCCTGATCGAGCGGCCGCTGCTGCGCGCGCTGCTGCCGGCGGCGGTGCCGCCGGTGTTGCTGATCGACGAACTGGACCGCACCGACGAGCCTTTCGAGGCTTATCTGCTCGAAGTGCTGTCCGACTTCCAGATCACGATCCCCGAGTGGAAAACGGTGCGCGCCGAGCAGCCGCCGGTGGTGGTGATCACATCGAACCGCACGCGCGAGATTCACGACGCGGTCAAGCGCCGCTGCATCTACCACTGGGTCGATTACCCGAACGCGGCGCGCGAGTTCGAGATCGTGCGGCGCAAGGTGCCGGATGCGCGCGAGGCGCTGTCGCGGCAGATCGTCGCTTTCGTGCAGAGCCTGCGCACGATGGATTTGTACAAGCTGCCGGGCGTGGCCGAGACCATCGAATGGTCGCGCGCGCTGTTGGCGCTGGACGCCGTGGTGCTGGAGCCGGAGACGGTGAACAACACTCTGGGCGTGCTGCTCAAGTACCAGGACGACATCGCCCGCGTGCAGGGCAGCGAGGCGGCGCGGCTGGTCGAGCGCATCCGCACCGAGGTCAACGTCGCGCGCACGCAGGACGCAGCCTGCCGCAACTGAGCGTGTCGCGCAACGTTGAGATCAAGGCGCGCGTGGCCGACCTGGCCGCACTTGAGGCGCGCGTGGCCCGGATCGCCGACCGCGGGCCGTTCGCGATCGAACAGGACGACCGCTTCTACCGCAGCGACGGCGCGCGCTTGAAGCTGCGCGTGCTGGCGCCGGATCGCGGCCAGTTGATCCGCTACCGGCGCGCCGACCAGCCGGGGCCGAAGCTGTCGGACTACGAGATCGCGGAAACCTCCACGCCCGCGCAGCTTGCGGCGATTCTCGATGCCACGTTGCCCGCGGCGGGGCGGGTGCGCAAGCGGCGCACGCTGTACCTCGCGGGGGCGACGCGCATCCACCTGGATCGCGTAGAAGGATTGGGCGACTTTCTCGAACTGGAAGTCGTGCTCGTTGAGAGGCAGGCCGAGGCCGAGGGCGTGGCGGTCGCCGAGGCACTGCTCGACCGACTCGGTGTCGATCGCAAGCAGTTGATCGAAGGGGCCTACGTGGACTTGCTGGCCGCGCGCGGGGCGGAGGCGAGATGATCGCCGCTCTGTCGGCCGACCGCCTGCCCGGCCACCTGGCCGACAACGTCGTGCACTTTGCGCGCGTGTTGCGCACGGCGGGCCTGCCGGTGGGCACCGATCGCGTGTTGCTGGCACTCGATGCGTTGCGGGTCGCGGGTATCGAGTCGCGCACGGATTTTCATGCGGTGCTCGCCTCGTGCCTGATCGACCGCGCCGAGCATCGGTTGCTCTTCGAGCAGGCGTTTCACATCTTCTGGCGCGACCCCGATCTGCTCGGGCAGATGATGCGGCTACTGCTGCCGAGCGTGAAGGAAAAGCCCGGCGCGCCGCCGCCGCCGGAAAACCGGCGCCTCGCCGAAGCCTTGTTCGCTGCGCCGCCGCCGGAACTCAAGCCCGCGGCGGCCGAGGAGCGCGTCGAGCTCGACGTGCAATTGTCCTGGTCGGAGCGCGAGCAGTTGCGCAAGGCGGACTTCGACACGATGACCACGGCCGAGTGGGCGGCGGCCAAAAAGATGCTGGCGGACTTGTCGCCGTTCTTTGCAGATCTCGCCACGCGCCGCTACCGCGCCGCGCGCACCGGCGGCCGGCTCGACCTGCGCGCGCTGTTGCGCGGTGCCGCGCGCCATGGTGGCGACATCGCCGAGCTGCCGCGCCGCCGCCGGCGCACGCGGCCCGAGCCGCTGGTGGCGATCGTGGACATCTCGGGTTCGATGAGCCGTTACTCGCGGATGTTCCTGCACTTTCTGCATGCGGCGACCAATGCGGACCGTCGCGTCGCATCGTTCGTGTTTGGTACGCGGCTGACACCGATCACGCGCCAGCTGCGTGCGCGCGACCCCGACCTCGCGGTCGATAGCGTCGTGCGCGCGGTGGACGATTGGTCGGGCGGCACGCGCATTGCGCAGTGCTTGAAAGACTTCAACCTCAAGTGGGCGCGCCGTTCGCTCGCCGGCAGCCCGACTGTGTTGCTGGTCACCGACGGGCTGGAGCACGGCGATCTGGAACTGCTGGCCAAGCAGACCGAGTGGCTGGCCAAGTCCTGTCGCCGGCTGGTGTGGCTCAATCCGCTACTGCGCTACGACGCCTTCGAGCCGCGCGCGCGCGGCATCCGCGCGATGCTGCCGCACGTGGACTTGTTTCTGCCGGTGCACAACATCGACAGCCTGACCCAGCTCGCGCATACGCTGGCGCGCGGCTCGGCGCGGGGCTGATTCCGTTTTCGCCTCGTGCAGCGGGTTTCGTCGGTCCCGCGCAAGCGGGAACGCCAGCGTTTCCTCAGAACCGCGACCCCGGCTGCTGCAGGAACTCGATCTCCTCGGCCGTCGATTGGCGACCAAGGATCGCGTTGCGGTGCGGGTAGCGGCCGAAGCGCTCGATCACCTCGTAGTGCTTGCGCGCCCATTCCAAGGCACCGAGTGGCGCTTCGGCGTCCAGCGCGGCAAAAAGGCGCAGCGACTCGTGCTGGTCGGCGAGCGCCTCCGAGTGCTCGAACGGCAGATAGGCAAACCAGCGCTCGTGCGGTGTCAGCCTGCGGTCGTCGCCGGCCGCCACCAGTTGCCGCGCGAGCGCCAGGGCCTGCGCGTCGCCGGCAAAGGCGCGCGGTGTGTCGCGGTGGATGTTGCGGGTGAACTGGTCGAGCAGGACGATCAGCGCCAGCGCCCCGCGCGGTGTGTCTGCCCACTCGCGCAGCCCGCCAGCGAGCGCGGCCTCGACCGCGGCGGCGAAGCGCTCGCGGACTTCTGCGTCGGTCTGCGCAGACTTGGTAAACCACAGCGCACGCGTGCTGCCGCGCTCGGGCGACCCCGGCGCGCCGAACCAGTAGTCGAGCACCTCGTCCGGCGCGGTCACGCGAACTCCAGCACCACGCGCCGCGTGCGCGCGCTTTTCTTCTCGATCTTCGCCACCCGCAGCGCGCCGATCTCGCCGGTGTTGCGCACATGCGTGCCGCCGCAGGGTTGCAGATCCACGTCCTGCACGCGCACCAGCCGCACGCGGCCAAAGCCCATCGGCGGCTTCACACTCATCGACTTGACGAGCCGCGGGTTGGCCGCCATCTCCTCGTCGGTGATCCACTCGTAGGTTACCGACGCCTTGCGCGCGATCAGCGCGTCCAGCCCGCGCTGCACGTCCTCGCGCGCCAGCGGATCGGTCAGCGCGAAGTCGAGCCGTGCGTAGTCGGCGGTGATCGAGCAGCCATCCACCGGCGCCGGCACCACCGCGCACAGCAGGTGGGTGGCGGTGTGCAGCCGCATGTGGCGGTGGCGGCGCGCCCAGTCGATCTCGGCGCGCACGGGCGTGCCGACTGCGAGCCGCTCGCGCCAGCCGCTGGCCGGGTCGAGCAGGTGCAGGCTGTCGTCGGGGCCAGCGCCTTCGCGTTTGCTCTTGCGGGTGTCGATCACCGGCAGCCGCGTGCCGTCGGCCAGTATCAGCGCGCCGGTGTCGCCGGCCTGGCCGCCGCCCAGCGGGTAGAAGACCGTGCGGTCGAGTTCGACGCCGTCGTCGCCCACCGCAGTCACCACCGCCTCGCACTGCGCGAGGGTGGCGTCTTCGCGGTGCAGAGCCTGCGTGCCCATCGCCGCTATGCCGCGCCCGCCGCGCGGGGCGCCGGACGGCGTGGCCGGCGGCGCCGTGCCGGCGGTGTGGCCGGGGGCGGCTCCAGTCCGCGCTGCTGCAAGTCGGTCGCCACCTGCGCGACCGCCTCGGTGGCAAAGAGCGCGCGCTCGGCAAGCTTCGGATCGACGTTCTCGTCCCACGGCAGCAGCAGCAGCGCGTAGGACAGCGCCGCGAACTCCGGGGCAAAGCGGTCGATGATGTCCTGCGGGTTGGCGCACAGCCGCTTGTCGGTGACGAGGCCGAACTGCACGCCGCCGTGGTACGACAGGATCGACACACCCACGCCGATGTCGCCCGACTGCGGCACCCAGAAGAGCAGTTGCTTGAGCGGTGTGCCGGCGATGTAGAGCTGCTGCTGCGGCCCCGGCACGTTGGTCATCACCGCGCTGGCCTTGTTGGCGAGGATCGACAACACCTGCGACTGCACGGCCTGCGGCAGCATGCCGACCGCGCCCAAAATGCCCATCGCCAGCACCGCGGTGTAGCCGTCCTTCAGCTCGTTCATCCGCCGGTGCACTTCCAGCACCCGCTCGATCGGGTTGGCAATGCCCACCGGCAGCACCAGCGGCACGAGGCCGAACTTGTTGCCGAGCGAGCGACTGCGGCTGCCGGGCGGGCGCAGGTTGACCGGGATCATCGCCCGCATTTCCACGCCTTTGGCCGCCTCACCGCGCGCTTGCAGATAGCCGCGGATTGCGCCTGCCGCGCAGGCGAGCAGCACGTCGTTGACCGAGCAGCCGAGCGCGCGGCCCACCGCCTTTACGTCGGCCAGCGGCAGCGGCTCGCACCAGGCCACCGCCTTGGAGCCGCCGGGCCGGCCCTTGAGGCTGGTCGGCGAATCGTTGTCCATCAACAGCAGCGCGGCGGCGTCCTGCGAGGCGCGGGTGGCCACGCGCAGCGTCTCGCCGGCGGCTTCGCTGGCAACGTTGGGGTCGGTCAGCACCGCGCGGGCCGCCTGCAGCGCGCGGGTGGCGAGGTCGCCGGTGGCGTCGATCGCGCGCACCGCGTTGGCGGTGAAGGGCTTGAGCAGTGCGTCCCACGGCGCGGCGGGCGTCGCCTCGTGCTCAGCCGCGGGGGCGGGCGTGGCCTCGTCGCCGTCGTCGTCGGGCGAGGTGGAGGTCAGTTCCATCAGCACGCCCATCAGGGCCATGCCGTCGGCGATGCAGTGGTGCATGCGCTGGATCAGCGCGCTGCCGCCGTCGTAGTCCTCGACCAGGTGGAACTGCCACAGCGGCCGCGCCGGGTCGAGCGCCTGCCCCGCCAGCCGCGCCACGTAGCGCTGCAACTCGTGCTTGCCGCCGTCGCCCGGCAGCGCCACCCGCACCAGGTGGCGGTCCATGTCGAAGTCGGAGTCCAGCTCCCACCAGTAGCCGGTCACGTCCTGCACCACGCGCGAGCGGAAGCGCCGGTAGGCGAGCAGCTTCTTCTCCAGCACGCGCTTGAGGCGCTCGGCGTCGATGCGCGCGCCGAACACGTCCACACCGACGATCATCATCAAGTTGCCGGGCGAGTCCATCCGCAGCCAGGCGGTGTCCACCGGCGACATCCGTTCGCGGCTCGGCATCGTCGTCTCCTTGTCGTTGTGGTTACAGCGTGCGACCTATGATAGCTTCGCACCGCTCACCCAACCGAGGAGACGACGATGAGCGATCTGAAGCAGAAATTCGAGCAGGCGGCGGCGGACTCCAAGAACCTGCCCGAGCGCCCCGACAACGCCACGCTGCTCAAGCTCTATGCGCTGTACAAGCAGGCGGCGAGCGGCGACGTCGACGGCAAGCGCCCCGGCTTCACCGACATGGTCGGCCGCGCCAAGTGGGACGCGTGGAACGAACTCAAGGGCACCTCCACCGACGACGCGATGGAGCAGTACGTGGCGTTGATCGAGGAACTGAAGGGCTGACCTGCGGCGGGCGAGCCGCGCGGAGTCAGGCTTTCTTCGCCGCTTTGCGCACCGCCGGTTTGGCCGGCGCGGCTTCCAGCAGAAGTTCGTCCAGGTGCCGTTCGATGTGCCGCTCGAACGCGCCCTTGAACGCGCGCAGCAGGAAACCCAGCTTCACGTCGAGCGCGATCTGCTGCGTGGCGACGTGCATCGTGCCTTCGACCCCGCTGCGGCGAAAGTGCAGCGTGTCGCCGTCCCATTCGCTCACGAGGTCGTATTCCTCGGCCATGTCGTCGGCGGTTTTTTGCGCGATCTTCTTTGCCTTGGCGAGCGGCAGGTTGTGGCGGCGGACGTAGTGGATGTCGGACACGACTTGGTCTCCTTCTGTTGATCGTTTGCTAAATGGTTGACGAGCCCTCACCCCCGGCCCGTCGCCCGCATCAGCGGGAGAGGGTGGCGCCGAAGGCGCCGGGTGAGGGTGCACTGCCTGTAGACCACTTACCGGACGCTCAGTAACGACGGCGGTTATCCCAAACTTCGGGATTGAGCAGCGACGGCGGCCGCTCGCCGGCGAGCGCGGCATCGAGGTTGCGCATCGCCAGCCGCGCCATCGCCTCGCGCGTGGCGCGCGTGCTGGAGGCGATGTGCGGCGTGAGGGCGACGTTGTCCAGCGCCAGCAGGCCGGCGCGCACCCTGGGTTCGTCTTCGAACACGTCCAGCCCCGCCGCGGCCAGCCGTCCGGCGCGCAGCGCGGCGGCCAGCGCGTCGTCGTCGACCACGCCGCCGCGGGCGATATTGACCAGCACCGCGGTGGGTTTCATCAGCGCCAGTTCGGCCGCGCCGATGGCGTGATGCGTGGCCGCCGAGTACGGCACGACGACGATCAGGTGATCGGCACTGCGCAGCAATTCGTCCTTCGTCACCCAGGTCGCGCCGCCCGCCTGCTCCGCCGGTAGCGCGCTGCGGTTGTGATAGACGACGCGCATCGCAAAGCCCTGCGCGCGGCGGGCGATGGCGCGGCCTATCCGCCCCATGCCCAGGATGCCGAGCGTCGCACCGTGCAGGTCGGCGCCCATGAACATCTCGAACGTCCAGCGCTGCCATTGCCCGGCGCGCAGCCAGCGCTCGGACTCGGTCACGCGCCGCGCGGCGGCGAGCAGCAGCGCCCAGGCGTGATCGGCCGTGGCTTCGTTGAGCACGTCGGGCGTGTTGGTGGCCAGCACGCCGGCGGCGGTGCAGGCGGCCAGATCGATGTTGTTGTAGCCCACCGCGATGTTGGCAACGACCTTGAGCCGCGGCGCGGCGGCAAGCAGCGCCGTGTCGATCCGCTCGCCGGCGGTGATCAGTGCACCGTCGGCGTCGGCCAGGCGCGCGGCGAGTTCGGCGGCGGTGAGCGGCAGATCGTCCTGGTTGTCGCGCACGTCATGGCGGCGGCGCAACTCGTCGATTAGCGCCGGAAAAATGCGGCGGGTGACGGCGATCTTGGGGTTGGGCGCGCTCATCGGAAGTAGATCCAGGTCAGCAGCAGAAACAACGGCAGCAGGATTGCGCCGGACCATGCCATGTACCCGAAAAAGCTCGGCATCGGTATGCGGCTTTGCTCGGCGATGGCCTTGACGATGAAGTTGGGCGCATTGCCGATGTAGGTGTTGGCGCCCATGAACACCGCGCCAGCCGAGATGGCCACCAGCGTCGGCGCCAGGTTGCCCATCAGCGTCTGCGGGTCGCCGCCGGCGAGATTGAAGAAGACCAGATAGGTCGGCGCGTTGTCGAGGAACGACGACAGCCCTCCGGTCAGCCAGAAGTAGGCCGCCTCGATCGGCTGCCCTTGCGCATCGCTCACCAGCCGCACCAGGCCGGCAAAGCTGCCGTCCGCGCCGGCCTTGAGCATCAGCAGTGCCGGCGCCATGGTGACGAAGATGCCGAAGAAGAGCTTGGCGACCTCGGCGATCGGCGCCCACGAGAACTCATTGTCCCGGCGCACCTGGCGCGGCGTGATGGACATCGACAACGCGGCGACGGCCACGAGCGCGGCGTCGCGCAACAGCCCTTCGAGGCTGCGTTCATGGCCCAGGATTTGGATCTCGATGCCGGTCTTGACCATGCCGCTGGCGAGCACCGCCGCCATGATCGCCGCCAGCAGCAGCAGGTTGACGCCGCCGTCGAGCCGCAGCGGTGAGTTCGGCGTCGGGTCCCGCAGGAAACCCGCCGCCCGGTCGCGCCGTTCGAGCACCGTGTCCACCACGAAGTGCAGCGCGAGCAGGACCGCGAGAGACAGCAGCATCGGCCCGGCCAGGTGGCGCACGGTCCAGAAGAAGTCCACGCCTTTGAGGAAACCGAGAAACAGCGGCGGATCGCCCAGCGGCGTCAGCGCGCCGCCGATGTTGGAGACGATGAAGATGAAGAACACGATCGTGTGCACCCGATACCGGCGATGGTCGTTGGCGCGGATGATCGGGCGGATCAACAGCATCGAGGCGCCCGTGGTGCCCATCACACTGGCCAGCGCGGCGCCCAGGCCGAGCAGCCCGGTGTTGAGCCACGGCGTGCCGCGCAGGCTGCCGCGCACGAAGATGCCGCCGGCCACGACGTACAGCGCGCCGATGAACACCATGAACGGCAAATACTCCTGCACCAGCGTGTGCAGCGCCACATCCAGCGCGGTGGCCGGGCCGAAGACGAACGCCAGCGGGACCAACGTGGCCAGCGCCCAGCCGACAGCGATCTTGCCGTAGTGGTAATGCCATAGCCGCAGCGACACGAGCGGCACCAGCGCGATCGACAGCAACATGCCGGCAAATGGCAGCGCCCAAAGCAGGCCGAGCGCGGCGCCGTCGAGACCGGCGGCCGCGGCTGGGGACGCCAGCGGCAACACGCTCACTGCGAGCCAACGCGCGCCGGGGATGCGCTGTCCCATGACTTGTCTCCTTGCGGCCCCGTTTGTAGTCGCCGTTTGCCGCCCCGGGGCTGGCGGCAGGACGTTATGGCGTGTCCAGGTCGGCGCGAGCGGCCTTGTCGTTCCCGCGCAAGTGGGAACCCAGTGCCATCTCGGAGACCGCCGGATTCCCGTCTGCGCGGGCGCATCATCGACGCCGTGCGTGCGCCGGAATCTACTCCTGCGTTGCCCGGGTCACTTCGGTCTACTCGTCAAGGGCAACGACGACATGCACCCGGAACGGCCCATGCGCGCCGAGCACGATGGTCTGCTCGATATCGCCGGTGCGCGACGGGCCCGACACCATGTTCAGCGCCCGCGGCATCATCGCCTGCGCACCGCCGCACTCGCTGCGCATCAGCGCAAAAGCGGCTTCCATGTCGGCCACTATGCGCGAGGCCGGCAGCAGCGCGATGTGCGTCTCCGGCAGCAGGTGGGTAGACGCATGAGTGCGCGGGCCGGAGCGCAGCACCAGCGTGCCGGTCTCGGCCAGTGCGCAGAAGCAGCCCGTGATGCCCACCGCGTCCGCGCCCTGCGCTGGCCCGCGCTGCGGCGCGCGGAACTCCACCGCGAGGCCGGCGCCGGCCCAGTCCAGATCGTCGAGCGCGGGCCAGGCGACCGCGGCCGGCGCGAGCCGGTTGGCGGCGAGGTAACGCGCCGCGGCGGCCGGCGCATCGGCCAGGCGCGACACCTCGTCCACCGTGCTCGACATCCGCTCGGCCATCGCGCGGAAGTGCTGCTTCAGGTCGGCGGGCAGGTTCGGGCGCGGGCCCGACGGGTGCCGTTCGAGATACTCAGCCACCGCCGCGCGCTCGCCGTCCTTCAGCGAGTCCGGCCGCCGTTGCAGGCTGCGGATGCGCCGCAGGATGTTGTCGCGGGCTTTGGTGGTGTCCATGTGGCAACAGCGTCGTTTGTTTGTTGAGAGTCCGACAAGTGGTTGGCAGCCAGTGCACCCTCACCCGGCGCCTTCGGTGCCACCCTGCCCCCGCGTGATGCGGGCGAGGGTTTGCTTCCCTCGCCCGCATCAGCGGGAGAGGGGCGGGGTTGAGGGCCAAGGACGCTGCCGATGGTACGCACACGCTTACGCCGTGTTCTTCCGCATGAAGTCCGCAATCCGCGCCACCCCGGCCTCGATCGCCGCCTCGCTGGCGGCGTAGGAGAAGCGGATGTGCTGCCCGTCGCCCTCCACCCGCGCGCCGAAGTGGATGTCGGCCAGCACCGCCACGCCGGCTTCGTGCAGCAGGCGGCGACGCAGTTCTTCGGAGTCGCGCGCGCCGATCCGCGCGCAGGCTTCGGTCACGTTGGGCCAAGCGTAGAACGCGCCGCCGGGGGTGGCGCAACGGAAGCCCGGCACCTCGTTGAGCAGCGGCACGATCAAGTCGCGCCGCGCGTGGAAGCGGTGGCGCATCGTCTCGGCGTCGTCCTGCGGGCCGTTCAATGCCGCCACCGCCGCCCACTGGCTGATCTGCGAGGCGCAGGACTCCGTGTTGGTGATCCAGCGGGTGAACACCGGCGCCAACGCGCGGTTGGCGGTGAAGCCGATGCGCCAGCCGGTCATCGCGTAGGTCTTGGAGGCGCCGTCGGAAATGATCGTGCGCTCCTGCATCCCCGGCAGCGCCGCGATGGAGCGGAACGCGCCGTCGCCATTGTCATAAACCAGCCGGCTGTAGATCTCGTCCGCGTACACCCACACCTGCGGGTGGCGGCGCAGCACCTCGGCAATCGCTTCCAGATCGGCGGCCGAGAGCAGCCCGCCGGTGGGGTTGTGCGGCGTGTTCAGGATCAAGAGCTTGGTGCGCGGCGTGATGCGTGCGGCGAGTTCGTCGGGGTCGAAGGCAAAGCCGCGCGCCTCGCGCAAGGGCAGGGCGACCGGCACCGCGCCCAACGCGCCGATCTGCGACTCGTAGATCGGAAAGCCCGGCACCGGATAAATCACTTCGTCGCCCGCGCCGTGGTCGGTCACCGAGGCGATCGCGTAGGCGATGAAGGGCTTGGCCCCGGCGCCGACCACCACGTCGTCCGGTGCGATCTCGATGCCGCGCAGCGCCGCCATCGAGCGCGCAGCGGCGGCGCGCAGTTCGTCGATGCCGGCCGACGGCGTGTAGCCGTGCCGCCCGCCGCGGATCGCATCGACCGCGGCGTCCTGGATATGCGTGGGTGTGGGAAAGTCCGGCTGGCCGATGCAAAACGAGACGATGTCGCGCCCCTCGCGGATCAGCCGATTGACCTCGGCCAGCACGACGAAGGCGTTTTCGGTGCCGAGGGCGTCGGCGCGGCGGCTGAGTGCGGGCATGGTGGGCGGGGATTATGACGGGGATTCGACCCACCAGTGCAGCGGAACGGAGGGGACGCGATGACCTGCCCTCGCCCCCGGCCCTTCTCCCACTGATGCGTGCGAGCGGAGCAAACAACCCTCGCCCGCATCAGCGGGAGAGGGTGGCGCGAAGCGCCGGGTGAGGGTGTACTGGCTGTCACTTATATTTCAGGAACTCCCAGATCCTGTCAGGTCGGCGGCGCGGCTGCGCAGGTTCAGGCGCAGCGGCCCGAACTCGATCCCCTCGCCGCCCCGGATCGCGCCCATAGTGGCGAGCAGGCTCAACTCGCCCTTGCCGGCGACCCGGCAGTAGTCCTCGATCCCGAGCAGCACAAAAGCCGGGCGGCCACGATCGGCAATAAACACCGGCCCGCACGCCGCCACGTTGCGCGTGAAGTTGCGAGCGGAGACGGATTTCACGGCTGTCCTCGCCGAATCATCATCCAATGTTTGAACAATACGACGCGAGCTTCGGAGGTAGGCCGATGCTTGCCGGCCTCCTGTCATAAACAACAGTGCCGGACCCGGCACTCGATACGGTGCCGCGGCATTGGCGGACGCCAAAGGCAAGCGCACGTTACCCGCCCAGCTCCATGACGGGGCAGGGCTCGCCCGCGAATGCAGATCGCAGCGTCGAAATGCATGGCCAACCGCAGCAGCGAGAAGAGACGCCGGCCGCCGGCTTCATGGTCGACCAAGCAGAACGGGTGGCGGGGTTCCCCGGCGCGACTGGTAATTTCCGTACCGGCAGCAAGTTGGCGCAAGTCAAGGCGCAGCGCGGCTTTGCGCGCTAGCGTCGCGTCCGGTTAGCCGCTACCGGGCCCAGGTTAATCGGTGAAGCCGGTAGCGGTAAAATTAGGTTAGGACTTCTTTAGTCCACCCAATCTCAAGGTGCGTAATGAATCAACTTGCGTTGATCACCTTCCTTGCAATCGGAACAAATGCTTTCGGTCAACCGACGGCAAGAATCGCAAAATCCCCCACCGAGTTTGTCCCAGCCGCATATGTCGTCTTCCAGAAAATTCAGGGAGACTTAAATGGAGACAATCAAGCGGACTACGTTTTCATAATCAAGGGAACGGACAAAAGCAAGTTCGTCAAGGATGAGTACCGTGGAGAGCTGGATCGCAACCGCAGAGGGATCATTGTTGTCCTCAGCAGCCAAAATGGATATGAGCTAGCCATCGAGAATCGTGATTGCTTTTCATCCGAAATTGAAGACGGCGGCGTCTACTATGCGCCGGAGCTTGTCGTTTCCGTAGAGAAAGGAACTCTTCGCGTTCACTACGCGCATGGCAGATACGGCTATTGGAGCTACAGTTTTCGCTACCAGAACTCGGATTTCGAACTGATTGGCTACGATAGCAGTCAAAACCGAGGCCCTGTTGTTGAACGCTCGATCAGCATAAATCTTATGACGAAAAAGATGCGAATAAGAGAAAACGTCAATGCGAACGCGGAAGGTGGGGGTGAAAAGTTCAAGGAAAATTGGAAGAACTTTTCGCTCGTAAAACCGATTAAGTTGAGGCAAGTGGCCGATTTTGATAATTTCGACCTAGAAGGTTTTCTTGGGTTGCTCAAATGACTAAGAAGCCTGACTCTGCGTTGCAGTGGACGCTCCGCCTATCGGCGGCACGCCCCTGAACTTAGACCTTAGGCGTCCGAGAATCGAGCGTCCTCATCCGCGTAAAGATTAACAACGACGCGATGCAGTTCAAGAACCGAAACCTGCGAGCTATCGCGGAAATGGTGGTTGGGGACGCGAAGTATTTCCCCTATCGTTCAAGTAGTCGCATCACTCAATTTTTCGAAGAGTGCGACTTGGATTTCGTCCACGACGGCTCTACGAGAAGGACATGGGCATCGGACAGATTGGCCGAACTGCTCTTGGAGCCTCAGTCTAAGGCGTACGCCTTACCAGACCGCTTTGTCAGTGTACTGCGCCTGCTGATGCAGAAATCGGATGCAGAAGGCAACGATCCCGGAAGGCTGCTTGCCTTGGAAGCATTGAACAAGCCCTTGGAGCGAGAAGGGTTCGAGGCGTTCTACGGTGAAGACTCCCACCTATACATTCGGCACATCGGAACGAAGACGCTCTCCACCGTTGCCAACCCGCATCGCCCGTTCACTCCGAACGAAGTTAAGCGACGGAGTCAACTCAGCCATTACCTCGATGTTTGCTCCGAGGATGAACTCATAGAGTCGGTTTTACTGCCACTCTTTCGGCAACTCGGTTTTCATAGAATCACAGCGGCTGGACACAAGGACAAGGTACTGGAGTACGGTAAGGACGTCTGGATGCGTTACATGCTGCCGTCGCAACACGTGCTGTACTTCGGCATACAAGCGAAGAAAGGAAAGTTGGACGCCGCAGGTGCCAGCAGAACGTCGAACGCGAATATTGCGGAGATCTACAACCAAACCCTGATGATGCTTGGTCATGAACTGTTCGATCCTGAAACGAGCAAGAAGGTGCTTGTAGATCACGCTTTCATCGTTGCCGGCGGCGAGATAACAAAGCAGGCAAGAAACTGGCTTGGCGGAAAACTGGATGCTTCAAAACGCAGTCAGATTCTGTTCATGGACCGCGAAGACATCTTGAATTTGTACGTAGTCAACACGCTTCCGTTGCCGGAAGGAGCTAATCCGAAGCCCGCAAGCGCGCCCTTTGATGACGACATTCCTTTCTAGCGTCATGCTGCAAGTCCGGACGCGTGCGCCTAACCCGCCAATCAATGGGATGTTCCACAGCCGGTTTCGCTGCCAATGCGCCGGCGGTTATCGACAACGTTGAGTGCCGCAAAACGTAGCCCCCACGAGAGTCGCCCATGGAGCCAGTGCTAAGCCACATCGAGATCACGGTCGGCGACATGCGGAAGGCCATTCCGTTCTACGACAAGTTCCTCCCTCTGCTCGGCTACAAACTCGATCAACGCTCCGAGGCTGTGCTCCCGGCCCACGACAAGCACGTGGTCTCCTATGAGCATCCCCGGCTCGGCATTGCGATCACGTCGCCGCGTATGGAGCTGGCCAATGAGCGCGTTCAGCGCCGGCGCCCGGGAGCGCTGCATCACCTTGCCTTCAAGGTCGACTCCAGAGCCGAGGTCGATCGCTTGTATACCCAGCTTCTTGAAATCGGCGCCGTGGTCGACATTCCGCCCAGGGAGTTCCCGGAGTACAGCCCGCAGGGCTACTACGCGCTGTTCGTGCGGGATCCCGATGGGCTGCGCTACGAAATCGTCACGTACTGACCGAGCGCAGTGAGCGCGCGGTGACAGCGAGGCGTCGGTTTGGTCTCCTACCTTTCTCGCCTGGTCAATCGGGCCGCCGGCAGAAGGGCTTTGCCGAATGGTGGCCCGCGCGGCTGCTACGCAAACTGATTCCACGTCTCGATCATCAGGGCAGTTTCGTCGTTCCCGCGAAAGCGGGAACCCAGCGACTTTCGCGAGAGTCCGTGGATTCCCGCTTTCGCGGGAACGACGTGCCTTTGTGTCCGAATGAAGTGGAAGTGGAATTACGCCGCCTCTTTCGCCGCCTCTGCGAGCACCCGCGGGTCCACCCCTTTGCGCTTGAGCGCGCGCAGCAGCTTGGCGGTTTGCGGCTCGGCGTAGCGCGCTTCGTCGACGCGCAGACCCTCGCCGATGTAGGACTTGAGCAGGGTCTGGTAGCCCATGCCCTTGCGGGCGGCGATTGTCTTCATGGACTCGACCACGTCCACCGGGATGCGCAGCGTGATCGAGGTCGTCGGGCGGTCGGGCGACAGGCGCTTTTTCAGGCGTTCACTCAGCATAGTGTTGCTCCTCGCGTGCGTCCGCCACGCGGGCGGAGACGATGCGGATGAAGTTTCCCTCGATTTCGACGTGCACTACGTACAGCAGGCGGCCCAGCGCGTCGAAGCCAATTGCGGCGTAACGCGCTTCGTCGTGGCGCGACGCGTCGACCAGCTTGAACAGCGGGTCGAAGAAAACCGTCGCAGCGTCTTCGAAGCGCACGCCGTGCTTGCGCGGGTTGGCCGCCGCCTTGGCGGCGTCCCACACGAACGACTCCCCGCCGAACTCGAAGTGCACGTCCATGTCTACAGTGTGCGGCGCTGTATTGACGATGTCAATACAGCGCCAGTTCCGCTGACGCTACGCTTCACTCGCTACCGGAGCGCCCAGATCGCACGTGACGACCCCGCGAGCGACTTGCTTATCGTCTGGCCCGTGTGGTCGGTCCAGTCGCCACCGAAACCCCGTGCCAATCCGCGGCCCGCGCGCCAGCTACGCAAACTGACTCACCGCCTGCATCGCCTCCCACTTCCGCACGCATGCCGCCGCCAGCGCGGCGTTCGTGTCGATGCAGCGCTCACGCCAGACCGAGCCGATCGCGTCCAGCGCCAGCGGAGTTTCCGTGCACGCGAGCACCACTGCCGCGGCGCCACGCTCGGAGAGGCTGGCCAGCACCGGCTCCAACCGCCGGCCGGCGGCCTGCAAGTCGCCGAGCTTGACTTCGGCAATGGCGGGCAGCACGGCGTCGCGTTGCTGCTCCGGTGTCGGCGCCAACCAGCGGTAACCGAGGTCGGCCGCGCGGCGCGGATAGATTTCGGCAACCAGCGTGGCCTCGGTTGCGATCAACCCGAGTGTGGCGCCGGCCGGCACGCGGCGCGCAGCTGCCGCGCAGGCGGCATCGACGATGTGCACGAAAGGCACAGCGCAGTCGGCAGTCAGCTCGTCGTACCAGTGGTGCGCGGTGTTGCAGGGCATTGCGAGGAGCGTGGCGCCCGCGCGCAGCAACCGGTCGCGCGCTTCGCGCCGCTTGGGCAACGGCGAGGCGCCGCTGCGCAGAATCGCCGCCGGACGCGACGGCAGTTGCGGCACGGAATGGATCAGCGTCGGGATGTGCTGCTCGTCGCTCGCCGCGGGGGTGGCCTCGATCAGCTTGCGGAAAAAGTCCGCAGTGGCGAGC
>JBKCXU010000068.1:0-80867 GCA_046316025.1 Betaproteobacteria bacterium | reverse complement strand
GCCCTGAACAAGAGATACGGGGACCGCCGGGCGGCGGCCGGGGTGATTCCAATTGGTAGGGGGATGGCGTGTCCGTATGGGGGGAAAGGCTTGGTCTGCGGATAGCCAGGGGATCATTCGCGTAGTGGCGCTCTTGGCCCTCACCCCCGGCCCCTCTCCCGCCGAAGCGGGCGAGGGGAGCGGACCCGCTCGCGCGGGTGGCCGCACAGCGGCCGGGTGAGGGCACAGCGGCGCATGCTGTTGCCGCGGTTAGTGCTTGGCGGCCTGAAGGGTCTTCCACACGCCATACGGCGTGGCCGGCATCGGCACGTCGCGGATGCCCAGGTGCCACAGCGCATCGGTGACCGCGTTGATCACCGCCGCCGGCGAGCCGATCGCGCCCGCCTCGCCGCAGCCCTTCACACCCAGCGGGTTGTGCGTGCAGGGCGTGCCCTTGGCAGTCTCCACGATGAAGTGCGGCAGGTCGTCGGCGCGCGGCAGCGCATAGTCCTGGAACGAGCCGGTGAGCAACTGCCCCTCGGCGTCGTAGACGCAGCCTTCGAGCAAGGCCTGGCCGATACCCTGGGCCAGCCCGCCGTGCACCTGCCCTTCGACGATCATCGGGTTGATCACGTTGCCGAAGTCGTCGCAGGCAGCAAAGCGGTCGAGCCGCACGACGCCCGTGGCCGGGTCGACTTCCACCTCGCACACGTAGGAGCCGGCGGGATAGGTGAAGTTGGTCGGGTCGTAGAAGGCGTTTTCATTGAGGCCCGGCTCCAGCTTGTCGAGCGGGTAGTTGTGCGGCACGTAGGCGGCGAGCGAGACCTCGGCAAACGCCTTCTTGCGGTCGGTGCCCGCGACGCGGAACTCGCCGTTGCTGAATTCGATATCGGCGTCGCTCGCCTCCAGCAGATGCGCTGCGATCTTCTTGCCCTTGGCGATCACCTTGTCCAGCGCCTTGACGATGGCGGTGCCGCCCACGGCAATCGAGCGCGAGCCGTAGGTGCCCATGCCAAACAGGATCTTGCCGGTGTCGCCGTGCTGGATGTCGATGTCGTCGATGCCGATGCCGAGCTTGTCGGCGACCACTTGCGCGAAGGTGGTCTCGTGCCCCTGCCCGTGCGAGTGCGAGCCGGTGAAGACGGTCACCTTGCCGGTCGGATGCACGCGCACCTCACCAGCTTCAAAGAGGCCCGCGCGCGCGCCAAGAGCGCCGGCGATGTTGCTCGGCGCCAGCCCGCAGGCTTCGATGTAGCAGGAGTAGCCGATACCGCGCAGCAGGCCCTTTTTGGCGCTCGCCGCCTTGCGGGCGGCAAAGCCCGCCACGTCGCCGAGTTCGAGCACGCGCTTCAACGTGGCCTCGTAGTCGCCGGTGTCGTAGGTCAATCCCACCGGAGTGGCGTAGGGGAAGCTGTGGATGAAGTTGCGGCGGCGCAGTTCGGCGGGGTCGATGCCCACTTCGCGCGCGGCGGTCTCGACGATGCGCTCGACCACGTAGGTCGCCTCGGGCCGACCCGCGCCGCGATAGGCGTCCACCGGCGCGGTGTTGGTGAACACTGCCTTGACCTCGCAGTAGATCGCCGGTGTGGCGTACTGGCCGGCCAATAGTGTGGCGTAAAGAATCGTCGGGATGCACGAGGCAAACGTGGACAGGTACGCGCCCATGTTGGCCGTCGTGTGCACGCGCAGCGCGACGAATTTGCCGTCCTTGTCCAATCCGAGTTCCGCAGTCGTCACATGGTCGCGGCCATGCGCGTCGGAGAGAAAACTCTCGCTGCGCTCGGCCGTCCACTTGATCGGCCGGCCGACGCGCTTGCTCGCCCAGACCAGCGCGGTCTCTTCCGCGTACAGGTAAATCTTGGAGCCGAAGCCGCCGCCCACGTCGGGCGCGATCACGCGCACCTTGTGCTCGGGCAGGCCGAGCACGAAGGCCGTCATCAGCAGCCGCTCGACGTGCGGGTTCTGGTTGGAGACGTACAGCGTGTAGCTGTCGTCGGCGCGCGAGTACATCGCGTTGGCGGCGCGCGGCTCGATCGCGTTGGGGATCAACCGGTTGTTGATGAAGCTGAGTTTGGTGACGTGCGCGGCGCCGGCCATCGCCGCGTCGGTGGCGGCCCTGTCGCCAATGCCCCAGACGTAGCAGACGTTGTCGGGCGCGATGTCGTGCACGGCGGCGGGCGCCTTGTCGGCGGTGGCGGTATCGACCACCGCCGGCAGCACCTCGTAGTCCACCTCGATCAGCCCGGCCGCGGTCTTGGCCTGCGGCAGCGACTCGGCCACGACGAGTGCCACATGGTCGCCCACGTAGCGCACCTTGTCTTCGGCCAACACCGGGTGCTTGGGCTCCTTCATCGGGCTGCCGTCGAGCGAGTTGATCTGCCAGCCGCAAGGCAGCCCGCCGATGCCAGCCATGTCCTTGCCGGTATAGATGCCGAGCACGCCGGGCGCCTGCATTGCCGCCGTGGTGTCGATGGACAAGATCTTCGCGTGCGCGTGCGGGCTGCGCAGGAAGACGGCGAAACTCTGCTTGGGCAGCGTCACGTCGTCGGTGTACTGGCCGACGCCGGCAAGGAAGCGGTAGTCCTCCTTGCGCTCGACGGCGCGGCCGATGAATCCGGGTTTGGGATCGTTCATGAGTGTCGTCTCCGTTGGTTCTCGCCTCGATGGGTGGTTGCAACGCTGTGGCCGCGGTCTTCCCTCACCCCAACCCCTCTCCCGGAGGGAGAGGCGCGTGTCTTTCCCTCTCCCACCGGGAGAGGGTGGCTGCGCAGCAGCCGGGTGAGGGAAGACCGCCGCCCACCGGTCAAACCCCCATCGCCTTCGCGCCCTGCATCACCGCACGGACGATGTTCTGGTAGCCGGTGCAGCGGCAGTAGTTGCCCTCCAGCCCCTCACGCACTTCGGCCTCGCTGCCGTGCGGCCAGTGCTGCACGAGGTCGATCGCGCTCATCACCATGCCGGGCGTGCAGAAGCCGCATTGCAGGCCGTGGCAGGCCTTGAACGCCGCCTGCATCGGGTGCAGCGAGCCGTCGGCGGGCGTGATGCCTTCGATGGTCGTCACCTCCGCCCCGTGCATCTGCGCGGCCAGCAGGTTGCAGCTCTTGGCCGCGCGGCCGTTGACGTGCACGGTGCAGGCGCCGCATTGGCCGGTATCGCAGCCGACGTGGGTGCCGGTGAGCGCGAGGTGTTCGCGGATGAAGGTGGACAGCAGGGTATCGGGTTCAACTTCGGCTGAGACAGCCTTGCCGTTGACCCGCAGCGACAGCGGGACTTTCACTTGCGTCTCCTTGTTCGGGGTTTGGAACGCGCCGCGCTTTGCTTTGCTTTAGTGGCGGCGTCGGGGTCAGATTACTCGCGGCGCGCGGCGGCGCGCAAGCGCGCATTGATGACAGATGTGCTGCACCGCAGCGCCGCCTAGAATTTGCGACAGAACATAGCGGGAGACGGCGATGGACAACGTCGACGTGCAAGTGCTCAAGAAGGCCGACGAGTGGTTGCGCGCAGAGCAGCGCGCCGTGCTCGGCACCATCGTCCGCACCTGGGGCTCGGCGCCGCGGCCGGTCGGCGCGCTGGTGGCGATCCGCGGCGACGGACTGGTGGTGGGTTCCGTTTCCGGCGGTTGCATCGAAGACGACCTCGTCGAGCGGGTGCGCAGCAACGCCGCCGCCGCCGCGCGGCCCGAGCGCGTGAAGTACGGCATCACCGCCGAAGAAGCCTTCCGCTTCGGCCTGCCCTGCGGCGGCACCATCGAACTCGTTCTGGAGCCGCTGGGGCCACAGTCGCAAACGGCCGAACTGCTGGCACGTGTCGAAGGCGGCCAGCAGACGCTGCGCCGGCTCGACATGAAGACCGGCGCCGTCACGCTGCAACCCGGCACCGGCCGCGACGTGCTGATCGCCACCGACGACGAGCTGATCTCCGTGCACGGCCCGCGGCTGCGGCTGCTGGTGATCGGCGCCGGGCAGTTGACGCACTTCGTCGCGACGATGGCGATCGCGCTCGACTACACGGTGACGATCTGCGACCCGCGCGCCGAGTACGCCGACTCTTGGCACGTGCCCGGCACCACGCTCTTGCGCACGATGCCCGACGACACGGTGCTCGACTTCAAGCCCGATACCAACACCGCCATCGTCGCGCTCACGCACGACCCCAAGCTCGACGATCTGGCGCTGATGGAGGCGCTGAAGTCCGACGCCTTCTATGTCGGCGCGATCGGCTCACAGCGCACGCAGGACAAGCGCCGCACACGGCTGGTGGAGTTCGAGGTGACGCCTGCACAACTCGCGCGGCTGCACGGCCCCGTGGGGCTGAAAAACGGCGCGCGCACGCCGCCGGAGATTGCCGTGTCGATCCTGGCGGAACTGACCGCCGCCAAGTACGGCTACACGATCCCGCGACCGGTGCCGCTCGCCGCAGCGACGGTCGAGTCGGGCTGCACCGCGTGACCGCGCCCATAGTGGTCAGTAGGTCATGCAGGCCGCATTGCGCAGGCCGAGCGCGACCGCCAGCGCACCGAGAAACACGCCGCTCGCCCGCGGCAGCACGAAGGTCACGATGGCGCCATCCAAGCTCGCCGCCGCGGCCGTGATGCTCACCGCAGCTTGGCCACCTTGCGCTCGTCCTCGCTCGGCGCAAGCACACCCGGGGGCCGCGGGCGCTGCAAGCGAGTTTGGCTTGGCTACGGGTCGCGCGCCGCCGCGAGCCGCCGTGCCTGCTCCAGCACCGGCGCCAGCCACTCTGCGAGATCGTGGACAACGCGGTCGAGTTCCGCCGCTTGCAGTCGGTTCTTGCCGACAAACGCCGACCACTGCGCACGCTTGACCGAATCGGTCACGAACTCTTCAGTCAGGCCAAGCGGCAGGCCCGTCGGCAACGGCGTGCCGCGCCGTGCGAAGGTGGCAGCGATCGCCGCGGCCAGCAGATCGCGGTCGATGCGCCCCTCGCGCCGCAGCGCGTCCAGGTCGTAGTAGTCCTTCATGCGACTGTTTCCGAGCGCGAGCACGACCATCGCATCGAGCTTCTCCGCCACTACGGTCTCGCGCGGATACACCCGCAAGCGCGTTGCCGCGATCCCAGACAAGAGTGGCGGCAGTTCGGTTTCGGTCGCCGCGGGCGTGACCACGTCGCCAAAGCCCACGTCCAACTGCACCGCACAGCGGGCACGACCCAGCGTGCCGCCGAGGGTGGCGCGCAGCCCGCCGTAGTTGGCCTCCGCGCGAATCGCCTCGATACGCAGGCTGGCGGGGTCGTAGACCATGCCGTCGTCGGCCTCGATGATGCACAGCGACCGCACCGCCAACGCCAGCGCCTCGGCATCGGCCGGGCCGAAGCCGAGCAGATCGGCATCGCGCGTCGGGCGGTGCGGCGCGGCAAACCACAGATCGAACAACAACGCGCCCTTTAGTACAAAGCGCTCGCGCAGCGGCGACAACGACAGCCGGTGCAGCAGGCGCTCGGTGCCATAGCGGTTCAGCAGCAGACTGAAATCCTCGCCACGCGCTTGTGCCAGCGCCAGCAGGCGCGCGCGCAACGATGCCGCGCGAGCGGCAGAGGCGGCACCCGCGTTCACCCCGCGATCGCTTCCATGTAAGGCCGCATCACCGACTCCACCCGGCACAGCCGCGCGTAGCGCCACAGTTCTTCATTGCTGGCGCGACGCGCGCGGCAGACTTCGCGCAACGCCTCCAGCGCAACGTCCAGCCCGACCTTGTTGCGGAACTTGAAGCAATCGGCCACCGTCTTGGCCACCGAGGTCACGCGCAGCGCCACGCCGTCGATCCGGCGGGTTTCCAAGCCCGCGGCGAGTGTCGGCTCGGAAAAGCGCGTCACCCGCAGCGGCGGCCAGTCCAGCCGCGGCACGCGCGCCTTGGCCGGCAGAGCAACCCAGACCTCGAACGGCGCCTGCGTGGTGAGTTCGTGCAGGCGCAGCGCGGTCAGCAGGCAAAACACCGTTTGCGGCGCGCGGCGCGCGACGGCAACGAGCGCGATGTGCTCGTTCGGCTCGTAGTGCGCCGGCGCGTACAGGCCGCGCGCCAGCCGTTGCAGCACCCCGCCCGCGACCCAGCGCGCCGCCTGGACGCGCGACACGCCGCGCGCTTGCAACTCGCGGGCGCGCAGCGGGCCGTGCCGGTCGAAGTGGCGGCGCAGCGGAGCGGGCAGCGAGGTAGTGGTAGGCATGACCGCATGTTACATAGTGTCGGTAGTTATTGAAAAGTACCGACGGAATGCAACGGCGCCAAACGCGCCGACCGGGCTCTGAAATCTCTGGCGAAGGCTCGCCTATCGACTGCGCAGCGCCTCGATCCGCTGCGCAGCCTGCTGCCACACGGTGCCGGTTTCCGCGCGTTTCTGCCACGGCCAAGGCAGTCGCCACGCGAAGGGCTCGCCAAGCGGCTGATGCCAACCCGCCGCGATCAGTTCCACGAAAACCCTTTGCACGGCTGCGGGGTCGAGCGCGCCGCGCGCGAGATCGTCGGCGACCGACCGGGCATGGGCGCGGTCGGGGCTGCGGTACAGCGTCGGCGCCACGGGCGCCGAAGTGTCGATGACATCGTGCAAGACGCTGCCGTCGGCGGCTTTGGTCTGCCGCAGCGTGTAGCGCATCGTCTGCAGGGGGTCGCCGCTCATCGGCTCACGGCAAGATGCCGCTCAAGTTGCTTCGTACGCGGTGAGTACCACATCCGCGCCAGCGTCGCGCAGCGGGATTAGCGCCTGGTATTCGGGCGAGTCGTGCCAGCGGCGCAGTGCGTCGAGGTCGGGGAACTCGGCCACTACGACGCGCTCGCCGGGCAGTGCGCCGTTCAGAGCCAACGCCGCCGTCGCGCGGAACAGCACCCGTCCGCCGTGCGGTGCAAACGTCGCACCCACCCGATCCACGTACTGCTGCCACGGAGCCGCGTCGCGCACGGCGATCTGACCTATCAGGTAGGCCGGCATCTCAAGTATTGCTGACCTTGATCGTCGGCATCTTCAGCGACATGTCTTTCGCCTGCTCGGCGATCTTGATCGCCACCTTGCGGGCAATCGCCTTGTAGGCGTTGGCGATGGCCCCGTCCGGCTCGGCCACCACGGTCGGGCGGCCGGAATCGGTCTGCTCGCGGATGCGGATGTCCAGCGGCAGGCTGCCCAGCACCTCCACGCCAAAGTCGGCGCTCATCCGCGCCGCGCCGCCCTCGCCAAAGATGTGCTCGGCATGGCCGCAATTGGAGCAGACGTGCACCGCCATGTTCTCGACGATGCCCAGGATCGGCACGTTGACCTTCTCGAACATCTTGAGGCCCTTGCGGGCGTCGATCAGCGCGATGTCCTGCGGCGTGGTGACGATCAGCGCGCCGGTCACCGGCACCTGCTGCGCTAGCGTGAGTTGAATATCGCCGGTGCCGGGCGGCATATCGACGACCAGGTAGTCGACTTCCTGCCAATTGGTCTGCCCGAGCAACTGTTGCAGCGCCTGCGTGACCATCGGGCCGCGCCAGACCATCGGCTGGTCGGCGTCGATCAAAAAGCCGATGCTCGCCGCCTGGATGCCGTGGCCCATCATCGGCTCGAGCGTCTTGCCGTCGAGTGTCTCGGGCTTGCCCGCGATGCCGAGCATGGTCGGCTGGCTGGGGCCGTAGATGTCGGCGTCGAGCATGCCGACGCGCGCGCCTTCTGCCGCCAAGGCGAGGGCGAGGTTGACCGCCACCGTGCTCTTGCCCACCCCACCCTTGCCGGACGACACCGCGATGATGTTCTTCACGTTGGGCAGCACCTTCAGCCCGCGCTGCACCGCATGGGCGACGATCTTGCTGTAAACGTTGGCGCTGACGTTGGCGGCCCCCGCGGCCTTGACGGCGGCGATGGCGGCGGCGCGCAGCGCTTCGATCTGGCTCGCGGCGGGGTAGCCCAATTCGACGTCGAAACTCGCGTCGTCGCCGGAGACTTTCACGTTGCGCACGCAGCGGGCCGTGACGAGATCTTTGCCAGTGTTGGGGTCGATGACGGACTTCAGGGCGGTAGTGACCTGATCGGGGGTAAGTGCCATTGGTTTAGTCGCGAGGAGAGAGCTGCAAGCCGCATCATCCAACATTTGTCGTTCGCTTAGACTCGGCGGCGATACGGTCTTTCCCTCGACGCGCAATGCCCCGCACGCTCTTCGTCACCACCGCCCTGCCCTACGCCAACGGCTCGCTGCACATCGGGCACGTGATGGAGTACATCCAGGCCGACATCTGGGTGCGCGCGCAGCGGATGGCGGGCAACGCGGTGCACTTCGTCTGCGCCGACGACGCGCATGGCGTGCCGAGCATGCTCGCCGCCGAGCGCGCCGGCAAAACGCCCAAAGAGTTCACCGACGAGGTCTTCGCCGGCCGGCGCTCGTATCTGGACGGCTTTCTGCTGTCGTTCGACCACTGGCACAGCACCGAGTCGCCGGAGAACACCGAGCTGTCGCAGTCGATCTACCTCGCGCTGCGCGCGGCGGGCCTTACGGCCACGCGCACGGTCGAGCAGTTCTTCGACCCGGTGAAGGGCATGTTCCTGCCCGACCGCTACATCAAGGGCGAATGCCCCAAGTGCGGCGCGAAGGACCAGAACGGCGATTCTTGCGAGGTCTGCGGCTCGGTCTACGCGCCGACCGACCTGAAGAATCCGTACTCGGTGCTGTCGGGTGCCACGCCGGAGCTGCGCTCGTCCGAGCACTACTTTTTCAGCCTGTCCGACCCGCGCTGCGTAGAGTTCCTGCGCGAGTGGACGGCGAGCCGCAACCGGCACGGCGAGTCGCGCCTGCAACCCGAGGTCTACGCCAAGACGCAGGAATGGCTGGGCCCCGACGGCAAGGGCTTGGCCGACTGGGACATCTCGCGCGATGCGCCGTACTTCGGCATCCCGATTCCCGATGCGCCCGGCAAGTATTTCTACGTGTGGCTCGATGCGCCAATCGGCTACCTGGCGTCACTGAAGAGCTACTTCGACAGCGGCAAAGCTGCGGCTAACGGCGAGCCGCGCGGTTACGAGCAGTTCGTCGGCGCGCCGGAGGTCGAGCAGATTCACTTCATCGGCAAGGACATCGTCTACTTCCACACGCTGTTCTGGCCGGCGATGCTGCATTTTTCCGGTCGCAAGGTGCCGGACAACGTGTACGTGCACGGCTTTCTCTCCATCGGCGGCGAGAAGATGAGCAAGAGCCGCGGTACGGGGCTGGACCCGTTGAAGTACCTGTCGCTCGGCATGAACCCGGAGTGGCTGCGCTACTACATCGCGGCGAAGCTCAACGACCGGGTGGAGGACATCGAGTTCACGCCGGACGACTTCATGCAGCGGGTCAACAGCGACCTCGTGGGCAAGTACGTGAACATTGCCAGCCGGGCGGCGAGTTTTCTCGGGCGCTTGTTCGATGGGAGGTTGGCGGCGAGCGACGACCCCTCGGGCGCGCCTGCCGGCGCGCTGGCAGTGGCGCTCGCTTCGCGCGACGAGATCGCCGCGCTCTTCGCCGGCCGCGAATACGGCAAGGCGCTGCGCGAGACGATGCGGATCGCCGACTTTGCCAACGAGCACTTCGACAAGCACAAACCCTGGGAACTCGCCCGCGACGAGTCGCAGCGCGCGCTGCTGCACGCGGTGTGCAGCGATGCGCTGCGCTGCTTTCGCGCGCTGACGATCTACCTCGCCCCGGTGCTGCCCGCCACCGCCCGTCGCGTAGCGCGCGAGTTGTTTGGCATGGAGCGCGACTTCGTCTGGGCCGACCTCGATGCGAAGGTGGAGCGCATTGCGCCTTACAAGCACTTGATGACGCGGGTGGAGGCGAAGCAATTGGGGGCGCTGTTCGAGCCGGTGGCGTCCGCCGTCCCCCCCTCTCCCCCCGGGAGAGGGGCCGCGGGTGAGGGAAGACCGCAGCCACAAAGTGAACCCAACAAGAAGGCAGCGAAGAAGCTGCCGATCGATCCCAAGCTCCTCGCCAACGCCAAGACCTTGCGCCAAACCGCAACCGATGCCGAAACGCTGCTCTGGTCGCTGCTGCGCGATAAGCAATTCGCCGATCTGAAGTTCCGCCGCCAGCATCCGGTCGAGTTCGACGGGACGCGCTACGTGCTCGACTTCTATTGCGACGAGGCCAAGCTCGCGGTCGAACTGGACGGCGGGCAGCACGCCGAACCCCAAGCTTTGCTCAGGGACCGGGAGCGCGACCAGACGCTGCTGCTGCACGGCGTTCGCACTTTGCGTTTTTGGGATAACGATGTGCTGGCGCAAACGGAGGCTGTACTGGAGGCGGTTTATCGAGCGGCTGCCAGCAGCCTTCCCTCACCCCCGGCCCCTCTCCCGGGGGGAGAGGGGGGCGAACATATTTCCATCGACGACTTCGCCAAGCTCGACCTGCGCATCGCCCGGATCGTCAACGCCGAGCAGGTCGAAGGCGCGGCCAAGCTGCTCAAGCTCACGCTCGACGCCGGCGAAGGCCGACACCGCACCGTATTCGCCGGCATCAAGTCCGCGTACGCGCCGGAGCGGCTGGTGGGCAAGCTCACCGTGCTGGTCGCCAACCTCGCGCCGCGCAAGATGAAGTTCGGTGTCAGCGAAGGCATGGTGCTGGCCGCCAGCCACGCCGACGAGCGCGCGCAGCCCGGCGTCTACCTGCTTGAGCCAGATCAGGGCGCGCAGCCGGGCATGCGCGTCAAATAGACGTTTCGTCCCACCGCGGCGCGAGCGGCGCCGCTGCCCCGTGCTCGACACCCTGCGCAAGTCCCTCGCCGCGCTGCCGCTGGCCGCCTTCCGCCCGCGGCTGCTCGACTGCCTGCACGACTACTCACGCGACAAGCTGCTGCGCGACCTGGCCGCGGGTATCGCGGTCGGGGTGGTCGCACTCCCGCTGGCGATGGCTTTTGCCATCGCCTCGGGGGTCAAGCCCGAGGCGGGTCTGGTCACCGCGATCTTTGCGGGCTTCCTGATCTCCGCGCTCGGCGGCTCGCGGGTGCAAATCGGCGGGCCGGCGGGGGCGTTCATCGTGATCGTCTACGGGATCGTCGAGCGCTACGGGCTGGCCAATCTGCTGATCGCCACCATGCTGGCGGGCGTGCTGCTCTTTGCGATGGGCTTGTTTCGCCTCGGGCAGTTCGTACGCTTTGTTCCGGTGTCGATCGTGATCGGCTTCACCAACGGCATCGCGGTACTGATCATGCTGTCGCAGGTCAAGGACGCGTTGGGCCTGGCGATCGACAAGATGCCGGCGGACTTTTTCCACCAGATCGGCGCCATCGCGACTCACTTGCACACGGTCAACTGGCAAGCGGCGGCGCTGTGCGCGGGGTCGCTGGCGGTCGTGCTCGTCTGGCCCAAGTCCTACGCGATGGGCCACGTGCGCTGGCGGCGCTGGGTCGCGCGTGTGCCGGGCACCATCGTCGCGCTGGCGGCGGCCACCGTCGCCGCGAGCCTGCTTAATCTGGACGTGGAGACGATAGGCAGCAAGTTCGGCGGCATTCCGCAGTCGCTACCCCGCCTGCAACTGCCGGACTTCTCGTGGGAGACGGCCAAGCAACTGTTCGCGCCGGTGCTGACCATTGCGCTGCTCGGCGCCATCGAATCGCTGCTGTGCGCGCGCGTCGCCGACAACATGATCGACGACCGCCACGACCCCAACCAGGAACTGATGGCGCAGGGCATCGCCAACTTCGTCGCGCCGCTGGCGGGCGGCATCCCCGCCACCGGCACCATCGCGCGCACGGTGACCAACGTCAAGAGCGGCGCGGCGAGCCCCATCAGCGGCATGGTGCACGCGGCCACGCTGCTGGCGATCCTGTTGGCGGCGGCGCCGCTCGCCAACGGCATTCCGCTCGCCGCGCTGGCGGCGATCCTTCTCTTCGTCGGCTGGAACATGGGCGAGTGGCGCGAGTTCGCGCGGCTGCGCCACTTTGCGCTGACCTACCGCACGATCCTGCTCGCGACCTTTTTGCTGACCGTCGTGTTCGACCTCACGGTGGCGGTCGAAGTGGGCCTCGTGCTGGCAGTGCTCTTCTTCATCTACCGGATCACGCAATTGACGCGGGTGGAGCCGCTTGCGCTCGATCTGGCGGGCGTGGAGGCGTACCGGCTGCAAGGGTCGCTCTTCTTCGGCTCGGTCGGCAAGCTGGAAGAACTGACCGACCCGGCGCGCCACAGGAGCAAAGACGCGGCGCGGGTGATCGTGCTCGACTTTGCCGCGCTGCTGTCGCTCGACACCACGGGGCTGGAGACGCTCGACAGCCTGCGCCGGCAACTGGCCAAGCGCAGCGGAACGCTGATCGTCGCAGGCGCGACCGGACAGCCGTTGTCCTTGCTCAAGCGCGCGGGCTTTGTCCAGCGTGTGGGCGCGGACAACGTACTGCCCGACGTCGCGGCGGCCAAGACGCGCGCCCGGGCATTGCTGGCCACCGCACCGCCGAGTTCATAGGGGTCGAGATGCCGTCCGGCGCGACGGCGGTCAGGCGCCGCCGCTGGTGCGCGGGTCGTCCTCGACCGCCGTGCCGGCCACCCGGCCGTCGGCGCCAAAGACCACAACCAGCATTGCCGTCGTCGGGCCATCGACAAAGCGCCACTCCCAGCGCCGCTGCCGTTGCAACGCGAACTCGCGCTCGTAGCCGGGTCGGCCCAGCAGCGACCGCACCTGCGCCGCATCCATGCCTGGGCGCACCCGCTCGAGATTGGCCCGTGTCAGCAGGTTCTCGTAGCCGCTATAGCGCCCCTGCGCATCGATGCGCAGCGCCAGCGTCGCCGCGCCCTCCGGCCCGAGCGGATACACCAGCACCTCGCCGCCGGCTTCGGCGCGCCGATCGTCCGGCGCGCCAAACACGCGCCGAACTTCCTCCCCGGTGGACTCACCTACCTTGAGCCGCAACAGACGCAAATCTTCCACCGGCCGTCCTCCAGAGTCGCAGGCCGCCACCGTGAGGATCGCTGCCGCCATTGCCAGCCACCGCCAAAACGGAATCATCGTCGCGCCCTGCGTAGAATTCCTGCCAGTTTTGCACAGTTTCCCCCACCGGCCATGGCCTACGAATCCGACATCACCCGCTTCATCCGCGAGTTGAAGCAGAAGAACCCGCAGATCGAAGGCAAGCAGCGCGAAGGCCGCGCGCTGTGGTGGGACAAGACGCTCGACCTCGACGAACTGCGCCGCCAGCGCGTCGCCCACGTGCCGCAGAAGCCCTACGTCTACGACGTCGAGGGCGGCGAGTGAGCACCGTCGCCGCCGCCAACGAAGCGGAACTCGCCGCCCCACCCGAGGATTCCACGCTGCCGGTGGTCGACGGCGTGGCGCTGGCGCGCCTGTACGGCGCGCCGCTCTTTGCGCTGCCGCAAGACTTGTACATCCCGCCGGACGCGCTGGAGGTCTTTCTCGAAGCCTTTGAAGGCCCGCTTGATCTGCTGCTCTACCTGATCCGCAAGCAGAACTTCAACGTGCTCGATATTCCGATGGCCAAGGTGACCGAGCAGTACTTGGTCTACATCGAGCAGATTCGCAAGAGCAACCTCGAGCTCGCTGCCGAGTACCTGCTGATGGCGGCACTGCTGATCGAGATCAAGAGCCGGATGCTTCTGCCGGTCGTGCGTGCCGAGACCGGCGAGGAAGCCGCCGACCCGCGCGCCGAGCTCGTGCGCCGATTGGTCGAGTACGAGCGCATCAAGCTCGCCGCTGCGCGGCTGGACGAGCTGCCGCGCGCCGGGCGCGACTTTGCCCGCGCGATCGTCGCCATCGAGCAGACGATGGAGCAGCGCCTGCCCGAGGTCAACGTGATCGACCTGCGCAGCGCCTGGGTCGAGTTGCTCAAGCGCGCCAAGCTGCACCAGCACCACCGCATCGGCCGCGAGGAGCTGTCGGTGCGCGAGCACATGAGCCTCATCCTGAAGCGCCTGCAAGGCGCGCGCTTCGTCGAGTTTGCGGAACTCTTCGACCCCACGCGCGGCGTGCCAGTGTTGGTGGTGCACTTCCTCGCGCTGCTCGAACTCGCCCGCGAGAGCCTGATCGACGTGACGCAGGCGGCGCCCTATGCGCCGATTTACGTGCGGTTGGCGTATACGCCGAGTTGACCGCAGCGACGGATAATGGTCGGCGATCATCGACGGGAACGGACATGAAGACCTACTCCGCAGTCATCGAGCGTTGCCCGCAGACCGGGTTGTACGTAGGCTTCGTGCCCGGGTTTCCCGGCGCGCACTCGCAAGGCGAAACGCTCGACGAGTTGCACCGCAACTTGCAGGAGGTGATCGCCATGCTGCTGGAGGATGGCGAGCCCGAACTGGAGTCGGAGTTCGTCGGGGTGCAGAACGTCGCCGTCGCATAGGCGATGGGGAACATCCCTGTCCTGAAGCCCGGCGAGGTCGTCGCCCTGCTCAGCAGGTTGGGTTTCGTCGAAGTCCGCCAGCGCGGTTCGCATAAGCAGTTTCGCGATGCGCGCGGCCGCTGCACCACGGTGCCCTTCCACTCCGGGCGCGACATCTCACCGGCGCTGCTGCGCCAGATCGCCAAAGACATCGGGCTGACGCTCGACGAGTTGCTGGCGCGCCGGTAAGTGTTCCACTTCGGCATGTGAGCACCCCAACGATGGACGCCCAATCGCTGCTGCTGGCGGCGCTCTTCTTCGGGGCGGCAGTGCTGTACTCGTCGGTCGGCCACGGCGGGGCCTCGGGCTATCTGGCGGCGATGGGGCTCATGGGCATACCGGCGCCGCTGCTGCGGCCGACCGCGCTGCTGATGAACGTGGCGGTGGCAACGATCTCGATGCTGCGCTTCGCGCGCGCCGGTCGCGCCACGGGCGGTACCCATTGGCGCCTGTTCTGGCCGTTTGCGTTAGGGTCGGTGCCGCTCGCCTACATCGGCGGGCGGCTGGCGCTGCCGACCCACATCCACGCCGCGGTGGTGGGTGCGGTGCTGCTGTACTCGGCGGTCAGGATGTTGCTCGAAACGCGCCCCGGTGCGCCCCCCCCGCTGCGCAGCGGCCGCCCGCTTCCGCCGCTGGCGGCGTGCATCGCCATCGGCGCCGCGATCGGGCTGCTGTCGGGGCTGACCGGCGTCGGCGGCGGCATCTTTCTGTCGCCGCTGATCGTGCTGATGGGCTGGGCGACCGTGCGCGAGGCGGCCGCGCCGACGGCGGCCTTCATCCTGGTTAACTCCATCTCCGGGCTGGCGGGCCTGTATGCGCGCCGGCCAGAGTTGCCCGACGCGCTGCCGCTGTGGCTCGCTGCGGTCGTCGCCGGCGGGCTGATCGGCTCCTGGTACGGCGCGAGCAAGTGGAACAGCGTCGCACTGCGCCGGGCGCTCGCGGCCGTGCTGGCGATCGCCGGGCTGAAAATGATCTTCTGAGGAACACCAATGCTGCGTACTTTCGCTCTCGCCATGCTGCTGGCCACTGCTCCCGCCCTCGCGCAGACCGACGACCCCTACCTCTGGCTCGAAGACGTGCAGGGCGACCGCGCGCTTGCCTGGGTGCGCGAGCGCAATGCCGCAGCCGAGGCCGAGTTCAAGGCCGATCCGCGCTACGAGCCGCTGCGGCGCGACCTGCTGAAAGTCCTCGACTCGCGCGAGCGCATCCCGTTCGGCACGCAGATGGGCGAGCACGTCTACAACTTCTGGCGCGACGGGCGCAACCCGCGCGGCCTCTGGCGCCGCGCCACACTGGACGAATACCGCAGCCGTAATCCGCGCTGGGAAGAACTGCTGAACCTCGATGCGCTGGCGGAGCGCGAGGGCGAAAACTGGGTGTGGAAAGGTGTGGAGTGCCTGCGGCCCGAGACCCCCAAGCAGCCGTACCAGCGCTGCGTGATCGCGCTGTCGCGCGGCGGCGCCGATGCGGTGGTGCTGCGCGAGTTCGACCTCACCGAGATGCGCTTGGCGCTCGCCGACGGTGGCTTCGTGATGGGCGAAGACAAGCAGGAAGCCAAGTGGAAGGATGCCGACACGCTGTGGCTCGCCGCCGCCTTTGGCGAGCACGAGAAGACGACCTCCGGCTACCCGCGCGTGGTGCGCGAGTGGAAGCGCGGCACGCTCGCCGCGCAAGCGCCGATCGTGTTCGAAGGGCAGCCCACCGACGTGGCGGTGTCCGCCTGGTCGGAGCGCGAGTCGGGTGCGCGGCGCGACTGGGTCGAGCGCGCCATCGCCTTCTGGAACAGCGAGTACTTCGTGCGCATGGACGGCAAGCTCGTGCGGCTGGAAATCCCGCGCGATGCGCAGCCAATCCCCTTTGCCGACTGGCTGCTGATCCGCACCCGCACGCCGTGGACGGCCGGCGGGCGCGAGCTGCCCGGCGGTGCGCTGCTGGCGATCAAGTTCGAAGCGTTCATGAAGGGTGCGCGCGACTTCGAGCTGCTGTACGCGCCGGGGTCGCGCACGAGCCTGGACGACGTGCACACCACCAAGAACGCGGTGCTGCTGACGGAGCTGGACAACGTGCGCGGCCGGTTATGGGAGCTGCGCTACGACGGTAAAGCCTGGCAGCGCAGCCTGGTGCCGGCAGCCGACAACGCGCGGCTGGACGTGATCGGCACCACCTGGGCCAACGACGACTACTTCTACACCGTGCAGGACTTCACCACGCCGACAACGCTGCATTGGCGCACCGTGGGCGGTGCGGCGGCGCCGGCGCTGAAGACCGCACCCCGGTTTTTCGACGCGACGGGCTTGGTCACGCAGCAGTTCGAAGCGGTGAGCCGCGATGGCACCAAGATCCCGTACTTCGTCGTGATGCGCAAAGGCACTGAATTCAACGGCCGCAACCCGACGCTGCTCTACGGCTACGGCGGCTTTACGGTGTCCGAACTGCCGCGCTACTCGGGCGTGATCGGCAAGGGCTGGCTGGAGCCGGGCGGGGTGTTCGTGCTGGCCAATCTGCGCGGCGGCGGCGAGTTCGGCCCCGAGTGGCATCGCGCGGCGCAGAAGGAGAACAAGCAGCGCACCTGGGACGACATGGCGGCCGTGGCCGAAGACCTGATCAAGCGCGGCATCACTGCGCCCCAGCACCTCGGCATCATGGGCGGCAGCCAGGGCGGGCTGCTGGTGACCAGCGTCATGACGCAGCGGCCCGAACTCTTCGGCGCAGTGGTCGCGCAAGTGCCGCTCGTCGACATGCTGCGCTATCACAAGCTGCTGGCAGGCGCCTCGTGGATCGCCGAGTACGGCGACCCCGACAAGCCGGAGGAGCGCGCGTTCATCGCCCGCTACTCGCCCTACCAGAATGTGAAGAAGGACGCCAAGTACCCGCGCCTGTTCCTCGTCACCTCCACCCGCGACGACCGCGTGCACCCCGGCCACGCCCGCAAGATGTCCGCGCGCATGAGCGAACAGGGGCACGACGTGCTGTACTTCGAGAACGTCGAAGGCGGCCACGGGGCAGCAGCCGACAACGCCCAAGCGGCGCGCATGTGGGCGCAAACCTTCAGCTTCCTGTGGAAGCAGTTGCAGCCGCGTCAGCAGTAAAGCGCGCGAAAGGCGATGCCGCGGTCGGCGAGCGCTTCGGTCGCGTCGCGAAACACTTCGAGCACGGCGTCGCGCTCCTCGGCGCCGAAGAACTTGGTGTACGGCAGATCGTCGAGCACGACGACGTAGCCGGGCGCATCGGGCAGATCGGTCAGCGAGTCGTACAAAGCGTCGAGATTGGCGCCAAACCAGCGCGGGAAGTCGAAGGCCTGGCCGATGGCGCGCAGCACGCCGGCCTTGTCGCTACAGCCTTGCAGATCGGCAAAGACGAAGCGGTGCCCGGCGTCCTGCGCCCAGCGGCGCAGGTCGTGCACTTCAACCACGCCAAGCGGCAGCACGGCGTTGGACGGCAGATCGTCGAGTTGGGTGGGCAGGCGCTGCGGCATGGGTTACTCGCGGATGCGCTTGAAGCTGCGGTAGTGGTCGCCGGTGTAGTAGTACTCGCCGCTGGTGGCGGGATTGCCGGCGGCACCGGCGCCGGAAACGATACGCCGCGCGCCGCGGTCGCGCTCGCCCGGGGTGGGCACGGTGTACTCGGTGTAGTAGCCGCGCGGCTGGATCGGCAGCAGCCGCTCGCGGTTATGGAACACGGTGCCGTCCTTGCGGTACGGGTACGGGCCACCGCGCTTGATCAGGTCCAGCGTGGCGCGCGCCTCTTTCGGCAGCGCGGCCAGCGAGACCTCCGGGAACGGCTTGGCCGGCGGGCGGTCGTCGCGCGCAGCCGCACCGCTCGCGCCCAGCGCCAAGGCCAGCGCCACCGCCGCGGCGCGCAGCCAGGCCGACGCGTGTCGCGTCATCGGCTACGCCGCCCCCGGCGCGTTGGCATCGACCACCGCCAGCACGGCCATGTTGACGATGCGCCGCACCGTGGCAGAGGCGGTCAGGATGTGCACCGGCCGCGCCGCGCCGAGCAAGTACGGCCCGATCGCCACATTGTTGCCGGCGGCGGTCTTGAGCAGGTTGTAGGCGATATTGGCGCTGTCGATGTCGGGGCAGACCAGCAGGTTGGCGTCGCCGCGCAGGGTGGAGTCGGGCATGATCGACGCGCGGATCGACTCGTCGATGGCGCAGTCGGCGTGCATCTCGCCATCGACTTGCAGGCTCGGCATCCGTGCGCGCACGAGGTCGAGCGCCTGCCGCATCTTCAGCGCCGAGGGCGCGTTGCTGGAGCCGAAGTTGGAGTGCGACAGCAGTGCGGCGCGCGGCTCGATGCCCAGCCGCAGCAGCGCTTCGGCGGCGAGCACGGCGATCTCGGCCAGTTGTTCGGCACTGGGGTCGATGTTGACGTGGGTGTCGACGATGGCCAATTGCCGGTCGGGCACCATCAGGATGTTCATCGCGCCGTAGACGCTCGCCCCGGGCCGCCTGCCGATCACCTGATCGACGTAGTGCAGATGCAGCCCGTGCGTGCCGAAGGTGCCGCAGACCATGCCGTCGGCGTCGTTCTTGTGGATCATCATCGAGCCGATGAGCGTGTGCCGCCGGCGCATCTCGATCTTGGCGTACTGCGCGGTCACGCCCTTGCGCTGGGCGAGGCGCAGATACGTCTCCCAGTAGTCGCGGTAGCGCGCATCCTGCTGCGGGTTGACGAGGTCGAAGTCCGCGCCCGGCTTCATCCGCAGGCCAAAACGCGCCAGCCGCTTGTCGATCACGTCGGGCCGGCCGATCAGGATCGGGCGGGCGAGCTTCTCGTCCACCACCACCTGCACCGCGCGCAGCACACGTTCTTCTTCGCCTTCGGCAAAGACGATGCGGGCCCTGCCGCCGGCGGCCACTGCGTTCTTCGCCACCGTGAAGATCGGCTTCATGAAGTTGCCGGAGTGGTAGACGAAGTGCTGCAACTGGTCGCGGTAGGCGTCCAGGTCGGCGATCGGCCGGGTGGCGACCCCGCTTTCCATCGCTGCCTTGGCCACTGCCGGCGCGATGCGCACGATCAGCCGCGGATCGAAGGGCTTGGGGATCAGATACCCGGGGCCGAAGTGCAGGTTGCCGATGCCGTAGGCCGCGGCCACGACGTCGCTTTGCTCCTCCTGCGCCAGCGCGGCCACCGCCTCCACCGCGGCGACTTCCATCGGCAGCGTGATCGTCGTGGCGCCCACGTCCAGCGCGCCGCGGAAGATGAACGGAAAGCACAGCACGTTGTTGACCTGGTTCGGATAGTCCGAGCGGCCGGTGGCGACGATCGCGTCGTCGCGCACCGCGCGGACCCGCTCGGGCAGGATTTCCGGCGTCGGATTGGCGAGCGCCAGCACCAGCGGGCGCGGCGCCATCTTCGCGACCATCTCCGGCTTCAACACGCCGCCGGCGGACAGGCCGAGGAAGATGTCGGCGCCGCCGATCACCTCGGCCAGCGTGCGGGCGTCGGTATTCTGCGCGAAGCGCGCCTTGTCTTCGTCCATCAGCACGGTGCGGCCTGCGTAGACCACGCCTTCGATGTCGGTCACCCAGATGTTGGCGCGCGGCAAACCGAGTTCGAGCAGCAGTTGCAGGCAGGCGAGTGCGGCAGCGCCGGCGCCACTCGTCACCAGCTTGACCGTGCGCAGGTCCTTGCCGACGACCTTCAGCCCGTTGACGATCGCCGCGCCGACGACGATCGCGGTGCCGTGCTGGTCGTCGTGAAACACGGGAATCTTCAGCCGCTCGCGCAGCTTGCGCTCGATATAGAAGCACTCGGGCGCCTTGATGTCTTCCAGGTTGATGCCGCCGAAGGTGGGCTCCAGCGCGGCGATGATCTCGATCAGTTTGTCCGGGTCGCGCTCGTCGATCTCGATGTCGAACACGTCGATGCCGGCGAACTTCTTGAACAGCACCGCCTTGCCTTCCATCACCGGCTTGGCGGCCAGCGGCCCGATGGCGCCCAGCCCGAGCACCGCCGTGCCGTTGGTGACCACGCCGACCAGATTGCCGCGCGCGGTGTAGCGGAAGACGGCGGCCGGATCGTCGCGGATCGCCTCGCTCGCCGCCGCCACCCCGGGCGAATAGGCCAGCGCCAGGTCGCGCTGGTTGACCAGCTGCTTGGTCGGCGTGACGGCGATCTTGCCGCGCGGCGGCTGCTCGTGGTATTCGAGCGCGGCGCGGCGCAGATCGGCGGGGTCGGTGGTGGGCATCGGCGATCCTGTCGGTGAGGCGAGCCGCGATTATCGGCGCCGGAGCGGGCACGGCCCAAGCCCGGCCGGCTGGCGCGCCGCGGTGGCGTTTGTCCAAGACAAAGCATTGACAAAAGACGCGCGCCGGATACTATTGGTGCTTCCGAGCCTGTCACCAGCTTGGACGCGGACAGCCCTTAGTCGGTGCCTCTCCTCCCTCCCTCCTCAGCCGAGTTTGGGTGCGTTCAAGCGACAGGCTCTTTTTTTGCCCGGCGCCGACGCAGGAGCGGCCACTAACTTTCCGCCCCTGGCTCCCTACAATCGGGCGCCGATCCAAAAGGGGACGCCCCGATGCCAAGCTTGGCCGCGCGCACCGGCGCGATAGCGCCGTTCTACGTGATGGAGGTAGCCAAGGCTGCCGCCGAACTGCAAGCGAAGGGCCGCTCGGTGATCCACATGAGCATCGGCGAGCCGGATTTCACCGCGCCGCCGGCCGTACAGGCGGCTGCCGCCGAAGCGATCGCCCGCGGCGCCACCCAGTACACACCGGCGCTTGGCCTGCCCGCGCTGCGCGCCGCCATCGCCGGTTGGTACGCGAACTTCTACGGTTTGGAACTCGATCCGCAGCGGGTGATCGTCACCGCCGGGGCCTCGGCCTCACTGTTGCTCGCCTTCGCCGCGCTACTGGAGCGCGACGCCGAAGTGCTGATGCCCGACCCCAGCTACCCCTGCAACCGCCACTTCGCTGCCGCTTTCGCCGGCCGCGCGCGGCTCGTGCCCTGCGGGCCGGAGACGCGCTTTCAGTTGACGCCGGCGCTGGTGCGGGCTCACTGGACCGCGGCCACCCGCGGTGTGCTGCTCGCCTCGCCGTCCAACCCGACCGGCACCTCGATCCCCACGGCGACCTTGCGCGAGTTACTCGCCACCGTGCGCGAGCGGGCCGGCTTCGCCGTGGTCGACGAGATCTACCAAGGACTGTCGTACGACGGCTCCCCGACCACTGCCCTGGCGCTGGACGACGAGGCGATCGTGCTCAACAGCTTTTCCAAGTACTTCAACATGACCGGCTGGCGGCTCGGCTGGCTGGTGGCTCCGGCCTCTATGGTCGCGGCGCTGGAGCGGCTGGCGCAGAACCTGTACATCTGTCCGTCGGCGGTGGCGCAGTCAGCCGCGCTGGCCTGCTTCGCGCCCGAGTCGATCGCCATCTATGAAGAGCGCCGCGCCGAGTTCAAGCGACGGCGCGACTACCTGCTGGCGGAGCTACCGGGCTTGGGTCTGCGCGTGCCGGTCGCGCCCGATGGCGCCTTCTACATCTACGCCGACGTGAGCGCGCTCACCGACGACAGCTGGGAGTTAGCCTTCAGCCTGCTGCGCGACACCGGCGTGTGCCTGGTGCCGGGGCGCGACTTCGGCACCGCCGAGCCGCGGCGCTGGGTGCGCATCTCATACGCCACCGGCCTCGAGCAGTTGCGCGAGGCGGTGGCGCGGCTGCGGGCGTACCTGAAGCCTGGTCAAGCCTCGGGGGCGGACTTGGGTTTGCCCTCGGCCGGCTGAGCGGCCGTGGGCGTGGCGGCCGCCGCGGGCGGCGCCGGCGGCGCGGAGCCGGCACGCAGCGCAGCATCGACCCGGCCGGCCGCAGCGAGCGCGATCCGGTTTTTCTCGGTCATGATCTTCTGCGCGTAGCCGCCATCGTCGGGGAGGTTGCCGGCACCGACGTACAACTGCAAGCCGCGCTCGACCGAACCGCCCATCTTGATCAGTTCCTTCAGGATGGTGGAGCCGACCTGGATGTTGGCAATCGGATCGAGCGCCGCATGGTCGCCGCCGTGCGGGACGAAGCGTCGGCTGTGCACATGCGTCATCACCTGCATCAGGCCCTGGGCGCCGGCCGAGCTTTCGGCAAACGGGTTGAAGGCGGACTCGACTGCCATCACCGCAAGGATCAACTGCGGATCCAGTTGCAGATCGACCGCACTGCGGTAGGCCGCGGCAACCAGGTTGCGCATGGCCTCGTCGGCCACGCGATAGCGGCGGGCCAGATACTGGGTGACGTGATTCTGTTCGCGCGCCGTCAGTGCATGCGCTGCAGTGGCATCGCCGACGGCCAGTGCCGGCGGCTCGGCGACCGCAGTTGCCTGCTCAGGCGCCGCCTCCGCTTCGGCCGGCTGCACCGCCGCCCAGATCGAAGGCAACTGCTCGGTCAACTGATCACGCAGCGGCGCGTGGCCGACCGCCGCGGCGCCGACCGCGAGCGCAGCCACCCCGACCGCCATCAACAACGCGCGCGAGGCGATCGCGGCCCCGCGCAGCAGGTCGAACCACATCAGTCGCGCGACGGCAGCCGCCCGCGACACCCCTTGAAGCGCATAATCCGTGGCATGACTCATGCGTGCCTCCTTATGCTGAGCGGCCAACGGCTTGGCAAAGCCGAAGAGTCCTCACTCACAGGTTGGTACGGAAGCCGCGGCACCCACGCGCGCCGACAGCCGTTTGCTTGGACTCCGGCGCGCACCTGCTGGCGCTGCGCCGGGGCGATTCCGGGATGGGCGTACGCCCTTTGCTACCGCAGGCCCCGGAGGCCCGCTTCCTCGTCTCCAACCGCCCGGGAGTTTCCGGGGCCGGCTTCACACTGCGGAGCACGAAGGCCAAATGGCGGGGCGGATTCTCCATGGACTCGGCGATCAGGTCAATTCGGTCGGCCTGTGTAAATCCCCGGGTGAATCCCGACAAGAATCGCGATATCTTTCTCAAGCAGATGATTTATAAAAGAAAAATGCAAACTTCGCGCGAACGTCTTTTTTTGACTCAGCGCAACAAGTAGATGAAGTATTCCGACCTTCGTGACTTCGTCACCAAGCTCGAACCCGGTGGAGAGCTAAAGCGTGTCACCGCTGAAGTCTCTCCTTGCCTGGAGATGACGGAAGTTTGCGACAGAACGCTGCGCTCCGGCGGACCGGCCATTCTCTTCGAGCGGCCGACCGGCCATTCGATCCCGGTACTGGGCAATCTCTTCGGCACTCCGCGCCGGGTGGCGTTGGGCATGGGGGCCGATGGCGTCGAGGCGCTGCGGGACATCGGCGAATTACTCGCCTCGCTGAAAGAGCCGGAAGCGCCCAAGGGTCTGCGCGATGCGCTGGGCAAGGTGGCCATGCTGAAGTCGGCGCTCTGGGACATGGCGCCCAAGGAGGTCCGCAACCCAACCTGCCAGGAAGTCGTCTGGGAAGGGGCGGACGTCGATCTGGCAAGGCTGCCGGTCCAGACCTGCTGGCCGGAAGACGCCGGGCCGCTGATCACCTGGGGTTTGGTGGTCACCCGCGGCCCGCACAAGAAGCGGCAAAACCTGGGCATCTACCGCCAGCAGGTCATCGGCCGCAACAAAGTCATCATGCGTTGGCTGGCGCACCGCGGGGGCGCGCTGGACTTTCGCGACCACCGGCTGGCGCGGCCGGGTGAGCCTTTTCCGATCGCGGTGGCGCTGGGAGCAGACCCGGCAACCATCCTCGGCGCCGTGACCCCGGTGCCAGACAGCTTGGGGGAGTACCAGTTTGCAGGCCTGCTGCGCGGTGGCCGCACGGAGGTCGCACGTTGCCTGGGTAACGACTTGCAGGTGCCGGCGCGGGCAGAGATCGTGCTCGAGGGCGCGCTGCGGCCCGACCCCGCCGACCCGACCGGCTTTGAGACCGCGCCGGAAGGCCCGTTCGGCGACCACACCGGCTATTACAACGAAGTCGAGCGCTTTCCGGTGTTCACGGTCGAGCGGATCACCACCCGCCGCGACCCGATCTATCACTCCACATACACCGGCAAGCCGCCCGACGAGCCGGCCGTGCTCGGCGTGGCGCTAAACGAAGTGTTCGTGCCGATCCTGCGCCGCACCTTTCCGGAGATCGTGGACTTCTATCTGCCACCTGAAGGTTGCAGCTACCGGATGGCCGTGGTGGCGATGCGCAAGCAGTACCCCGGCCACGCAAAGCGGGTGATGTTCGGCGTGTGGAGCTTCCTGCGGCAGTTCATGTACACCAAGTTCATCGTCGTGGTGGATGAAGACGTCGACGCCCGCGACTGGAAAGAAGTGATCTGGGCGATCACCACCCGCGTCGATCCTCTGCGCGACACGGTGCTGGTCGATAACACACCAATCGATTACCTGGACTTCGCCTCACCCGTCAGCGGCCTGGGCAGCAAGATGGGGATCGACGCGACCAACAAGCTGCCCGGCGAGACCACGCGCGAGTGGGGCCGGCCGATCCGCATGAGCGACGCGGTCAAGGCACGGGTCGATGCGATTTGGGGCGAGCTCGGCTTGTAGGAGACCTCGACGACGTGGCCATCGAACGCAAACCGATCCGCCGCGGCGGCATCAAGTCGGCCGGCTACGACCGAGCCAACCGCATCCTGGAGATCGAATTCGACAACGGCTCGGTGATCCAGCACACCGCCGTGGGCGAGGAGATCGCACGGCGCTTCATCGCCGCGTCGCAGCCGGCCAGCGTCTACAAGGACACGATCCAGGAGGAGTACACGATCCGCCGGATCAAGTAGACCCTCAGCGGAAGAAGAGTGTGGCCAGCCCGAGGAAGATGAAGAAGCCGCCCGAGTCGGTGGTGAAGGTCAGCAGCACCGAGCCGCCGATGGCCGGGTCGCGCCCCGCCGCGCGCAGCGCCAGCGGCACCGCGAGTCCCGCGGCGGCGCCGACCAGCATGTTCAGGATCATCGCCAAAAACATCAATGCGCCCAGCAGCAGCGCGTTACCGCTGTCGCTGTAGAGCAGGAACACGACGATCCCGGCCAGCCCGCCCCACACCGCGCCGTTAAAGAGCGCGATGACGATCTCTTTGGTCACCAGCCGGCGTTGGTTGACGCTGGTCACTTGCCCCAGCGCCAGCGACCGCACCAGCAGCGTTAGCGTCTGGTTGCCGGAATTGCCAGCAATGCCGGCGACGATCGGCATCAGCGCGGCCAAGGCGACCACGCGCTCGATGGTGCCTTCGAACGCGCTGATCACGCGGCTTGCAAAAAACGCAGTGCACAGATTCACACCGAGCCACAGCCAGCGGTTCTTGGCCGAGTTCCACACCGAGGCGAAGAGGTCTTCCTCCTCGCGCAAGCCGGCGTTGGCGAGCGCTTCGGCCTCGCCCTCTTCGCGGATCACGTCGACGACTTCATCGACGGTGAGCCGCCCGATCAAGCGGCCGTTGGCATCGACCACGGGGGCGGACACCAGGTTGTAGCGCTCGAAGGCCTGCGCCGCCTCGCCGGCGTCGTCCAGCGGCGCCAGCGTCAGGAGGTCGCTCTTCATCACCGCGGCGACCTCGGTGTCCGGCTCGTTGATGAGCAGGCGGTCCAGCGGCAGCGCGCCTTTGAGTACATCGTCGCGATCGACCACGAACACCTGGTCGGTGTGGTCGGGCAGCTCGTCGAAGCGGCGCAGATAGCGCAGCACGACCTCCAGCGTCACGTCGTCGCGGATCGTCACCATCTCGAAGTCCATCCGCGCGCCGACCGACTCGTCCGGGTAGGACATCGCCGCGCGCAGTTGTGCACGCTCCTCGGCGGTCAGGCCCTGCTTGACCTCCTCGACCACGTCGGCCGGCAGATCGTCGGCGAGATAGCCGATCTCGTCGGCTTCCAGCGTTTCGACCGCATCGACCAGTTCCTCGCGGTCCATCGACGCGATCAGCGTCTCGCGCACCGCGTCGGAGACTTCGAGCAGGATCTCGCCGTCGCGGTCTGCCTTGACGCTGTCCCAGACGACCAGACGGTCGTCGAGCGGCAGGGCTTCGAGGATGTAGGCAATGTCGGCCGGGTGCAGCCGGTCGACGATGGCGTTCAGTTCCGCCAGGTGCTGCTTGTGCACCAGTTGCTCGACCAGTTGGTGCTTCCGCTCCGAGGGCGCGGCCTCATGCTCGACCAAAGCCTCGACGCGCCGCTGCTTCTCCAGCAGCGTCTGCACGCGGCCGAGCGCGCGCTGCGCCTCCTCCGGGTCGCGCGCGGGGGTCGTGAGCTCGTGTTGCGGGGCTGCGGACATGGCGCGCCGATTCTAGGCGCGCCGCCCTTACGGCACCGGCGTACCGGGCATGTAGCGCAAGATCGCCGCGGTGCGCCCGTCGAGGTACGGACTCGACCGCAGCCGGCCATAGCGCTTGGGACTGGGCAAGTACGCCGCCAGCCGCGCTGCCTGCTCGGCGTCGAGCCGCGCGGCGTCGATGCCGAAGTAGTAGCGTGCCGCGGCTTGCGCGCCAAAGACGCCCTCGCCCCACTCGACCACGTTCAGATACACCTCGAGGATGCGGCGCTTGTCCCACACGAGCTCGATCATCCAGGTGATCGACAACTCCTGTGCCTTGCGCAGATAGCTGCGCTCACCGGACAGGAAGAGGTTCTTCGCCAGCTGCTGCGAGATCGTGCTGCCGCCGCGCGCGGGACGGCCGCGCTTAACGTTGCTCTCGTACGCCTTTTGCACCGCCTCCCAGTCCACCCCTTCGTGCTCGGTAAAGCGCGCATCCTCGGCCGCGATCGCCGCGCGCTTGAGGTGGTTGGAGATGCGGTCGTAGTCGACCCACTGGTGCGACAGGCGTGCTTTGGGGTTCTTCTCCTGCAAGCGGGCCAACTCGGCACGCATGAACGCGGTTTCGCCCGGGTCGACCCAGCGCCACGCCAGCACCCAGCCGAAGAACCACAGCTGCAGCGCCAGCAGGGCAAGCGCCGCCAGCAGCGCTGCGCGCCACAGCCAGCGCCGCAGCGGCGCGAACTTCGCGCTCACGCCGGCTGCGCGGCGGCCTCGGCGTCGAGCAGGCGGCGCAGTTCCTTGTACACCGGCCGCGTGTCGGGCCGCACCTCGCGCCACAGCAGAAACGACTCGGCGGCCTGCTCGATCAGCATGCCCAGGCCGTCGGACACGTGCCGCGCACCGCCGCGCCTGGCCAGTTCCATGAACGGCGTGGGCCGCGGGTCGTAGACGAGGTCGTACGCCAGCACGCAGTCGTCGAAGGTCTCGGGGTCGATCGGCGGCGCCGCATGCGACAGGCTGCTCGCGGTACCGTTGATCACCAGGTCGAAGTGCTCGGCCGGCACCTCGTCGAAGCCGATCGCCTCCACACCGAACTCGTCGGCGAGTTCCAGCGCGCGCTCGTGCGTGCGGTTGGCCACCGCAATCCAGCGCGGCTCCTCTTCGAGCAGCGAGCCGATCAAACCGCGCACGCCGCCGCCGGCGCCGAGGATCAGCACCGCAGCGTCCTTCAGGTGGAATTTCAGCCGACCGGCGATGTCGCGCACGAAGCCGATGCCGTCGGTGTTGTCGCCGACGATCTTCTCGCCGTCGAACCTGAGCGTGTTGACGGCACCCGCCAGCCGCGCGCGCGGCGTGAGGTCGTCGGCGAGCTTGGCCGCGTCGAGCTTGAACGGGATCGTCACGTTGGCGCCGTGGTAGCCGGCGTCGCGCAGGGCGAGCGCGTAGTCCTCGAAGCCGTTTAACGGCGCCAGCAGACGCTCGTAGCTGATGCTCTGGTGCGTCTGCCTGGCAAATGCCGTGTGAATCTCCGGCGACTTGCTGTGCGCTATCGGATTGCCGATCACGCCGTAGCGGCCCGGCGCGGGCGGCGCGGTGTGCGAGTGATGGTTTTTGCGCACGGTCATCGTGGTTCGTTGGCGGCGCCGGCGGCGCGCGTAGTCAGTTGTTCGTTGCTGAATATCCAGGTGCGGGTGACCTCAAGGATATCGGTGTCGCGGGCAATCTCGGGCGGCAGCGGAGCATACGGTGCGGCGAGCTTGACGATGCGCAACGCCGCGCGATCGAGCAGGTCGGACTGCGAGGATTGCTCGATGGTCGCCTCGGCCACGCTGCCGTCCTTGCGGATGGCGACCGTCATCCTCAGTGTGCCGTAGAGCTTGCCGCGCGCCGCTTCGGGGTAATGCTCATTGCCGATCTTCTCGACCCGCTGCCGCCAGTCTTCGACGTAGCGCGCGAAGCGGTACTCCGACGTGCTCGGCATGAAGTGGTGGCGGCGCGGGCGCTTCTGATAGTCGGAGACGCGCTGCGCGATCTCCGCTTGCAGTCGCGCCAGCTGCGCGCGCTGCTCGGCCGACGCTTCGCGCGGCTGCGGCACCTCGCCCGTGCGCGGGGCGGGATCGAGCGGCAGCGGCGCGCCGCCTTCCAGTTGCGCGAGCATGCGCTTCTGTTCTTCTTCGAGTTGCTGCACGCTCTGGCGTGCGGTATCCAGGGTGTCGCCGTCGCGCAGTTGAAAACTGTTGGGCAGTGGCGAGGTCCGCCGGCCCGCGTCGTGCGTGCCGCCGCCGTCGAGATTGACCTGCGCCAGCGCCTCGGGCTTGACCGGCTTGCTGTCGCTGCGCGCATTGACGAGGATGACTTCCAGCGTCTCCACCGGCGAGCGGGCGCGCAGCAGTTCCGGATCGGCGAAACGGATCGCCAGCACCAGCGCGTGCAGCGCGATCGAGATCGCCACCGCGACGAGCAGCGTCTTCTCGTTGCACCAGTGTTGGAAGGCGGCAACCATCGCGCGGCGATTTTATCCACCGGCCGCGCTTCAGGCCGCAGGCGGCGGTACCGCTTCGGCGGCGTCTTCGATGTCCTCGATCTCCGCCGGCGCCGCCGTCGTCAGCACCCGGCGCAGGCGCGCTTCGAGGACGAGATCGACTTCGTCCATGCCGAGCACATCGAGCTCGATCTGCTGGCCGCGCGGCAACTCGGGCAGCCCCGCCAACCGCATCACGAAGGGCAGGCCGTCGAGCCGAATAAGGTCGCCCTTGATCACCGCGGCGCTTGCGCGCGTCACGGCTTGCTGCTTGAGCCAGCGCAGACACCAGTAGCGCTCCATTCTTTCCTGGAACTCCGCATAGGCGCCGTACAGCGTGTCGAAGGCCGACACCGCGGCAAAGAGATCGGCGTCGTTGGCCGCGTAGGGCGCCGGTCGGCCAGCGGCCAGCGCCAGCAACTGCTGTTGATTGAGCAGGTCCACGTAGCGGCGCAGCGGCGAGCTGCTCCACGCGTAGTGCGCCACCCCCATGCCCTCGTGCGGCGCCGGCGTAGTGCTCATCCGCACCCGGCCCACGCCGCGCTCGTAGGACTGCGAGCGGTAGATCGCCGCAACCTTGTTCTGCGCCAGCCAGCCGCCCCAGTGGCTGTTGGCGTAGATCATCAGTTCGGCCACGATCAGGTCGAGCGGCGCGCCGCGCCGCCGCGGGCGGATCGCCACGTGCGCATGTTCGCCGTCGCCATCGAGCACGAAGCTGTAGTCCACGCGGCCCACCGGCTCCGGCTTGCCGCGCACCGCCTCGCGCCCGCGCAGCAGCGTGGTCGCCAACCGATGCAGGAAGAGCAGCTCGGCGCCAAACGGCGTGTCGAGCGTGCCGTGTTCGACCGCCTCGGGCGTAACCACGTCGTCCAGCTGGTCGTGGCGCAGATTGGCGGCGATCTTCACCCGCTCGGCGCGCGTTTCGGTGCGCAGCACCGCGCAGGTCTCCGGCTCCACGTCGACGTACAGCGACAGCACCGGCACCTCGCGCCCGGCGTCGAGAGAAAACGCCTCGATGGCAGCCGGCGGCAGCATCGTGTATTTGAGCCCAGGCGCGTACACCGTTGACATCCGCTCACGCGCGACGAGTTCCAGCGGATCGTTGCGGCCGATGGAGAGCGCGGGTGCGGCGATGTGGATGCCGACGCGCACCCAGCCGTCGCCGCGCTCGAGCGAAAACGCATCGTCGATCTCGGTGGTGGCAGAGTCGTCGATCGAGAACGCCGCCACCGGCGCCAGCGGCAGCTCTTGGGCAGCCACAGGCACGGGCAGCCCGCTCGCAAAGCCGGTGCCGCGCGGAAAGTAGCGGGCGAGGAAACTCTCCAGATGCCAGCGGTACGGCGAGGCGATGGCGCCCGTCTTGAGCAGCAGCCGCAGCGGCGTGGTCTGCAAAGCGGCAGCGGCGGCCTCGACCGCCTTGTATTCGATGCCGTTGCGGTCGGGGGCCAGAATCAGTTGCACGCCCAGCGCCGCAATCGCGGCCGGCAGCTCGCCCGCCTGCAACTGCGCCGCGTACTGCTGCTTGAGTTCATCCTGCTTGCGGCGCTTTTCCACCGCGGCCAGCGCGGCGCGCAGCACTTCGGGCGGCGCGGGTTTGTAGCGGCCGCGGCCCTTGCGGTAGAAGTACACGGGCGCGCCGTGCAGCCGCAGCAGGATGGAGGCCGCCTCGACCGCGGAGGGCGCGTGGCCGGCATAGTCGCGCGCCAGGTCCTGGAAGTCGAACTCCTCCTGCGGCGCGCACTCCCACAGAAAGTCCAGATCGATCTCTTCCGCCGCCGCCTGCGCCTGCGCGAGCAGCGCGGCGGGCGCCGGTTGCTCGTAGCGCAGCAGCACGTGCGAGGCCTTGACCTTGCTGCGCTTGCCGCTGGCGAGCTCCACCTGCATCGACGCGTCGGTGGCCGACAGCACCGTGCCGGCCTTGAAGCTGCCGTCTTCTTCGAACAGGAGGTGTTGGGCCACGGACTACAGACCGCCGATGAAGGTCTTGATCCCGCGCAGCATCATCTCGACCGCAATCGCAGCCAGGATCAGGCCCATCAGGCGCTCCATCGCCGTGCTCAGGCTGTCGCCCAGCCGCGCCAGGATCTTGTCCGCCAGCGCCAGCACGACGGCGCTGACGACCATCACGATGACGATCGCGCCCAGCCACTGCGCGGTGTGCGACGGATCGCGCGCGACCAGCAGCAGCACGGTGGCCAGCGCCGACGGACCGGCCAGCGCCGGCACCGCCAGCGGCACGATGAAAGGCTCGCCACCCGGCGCACGCCCGTAGACCCCCTCGGGCGTGGGAAACACCATCCGGATCGCCACCAGCATCAGCACCACTGCGCCGCCGATCTGCAAGCTGACTTCGGACAGACCCAGCAACCGCATGAAGGGCTGGCCGACGAAAACGAACGCCGACAGGATGCCGGTGGCGATCAGGCATTCGCGCAGGATGATGCGGCGGCGGCGCTCGGGCGCGACCTCGCGCAGCGCCGAGGCAAAGATAGGGATGTTGCCGAGCGGGTCGGCCACCAGCAGCAGCAACACCACACCGGAGAGGAAGCTGGCGTCCATGCTCAGGCCGTTTCCATCTCGGTGCCGCCGGCCACGCGCGCCAGATCGGCGGGCGCAATCGGGAACACGCAGTGTGGCGTGCCGCCCGCGGCCCACACGACTTCAAAGCGCCGCAGCGACGCATCGACGTAGGTCACCATGTCCGCAGGATGCGCCACCGGCGCCACCCCGCCGATGGCGAAGCCCGAGTGCGCGCGGACGAACTCGGGCGTGGCGCGCTCGATGGGCTCGCCCAGGTCGGCGGCGATCTTCGCTTCGTCCACGCGCCGGTCGCCGGCGGCGATCGCCAGCACCGCGCGGCCGCTTTGGGCAGCGCGGAACACCAGCGACTTGGCGATCTGCCCCACTTGCACGCCGAGCGCATCGGCCGCCATCTGCGAGGTGCGAGCAGAGACATCGAGCAGCACCACGCGCGAGGAAAGGCCCAAAGCGGCGAGCGCGTCCTGCACGCGCTGGGCGGAGGCGGGCAGCGGTTTGGCGGCTTCGGCCATCAGACGATCAACCCACCCGTCACTTCGAGCACCGCGCCGTTGACGTAGCTTGCCTCGTCGGACGCGAGGAAGGCGTAAACGTTGGCGATCTCCTCCGGCCGGCCCAGGCGGCGCATCGGCACGCGCTCGGCCATCTGCGCCATCACCTTGTCCGGGATGCTGTTCAAAATCGGCGTGGCGATGAAGCCCGGGCACACGGCATTGCAGCGGATGCCCTTCGGCCCCAGTTCGCGCGCCCAGGTGCGCACGAAGCCGATCACGCCGAACTTGCTCGCCGCGTAGTTGGTCTGGCCGAAGTTGCCGTACAGCCCCACCACGCTGCTGGCATTGAGGATCACGCCGCCGCCTTGCAGCACCATCGTGTCCACCACCGCCTGCGCGCAGTTGAAGACACCTTTCAGGTTGACCGCGATCACCTTGTCGAACTGCTCTTCGGTCATCTTCTGCATCCGCGCGTCCGCGGTGATGCCGGCGTTGTTGACGAGCACGTCGATGTGCCCGTACTTGAGCTTGAGCGCGCCGACCATCGCGTCGATCTGCGGCCGCTTGGTCACGTCCACGACAAAGCCCTCGACGTGCCCGGTGCGGCCGGCATCCGACGCCTGCAACTCGCGCACCGCGGCGTCCACCGACTCGCGCTTCACATCGGCGATGGCGACGATGGCGCCTTCGTCCAGGAACTTCTGCGCGGTCGCGAAGCCGATGCCCTGCGCACCGCCGGTGACGATGCCGACCTTGCCTTTCAGTCTCATTGCTCCCTCTCCGTGTCGATGCCGCAAAACCCCAGCACCTCGTCCATGTATTGCGCAAAGTCGGCGATCTGGTGGTCCGACCCTTCGATCACATGCTGCCGGCCGCCGGCGTACTTGGCGACCATCGTGCGGTAGTCGATCAGTTCGTCGCCGGTGGCGGCGAGCAGAAAGAAACGCTCGGGCCGGGTGATGCGCGGGGTGTCCAGCGCCAGCAGTTGGTCCAGATACTCCGGCCGCATGTCGATGCTTTGATCCGAAAAGTACACGCTTTGCTCACCCAGGTAGGCGCGCAGGTCGACGTAGGGCGTGATCGCCGGATTGAGCAGCGCGGCGCGGCAGCCGGTGGCTTCCGCGAGCCAGGTCGCGTAGTAGCCGCCGAGCGAGGAGCCGATTACCGCCAGCTCCGCCACCGGCACACGCGCGGCAATTTCTTCCAGCAACTGCGCCGCGGCGCGCGGCGAGGCCGGCAGTTGCGGGCAGACGTACTCATCCGACCGGCCGAGTGCCGCCATCCGCGCGGCGATCTGTTGCGCCTTGCGCGACTGCGGCGACGAGCGAAAGCCGTGCAGATACAGCAGCATCAAGCCGCCTCCCGCTCGCGCTGCGCGAGCGCGCCGAGCAGCCGGTCGTGGATGCCGCCAAAGCCGCCATTACTCATCACCAGCACGTGGTCGCCGGGGCGCGCCTCGCCCACCACCGCCGCGACCAAGCGGTCGAGATCGTCATTCACCTGCGCGCGGGCGGCGAGCGGTGCCAGCACCTGCGCGGGATCCCAGCCCAGCGCGTGCTTGCCCTCGCGCGCGCCAAAGATGAACACGCGGTCGGCGGCGGCCAGCGCCTCCGGCAGCAGCGCGGCCATGTGGCCAAGCTTCATCGTGTTCGAGCGCGGCTCCAGCACCGCCAGGATGCGCGCGGCGCCAACGCGGCGGCGCAGGCCGGCGACGGTGGTTTCAATGGCGGTCGGGTGGTGGGCGAAGTCGTCGTACACGGCGACACCGCCCGCCACACCGCGCAGCTCCAGCCGGCGCTTGACGCCCTCGAAACGCTCAAGCGCTTCGATTGCCTGCGCCGTCGTCACACCCGCATGATGGGCAGCGGCGATGGCGGCGAGTGCATTGGCACGGTTGTGCGCGCCGGCAAGCGGCAGCCGCAGGCGGCCGAAGCACTGCTCGCCGCGATACACGTCCAAGGCGTGTTCCCCGCCCTCTTCCACCGCCGCGGCGTGCCAGCCAGCGGCGGTGCCGAAATCTTCGCGCTCCGACCAGCAACCGCGCGCCAGCACGCGGGCGAGTGCCGCGTCGGCACCGTTGACGATCAGCCGCCCGTTGCGCGCCACGCAGCGCACCAGGTGGTGGAACTGGGTTTCGATCGCCGTCAAGTCGGCAAAGATGTCGGCGTGGTCGAACTCCAGGTTATTGAGCACGGCGGTACGCGGAAAGTAATGGACGGACTTGGAGCGCTTGTCGAAAAACGCGCTGTCGTACTCGTCGGCCTCGATCACAAAGTGCCGCCCCGCGCCGGCGCGGGCCGAGACGCCAAAGCCCTGCGGCACGCCGCCGATCAGAAACCCCGGTTGCAGGCCGGCGTGGTCGAGGATCGCGGCCAGCATCGCGCTGGTGGTGGTCTTGCCATGCGTGCCGGCCACTGCCAGCACCCAGCGCCCGCGCAGCAGATGTTCCGCGACCCATTGCGGGCCAGAGACCATAGTCGCACCGGCCTCGAGAATCGCTTCCAGCAGCGGGTTGCCGCGGGTGATCGCGTTGCCAATCACGTACACGTCGGGGGCCAGCGCCGTCTGCCCGGCGTCGTAACCTTCGATGATCTCTATCCCAACCGCGCGCAGTTGATCGCTCATCGGCGGGTACACATTGGCATCGCAGCCGGTGACGCGGTGCCCGGAAGCGGCAGCCAGCTGCGCCACGCCACCCATGAAGGTGCCGCAAATGCCGAGGATGTGCAGATGCACGGGTAAGTCCTGCCGCGCCGCGAGGCGAAGGGGCGCGATTCTATCTGCGCCGCACCATTAGACTGCTCGGCATGAATGCCATCGCATCGACGCGCGACGACCTGAAGACCGAGGTCGCCGCCACCGCCGCGCGCCTGATCGCCGAAGAGGGCGCGGACTACGCCACCGCCAAGCGCAAGGCCTGGGAACAGTTGGCCGGTGGCGCGCGCGCGGCGCTGCCCGACAACGCGCAGGTCGAGGCCGAACTGCGCCGGTATCTGGTCGCCTTTGTGCCCGACCACCAACAGCGCTTGGGCGAGTTGCGCGCGCGGGCGCTGCGCTGGATGCGGCGGCTGGCGCAGTTCGAGCCGCATCTGGTCGGCGCGGTGTTGAACGGCACGGCCGGCGAGCACGCCGATCTGCATCTGCATCTCTTTGCCGACTCGGCCAAGGACGTGGAGTTGCTGCTGCTCGACGCAGGGATCGACTTCGAGGTCGAAGACGGCGGCGCGGACAGCGCCGGGGCGCCGGAGGAAACGATCCACCTGCTCGACCGGCCACGCGGCCGCGACCCGGTCGGCGTGGTGCTGGACGTGCACACGCGCGACGCGATCCGCGTGGCGCCGCGCTTCCGCTCCGAGCACCCGGACCTGCACCCGGTCGAAGCCAGTGGCCGCGCCGGCATTGCGCAGGTCGAGCGCCTGCTGCGCGAACGTCACCCCGAGCTACCCACATGACGCCGGGCCGACGGATCGCCTTGTTCTGGGGCGCCGGTGCGCTGGCCGCGCTGGCGGGCGCCGGCGCCGCGCTGTGGCGGCTGCGCCCGAGCGCACCGGCCGAGCAAGCGGTGGCCGAACTTTTCGCGCAAACCCTGCCCGACCCCGACGGCCAGCCGCAGCCGCTGTCGCAGTGGCAGGGCAAGCTGCTGGTGGTCAACTTCTGGGCGACCTGGTGCCCGCCCTGCGTGGAAGAGATGCCCGACCTGCAAAAGGTACGCGACGCCTACGCCAGCCGCGGCGTCGAGGTGCTCGGTATCGGCATCGACAACCCCAACAAGATTCGGGCTTTTCGCGACCAGCACGGCATCCGCTTCCCGCTGCTGGTTGCCGGCTTCGGCGGCCAGGAGCTGGCTCGCTCGCTCGGCAACCAAGTCGCGGCGATGCCCTACACCGCGGTGATTGGCCGCGACGGACAGGTGGTTCAGCGCAAACTCGGCCGTATACGCGCCGAAGAGTTGCAGCGCTGGCTGGATCAAGCGGCCTGACGTACAGGCTAGACTTGTTTCGACGACCGGTTTACAATCGCGCCGTTTTTGCTTCTTACTGCGTCTTTGTGCGGCGATCTTGCCGCGCAGCGATTGCCGAAAAATAGTCCCAACCGATGGCAAGTCGCATCCTGTTGATCAACGGACCGAACCTGAATCTGCTTGGCACTCGCGAGCCCGGCATTTACGGTTCGCGAACGTTGACCGACATTGAGCGCGAATTGACGGATATCGCCACAAAAGCCGGGGCTACTCTCTCTGCTTTCCAGTCCAACCATGAAGGCGCGCTGGTCGACCGTATTCACGCGGCGCGCACAGACGGGACCGGATTCATCGTGATCAACGCCGGCGCCTACACGCATACCAGTGTGGCGCTGCGCGATGCGCTGGCTGCCGTGGCGCTGCCGTTTGTCGAGGTTCATCTTTCCAACGTGCACAAGCGCGAGGAATTCCGTCACCGCTCGCTGCTGGCCGAACTGGCGGTCGGCAGCATCGTCGGCCTGGGGCCGGCGGGCTACCGCTACGCGCTCGACTACGCGCTCGGCGCGTAGTCCGGCGAGGAGTCGTTCCATGGATTTACGCAAGCTCAAAACCCTGATCGACCTCGTGGCTGAGTCCGGCATCGCCGAGATCGAAGTCACCGAGGGCGAAGACAAGGTGCGGATCGTCAAGCACCCGAGCCAGGCGCCCGTAGCGCCGGTGACACCGATGGTGGCGCCGCTGGTCGCCGCACCGGTCGCCGCGCCCGCCACGGCGGCGACCGCCGCCGCGCCGGCTTCCGCGCCCGAGCCGCCGGCCGGCAATGTCGTCAAATCGCCGATGGTCGGCACGTTCTATCGCTCGCCCAGCCCCGGCGCCGATCCGTTCGTCGATGTCGGCTCGACCGTGAAGGTCGGCGACACGCTGTGCATCATCGAGGCGATGAAGCTGCTCAACGAGATCGAGGCCGAGGTCGCCGGCGAGGTCAAGCAGGTGTTGGTGGAAAACGGGCAGGCGGTCGAATACGGCCAGCCGCTGTTCGTCATCGGCTGATGTTCGGCAAAATCCTGATCGCCAACCGCGGCGAAATCGCGCTGCGCATCCAGCGCGCCTGCCGCGAGCTGGGCATCCGCACGGTGGCCGTGCATTCGACCGCCGACGCCGAGGCCAAGTACGTCAAGCTCGCCGACGAGTCGGTCTGCATCGGCCCGCCGCCGTCGCGCGACTCGTACCTGAACATCCCCGCCATCATCAGCGCGGCCGAGGTGACCGATGCCGAGGCGATCCACCCTGGCTACGGCTTCCTGTCGGAGAACGCCGACTTCGCCGAGCGGGTCGAGAAAAGCGGCTTCGTCTTCATCGGCCCGCGGCCGGAGTCGATCCGGTTGATGGGCGACAAGGTCTCGGCCAAGCAGGCGATGAAGGCTGCGGGTGTGCCCACCGTGCCCGGCTCCGACGGCGCGCTGCCCGAGGACCCGCGCGAGGTGGTGCGGCTGGCGCGCGCCATCGGCTACCCGGTGATCGTCAAGGCCGCCGGTGGTGGCGGCGGGCGCGGCATGCGCGTGGTGCACACCGAGGCGGCGCTGGTCAACGCGGTCAACATGACGCGGCAGGAGGCGCAGACCGCCTTTGGCAACCCGGCCGTCTACCTGGAGAAGTTTCTGGAGAACCCGCGCCACATCGAAATCCAGGTCCTGGCCGACCAGCACCGCAACGCGCTCTGGCTGGGCGAGCGCGACTGCTCGATGCAGCGGCGCCACCAGAAGATCATCGAAGAGGCGCCAGCCCCCGGCATCGCCCGCAAGATCATCGAGCGGATTGGCGACCGTTGCGCCGAGGCCTGCCGCAAGATCGGCTACCGCGGCGCCGGCACCTTCGAGTTCCTGTACGAGCGCGACCAGTTCTTCTTCATCGAGATGAACACCCGCTTGCAGGTCGAACATCCGGTGACCGAGTGGGTGACCGGCCTCGACCTCGTGCAATTGCAGATCCGCATCGCCGCCGGCGAAAGACTCGCGCTGCGCCAGCGCGACATTGCGTTGAAGGGGCACGCGATCGAGTGCCGCATCAACGCCGAAGACCCCTACAAGTTCACGCCCAGCCCCGGCCGCATCACTGGCTGGCATCCGCCGGGCGGCCCCGGCGTGCGGGTGGACTCGCACGTGTACAGCGGGTACATGGTGCCGTCCAACTACGACTCGATGATCGGCAAGGTGATCTGCTACGGCGACAGCCGCGAGCAGGCCATCGCCCGGATGCGGATTGCCCTGTCCGAGATGGTGGTCGAGGGCATCGCCACCAACATCCCGCTGCACCGCGACCTGATGCTCGACCAGAAGTTCATTCAGGGCGGCACCAGCATCCATTATCTGGAAGAGCGGCTGGCGAGCCGCCCGTAACCCGGACCACCGCGATGCTCTACGAGCTCGCCTTTAGCGTCGCTGCCGAGCACGCCGAAGCGCTGGGCGATGCGCTGCTCGCCGCGGGCGCGCTGGCCGTCAGCGTGGAAGACGCGGAGGCCGAAACCGAGACCGAGCAGCCGCTGTACGGCGAGCCCGGCCTGCTGCCGCAGCGCGCGGCGTGGCGCCGCAACCGGCTCGCGGTGCTGGTCGATGCGACAACCGACCGCGAACAGTTGCTCGCCAGGGTCACTGCCGAAGTGGACGGTGCAGTGCTTGGCACCGTCGAAACACGGTCCGTGCAGGACGCCGACTGGGTTCGCCTCACCCAGGCGCAGTTCCAGCCGAGTCGTGTTGCCGATGGGCTGTGGGTCGTGCCCACCTGGCACACGCCGCCCGAACCCAACGCGATCTGCATCCGCCTCGACCCCGGTGCGGCGTTCGGCACCGGCACGCATCCGACCACACGACTGTGCCTGCGCTGGCTGGCGCGCGAGCGGCCGCGCGGCGCGGTGCTCGACTATGGCTGCGGCTCGGGCATCCTCGCCATCGCCGCTGCCAAGCTGGGCGCGGCGACCGTGGTCGGCTGCGACATCGACCCACAAGCCCTGCCGGTCGCGCAGGCGAACGCGCTACTCAATGGCGTCCCGGTGTCGTTCGTCTTGCCGGACGCGCTCGGGCGGCGGCAGCGTAGCGATGTCGTGCTCGCCAACATCCTCGCCAGTCCGCTCAAGCTGCTGGCGCCGACGTTGCTGGCGCGGGTCGTCCCCGGCGGCGCGCTGGTGCTGTCGGGCATCCTCGAACGGCAGGCCGACGAACTGATCGCCGCTTATGCCGCCCACGACCCGCGGCTGCCCCTCGCAGTCGCCGAGGTCGAAGACGGCTGGGTCTGCCTCGCCGGCCGGAGGGCGTGATGGCACTGGCCGCCCGCTGCCCCCAGTGCGGCACGAGCTTCCGCGTCGTTTCAGACCAGTTGAAGCTCAAGGGCGGGCTGGTGCGCTGTGGCGAATGCCGGCAAGTGTTCGACGCCTTGGCGCATCTGAACGCTCTGGAGGAGGCGGCAGTGTGGCCACCGCCCCCAGGCGCGGCTCCGCCGGCACCCGCCACCGCGCCGGCAGAGGCGGCCCCGCCGTCGGCGCCCAACCGCGTGCGAGCAAGTCGGCACGCGCGCTCCGAGGCCGCGGCGGGCAGCGTACCCGTACGGAGCAGTAAGGCGAGCGGCGCAGGCGCCGGGTCGGAGCGCGCAGCAGACTCGCCCCCAAGCTCTGAGGCGCCGCCTGCGGAGGGGCTGCCGCGCGCGAGCGCGCCGTCCGAGCTGGAGCGCACCGAGATCGAACCGGCATTCCTGCGCCCGCGCAAATCGCGCCCGCTTGCGGTCGCCGGCTGGGCGGTCGTCTCTTTGCTGCTGGCCGCGCTGCTCGTTGTGCAATCGGCGTTGCTGCTGCGCGCGGAACTGGTCGGCCGCTGGCCGGCGCTGCGGCCGGCGCTGGAGGAACTTTGCCGTTATGCCCACTGCACGGTGCAATGGCCGCGCCGACCCGAGCTGCTGACGTTGCTCGGCAGCGACCTCGAAGCACTGCCGGGAACCGATGCCTTCGAGTTCAGCGGCACCTTGCGCAACCGCGCCGAGTCCACCGTCGCCGCGCCGGCGATCGAACTCACGCTGGCCGCCGCCGACGGCCGCGTCGTCGCGCGCAAAGTGTGGTTGCCGCAGGAACTGTATGGCGACGCCGGACGCGGCATCGAGGCCGGTGGCGAACTGGAGTTTCGAATCGGCTTTGCCGCGGCGGAGGTCAAGCCCGCGTCGTTCGTGGCTTACCCGCTGTACGTGGACTGAAGAAGAAAGCCTGGTCGGGGTGAGAGGATTCGAACCTCCGACTCCTGCGTCCCGAACGCAGTACTCTACCAGGCTGAGCTACACCCCGAGCTATCGATCACGTTGAAGCGCGAAAGAATTCAAGTCTAGCAAAGACGCGCGGAAGACCGAGTCCGGCAGCGCCAGCGCCGCGGCCCGCGCCGAGTCCGACAGCGCCTGGGCGCGCTGCTGCGCATAGTCGATCGAGCCGGCCGCGCGCACGATCGACGCGATGCGCGCAAAGTCGCCGTTGCCCTCGGCAATCGCCGTCTGGATGGCCGCGCGGTCGGACGCCGGCGCGTGCGCCAGCGCATGGATCAGCGGCAGCGTGACCTTGCCTTCGCGCAGATCGTCGCCCAGCCGCTTGCCGATTTCGTCGGTCTGGCCGGAGTAATCGAGCACGTCATCGACGATCTGAAACGCCGTGCCGAGCGCCGCACCGTAGCTGCCGCACTGCGCCTCCACCGCTGCATCCGCCCCGGCGATCACGGCGCCGATGCGCGCGGCGGCTTCGAACAGCGTGGCCGTCTTGCGCTCGACCACCGCCATGTAGCGCGCCTCGTCCACACTGGCGTCGTGCACGTTGAGCAGTTGCAGCACCTCGCCTTCGGCGATGCGGTTGGTCGCATCGGCCAGGATGCGCAGCACGCGCATGTCGTCGGCCTCGACCATCATCTGGAAGGCGCGCGAGTACAAGAAGTCGCCCACCAGTACGCTCGCCGCGTTGCCGAACTCGGCATTGGCGGTCGGCCGGCCGCGGCGCAGGTCGGACTCATCGACCACGTCGTCGTGCAGCAGCGTGGCGGTGTGGATGAATTCGATCACCGCCGCCAGCAGGTGGTGGTGGCCGCCGCCGTAGCCGAGCGCGCGCGCCACCAGTAGCAGCAGCGCCGGCCGCAGCCGCTTGCCGCCGGCGCCGACGATGTACTCGGCGATGGTACGGATCAGCACCACGTCGGAGTCCAGGCGCGCGCGGATCGTCGTATCCACCGCCTGCATGTCGGCCGCGATCGGCGCAAGGATTTGCGCCGGATCGAGCGCAGCAGGCGGTGGGGCGGAAGAAGTCGTGGACACGGCAATGGGCCGCAAGGGCGGTATCGCGAATCATTATAGGTGTCGGCCCCATCACCGCCGCCGCGCGCAGTCGCGGTTTGACCCCTACCGAGGCGTCTGGCACAATTGCCGGCTTCCGAAATCCCGCTCACTTGCCGCGCATTTCGACACGCCCCGGCAAGCTGGAGTCCAGAAATGCATGCAGTGATCAAGACCGGCGGCAAGCAGTATCGCGTGGCCCCCGGCGACAAACTCAAAATCGAATCGCTGCCGGCCGAAGTCGGCAGCGTCGTGACGCTCGACCAAGTGCTGGCGGTGGGCGACGGCGCCGACCTGCGCCTCGGCACGCCGCTCGTGGCCGGTGCCGCCGTGCAGGCCACCGTGCTTGCGCACGGGCGCGGCGACAAGGTGCGAATCTTCAAGATGCGCCGCCGCAAGCACTACGCCAAGACCCAGGGTCATCGGCAGAACTACACGGAAGTCCGCATCGACTCGATCGCCTAAAAGGTAAACGACATGGCACACAAAAAAGCAGGCGGCTCCTCGCGTAACGGCCGCGATTCGCAGGCCAAGCGCCTCGGCGTCAAAGCCTTCGGCGGCGAGCAGATCAACGCCGGCAGCATCATCGTCCGCCAGCGCGGCACGCAGTTCCACCCCGGCGACAACGTCGGCATCGGCCGCGACCACACGCTCTTTGCGCTGGCCGCCGGCACGGTCAAGTTCGCCACCGGCGGCGCGCATAACCGCCAGACCGTGAGCGTGCTGCCGGCCGCGTAACGCGCGCCGCGGCAGCTTCTTTTCGTCTCCTTCGAAGATGGCCCTGCCGCAGCCGGCAGGGCCTTTTTCTTTGCGGCCATGAAATTCATCGACGAAGCGCGCATCGAAGTGGCCGGCGGCCGCGGCGGCGACGGCTGCGCATCCTTCCGGCGCGAGAAGTTCATCCCGAAAGGTGGGCCGGACGGTGGCGACGGCGGGCGCGGCGGCAGCGTCTGGGCCGTAGCCAACCGCAACATCAACACGCTGATCGACTACCGCTACACGCGCAAGTTTGCCGCCACCAACGGCGAGCACGGCCGCGGCAGCGACTGCTACGGCGCCGGCGGCGCCGATATCGAACTGCGCATGCCGGTCGGCACGGTGGTGACGGACGAAACCAGCGGCGCGACCGTCGCCGACCTCGCCACCGACGGCGCCCGCGCGCTGCTCGCCAAAGGCGGCGCCGGCGGCCTGGGCAACATCCACTTCAAGTCCAGCACCAACCGCGCGCCGCGCCAGCGCACACTGGGCGAGGCGGGCGAAGCGCGCCAGTTGCGGCTGGAGCTCAAGGTGCTGGCCGACGTCGGCTTGCTGGGCTTGCCCAACGCGGGCAAGTCCACGCTGATCGCCGCGGTGTCCAACGCGCGGCCGAAGGTCGCCGACTACCCGTTCACCACGCTGCACCCGCACCTGGGCGTGGTGCGCACCGACGGCGACATGAGCTTCGTACTGGCCGACATCCCGGGGCTGATCGAAGGTGCGGCCGAAGGCGCGGGCTTGGGCCACCGCTTTTTGCGCCATCTGGCGCGCACCCGGCTGCTGCTGCACGTGGTCGATATCGCGCCGCTCGACGTCGAGGACGACCCGGTCAAAGCCGTGCGGGCGCTGGTTGCGGAGTTGAAGAAGTTCGACCCCGCGCTCGCCCGCAAGCCGCGCTGGCTGGTGTTCAACAAGATCGACGCGCTGCCGCCCGAAGAGCGCGCCGCCCGCGTGGCCGCGCTGCGCCGGCGCCTGCGCACGACCGCGCCGGTGTTTGCCATCTCCGCGGTCAGCGGCGAAGGTTGCCGCGAGCTGATGCGCGAAGTCGGCAAACACCTCGCGCGGCAGGCGCGATGAGCCGCCAGTCGGTCGTCGCCGGCGCGCGCCGGCTGGTGGTCAAGGTGGGCTCCAGCCTCGTTACCAACGACGGGCGCGGCCTCGACCTCGGCGCCATCGAACGCTGGGCCGAACAGATCGCGCAACTGGCCGCAGGCGGCCGGCAGGTGGTGCTGGTGTCCAGCGGCGCGATTGCCGAAGGCATGCAGCGCCTGGGCTGGAGCAAACGCCCGCAGCAGATCCACGAATTGCAGGCCGCCGCCGCGGTCGGCCAGATGGGGCTGGCGCAGGCCTACGAAGCGGCTTTCCGCGCCCACGGCCGCGCCAGCGCGCAGGTGCTGCTGACCCACGCCGACTTGGCCGACCGGGCGCGCTATCTAAACGCCCGCTCCACGCTCTTCACTCTGCTCGAGCTGGGCGTGGTGCCGGTGATCAACGAGAACGACACCGTCGTCACCGATGAGATCAAGTTCGGCGACAACGACACGCTGGGCGCGCTGGTGGCCAACCTGGTCGAAGCCGACGTGCTGGTGATCCTCACCGATCAGCCGGGCCTGTTTTCCGCCGACCCGCGCCGCGACCCCAGCGCCACGCTGGTCGCCGACGCGCAGGCCGGCGACCCGCATCTGGAGAGCATCGCCGGCGGAACCGGCAGCGCGATAGCCCGCGGCGGGATGATCACCAAAGTGCTCGCTGCCAAGCGCGCCGCGCGCAGCGGCGCGCATACGGTGATTGCCAGCGGGCGCGAAGAGCGCGTGCTGCTGCGGCTGGCGGCCGGCGAGCGGATCGGCTCGCAACTCGCCGCCGCCACCAACACGCTCAATGCGCGCAAGCAGTGGCTGGCCGATCACCTGCTGATGAAGGGCCGCGTCGTCGTCGACGCCGGCGCGGCCAACGCGCTACGCCGTGGCGGCAAGAGCCTGCTGCCGATCGGTGTGACCGCGGTGGAGGGCGACTTCGTCCGCGGCGACGTGATCGCCTGTGTGGACGAGGCCGGGCGCGACGTCGCGCGCGGCCTCACCAACTACGGCGCCGAGGATGCGCGCAAGATCGCCCGCCGCGCGACCGCCGAAATCGAGTCGATCCTGGGCTACATCGACGAGCCGGAGCTGATCCACCGCGACAACCTGGTCGTGGTGTGACGCACGTCGCCTGGTCCTGCGCCGGGACTACGCTCAAACAGCGTTGCGTTCGGTCGCCACAGGCTTGGTCTCGCCCATGCGTCGCCGCGCCGCCGGATGCCGCCCGACGCGGAACACGTAGCGCGAGAGCTCCGCGAGCGCCTGCTGGTACACGTCGCGCTTGAACTCGATCACCGCCTCCAGCGGCACCCAGTAGTCGTGCCAGCGCCAGGCGTCGAATTCCGGCTTCTCGCTGCGGCGCAGGCAGACGTCGCAGTCGCGGGCGGTGAGCCGCAAAAGGAACCAGATCTGCTTCTGGCCGCGATAGTTGCCGCGCAACTCGCGCCGAATCCACTGCTCGGGGACTTCGTAGCGCAGCCAGTCGCGCGTGCGGGCGACGATTTGAACCTGCTCGCGCGTCAGGCCGATTTCTTCGTACAGCTCGCGGAACATGGCCTGTTCCGGCGACTCGCCGAACTTGATGCCGCCCTGCGGGAACTGCCACGAATGCTGCCTGACCCGTTTACCCCAGAAGACCTCGTTGCGTTGGTTGAGCAGGATGATGCCGACGTTGGGACGGAACCCGTCTTTGTCCAGCATGCCTCCACCTGAGCATCTATGATTTGCGGTCGATTCTATATGCGCCCGCTGCCGGCCCCAAGAGTTCCATGCGCGCCTCCGCCTGTTTTGTGCAAACGCTGAAAGAAGCCCCGGCCGACGCCGAGGTCACGAGCCACCGCCTGCTCGCCCGCGCGGCGATGATCCGCAAGCTCGCCGCCGGCATCTACACCTATCTGCCGCTCGGGCTGCGCGTGCTGCGCAAGATCGAGGCGATCGTGCGCGAGGAGATGAACCGCGCCGGCGCCAGCGAATTGCTGATGCCGGTGATCCAGCCGGCCGAGCTGTGGGTCGAGTCCGGCCGCTGGGAAAAAATGGGACCGGAGATGCTGCGGCTCAAAGACCGGCACGAGCGCGACTTCATCGTGCAGCCGACCTCGGAGGAAGTGATCGCCGACGTGGTGCGCGAGTCGATCAAGAGCTACAAGCAGCTGCCGCTCAACCTGTATCACATCCAGACCAAGTTCCGCGACGAGCGGCGGCCGCGCTTCGGCGTGATGCGCGGGCGCGAGTTCACGATGAAGGACGCCTACTCGTTCGACCGCGACGAAGCCGGCATGCGCGCGAGCTACCAGGCGATGTACGACGCCTACGTGCGCATCTTCACCCGCATGGGCCTTGCCTTCCGGGCGGTGGCCGCCGACACCGGCACCATCGGCGGCAACGCGAGCCACGAGTTCCAGGTGATCGCCGACACCGGCGAGGACGCGATCGCCTGGTGCCCGGATTCCGACTACGCGGCCAACATCGAGCTCGCCGAAGCGCTGCCGCTCGTCGCCCAACGCGCGGCACCGACCCAACCGATGGTCAAGACCGCTACGCCGGGCAAGGAGAAGTGCGAGGATGTCGCCGCCTTCCTCGGCCTGCCGCTGCAGCAGACGGTGAAGTCGATCGTGCTGGCGGTGGAACGGGAGATCATTGATTTGGAAAAACTCACGGAGGCACGTAACTTCCGTGAACTGGGGCGCGGCACAACGAGCGCTGCTGAGATCTGGCTGTTGCTGCTGCGCGGCGATCACCAACTAAACGAAGTCAAGGCCGGCAAGGTCGAAGGACTCAATGGCGGCTACCGCTTCGCCACCGAAGCGGAGATCGTCGCCTCCTTCGGCTGCAAGCCGGGGTATCTCGGCCCGATCGGCACGCGGCTTCCGGTGAAAGTCGTAGCCGACCGCACGGTGGCCAACATGAGCGACTTCGTCTGCGGCAGCAACGAAGAAGGCTTTCACACCACCGGCATCAACTGGGGCCGCGACCTGCCGGAGCCGGACGCGGTGGCCGACATCCGCAACGTAGTCGCCGGCGACCCGTCGCCCGACGGCCGCGGCACGCTCGCCATCCAGCGCGGCATCGAAGTCGGCCACGTGTTTGCCGGCCTGCCTTACCCGGAGAGCATGAACGTCGCCTACACCGACGAGAACGGCCGCCCGCAGCCGATGAAAATGGGCTGCTACGGCATCGGCATCAGCCGCCTGCTGGGCGCCGCGGTCGAGCAAAACAACGACACGCGCGGCATCATCTGGCCCGATGCGCTGGCGCCGTTTACGGTGGCAATTTGCCCGGTCAACTATCTGGCCTCGGCGCAGGTGGCGGAGGTTGCCAACCGGCTCTATGCGGAGCTACTTGCCGCTGGGGTAGATGTAGTGCTCGACGACCGCGGCGAACGCCCCGGCGCGATGTTCGCCGACTGGGAACTGATCGGCATCCCGCACCGTCTGACCGTCGGTGAGCGCGGACTCAAGGAAGGCAAGGTCGAGTACGTCGAACGCCGCAGCCTGCAAACCACGCCGGTCGAGGTCGGCGATGCCGTTGCCTTCGTCCGCAGCCGCGTCCAAGCCTAGGCGGCGAGCGCTGCTGCGCGCCGCGCTCGCAGCGCCGCTCGCCGCGGCGCTGCCGGCGGCGCGCGCCGGCAACCAGCGTTACGAGCCCCTTGCCGACGCGGTGCGCGTCGCACTCGCGGCCCAGATCGCCGACGCCCGGCCGCCGCTGCGCAGCTTCGACGAGTCGACCGCGCAGGTCGCCTTCATCGAGTGGATGGGTTCGATGTCGGCGCGCCTTAAAGTCCGCAAACCCGACGACCGCCTGCGCTACGACTTCCTGCGCACGCTCGACTACGAAGCCGCCCGCGCCGGGCTGGACCGTCAACTGGTGCTGGCGTTGATCGAGGTGGAGAGCAACTTCCGCAAGTACGCGATCTCCAGCGCCGGCGCGCGCGGCTACATGCAGGTGATGCCGTTTTGGACCAACGTGATCGGCGACGGCGACGCGCGCAAGCTCTTCGACCTGCGCGCCAACCTGCGCTATGGCTGCGTGATCCTGCGCCACTACCTCGATCTGGAACAGGGCAACCTGTACTACGCGCTGGGCCGCTACAACGGTAGCCGCGGCCGGCCGGAGTACCCCAACGCGGTCAACGCCGCGTGGCAGAGGCGCTGGGCGTTCGAGACGAAGCTGGCGACCGCCGCGGCGCGCTGACCGTCAGCGCGGGCGGAAGCCCCCGCCCGGCAGGCCCTTGCCGGTGAGCGCGCCCAGCGAGCGCACCATGCGCGCCATGCCGCCCTTTTTCATCTGCTTCATCAGACCCTGCATCTGCTCGAACTGATTGAGCAGGCGGTTGACTTCCTGCACCGGCACGCCGGCGCCCGTGGCGATGCGTCGCTTGCGCGAGGCCTTGAGCAGTTCGGGCTTGCTGCGCTCCTGCGGCGTCATCGCATCGATGATGCCGACCATCCGCCGCACCTGTTTGTCGGCCTGCGCGGTGTCCACCTGGCCCGCGGCCTGGGTCAGCTGCGCCGGCAGCTTGTCGAGCAGGCTCGCCATGCCGCCCATCTTGCGCATCTGCCCGACCTGTTCGCGAAAGTCGTTAAGGTCGAAGCGCTCGCCCGACTGCATGCGTTTGGCGAATTTCTCCGCCGCCTGCATGTCGACCGACTTCTGCACGTCCTCGACCAGCGCGACGATGTCGCCCATGCCGAGCACGCGCCCGGCCATCCGCTCGGGGTCGAAGGGCTCCAGCCCGCCGATCTTCTCGGCCACGCCGGCAAACTTGATCGGCCGCCCGGTCACCTGCCGCACCGACAGCGCCGCACCGCCGCGCGCGTCGCCGTCGAGCTTGGTCAGCACGACGCCGGTCAGCGGCAGCCGTTCGGCAAAAGCGCGCGCGGTGTTGACCGCGTCCTGGCCGAGCATCGCGTCGACCACGAACAGGGTTTCGATCGGCGCCAGTTGCGCGTGCAGGGCGGCGACCTCGGTCATCATCGCCTCGTCGATCGCCAGCCGGCCGGCGGTGTCGACGATCCGCACGTCGAAGAACTGGCGTCGCGCGTGGTCGAGCGCGGCGGCGGCGATGTCGGCCGGCTTCTGCGCACCGCTGCTCGGGAAAAACTCCGCGCCGGCCTGCGCCGTCACGGCCTTCAACTGCTCGATCGCCGCCGGCCGATAAACGTCAGTGGAGACCGTCAACACCTTCTTGCGGCGCGCATCGGTAAGCCACTTGGCAAGCTTGGCTGCGCTGGTGGTCTTGCCCGCGCCTTGCAGGCCCGCCAACAGGATCACCGCCGGCGGTTGCGTGGCGAGGTTCAGCTCGCGCTCGCGCGGCTCCAGATCGCCGCCCAGCAGGCGCGTGAGTTCACGGTGCACGACGCCGACCAGGGCCTGGCCCGGCGTCAGGCTGCCGGCGACATCCTCGCCCAGCGCCTGCTCGCGCACGCGGGCGATGAAGGCGCGCACCACCGGCAGCGCGACGTCGGCCTCCAGCAGCGCCAGCCGCACCTCGCGCAGCATGTCCTGCGTGTTGGCCTCGGTCAGGCGCGCCTGGCCGCGCATCGTCTTGACGACGCGGGCGAGTTTTTCGGTCAGGGTATCGAGCATGGCAGCAGGCCGCAGCGCAGCAGGCTGCGTGCTATATAGACGGGCATGTCCGAGGCATTCTACGTGGCGGCGCATGTCGCCGTCGCCCTGCTTTACCTGTGGCTCGCCCGCAGCGTGTGGACCGATCTGGACCGCGAGCGCGGCGCCACTGCCCGCACGCCGGCCTGGGCGGTGCCGCTCGCCATTGCGCTGCACGGGACGCTGCTCGGCTGGTCCTTGTTCGGCGACGAGCCGTTCCGCTTCGGCTTCGCACTCGCCCTGTCGGCCACTTTCTGGCTGACGGTGGCAATCGTCTGGGCCGAAGGCTTCTTCATCTCGCTGCGCGGGCTTTACCCGCTCGTGCTGCCGCTGGCCGCGGTCTCGGCGCTGCTGCCGGCGCTGTTTCCCGGCAGCGTGGTGGCGGTGGCCAGCGGCAAGCTCGCGCTGCGCGTGCATCTGCTGGTGGCGCTGCTGTCCTACAGCCTGCTCACCATCGCCGCGCTGCATGCGCTGTTGATGGCCGCGCTGGACCGGCAACTGCACGCCGCCACCCGCGACGGCGGCGGCTCACGCCTGTTCCGCCACGTGCCGCCGCTGCTGGCGATGGAAAAGCTGCTGTTCCAGTTGATCGGCATCGGCTTTCTGCTGCTGACCGCGACGGTGCTTTCGGGGGTGGTGTTCTCCGAGTACCTGTTCGGCCGCGCGCTGCGCTTCGAGCACAAGACGGTCTGGTCGATCGCCGCCTGGCTGGTCTTCGGCGGGCTGCTCGTCGGGCGCCACTTTTTCGGCTGGCGCGGACGGGTCGCGCTGCGCTGGACGCTGGCCGGCTTCGTCATGCTGCTGCTCGCCTACGTGGGCAGCCGCTTCGTGCTCGAAGTGATCCTGCAAAGACTGTGATGGGCCGCATTCTGTTCTGGGTGGTGTTGGCGCTGGCCGCCTATGCGCTGTGGCGCGGCTGGCAGCGGGCGCAGCGGCGTGCGCGCATGACGACCGAGCGCAGGGCCGCGGTCGCCGGCGAGTCGATGGTCGCCTGCCGCGTCTGCGGGCTGAACGTCCCGCGCTCGGAAGCGGTCGCCGACGGCGAGCACAGCTACTGCTGCGAAGAGCATCGCCGACAGGCGCACAGCGGCGGTTGAGGCCCGGATCGTGGCCGCGCTGCTCGCTTCCGCGGCGCCGTCGCCGCCGGCCGAGTCGCCGTGGCGGACGCTCGAACTACTCAGCCTGGCCCGCGTGCTCCTCGTCGGCGCGCTGCTGCTGGGCGGCCTGGCTGCCGGCATGGCCGCCGCGCCGCCGCTCACAGCGTTGCTTCCAGCGCTCTCGTTGCCGAGTCTTGCCCTTGCCTACTTCGCCCTCGCGGCGGCGCTGGCCGGCACCGCGCTGTACTGGCACCGGCACTTCCGCGGGCAGCTGGTGGCGCAGTTGGCGGTCGACCTGCTGATGATCGCCGCCATCGTGACGGTCGCCGGCGGAGTCAACAGCGGCTTGGCGGTCGCCTACCTGTTGCCGCTGGCTACCGCCGCCTTGCTGGCGAGCACGACCGGCGCACTGTTCGTTTGCGCGCTGGCGACGATCGCCGTGCTGGTCGATGCCGTGCTGCGCCTGTGGCAGACCTCCGGGGCCGAGTCGCAGGTGTTTCAGGCGGGCCTGTACGGCGCGGCGCTGTTCGGCCTGACGGCCCTGCTGCGCCTGCTGGCCGTGCGCATCCAGGCTAACGAACGGCTGGCGCAGTCGCGCGGGCAGGAGTTGGAAAGCCAGCTGGAAATCAACCGCCTGGTCATCGCGCAGATGGCGCAAGGCGTGCTCGTCGTCGACGACGACACCAGCGTCCGCGCCGCCAACCGCGCCGTGCGCCCGCTGCTCGGCCTGGCGGAGGAGGAGCCGCTGCTCGGTCTGCGCCTGCGCGAGGCGCGGGACCTGGCGCCGCTGATCCGCGCCTTCGATCATTGGCGAGCGGCGACGACGAGCCCCGGCAGTTGGAGCGACACGGTGCTGGCACCGGTGGTGGGTGCCGGCAGCAACGGCGTACCGCTGCGGGTGCACTTCGCCCGCCCACCGTCGGACTCGATGCGCGGCCACGTGATCTTCCTCGAAGACCTGCGCGCCGTCGAGCAGCACGCGCAGGAGCTGAAGCTCGCGTCCATGGGACGGCTGACCGCATCGATCACGCACGAAATCCGCAACCCGCTCGCGGCGATCAGCCACGCCAACCAGTTGCTGGCCGAGCAGGCGCGCGAGCCGACGGTGCAGCGGCTCACCGCCATCGTGCGCGAGAACATCGCCCGCCTCGATCGGCTGGTGGACGACGTGCTGCGGGTGGCGCGGCGCGAGGCGCCGTTGGCGGAGACCATCGACTTGGACGAATTCCTGCGGCACTGGCTGGCCGAGTTCACCCGCGACCGGCAGGTGCCGCCGCAGCGCATCCGAGTGCGCGTGCAACCGGCACTGGTGGTGCGCTTCGAGCCGTCGCATCTGCGCCAGGTGCTGTTCAATTTACTCGACAACGCCCTGCGCTACGCGAGCACCCGCGACGGCGCCGTCGAACTCGTCGGCGAGCGCCGCCGCGACGACCCGGCGCACGCGCGGCTGTGGTTGTTCGACGACGGCCCCGGGGTGGCCGCCGAGACGCGTGGTGCGCTGTTCGAGCCGTTCTTCACGACCGACCCGCAGGGCACGGGTCTCGGCCTGTACATCGCGCGCGAGTTCTGTCTGGCCAACCGGGCCGAGCTCGCCTACGCCGAGCGGCGCGCCTCCGATGGCCGCACGCGCGCCGGCTTCCTGCTGCGCTTCGCCGCCGACGGCACCGACGCGGCGGCAGAGGAACTGGGCTTTCTCGATACCATTCCGTTCCGATGAACGACTCCCCTGCCCTGCGCCGCGGCGATGGCCCGAACACGCCGCCCCGCGCGCCGCGCGTGCTGTGCGTGGACGACGAAGCCGACCTGCGCGAGTTGCTGGCCCTGACCCTCACGCACATGGGCCTGGATGTCGACACCGCCGAGTCGCTGGCACAGGCGCGCGCCCTGCTGCGCAGCCAGCACTACGGCTTGTGCCTGACCGACATGCGCCTGCCCGACGGCAGCGGGCTGGATCTGGTGCGCGAACTGGCCAACGGCGATGGCCCGCCGGTGGCCGTGGTCACCGCCTTCGGCAGCGCCGAGAATGCGGTGGCCGCGCTCAAGGGGGGCGCCTTCGACTCCCTGACCAACCCGCTCGCCCTCAATCAGCTGCGGGTGCTGGTGCGCGCGGCCCTGCGCGGCACCGGCACCGCCGCCGCCGCACCGGTCGCTCCTGGCGCGGGTCTGGCGCGGCTGCTCGGCACCAGCCCGGCGATGCAGCAGTTGCGGGCGCGCGTGCAGCGGCTGGCGCACAGCATGGCGCCGGTGGCCATCGGCGGCGAGTCCGGCAGCGGCAAGGAACTCGTCGCCCGCGCGATCCACCACTGCTCGGCCCGATCCGGGCAGCCGTTCGTGGCCGTCAACTGCGGCGCCATCCCCGATACGCTGATGGAGGCAGAGTTCTTCGGCTATCGCCGCGGCGCCTTCACCGGGGCCGAACGCGATCGCGAGGGTTTCTTCCAGGCCGCCGCCGGCGGCACGCTCTTTCTTGACGAGGTGGCCGAGTTACCGCTGCCGATGCAGGTCAAGCTGCTGCGCGCCATTCAGGAGCGGCGGGTGCGCCGGGTCGGCGCCACCGCCGAAGAACCGACCGACGTGCGGCTGCTGAGCGCCACCAACCGCGATCTGCCCAGGCTGGTGGCCGAAGGACGCTTCCGCCAGGACCTGTTTTACCGGCTCAACGTGATTGAGTTGCGCGCCCCCCCGCTGCGCGAGCGTGCCGAAGACATCGCCCTCATCACCGAGGGCGTATTGCAGCGGCTGGCGCGCGAAGCCGGCGTCGATCCCGCACGCCTGTCGCCGGCGGCGCTGCATGCGCTGGAGCGTTATCCCTTCCCGGGCAACGTGCGCGAGTTGGAGAACATCCTCGAACGCGCGGTGGCGCTGGCCAGTGGGCTGGAGTTGCAGGTGACCGATCTGATGCTGCCCGTCGAGGACTGGGAGGGTGCGGTCGACGGCGCGCCGGCAGCGGTCGCACCGGGCGAAGCGGCCTTCAGCCTCACTGACGGCGTGCCCAATCCGCTCTCGGCCTATCTCGATCACGTCGAGCGCGAGGCCCTGCGCGCGGCGCTGGCCAAGACCGGGCAGAACCGCACCGCCGCTGCGGCATTGCTCGGGATGACCTTCCGCCAGTTGCGCTACCGGCTCCAGCGCCTGGGCATGAAGTGAGCCGTGCCGCCCGTAACACGGCACACCAAGTGTTGACGTTGTGCGCCGACGGCTGGCTTGCCAGCGCGCGCCGCGTGCCGTCGCCGCACTGCGACGCACGGCCGCCGGGAACGGCGATCGATCTGCTGCTGATTCACAACATCAGCCTGCCCCCGGGCGTCTTCGGCGGCGACGCAATCGAGCGGCTGTTTGCCGGCACGCTCGCCGACGGTGACGATCCCTTCTTCGCCGCGCTGCGCGGGTTGCGCGTGTCGGCGCACTTTCTGCTGCGGCGCGATGGCGAGATCGTGCAATTCGTCTCCGTGCACAACCGCGCCTGGCATGCCGGCGCCTCGCGCTTCGCCGGCCGCGCCGGCTGCAACGACTTCTCGGTCGGCGTGGAGATCGAAGGCAGCGACTTCGCTCCTTTTGCCGACGCCCAGTACACGGCGCTGGCCCGCCTGACGCGCGCGCTGCGCGCCGCGCTGCCGCTGGCGGCGGTGCGCGGCCACAGCGACGTGGCGCCCGGCCGCAAAACCGACCCCGGGCCGCACTTCGACTGGCGGCGCTACGCACGCGCCGCGCGCCTGCCGGCAATCTGGCTGCCGGCCGCCGCCTGCGGCTGAGCGCGTCGGGGCGACTCCGCTGCCCGTTGCGGCCGCGTCGCGCTCGCGACGCGCCCCGCCCGCGCCCGGCGCCGGCGGCGCAACGCGCCATCGCCGGCAGTTGAGTTCCACGCCGAACTCGGCTAGTCTGCGCCCCCAATACTTTGTGCACGAAAGCGTGAGCGACCCCACATATTGTGGTCGCGACGTACGCGCCGCCCACTGCGGGGCGCCTCGGACGACGCCGCAGGCCGCACAACAAGCGCTTGGGGTGTCGCCCGCGTAGGCGGCACCCACACACCACAGGAGACGACCCACATGCAGATTGCCCCCACCGCCAGCGCGACCCCGGCGGTCCCCTCTCTGGCCGGCGGCACCGCCCGCGCGGCGACCGTTGCCGCCACTGCCGACACCAAGCTGATCCGCCGCAACGGCGCGGTGGTCGCCTTCGAGCCCGGCAAGATCGCGGTGGCGCTGACCAAGGCCTTCATCGCCGTGCGCGGCGGCCAGGGCGCGGCTTCGGCGGCGATTCGCGAACAAGTGGAGAAGCTCACCGCCAGCGTGGTCGCCGCGCTGCTGAGCCGGCAACCGGCGGGCGGCACCTTCCACATCGAGGAGGTGCAGGATCAGGTCGAGCTCGCCCTGATGCGCGACGGCGCGCACGACGTGGCGCGCGCCTACGTTCTGTACCGCGAGCGCCGCGCGCAGGAGCGCGCCGCCAAGGCGCGCGAACAGGCGCCGGCCGCGCCGATGCTGTCGATGCTGGACAACGGCGCACGCGTGCCGCTCGACATGGCACACATCGAGGCGCTGATCCGCTCGGCCTGCGCCGGGCTGGAGCAGCACACCGACGCCGGTGCGATCCTCACTGAAACCACCAAGAACCTCTACGACGGCGTGCCGCTGGACGAGGTCTACAAGTCGGCGATCCTCGCCGCCCGCGCGCTGATCGAGAAAGATCCCGCCTACACCTACGTCACCGCCCGCCTGCTGCTGCACACGGTACGGCGCGAAGTGCTGGGCGAAGAGGTCACCCAGGCACAGATGGCCGAGCGGTATGCCGAGGTGTTTCCGCGCTTCATCAAGTACGGGATCGAGGCCGAGTTGCTCGACGAGAAGCTGGCGCTCTTCGACCTGAAGCGTATGGCGCAGGCATTGAAACCCGAGCGCGACATGAATTTCGACTACCTCGGCCTGCAAACGCTGGTGGACCGCTACTTCCTGCATCACGACGGGCGGCGCTTCGAGCTGCCGCAGACCTTCTTCATGCGGGTGGCGATGGGGCTGGCGTTAAACGAGATCGACCGCGAAGGCCGCGCGATCGAGTTCTACGAACTGCTGTCGAGCTTCGACTTCATGAGTTCCACACCCACGCTTTTCAACAGCGGCACGCGGCATTCGCAGTTGTCGTCCTGTTACCTGTCCACCGTCAGCGACGATCTGGACGGCATCTACGAGGCGATCAAGGAGAACGCGCTGCTCGCCAAGTACGCCGGTGGGCTGGGCAACGACTGGACGCCGGTGCGCGCGCTGGGCAGCCACATCAAGGGCACCAACGGCAAGAGCCAGGGCGTGGTGCCTTTCCTCAAGGTGGTCAACGACACCGCGGTCGCGGTCAACCAGGGCGGCAAGCGCAAAGGCGCGGTGTGCTGCTATCTGGAAACCTGGCACCTCGACATCGAGGAGTTCCTGGAACTGCGCAAGAACACCGGCGACGACCGCCGCCGCACGCACGACATGAACACCGCGAACTGGATTCCGGATCTGTTCATGAAGCGGGTGATGGAGGGCGCCGAGCATCCGCAGGATGTGAGCAAAGGGCAATGGACGCTTTTCTCCCCCTCCGACTGCCCCGACCTGCACGATGCGACCGGCCGCGCGTTCGAGGAGGCGTACACGCGCTACGAAGAACGCGCCGCGCGCGGCGAGTTGAAGCTCTTCAAGAAACTGCCCGCAGTGCAGTTGTGGCGCAAGATGCTGTCGATGCTGTTCGAGACCGGGCATCCGTGGATCACCTTCAAGGACGCCTGCAACCTGCGCTCGCCGCAGCAGCACGTAGGCACGATCCACAGCTCCAACCTGTGCACCGAGATCACGCTCAACACCGGTCCGACCGAGATCGCGGTCTGCAACCTCGGCTCGGTCAACCTGCCGGCGCACCTGACCGCCGAGGGCGAGTTCGACCACGGCAAGCTCAAGCGCACGGTTTCCACCGCGATGCGGATGCTCGACAACGTGATCGACATCAACTACTACGCGGTGCCCAAAGCGCGCAACTCCAACGTGCGCCACCGGCCGGTGGGGCTGGGCATCATGGGCTTCCAGGACTGCCTGCACCGCCGCCGCACGCCGTATGCGTCGGAGGCGGCGGTGGAGTTCGCCGACCGCAGCATGGAAGCGGTTTGCTACTACGCCTACTGGGCCTCGACCGAGCTCGCCGCCGAGCGCGGCCGCTATTCGTCGTTTGCCGGCTCGCTGTGGGACCGCGGCATCCTGCCGCAGGACTCGTTAAAGCTCCTGGCGCAGGAGCGCGGCGGCTACGTCGAGGTCGATACCTCGGCGACGATGGACTGGGACGCGCTGCGCGCGCGCATCGGCCAGCACGGGATGCGCAACTCGAACTGCGTGGCGATCGCGCCGACGGCGACGATCTCCAACATCGTCGGTGTCGATGCCTGCATCGAGCCGACCTTTCAGAACCTGTTCGTGAAGTCGAATCTCTCGGGCGAATTCACGGTCGCCAACGAGTCGCTGGTGCGCGACCTGAAAAAGCTCGGCCTGTGGGACGAGGTGATGGTTTCGGATCTGAAGTACTTCGATGGCAGCCTCGCCAAGATCGACCGCGTGCCGGCTGAGTTACGCGAGTTGTACGCGACCGCCTTCGAAGTCGAGCCGCGCTGGCTGATCGAGTGCGCGGCGCGTCGGCAGAAGTGGATCGACCAGGCGCAGTCGCTCAACATCTACATGGCCGGCGCCTCAGGCAAGAAGCTCGACGACACCTACAAGTTGGCCTGGCTGCGGGGGCTGAAGACGACCTACTACCTGCGCACGATCGGCGCCACCCACGCGGAAAAATCCACCACCACGCGCACCGGGCAGTTGAACGCCGTGCCGACCGGCGGCGGCCTGTCCGCAGCGCCGGCGATGCCGGAGCCCGAGGGCAAGGTCTGCATGCTCAAGCCCGGCGACCCCGGCTTTGCCGACTGCGAAGCCTGCCAGTAGCCAATAAAGACAACGAGGAACAACGACGATGCTTTCCTGGGACGAACCCGCCGCCGCCCCCGCGCGCCCGCAACCGCGACTGGCCGAAGTGCCGGCGGTGCCGACCGTCGCGCCGCACGACTCGCAGGCCGCGCGCGACACGCGGCGTGTCAACGCGGCCGACAAGCGGATCATCAACGGCGCCACCGACGTGAACCAACTGGTGCCGTTCAAGTACAAGTGGGCTTGGGAGAAGTACCTCGCGACCTGCGCCAACCACTGGATGCCGCAGGAGGTCAACATGGCGCGCGACATCGCGCTGTGGAAGGACCCGAACGGCCTCACGGAAGACGAGCGGCGCGTCGTCAAGCGCAACCTCGGCTTCTTCGTCACCGCCGATTCGCTCGCCGCCAACAACATCGTGCTCGGCACCTATCGGCACATCACCGCGCCGGAGTGCCGGCAGTTCCTGCTGCGGCAAGCCTTCGAAGAGGCGATCCACACCCACGCCTACCAGTACATCGTCGAGTCGCTCGGCCTGGACGAAGGCGAGATCTTCAACGCTTATCACGAGGTGGGCTCGATCCGCGCCAAGGACGAGTTCCTGATCCCGTTCATCGACACGCTGACCGACCCGCACTTCCGCACCGGCACGACCGAGGCCGACCAGGCGCTGCTGAAAAGCCTGATCGTCTTCGCCTGCCTGATGGAGGGTCTGTTCTTCTACGTCGGCTTCGCGCAGATTCTTGCGCTCGGCCGGCAGAACAAAATGACCGGGGCGGCTGAGCAGTACCAGTACATCCTGCGCGACGAGTCGATGCACTGCAATTTCGGCATCGACCTGATCAACCAGATCAAGCTGGAAAACCCGCAACTATGGACGCCCGAGTTTCGCGAGGAAGTGCGCGCGCTGTTTCGCCGCGCCGTCGATCTCGAGTACGCCTACGCCGAGGACACGATGCCGCGCGGCGTGCTGGGGCTCAACGCGCCGATGTTCAAGGGCTATCTGCGCTTCATCGCCAACCGGCGCGCGCAGCAGATCGGTATCGAGCCGCTTTTTGCGCAGGAAGAAAACCCGTTCCCGTGGATGAGCGAGATGATCGATCTGAAAAAAGAGCGCAACTTCTTCGAGACGCGCGTGATCGAGTACCAATCGGGCGGCGCGCTCTCGTGGGAGTGATGCGCAACACGCGCAACGCACACGCGATGAACGCGATGAACACACTCACGCGACGCACGCACGACACGCGCGCACGAAAAAATTCTTGCGCATCGAATCGAATGAGAGTAAAAAGCGCGCCAATGCAAAGTTGCTCGATCGCACTGACCAACAAGCATCGATCGATCACAACATTGAACGCTGACTCTCACAGTTTCCGCTCCATCGTCAGCCCCATCGGACGAGCCGACATCAAGACGCCGCTGTCTTGCGGGATCGGTTCCCTGCAAAAATCGTCCGCTGCTTTTTGTGCTGCAACTTCCGACGCCGGCTTCGTGCCGGCGTTTTCTTTGCGCGCGCCGCATCGCGGTCCGCGCCGTGCCGAATTCATCAGCGTCAGCGGCCCACGCTCTGACCGTTCCGCGCCCCACTCGGACATGCGCCGCAAACGCACGTCTGGGGTCGTCGCGGCGACAGGGCAGCCATTTGCGCCGATGAATAGCCCGCTCCCCCGCACCGCGTGCGGGAACCGGGTTTCCATCTAACCATCCACTGACACTGAAGGAGTATCACCATGGCAACGAAGAAAGCCGCCAAGAAGGTAGCGAAGAAGGCCCCGGCCAAGAAGGCCGCCAAGAAGGCCGCCAAGAAGAAGTAAGGCAAGCCGCGCTTCGTGCGCATGTAGGCCCGGTTGCGGGACTTTGGTCCTCGCCACCGGGCCTCTTTTCAATGTGCGTCGGTTCGAGCGCTTCCGCTTCGTCCGCGTAATTGGCGGTGGTGTCGAAAGCACTTGAGCCGCAATCTCGACGGAGATGCATATGGCAACGAAGAGAGTCGCCAAGAAGGCCTCCGGCAAAGGCAAGGCCAAAAAGGCGGTGAAGGCGGCAAAGCCAAAGGTCAAGAAAGCGACCAAGGCCGCCAAGAAGCCGGCCAAGAAAATGGCCAAGGCAGCGCCGAAGAAAAAGGTCGCTGCCAAGAAAGCCGCGCCCGCCAAGAAGAAAGCGCCCGCAAAGAAAGTCGCGGCGAAAAAGGCGCCGGCCAAAAAACCGGTCGCCAAGAAGCCCGCAGCCAAGAAGCCGGCGATGAAAAAGGCCGCGCCGGCGGTCAAGCCCGTTGCCGCTGCACCGGCACCCGCACCTGCCCCCGCAGCGCCGGGCGCCACCGCGGCACTCAACCCCTCGGCGGCGTGGCCGTTCCCGACCGGCCCGCGTCCGTAAGGACCCGGGTCTGCACGTCTGAAGGCGCTGCTCCCGCAGCGCCTTTTTTTCGCGCAGCCGCGGCCGCCCCGATCCTCGGCCTGCGAACGGCGTCCGCTCGATAGAATCCGCCGCACCATGGCGCTGCTGCAAGCCGCCCACCTGCTGATCGAAACGCTGTCCGCGCTGTTGGGCGTGGCGCTGCTGCTGCGCGCCTATATCAACTGGCTCGGGCTGCCGGGGCGCAACCCGGTGGCGCAGTTCGTCCTGGCGCTCACCAACTGGCTGGTGATGCCGCTGCGCCGGCTGCTGCCGCCGTTCGGCCGCTTCGACAGCGCCTCGCTGCTGGGCGCCGCGCTGGTGGCGCTCATGGCGGTGATCCTGAACACCGCGCTGCTGGCACCGCCCGCGGCTTGGCCATGGCCGAGTTTTCCGCTGCTGGCGCTCGCCAAGCTGGCACGCTGGGCGCTGTATCTGGCGATGTGGGTGACGATCCTGCACGCACTGATGAGCTGGATCAACCCGTTCGCGCCGGCCGCCCCCGCGCTGTCGGTGCTGGCCAAGCCGTTCCTGGCGCCGTTTCAGAAGATCGTGCCGCCCATTGGCGGCGTGGATCTGTCGCCGCTTTTCGTCGTGCTGCTGGTCAACCTGCTGTTGATCGTGCTGCCGTAAGCGGCTACCACGGGCGGTAGCCGAACGCCTCGGCGAACCGCTCGGCGATGGCGGTGCGGTCGATCGCGTGGTTCTGCCCGCCGGCGTGCTCGATCTTGGCTGCACCCATGATCGCCGCGAGCCGGCCGGTCGTCTCCAAATCCAGCTTGTTGGCGATGCCGTAAAGCAGGCCGGCGCGATAGGCGTCGCCGCAGCCGGTTGGATCGACCACCGCCGCCGCCGGCGCCGCGGGGATCGAGATCGTCTCACCGCCGACGTAAAGGTCGGAGCCGGCGCCCCCGTGCGTGACGATCAGCGCTTTGACTTTGCGCGACAGGTCTGCCAGCGCGAGGCCGGTGCGCTCGATCAGCAGCTGCGCTTCGTAATCGTTAAGCGCCACGTAATGCGCGCGAGCGATGAACCAGAGCAGATCCTCGCCGTCGAACATCGGCAGTCCCTGACCGGGATCGAACACGAACGGGATGCCATGATCGGCAAACTGCTGCGCGTGCTGGAGCATGCCGTCGCGCCCGTCCGGGGCGACGATGCCGAGCGTGACCGAGCCGTCGCCCGGCACGGCATTGAGATGCGACTGCGTCATCGCGCCGGGGTGGAAGGCGGTGATCTGGTTGTCGTCCAGATCGGTGGTGATGAAGGCCTGCGCGGTATAGCTGCCGGGCACGTGGCGCACGTGGCGGCGGTCGATGCCATAGGCATCGAGCCGTGCCAAGTAAGGTTGTGCGTCGTCGCCGACGGTCGCCATCGGCAGCGGCTCGCCGCCCAGCAGCTTCAGGTTGTAGGCGATGTTGCCGGCGCAGCCGCCGAACTCGCGCCGTAACTGCGGCACCAGAAAGGAGACGTTCAGGATATGCACCTGCTCGGGCAGGATGTGGTCCTTGAAGCGGCCGTCGAACACCATGATCGAGTCGTAGGCGATCGAGCCGCAGATGAGCGTGGACATTGATAGGGTTCCCGGAAAACGGCGCGGCGCGCGCCGAGTGTGGTCAGCGCGGCAGTTGCGGCGGATTCGGATGCAGTCGCGCCATCATGTGGCTGTCGACGTAACGACCATCGCGCAAGGCGAAGGCGCGCTGCGTGCCCTCGTGCACGAAGCCGAACTTTCGGTACAGCGCGATGGCCGGTTCGTTGTCGGTGTAGACGCCGAGTTCTATCCGCAGATAGCCGGCCCAGTTATCGGCCCAGTCGAGCAGGCGTCGCATCAGTTCGCTGCCCACGCCGCGGCGCTGCCAGTCGTGCGCGACGGAGACACCCAGCCCCGCGACATGGCGCGTGCGCAGCGACTGACTCGTGCGAAACAGCCCGGCGTTTCCGATCACAGCGCCATCGGCCAGCGCCACCAGATGCGGCGTGTCGGGCTGCTCAAGCTGGCCTTCGAGCCGCTTGCGCCATACCTCGACGCTCGGGTAGGGCAACTGCAACAGCCCGCCGAACACCCGCGGATCGGCCATCAACTGCGCCAGCCCCTCGGCGTCGGCGGGCGACGCGCGACGGTAATCGACCGTCACAGCTTGGCGTTCGCCCATGGCAACACGCTCGCCAGCGCCTCAGTCAGCTTGGACGGGTCGGTGCCGCCGGCCATCGCCATGTCGGGCCGGCCGCCGCCCTTGCCGCCGACCTGCTGGGCAACGAAGTTGACGAGCTCCCCCGCCTTGATCTTGCCGGTGGCATCCGCCGTGACGCCGGCGGCCAGTTGCACTTTGTCGCCTTCGATGGTGGCGAGCACGATCGCGGCGGTCTTCAGCTTGTTCTTCAACTGATCCACGGTGTCGCGCAGCACCTTGGCGTCGGCGCTTTCGAGCTTCGCCGCCAGCACCTTCACACCCTTGACCTCGACCGCCTGCGCCAGCAACTCATCGCCCTGGCTGGCGGCGAGCTTGCCCTTGATGCGGGCGAGTTCCTTTTCCAGCGTTTTGACGTTGTCGAGGATCTGCGCCAGCCGCGCGTTCAGTTCGGTTGTCGGCGCCTTGACGGTCGCTGCCGCGCTGTTCAGTTGCGCATCGAGCGCCTGCACGAACTCGACCGCGCCGGCGCCGGTCACCGCTTCCACGCGCCGCACGCCGGCAGCGATGCCGGTCTCGGCCACGATCTTGAAGAAGCCGATGTCGCCGGTGCGCGCGACGTGGGTGCCACCGCACAGTTCGGTCGAGTGCTCGCCCATCGCCAGCACGCGCACCTCATCGCCGTACTTGTCGCCGAAGAAGGCGAGCGCGCCGGCACGGATCGCGTCGTCGTACTTCATCAACTGCGCGGTCACCGCCGCGTTGCTGCGGATCGCGGCGTTGACCTGCTCTTCGACTGCGCGGATTTCGTCGGCGGTCAGCGGCTTGTCGTGCGAGAAGTCGAAGCGCGTGCGCTCGGCATCGACCAGCGAACCCTTCTGCTGCACGTGGCGGCCGAGCGTGCGGCGCAGCGCGGCGTGCATCAGATGGGTGGCCGAGTGGTTGTGGCGGGTGCGCGAGCGCAGGTTCACGTCCACCCGCGCGGCCACCTTGTCGCCGATCGCGAGCGTGCCGGTCTTGAGCTCGCCGTGGTGGCCAAAGACGTCGGCCTGAATCTTCTGCGTGTCGGTCACCTCGCAAGTGCCGGTGCCGCCCGCCAGCTCACCGCGGTCGCCAACCTGGCCGCCGCTTTCCGCGTAAAACGGCGTGGTGTCGAGCACCACGATGGCAGCCTGTCCTACCGCGATCTCGTCGACCGGGTTGCCGCCGACGTAGAGCGCCACCACCTTGCCCTCGGCCGCGAGTTCGTCGTAGCCGACAAAGCGCGTGCGCACGCCGGAGTAGTCCACGCCCAGCGTCATCTTGAATTTGCCCGCCGCGCGCGCCTGCTCGCGCTGCTGCCCCATCGCCTGCTCAAAGCCCGCGATGTCCACCGCCACACCGCGCTCGCGGCAGATGTCGGCGGTCAGATCGACCGGGAAACCGTAGGTGTCGTAGAGCAGAAACACGGTCTCGCCGTCGAGCATCCTGGCGTCGCCGCTCTTCAACGCACCGAGCGCGCCTTCCAAAATGCGCATGCCGTTTTCAAGCGTCTCGCCGAAGCGCTCTTCCTCCTGCTTGAGCACCGCGGTGGCGCGCGCCTGTTGCTCGACGAGTTCCGGGTAGGCCTCGCCCATCTCGCGCGCGAGGTCGGCCATTAGCTTGTGAAAGAACGGCTGCGTCTGGCCAAGCTTGTAGCCATGCCGCAGCGCGCGCCGCACGATCCGCCGCAGCACATAGCCGTGGCCCTCGTTGCTCGGCACGATGCCTTCGGCCACCAGGAAGCCGCAGGCGCGGATGTGATCGGCGATCACTTTGAGCGAGTTGTCGGTGAGATCCTTGCAGCCGGTCTCGCGCGCGGCGGCGGCGATCAGGTTCTGAAAGAGATCGATCTCGTAGTTGCTGTGCACCTGCTGCAGCACGGCGGCCAGCCGCTCCAGCCCCATGCCGGTATCGACGCAAGGCTTGGGCAGCGACGTGAGCACGCCGGCCTCGTCGCGCGAGTACTGCATGAAGACGAGATTCCAGATCTCGATGTAGCGGTCGCCGTCGGCATCGGGGGAGCCCGGCGGGCCGCCGGCGACGCCCGGGCCATGGTCGTAGAAGATTTCCGAGCAGGGGCCGCAGGGGCCGACGTCGGCCATCTGCCAGAAGTTGTCGGAGACGTACTTGGCCTGGCCCGGTTTGTCGCCGATGCGGATGCAGCGCTCCGCCGGCACGCCGATGTCCTTCGTCCAAAGGTCATAGGCTTCGTCGTCATCGATGTAGACGGTGGTCCACAGCTTCTCTGCCGGCAGGCCGTAGACCTTGGTCAGCAACTCCCACGCAAAGCGGATCGCGTCGCGCTTGAAGTAGTCGCCGAAGCTGAAGTTGCCCAGCATCTCGAAGAAGGTGTGATGCCGCGCGGTGTAGCCGACGTTTTCCAGATCGTTGTGCTTGCCGCCCGCGCGCAGCGACTTCTGCGAAGTGGCCGCCCGCGCGTAGGGGCGCCGCTCCTTGCCGAGGAACACGTCCTTGAACTGCACCATCCCACTGTTGGTGAAGAGCAGCGTCGGGTCGCCGGTGAGCACCACCGGCGAAGCGCGCACCACCGTGTGGCCGCGTTGTTCGAAGAACTGGAGAAACTGTCGGCGGATTTCTGCGCTTTTCATGGCAACACGAAAGCGGCAACGAGGCTTGCGCCGCGCCGCCGCAGAGGGAAAACAGAGGTGCGGCGATGTTATCAGGCAGTGCGTGAGCGCCGTCGCCCCGGCGCAGGCCGGGGCCCAGCGACTTTCGAGCGCAACGACACACGGCCCCGGCCGGCGCCGGGGCGACGACATGCTTCAGTGGTGGCAGATGGATGCCAACCCGGCAATCGCCGGATGATCCGCACCCGCCACGCGCGCGGCGTGCGCGAGGCCGGATAGGCCAAAGACGACCAGCACCACTCCGGCCAGCGGCTTCAACCAAGTCTTTGCGGAGGCCAGCACGCCGCCCGATGCACCGACACGGCTCGCGGCCACATCGACCAGAACCATGTTGGGCAAAGTACCCAAGCCGAACGCCAACATCACCAGCGCACCCTGCCCGACGCCACCGGCCACCAGTGCCAGCGGCAGCGCGGCATAGACCATGCCGCAGGGAATCCAGCCCCAGGCGAGCCCGGCGACCAGCGCCTGCGCGCCGTTGCGCGGCGGATAGACGCGCCGCGCCAGCGGGCCGACGAGCTTCCATAGCGCCAACCCCAGCGGCTCCAGCCGCTTGAGCCACGCGCCGCGGCCGAACATCGACGCGCCGATCGCGAGCAACATTGCCCCGCCGACGGCGAGCAGCACCACCTGCACCGGCAGCACTTCGAGGGTGTAGACCGCGCCACCGATCCAGCCCAGCAGGGCGCCAGCTGCCGCGTAACTGGTCAGGCGCCCCGCGTGGTAGCCGCTCGCCAGCCTTGTCGCCGACACGCCGCGCGGGCGATTGATCTGCAACGCGCCGACAAAGCCGCCGCACATCCCGGCGCAATGCAAGCCGCCAAACAGGGCGAGCGTAAAGGCGGCAAGCGCCTGGGTGGAGAGCAGGTTGAACACGGGGCGATCAAGCGATTTTGCTGTAGCGGCGCACGCGCTCGTCGTTACGCAGGTAGGCGTCGAAGACCATCGCAATGCCGCGCACCAGCATCTTGCCGAGCGGCAACACGGTGACCCAGTCGCGGCTGTTTTCGACGAGGCCCGCATCCTCGAACGGCTTCAACTCCGCCAGCTCGCGCTTGAAGTACTCGTCGAACTTGATCAGGTGCGCCTGCTCGATCGCTTCCTTGGAGACCTCGAAGTGACACATCAGGGCCATGATCGTCGCCCGCCGCACGAGGTCGTCCATGTCGAGCAGCACCCCGCGCGCGGTGGGCATCTGGCCATGGTCGATGCGGTCGTAGTACTCGTCCAGCTCGCGCACGTTTTGCGAGTAGGTCGGTCCGACCTTGCTGATCGACGACACGCCCAAGCCGATCAGGTCGCAGTCCGGCTTGGTCGAATAGCCCTGGAAGTTGCGGTGCAGCCGGCCCTGCTGCTGCGCGCGGGCCAGATCGTCCTCGCCCTTGGCAAAGTGATCCATGCCGATGTACTGGTAGCCGGCTTCGGTCAGCCGCGCGATGGCGTCGAGCATGATCCCCATCTTCTCGGGCGAGGACGGCAGATCGGCCGACTCGATCCGCCGCTGCGGCTTGAAGCGCTCCGGCAGGTGCGCGTAGTGATAGAGCGCCACCCGCTCCGGCGCGAGTTCGAGCACCCGGTCGAGGGTACGGGCGAAGGTGGCGCGGCTTTGCTTGGGCAGCCCGTAGATCAGATCCATGTTGACCGATTTGAAACCATGCGCGCGCGCCGCGTCGATGGTCTCCTTGGTGATCTCGTAGCTCTGCAGGCGGTTGACGGCGCGCTGTACGTCGGGGTCGAAGTCCTGCACGCCGACCGACAGCCGATTGAAGCCCAACTCGGCCAGGGCGATGACCTTGTCCGGCGGCGTACAGCGCGGATCGACTTCGATGGAAAACTCGCCGCGCGGCGCCAGCGGGAAGCGCGTGGTCAAAATCGCCATCAGGCGACGCAGTTCGTCGCTGGACAGAAAGGTCGGCGAGCCGCCGCCGAAATGCAGTTGCTCCACCTGCCGCTGGCCGCCCAGGCGGGCGCTGACCATCTCGGCCTCGCGCTCCAGCGCGTCCAGATACTGCCCCGCCTGCGACTGGTCGCGGGTGATGACCTTGTTGCACGCGCAGTAGTAGCAGACCGTGCTGCAAAACGGCACATGCACGTACAGCGACAGGGGGCCCGCCGCGTCGTTGCGCTTGGCGAGCCAGGCGCCCAGGGCCTCCTCGCCAAACGCTTCGACGAAGCGATCCGCCGTCGGGTACGAGGTGTAGCGCGGGCCGGGGATGTCGAAGCGCTTGAGCAGCGTCGGCTCCGGAACCGCGACTTCATTGCGAGTAGTCATCAACATGGTGGGCTGAACTCCGGCTGTAACCGTTCCCGTAACGCCAAGACGGTTTTTCGGGGGGCGGCGTGTATTATTCGGTCGCCTTTCTCGCCACGCTTGACTGGGGTCAAGCTCTGAGATCGGGCGCACGGACGGATCAGATGCCTTGTGCTCTACAGCAAGCGGCAAGCGGTGGCGGGCAGCCCGTCGGGCGACTGTCGCCGTGGCGGTAGCCCCGCATGAAAGCGGGAAGCGATGAAGGGTCTATGAACGCGCCGAATTTTTCCTTCTCCCACCTGAAGGTTGCCTGCTCCAACTGCAACCTGCGCGAGCTGTGCCTGCCGCTCGGCCTGTCCTTGCCGGACATCGAGAAGCTGGAAGAACTGGTCGCCACCCGCCGCCGTATCAAGCGCGGCGAGAGTCTGTTCCGTGCGGGCGACCGCTTCGAGTCGCTCTATGCGGTGCGGCTGGGCTTCCTCAAGAGCACCGTCATGTCCTCCGACGGGCGCGAGCAGGTCACCGGCTTCTACATGGGTGGCGAACTCCTCGGCATGGACGGCATCAGCAACGAGACGCATTCGTGCGACACGGTGGCACTGGAAGACACCGAGGTCTGCGTGATCCCCTACGAGCGGCTGGAAGACGTAGCCAACGCGGTGCCGGTGTTGCGCAATCACTTCCACAAGGTGATGAGCCGCGAAATCGTGCGCGAGCACGGCGTGATGCTGCTCTTGGGCAGCATGCACGCGGAAGAGCGGCTGGCGGCGTTTCTGCTGAACCTGTCGCAGCGCTTCGAGGCGCGCGGCTATTCGCGCACCGAGTTCGTCCTGCGCATGACGCGGGCTGAGATCGGCAGCTTTCTCGGCCTCAAATTGGAAACCGTTAGCCGCGTGCTGTCGCGCTTTGCCGGCGAGAACCTGATCGAAGTCAATCAGAAGCACGTGCGCATCACCAACCCCGAAGGCTTGCGCCAGATCGTTTCCGGCCAGTCGGCGACGAGTTGTTGATCAGTCGCGTGCCGCCGGCGCGGATTGTCCGCCGACGCAGTCGGCTGCGGCCCGCTTGAGGCACCCCGGGGGCCGCTCGCCGGGCTCGACCGGGCAGCGATTGACCTCGAACGGCGAGCGCTGCAAAAACACCGTCAGCGCGCTGGCCGCCGCGGTGGCCGCCCAGAGCAGAAAGAACCCCGCCGCATACACCGTCATCCGGTTCGCCTGCACCGGCGTGCCGAAAAGATGCAGGTCGGCCGGGTCGAACGCCGCAAAGAGAAAGAGTTCGGCTACCGCCGCCACCAGAAACGACGGCCACAGCACCCACAGCAGCCGTTGCGCGAAGCCCTTGTCCATCGCTGTGCCCCCGAGTCCGTGCGGCGGGTACGAACCCCGCTACTGCGGCTTGACCGCCGCCACGCGCAACGACGCAGCACCGCCGACCGCGCCGGCGTCGCCGTCGATGCGCCAGCTCTGGCCCTCGACCACGACGCGCCAAGACACGCGATCCGACACTGGCGCGGCATCGCCCCAGGCGCCCACGTACTCGGCGTTGAAGGCGTCGCCCTCGCCCGTGCGCGCCAGCACGGCCACGCGGTCGCCGCTGCTGCGGCCGGGGTTGACCAGCCGCAGCTTGATCGCCGCCTCCAGTGGCACCGCCTCCTTGCCGCTCAAGCGCAGGCGGATGCGCTCCTGCGGCTGCACGCCCTCCAGTTCGATCGTCGCGGCAAGCCCCAGGCGCACCGCCTCCGCACTGCGCGCCAGTTGCTCGTTGATGGCCAGCCCGCGCTTGTAGTAGTCCTCGGCCACCACGCCGTCGTCGCTGCGCAGGGCCAGCGCCAGCGTGACGAAGCTCGCCACCACCGCCGTCAGCGGCAGACCGATGACGAACCACACCCAGGGTTCGCGGTACCAAGGCTTGGGCATAAGCACTGCACTCATCGCAACAACTCCACTTTAGCGGCGCACGCCGAGGAAGGTCGTTTTCTCCGTCACCCGGACGGCCGGGTCGTCCTGCGCGACGACGTCGATCTGCACTTTGTGCGTGCCGGCCGGCACGTCGTCGGCCGGCGCCTGCAAGCGCAGCGGGACCGAGGCGGTGGCGGCAGCCGGCACGTCAAAGGCGGGCTCCGAGACGAGCGCCAGCCCGGTAAGGCCGCCGGCGCTCACCACAAATCGGCGCGGCCGTTCGGTGGTGTTCATCACCTGCAAGCGGTAGACGTTCTCGACGCGGCCATCGTCGGTCTCGCGCGCAATGGCGCCGCGGTCGCGGATCACATCCACCTTCAGCGGCACACGAACCGAGATTGCCACCACCAGCGCCGCGAACACGGTGGCCAGGATCCCGATGTAGACCAACACGCGCGGGCGAAACACGCGGCGCCAAATCGCCTCGCGGCTCAGGCCGAGGTTCAGCGCGTTGGTGGTCGTGTAGCGCACCAGGCCGCGCGGCAGGCCGACCTTGTCCATGACGTGGTCGCAGGCGTCGATGCAGGCCGCGCAGCCGATGCACTCGTACTGCAAACCGTTGCGGATGTCGATACCGGTCGGGCAGACCTGGACGCACAGCTTGCAGTCCACGCAATCGCCCAGGCCCAGCGCGGCGCGGTCGGCATTGCGGCGGCCGGGGCCGCGCGGCTCGCCGCGGCGGGTGTCGTAGGTGACGATCAGCGTGTCCTTGTCGAACATCGCGCTCTGGAAGCGCGCGTACGGGCACATGTACTTGCACACCTGCTCGCGCATCCAGCCGGCGTTGCCGTAGGTGGCAAAGCCGTAGAACAGCACCCAGAAGGCCGACCAGCCGCCGATCTGCAAGCGCAGGATCTCCGCGCCCAGTTCGCGGATCGGCGTGAAGTAGCCGACGAAGGTGAAGCCCGTCCACAGGCCCAGCGCGATCCACGCCCCGTGCTTGGCGCTCTTGATCGCCAGCTTGCGCGCCGACCAGGGCGACTGGTCCAGCCGCATGCGCTCGGCGCGGTCGCCTTCGATGCGCCGCTCGACCCACATGAAGACTTCGCTGTAGACGGTCTGCGGGCAGGCGTAGCCGCACCACAGGCGCCCGCCGACAGCGGTGAACAGGAACAGCGACAGCGCGGCGATGATCAGAATCGCCGTCAGGAAGATGATGTCCTGCGGCCACAACACCAAGCCGAAGATGTAGAACTTGCGCGCGGCCAGATCGAAGAGCAGCGCCTGGCGGTCGTTCCAGACGAGCCAGGGCAGGCCGTAGAAGACGAGCTGCGTGGCCCAGACCGCCGCCCAGCGCCACTTCTGGAACAACGCCAGCGAATCGCCGATCTTGGCGCGGGGGTAGATCTCGCGCCGCTTGGCGTACAGGCCCTGCACCACGGCGGGCGCCGTGTCGTCGGCCGCGGGCGATGCCGGCGGGGGGCTGGCGCGTTGGGCCTCGGCAATCGGAGTCATATCCATCTTTCGAGCCACACCGCAACAAAGGCGGCAACGGGCACTGCCCGCTGCCGCGCCCGCACGGGCCGGTGCGCCCCTACTTGGCCGGGGCCGCCGCGGGTGCGGTGGCTCCCGGGGACTGGCTCAAGGACAAGAGGTAAGCCGACACCAGATGGATCTCCGGCTCGGTCAGGATGCCCTTGAACGCGGGCATCACACCGTAGCGCCCTTTGTTGACACCTTCAGTGATCGCCGCCACCGTGCGACCGTGCAGCCAGCCGCCTTCGGTCAGGTTGCGCGCACCGATCGCCGGATTGCCTTTGCCGTCGATGCCATGACAGCCGGCGCAGGCGGCGAACTTCTCCTTGCCGCGCGCCGCGCGCACCGGGTCGTGCGTGGAGTTGGACAGCGACAGCGCGTAATGGGCCACGTCGGTCACGTCTTCGGGCGAGCCGAGCGCGGCGGCCATCGGCGGCATTTGCGCGTTGCGGCCGGCGACGATCGACACCTTGATCTGCTCCGGCGCGCCGCCCCAGAACCAGACGTTGTCGGCCAGATTGGGAAAACCGCGCGCGCCGCGCGCGTCGGTGCCGTGGCATTGCGCGCAGTTGTTCAGGTAAATGCGCTCGCCCATTTGCACCGCGCGCTTGTCGCGGGCCACCTGCTCGAGGGGCTGCGCGGCGTACTGCGCAAAGAGCGGGCCGAACTTGGCGTCGGCCGCCTTGACCTCGGCCTGCCATTGCCCGGTCGATGTCCAGCCGAGCAGCCCGCCGAACTTGGTGCCCAACCCGGGGAAGAGCGCCAGGTACACGAGCGAGAACGCCACAGTGAGGTAGAACAACCACATCCACCAGCGCGGCAGCGGGTTGTCGTAGTCGGCCAGATCCCCGTCCCACACGTGGCCGGTGGTCTTGACCTTGCCGTCGGGCCCGACCGCCACACGGGTCTTGCTCTGTGTCCACAGAAAGACGGCGCAGCCGACGACCGAGACGACGGTGATGATCAGGATGTAGTAGTCCCAAAAGACGCTGGAAAAATCGCTCATTTGCCGCCCCTGTCGAAACCGTTGCCGGGCCGCGTGTCGTCCGCAAACGGCAGACGGGCAGCCTCATCGAAGCCTTGCTTGCTCTTGCGGTGGTAGGCCCACCAGACGATGCCGAGAAACGCCACCAGCAGCAGCAGCGTGTCGAGCGAGCGCAACATATTGATGTCCATGTCGGCCACCCCTTAGCGCACGTTGCGCAGATCGTTGCCCAGCCCTTGCAGGTAGGCGATGATCGCGTCCAGTTCGGTCTTGCCCTTGAGCGCCTCCGGTGCGGCGGCGATCTCGGCGTCGCTGTAGGGCACGCCGGCGATGCGCAGCGCGCGCATCCGCGCCTGCACGTCCACGCCCTCGACGCTGTTGCGGGCGAACCAGGGGTAGGCCGGCATGTTCGACTCCGGCACCACGTCGCGCGGGTTGTTGAAGTGGATGCGGTGCCACTCGTCGGAGTAGCGCTGGCCGACGCGCGCCAGGTCCGGGCCGGTGCGCTTGCTGCCCCACTGGAACGGGTGGTCGTAGACGAACTCGCCGGCCACCGAATAATGGCCGTAGCGCAGCGTCTCGGCGCGGAACGGCCGCACCATCTGCGAGTGGCAGTTGTAGCAGCCTTCGCGGATGTAGACGTCGCGCCCGACCAGACGCAAGGGCTCGTAGGGCTTTGTGTTGGCCGCCGGCTGGGTCGTCTGCCGCTGGAAGAACAGCGGCACGATCTCGACCAGCCCGCCGACCGCGACCAGCAGCACGATCAGGATGATCATCAGCCAGGAGTTGCGCTCGATGAAGTCGTGATTCAGTTTCATGAGGGTGTCCTTGCAACGGTTAGGCGTGGGCCAGGTTCGGGGCCGGCACGGCCTCCTCGACCGCGCGGCCGGCGCCGATCGTCTTGACCACGTTGTAGAGCATCAGCACCATGCCCAGCAGGTACAGCGTGCCGCCGAGCAGGCGGATCACGTAGAACGGATAGGTGGCCTTGATGCTTTCGATAAAGCTGTAGGTGAGCGTGCCGTCTTCGTTGATGGCGCGCCACATCAGGCCCTGCATCACGCCGGCGATCCACATCGCCGCGATGTAGATCACGATGCCGATGGTGGCGACCCAGAAGTGGGTCGTCACGAGCTTCATCGAGTACATCTCGGTGCGGCCCCACAGCCGCGGGATCAGCCAGTACAGCGCGCCGATCGAGATCAACCCGACCCAGCCGAGCGCGCCGCTGTGTACGTGGCCGATGGTCCAGTCCGTGTAGTGCGACAGCGCGTTGACCGTCTTCACCGACATCATCGGCCCTTCGAAGGTCGACATGCCGTAGAACGACAGCGAGACGATCAGGAACTTGAGGATCGGATCCTCGCGCAGCTTGTACCAGGCACCCGAGAGCGTCATGATGCCGTTGATCATGCCGCCCCAGGAAGGCGCCAGCAGGATCAGCGAGAAGATCATCCCCAGCGATTGCGCCCAGTCCGGCAGCGCGGTGTAGTGCAGGTGGTGCGGGCCGGCCCACATGTAGGTAAAGATGAGCGCCCAGAAGTGCACCACCGACAGCCGGTACGAGTAGATCGGCCGTCCGGCCGCCTTGGGCACGAAGTAATACATGATCCCGAGGAAGCCGGCGGTCAGGAAAAAGCCCACCGCGTTGTGCCCGTACCACCACTGCACCATGGCATCGATGGCGCCGGGGTAGACCGAATAGCTCTTCAGCGCACCGGCCGGGATGGCCAAGCTGTTGACGATGTGCAATAGCGCCACGGTGATGATGAAGGCGCCGTAAAACCAGTTGGCCACGTAAATGTGCTTGACCGTGCGCACGGCGATGGTGCCGAAGAACACGATCGCGTACGACACCCAGACCACGGCGATGAAGATGTCGATCGGCCACTCCAGTTCGGCGTATTCCTTGCCGCTGGTGATGCCCAGCGGCAGCGTGACCGCGGCGGCAACGATGATCAGTTGCCAGCCCCAGAAGGTGAACCAGGCCAGCCCCGGCAAAAACAGCCGCGCCTGCGATGTGCGCTGCACCACGTAATAGCTGGTGGCAAAGAGCGCGCAGCCGCCGAAGGCGAAGATCACGGCGTTGGTATGCAGCGGGCGCAGCCGGCCGAAGGACAGCCAGGGGACGCCGAGGTTGAGTTCGGGCCAGGCCATCTGGGCGGCAATGATCACGCCGACCAGCATGCCGACGATGCCCCATACGACCGTCATCACGCTGAAAGCGCGCACGACCCCGTAGTGGTACGTCCGGGTGGGAGTTGGACTCATCGCAATCTCTCTCGATTTCGTTGGCGGTGCGGCGAACAGCAGCCGGCGGAAGACGGGGCCGCAAGCGCCGCCGTAACGGATACGGTGGCTTACGAACTTCGTCGGCGGCGATGCTAGAGACGGCGCGAGCGGCGCCGTTGACGCAAGTCAACCCTCTTTCGGGGTAGGCGCGGCGGCGCGCGCAAGCTTTGCGCTCAGCGGGGGTCGGGCGGGGTCACGTCGTCGTCCTTGTCGTCGACGATGCGCCGCCCTTCGGCGTCGAGGTTTTCGAACTGGCCGTTGAGCACGGCCCAGACGATCAGCACGGCGATGCCGAGGATCAGCAGCACCGACAGCGGGATCAGCAGATACAGCGATTCCATGTGACGCGTCTCACACTCGACGCGCGCGCAAGGCGTTGCCCACGACCAACAACGAGCTGGCGGCCATGCCGACCGCGGCCAGCGCAGGGGTGAGATACCCCAGCGCGGCGGCCGGCACGATGACTATGTTGTAGACGAGCGTCCAGCCGAGGTTCTCGCGCACGATGCGCAGGCCCTTTTTCGTGAGCTTGAGCGCAGCCGCCACGTCGGCGAGGCGCGAATTCACCACGATCAGATCCGCCCGCGCCTGCGCCAGTTGCGAGCCGCCGGCCAGCGCCAACGAAACGTCGGCCTGGGCGATCACCGGCGCGTCGTTCATGCCGTCGCCCAACATCGCCACCACGCGGCCTTCGCCTTGCAGGCGGGCGATCAGCGCGCGCTTGCTCTCCGGCGTCTGGTGCGCGTAGACGCGCTGGCCGTCGTCGCCTTCGTCGTCGTGAATACCCAGTTCGCGCGCCACGCGCCGCACCGGCTCGCGCCGGTCGCCGGAGACGAGCAGCGGCTGCGCACCGGCGGCGCGCACCGCATCGATCAGCAGCCGCGCATCGGGCCGCAGCCGCTCGCCGAAGGCAAAGAGCGCCAGCGGCCCGCTGCCGTCGGCCAGCACGATCGTGCTGGCCGCCTGCAGGCCCTCGCGCTCCACCCGGCGTAGCAGGCGCGCCGCCACCGGCTGCGGGTCGGTCTCGACCAAGCCCAACGCATAGTCAGCCTTACCGATCCGGTAGCGGCGGCCGGCCACGGTCGCCTCCACGCCGGCGGAAGCCTGCACGCGGCCGGCCTGCGCCTCGGGCGCGGGCAGCCGCCGCGCCTGCGCCGCCGTGACGATGGCACGCGCAAACGGATGCACCGACAGCGACTCCAGCGCCGCCGCGACGGTTAGCGCATCGTCAGCACTCACTTCGCGGAACAGCACCACCTGCGTCAGCGCCGGCTCGGCCGTGGTCAGCGTGCCGGTCTTGTCGAAGGCAAAGGCATCGACCCGCGCGAGTTGCTCCAGCGCCGCCGCCCGCGCCGTGAGCACGCCGCGCCGCGCCAACCCCGACTGCACCGCGGCCAGCGCCGCCGGCGCCGCCAGCGACAGCGCACAGGGGCAGGTGGCGATCAGCACGGCAATCGCATTGGGCAGCGCGCGCGCCGGATCGACCCACCACCAGCCCACCACCGTCGCCGCGGTGACTGCCAGCACCGCCCACAGGAACCACACCGCGGCGCGGTTGGCGAGTTCGACGATCGGCGGCCGCTCGCGACCGGCTTCATCGACCAGCCGGCGCAGCGCCGCCAGCGCCGTCGCTTCACCCGCGCGGGTGACGGCGACCACGAGCGGCTGCTCCAGGTTGATGCTGCCGGCCAGCACCGGCGCGCCCTCGCCCTTGTCGATCGGCGTGGACTCGCCCGTGAGCCAGGCCTGCGAGACGGTGCTGGCGCCGTCGCGTACCACGCCGTCGGCCGGCACCGACTCGCCGGCGGGCACCAGTACGAGATCGCCGGGCGCCAGTTGCTCGGCCGGCACCGCGTCGGTGGCGTGCGACGCCGGCCAGGCGCGCAGCTTGAGCGCCAGCAGGCGCAGGCCGCGGCGGGCGGCGTCGATGTGCGCGTAGGCGCGCGCCAGCGCCCTCGCCTGGATCCAGCGCGAGCTGTACACCAGCGCGACGAACATGGTGATCGAGTCGAAGTACACCTCGCCCTGCGCGCGCAGCACCGCCTGCGCGCTGGCGCCGAAGGCCACTGCCAAGCCGAGCGCGATCGGCAGATCCATACCGATGGCGCGCATGCGCAACTGGTTGAGCGCCGCGCGCCAGATCGGCAGCGCCGAGAAGAGCAGCACCGGGGTCGTCAGCACGAGCTGCGCCAGGCGCAGCAGTTGCGCGATGTCCGGCGGAATGTCGCCCGGCGCCGCCAGGTAGGTCGGCACCGCCAGCATCATCACCTGCATCATCGCCAGCCAGGCGAGCATCAGCCGCAGCAGGTCGATGCGCTGCGCGCGCCGCTCGTCCTGCGCGGTCGGATGGGTGCGGTAACCGGCGCGCTCGATCGCGCGCTCGGCATCGGCGACGGTCAGTTGCGTCGGGTCGTAGGCGACGGAAGCGCGCCGCGCACCGAAGTCCACTTGCGCCGCGGCCATCCCCGGCAACTGCTTCAGCCGGTGCTCGATCAGCAAGCCGCAGGCCGCGCAGACCATGCCCTGCACGTCGATCTGCGCCTGCGCACGCGGGCCGGCGGGCGACTCGGGAATCTGTGCGGCCAGTTGTGCGCGGTCGCGGCTGCCGGCCTGGGCGAGGAACAACTGCTCGGCGATGAACGCGCAGCCCAGGCAGCAGTAACGCCCATCGCGCCCGCCGATGGCGCGGCGAACGATCTTCAGCCCCGCCAGTGCGTCGCCGCAGTGGTCGCAGACGCCGTCGGCCGGCACCGCTTCGCCCGCGGCGACCGGGACTTTGGCTTTGCGCAGAGCGGGGGCGTTGGACATGGGCGGGCGGGTGGCGAGCGGTAAAAGCATACGCGTCGGTGCCGGCAGCGCCACTCGCGACCTGGAGCGCGTTGATACTCTGCAATGCATTGCCCCGGAGCCGCCGATGCCGACCTACGCCCCGACGCAGGTCTACTTGGAGCCGCGCCAGAAGAAGGCGCTGCAAAGCCGCGCCCGCGCGCTCGGCACGCGCGTCAGCGACGAAATCCGCAGCGCCGTTGACGCGTATCTCGCCGGCATCACCGCCGACGAGTTGCAGTTGCGCGACGCCGCCAGCCGCGCCGCCGCCGCCGATCTGGAGGCGATGCGCGCCACGCTCGCCGCGACCAACCGCAAACTGGACGACCTGTTTGCCCGCATCGAGCGCGAGCGGGCGCGAACCGCATGAGCCTCGTTACGGACATTCTCGACCGGCTGTCCGGCGTGGCAGTCGTCAACACCGAGCTTGCGCACACCGCACAGCGGATCGACAAGCTGGGGGGAAGTCGTGTTCAACCACGAAACGCGCATCGCGCGGCTGCAAGGCGCGCCGGCGTCCCGTGCGCGACGTGCAGGGCCGTCGCCCGCAAAGCGCTTGCCGAAGTAATTCCACTTCCACTTCATTCGGACAGTAAAGGCACGTCATTCCCGCGAAAGCGGGAATCCAGTGCCGTTCGCGAAAGTCGCTGGGTTCCCGCTTTCGCGGGAACGACGACATTGCCCTGATGATCGCGAAACGGAATAAGCGGCAAAGACGCTGCCCCCGGTTCTGCAGCCAATCCGCCGTCGCCACGGCCAGCGCGACCCGCGAGGTGTTCCCCCTCCCCCGCCTGCGGGGGGCGTAAGCGGGGTTTCGCGAAGCGCAGCTTCGCGCCGCTGGAGCGGCGAGACCTTGCAAGGCCGAGATTGGACGGGCCAGGGTGGGGGCGTGAGCGCAGCAGCAAGGTCGGGCGCAACCACCAGGCGCCCTACGCCATCGCCCCCTGCTCCGCTGCGGCAGCCAGCGCCGCCACCCGCAAGTCCTGCTTGATCTTGCCGCCTTCGAGCACGATCACCCGCTCCGCACTGGCGATGGTCTGCGGCCGGTGGGCCACGATCACGCGGGTGAGCTTCAGTCCCCGCACGCCCGCATTGACGATCCCCTCGCGCTGCACGTCCAGGTGACTCGTCGCCTCGTCCAGAAACAGCAGCTTCGGCTGCTTGTACAAGGCGCGCGCCAGCAACACCCGCTGCTTCTGCCCGCCGGAAATGGCCGTGCCCATGTCGCCGATCAGCGTGGCGTAGCCCATCGGCATCGCCATGATCTCCTCGTGCACCGCGGCGAGCCTGGCGCAGTCCTCGATCCGCTTTTGATCCGGCTTGAGGTCGAAGAAGGCGATGTTCTCGCCGATCGAGCCCGCCAGCAGTTGATCCTCCTGCATCACCGCGCCGATCAGTTTGCGGTACTGGCGCGCGCCCAGTTGCTCGATGCGGATGCCACCGACGCGGATTTCCCCTTCGGTGGGCGGCAGCAGCCCCAGCAGAATCTTCAGCAAGGTCGTCTTGCCGCAGCCCGACGGCCCGGCGATCGCCAGCGACTCGCCGGGGGCCACGGTCAGGTTAAGGTCCTTCAGCACCCAGGGCTCCGCATCGCCGTAGCGGAAGGACAGGTTCTTCGCCTCCAGCGTCAGTTCTTCGATCTCACGCTCCACGCCGTGGCCCTGGTTTTCGGGCTTCTCCAGCACGATGTCCGCCAGTCGCTCGCCTTGCAGCCGCAGCATCTTCAGTTCGACGAACTTGTCGATCAGGCTCCCCACCCGCCCGGAGAAGGTGCTCTTGTAGCTGACGAAGGCAAACAGCATCCCGACTGAGAAGACGTTGTCCATCACGGCCAGGGCACCGAGGTAGACGATCAGGATGTTCTCGGTGCCGGAGAGCAGCGTGTTGGCGATCCGGTAGCCGATCATCATCTTCTCGGTCGCCAGTTGCCGGTTGGTGGCGTCCACCGTGGCGTTCATCCAGCGGGCGCGGCGGTCTTCTTCGTGGTTGAAGAGCTTGATGCTGGTGGCGGCCCGCACGCTTTCCATGAAGATCGAGCTGGCCTTGGCCGACAGGACAATCTGCTCGGCGCTCGCCTGCATCAGCGGGCGGTAGGCCGCCCAGCGCAAAATGCCATAGATCACCAACGCGCCGAATACGATCAGCGACAGTGTGGCGCTGTAAAACAGCATCACCACCATGGTGGCGATCGCCATCACTCCGTCCAGAACCGCCTCGACAAAGCTCGTGGTCAGCGTGTGCTGGATGGCGCCCACCGAGCCGAAGCGGGAGACGATGTCGCCCATGTGGCGCTTCTCGAACCATACTGCCGGCAGCCGCAGCAGGTGGGCGAAGACATTGCCGTTCCACTGCAGGCCCAGGTGGGTGGACATAAAGAGCACCACCCAGGAGCGGGCCAGCCCGATAGCCGTTTGCACCAGCACCAGCAAGCCAAAGCCCAGCGCTAGCACGACCAGCAGATCGCGGTCGGCCGAGGTGATGGCGCCGTCGACCACCCATTGCATGAAAAAGGGCGAGATCAGGGCAAAGACTTCCAGGGCCAAGGCCAGCAGCATGATCTGCGCCAGACTCTTACGCAGGCCGGCCACACGGCCGAACAGGGCGCGCAGATCGATGGACTGGCGTTCGCGCTTCTTGCGGAAGCTGGGCGAAGGAGTGAGTTCAAGCGCGATGCCCGTGAAGTGCTTGGACGCTTCGGCGCAAAAAAGACGCACTTCGCCGCGGGCGGGGTCGAGGATCGTGATGCCGCGGGCAGTGACGCGCGTGAGCACGACGAAGTGGTTCAAGTCCCAGTGCAGGATGCAGGGGAGTTTGAGGTCGCCGAGTTCGTCGAGTTCAAGCCGCAGCGGGCGGGCGCCGAATTCCAGGCTGCCGGCGATGTCGATCAACTGCTTGAGGGTGGCACCCTTCAGCGAGATCGAGAAGCGGCGGCGCAAGGTCGGCAGATCGGTGCGGTAGCCGTGCCAGCCGGCGACCATCGCCAGACACGCGAGGCCGCATTCGGCGGATTCGGTTTGCAGGATGGGATCGATGCGGCGGCGGAGGCCGAAGCTCAGCCGATCCGCTGGCTCAGTAACACTCCGAAAAGCCTTCTTACTCATAGAGACCGTAACCAGCCCCATTGCACGGAGGTGGCCGCACGTATGCCTTGGGAGTTACTTTAGGTAAATCCTGTTTCGTGAACGCATCCGCAACTACTTCAGTCAGCACATGCCATTGGCTTGGATCTTGGCCATCAGAGGGATTAACCAGAAGCAATGTGTGATTCGCACCACAAATCGTCGTGAGACCCGCTTCATTTTCCCGCACTTCATTTAGTGTGTGGATGTAAGGTAACTGCCTCCTTAAGGGGAACTGTTCGTCCTCGCTGCCTAGAACAAAGCGCAACTTACCCTTGTAGCCGAGAAACTGAGCGGTTAGCGGCGTACTACGCCGAAGCTTCTCTTGCGCTGCTGCGACGGAATGGCTAGGCACATCAAGCTCTCCGTCCTCACTGAACCAAAGCTCCGATCCCGATGCGCTGAGAATCTGCACGTAACGCTTTTCGAAAATTTGCTTCAACTTATCGCGCAGCTCATCGACGTTATCGGGGCGCCAAGATCCATCGGCGGATAAGACCGGCGCATCAAAATCTCGCTGTACTGCATTTCTCGTTCGATTGGCAAAGTACAACTTTGCCATTTCATTAGAAAAGGAGGCACCGCTAAATTCAATAACCTCCGGCAGCTTGTCTACGAACTGCCACCGGACCGCACTCCGAAACGGCTCCAAGGGCGTCGACGCAAGAACAGCAACTTGCGGAGCAAGTAAGGCTTCCGAGATCAGATCGGCAACAATCAATCCGCCTTCAGAAAAACCAACCAACGCCAATCGATGCTCTTCGATCGCAAAGCGGTGCCTCGCATGATTCAGGACCACGTAAGCATCGCTCTGCAAAGTGCCCGCACCAATAGTGCGTCGAACATCAGGGTCGAAGCAAGATACGTAGCTGCGACTCCGGGAAAATGCCTCGCTGCCTACGCAGTCGCGGTAGTTCAGTATTCCTCGCTGATCAAACCTTACGACGGCAATGCCCTTTGCGTTCAATTCGTATGCTAGTTCATCCATGAGGTAGCGCATTCTCCCGTCGAGCAATACGGCTCCACTACGTTCTGAGTTGGTACCACCAATCAGGAACGCAACACAGCCCCAGCAACGCAAACGAGAGAGAGGGGTCGCGAAGTCGATCTGCCCGGACAGCGCCGTTCCATCCGCGGCTATCGCGGTAAACCGGCGCGTGCCGACGGCAACGCGCATATCGTCGTTCGTCAACGAAAGCGCAGCGCAGAGGACGGTCGCTATCGCGATAAACACTGAAGCGGAAAGTATTTTCTTTGCGAATTGACGCATTTTCTCCCTATTCATCAGTGATGGCGCGACGAGGTTTGCAACGTCCTCCTACGTCGCGCCGAGATCTCATTGGTACACTGCTCTACCTGCTGGTTTCGGATTACATACAATGTTAAGTTTTGGCTGATTCGCCGCGGCCTTGATAGTCACGCCGCCAGTAACGCCAGCCTTTACTTCGAGCGAGAACGTGCCCCCACCACCCTCGACACGATCAACACGCCCACCGTAAGTACAGTATTGCAAAATCATCTGCGCTGCATCTCGATCGGCGGGAAGCCGCTCCCCCCATACAATCGCCTCTGGCAATCGTCGAACGGTATCTTGGTATGCAATAATGTTTGTATCTCCTGGATCCCCACCAGAGATAGCATACGTTGTTTCCACAGTTAGTTCTTGCATTTTCTCTCTCCTATGCTTACATGACGCCGGTCCCCGGCGCCAAGGGTTTCGGCCAGAACGACCGAATTCTTTCGCTACTCGCCAGGGTCAACAAGGGCCCCCCGGCGACGCCGCCCATCGATGAGGGTTCATGGGGCAGGTCTCAGCGTTCGTCGTACACCTTGATGACGTCGGTGTGACCGAGTCTCAGCGTTAGTCGTACACCTGCGGCTTGCCTTTGACGGGTCGATCGAAGCGATGGTAGGGAATGGTGCATAGGAGGACTCGGTGAGCG
>JBKCXU010000067.1:0-14965 GCA_046316025.1 Betaproteobacteria bacterium | reverse complement strand
TGGTGCGGCTCGTGGCCGCAACCCGTCGAAAGAGACAACGGGCGCGCCCGCGGTCGGATGTGGCGAGCAAAAGCGGCACGCAGGACGCGCCCCGCTTTCGCTTACCCACTTGACAGGAGTCGGCTAATGGGTGACCCCTTTTATTCACCGTACAGCGCTTGCAGCACCAGCCCGCGCAGCAGCCGCTCCGGTGCCACCGACAGCCGACCCCCCTCGGCGTACAGGGCGTCAAACTTCTCGTCCATGCCGCGCAAGGATTGGTTCAGGATCGTGCGAATCTCGATCAGCGGGTCACCGGCCGGCACAAACGCCGCCGTCGTCCGCGTGGTGAACAAGCTCTCTTGCGTAATGTCGGCGCCGCGCATCGCTGTCGTTCCTCGCTCTTCCGTTGCGTCCGACATCAACGCTCTCGGCTCCGTTCGGATGACCAATCCAAGCAGAGAATTTCAACAGACTGTTAACCGGCTCCAGGTCGGCCAGCCGGCTCAGGCCGGCGCGGGCCAGCACCCGGCTCACACTGCTGCAGGACACCGCCAGGCTGGCGGCGATGCGCGCCTGCGTCAGACGTTGCCGGCGCAACTCGACAATCGCCAAGGCTGTGGCCGCCGGCATGGCCCGCGGACTGCGGTGCGGCCGCGAGGAGCGGTCGGCCAGGGCGGACTCCCCCGCGGCCAGATAGCGGCCGAGCCACTTACGCGTAGTGCCGGCGCTCACGCCATGCGCCGCTGCAGCGGCGCATGGCGTGAGCTTCTGATCTACGATGTCTTTGACCATTTCGAGTCGACGCGCGTACGTCAATCGGGCATTCTTGTGGGTGTTCATTCGGCTGAGCTCTTGGGTCGGTTGGAAGGCCTTGAGAACCTCCAGTCTCCCAGACTCAGTCCGAGTGAACAGAAACAACCTATTGGAACTTCACAGCTAGGACGCCCAGTCCGCCTAAACTTAACGACCGAGAAGCGCCGACTGCCGCTCAACTCTCAACAAGAAGAACACCAGAAATGCGCGCGCTCGCATCGGATGTCGCACTACGCTTGATCGGCCATATCTACGACGCGGCATTGGATGCCTCGCTTTGGCCTCTCGTCATCCGGGAGATCGGGCAGGCACAAGGCGGGAATAGCGCACTGTTGGTGACGACGCTGCATGCGCCGGATCAAGGCGGGTTTCTCTTTCCTTACAACATCTCCGAGGACGCCCTTCAGCGGTGGGCCTCGAAGTACGTACAGCATGACGTCTGGTCCGCCGCTGGCCTGAAGAAGGGACTCTACGTCGATGGCAGCGTGGGGACCGATGCCGATCTGGTCGATTTCAACGAGTTTCTGCGTTCGATCTGGTACCGCGAATTCCTCAGCACGATAAACATCGCCCGCTGTTGCACGGGCGTAGTTTTCGGTGCCAATTCGGCCGGCATTCCGCCCACCGCCGTTGTGGTCTATCGGGCCTTGAACGACCAGCCGTTCGGCGACCATGAGGTGGAACTGCATCGGATCCTAATGCCGCACCTGTCGCGCGCGCTGGGCGTGATGTTCCGGCTACGGGATTCCGAACTGCGGGTCGCGGCCTCGCTGGCGGCGCTGGATCGCCTGAGTTCCGGCGTGATCCTGATCGGCGCCCAGCGCACCGTCGAGTTCGCCAACCGCGCGGCTCGCGGATCCTTGGCCGAGGAAGACGGCTTGCGACTGCGGCAGGAAGCCACGGGCAAGACCCGGCTTGTCGCGGCGTCGACCGGAGCGCAGCGGGGCTTGGACGCCGCCTTGGATCAGTGCCTGGACCCGACGGTGGTCGAGGTGCCGCACTTCTCGCAAGTCGTGTCGGTGCCGCGCTCATCGGGCCGCGCGGCCTATGTGCTGAATGTTTCAGCGCTGCCGGCGACGCACGAGTTCGGTTCCGGGGCGGGGCAGCCGCGCGCAATTGCGTTCCTGACCGATCCGGTGGACCCGGTACGCGTCAACCGGGCAGCACTGCAACGGCTCTACGGCCTCACCGCGGCCGAGTTCCGGGTGGTGGAGCAGGTATGTAGCGGCCAGACGGTTGCGGCGGTCGCCGAGCGTTTTCGCGTGAGCGAGAACACCGTCAAGTCCCAACTGCAAAGCATCTACGACAAGACCGGTACGCATCGGCAGGCGCAGCTCGTACGGCTCGTGTTGTCGCTGTCCCTCCCCGCCTGAGATTCCTCGCCTGAGCGGCTAGGCGTGGGAGCCGCTGCCGCCGCGTGTCTCCCCACGCACCCTAGGGGCAAGCCGCACTTCTCACCCGTGCGGGTGATGCCGCGATAGCGCGATCGCCCTATCGTCCGCGCACCTCCCCGATTTTGGATCGCGCCTTCCGGCACCCCGGGCCGGCGCATGGAACGGCGGGGCATGCCGGCCAAGGCATTCATGGCGGACTCGTTGCCCTTGGTCGCTTTGTGTAAAGGGTGGCAGAACAAGCGGTCGAGCTGGGGTCGCCGCGGCGTTTCACCAAGGAACTGATTCTATGGCTAGTCCGTGGCCTGAAAAATGAGTGCGCGAGTGCCGAGTATGAAGAGCTTTAAGCATCAACGCAGGTTGTTCATTGAGTCGACTGCATGTGCGGGCCTCGCGTTACTTGCCTGTCGATGCGCCCACGCCTTTCCGGGCGTTCTGGAGGGCGAGCCGTACCGCGACGACGCATTCAAACCATCCGCCGAAACTCGTCAGGACACCGGCGCCGCGGGCACCCCGACCGGAGGCGGGCAAGCAAACGCGGGATGTCGCCGTTCGCCAGTGCTGTCGGCTGTGCCCTGCGCGGGGCGGCGATCGGCGGAGCCGGCGCGTCCAAGCTCTCCAATACAACAGGCAACCCCGTGCTCGATAAGGGCCTGACCCACGAGTACAAGTACCTCGTTGGTCTCTTCGCCGTGCAGCCGGCGTTCTTCATGCTCGATGACGAAGGCAAAGCGAGCAATAGCTGCGTTCAGTCGTAGTAGCGAAGCCTTCCGCAAGCTATAGCAACTCAGGATGTTTGAAGCCTCACTCATACAAGGAGAGAAAAGTGACTCACTCCGCACCACCGCGTTCTGTAGAAGATTATGCATCAGATTTCGACGTACGGACCGCAGCACCTCGCGCCCACCGACTCGTTACTGTCCTGCTAAAAGGAAGGCTCATGAACAAACAAGATTTGCTCCGTCGCCTTTTCGTCGCAACAACGCTCGGCGCTCTGGCTGCCTGTGGCGGCAGCGATGACTCGCCGCCCCCGGCGCAGGTACCGGCACCTGCGCCGGTGCCGACGCCCGCTGCGCCTCCGCCTCCGACTCCCTCGCCGGCGCCCGCACCCGCGCCGGTACCGGCACCAGCGCCTGCGCCATCTGCAGCCACCATTGGTGCAGTGAGCTTTGCCTTCCGGACCTTGGAGCTGAGCGAGATCATTTTTTCGCCAGCTTTGCTGTGGGACGATGATCTCCGCTTTGTTGTTGCCGGGACGGTCTGCTCCAGCGGCTCGGTCATCGGCACGTTTAACGGCGGCGCGTTGCCGGCACCGGGGACCGCTGCGCCTCTCAATGGCACGCTGGCGGCCAACTTCACCGATTGCCGGGAGCAGGGTGGCGCGTTGCGGTTCAACGGGTCCGCATCAATCGACTACAGCTTTACAAACTTCGTGAGCCTCGATCTGCTCGACGCCACGGTGGTGTCGACGGTGTCCCAGCTCCGGGTGCAGGGCGGAGGCCTCGATTGGTTGGCCAACGGCACTGCCGACGCGACGATCGACGGTACTGCCAGCGGCGCCACGGTAGTGGACGACCTCACCATCGCGCCTCGCCGTGGCCTGACCTTCACCAACGGCGTGAACGGCAGCACTGCTTCATATGAGCGGGGCAGCGTGGGACTGCGTAGAACGGTCCAGGGCACCATCGTCAGCGGCCTGCGCTATTCCGCCACCGCCCTTGAATACGTTGTTGGCGGCACCGGTTACATCGCCAACGGTACTCTGACGCTGAACTACGCAGGTGTGGGCGGCAGTTTTCCCGGCGCGACGGGCCAGATCGACGTGACCTCCAATGGCGCCGCGGTTGGAAAGATCGTCGCTAACGGCGCGGGCACAGTCGTTGTCGAGATCGGCGGTCAGCAGTTTCCTACGGCGGGCCTGTAGTTCCAGCCTCCGGCGGCGGCCGCGCGGAGCATGGACAGCCTCGATCCTCTCCAAGGCGTCGTCCAGCGCCGCGACTTCGCCGCCGTACTTGAGCATAGGAATTTCAAACGTCCTCAGCAAGGCCTGTAGACGCCTGCGGACCCGGATGCGGCGGTTGCGGCGGCATTGAAGTGTCAGGGTCTGGTGCCGGTGCCCTCGCTTGGGTCGGGTTCGGCAGGCCCGTGATCCTTCACAGACCCTTCACAAGGGCTGGTCGCTGCCTCGACCTCCGGGTTGGGCCTGAGTCGTGCGGCGTGAGCTTGAAATGGGTCGATTATTTTTGGTGCAAGCAATGCAAACCCACCGCGCACATCAGACTGCTGACGCGTTCGATCGAAGAGAGTTTCCGCTCTCCGCGTCGGGCGTGCGGTCTGCTCGCGCACTCGCGCCTTCTGTCTCGGCCATGGAACGGCCGGCCGGTCGGCGGCCGCCTCGGCCCTGCCCACCGCTTGCGGCGCAAGCTGAGGGCCGCCGCCCATGAAACGCGTACTCAAGTCCGCCCACCCCGCCGATCACAGCCGGCCGGCGGACAGCCTGCGGCGGGTGGTCTCCGGCTTCAGCGAGCAGGACATCGTCGGGGTGGGCGAAGTGTGCCTGCGCTGGATGCCCTGCCGCGCTTCCATCTGGCGGGCTTGAACGAGATCGTCTACGCGCCGATCCCGCAGGTCAGTTACCCCTCGCTCAAGCTGTGCTTTCCGGATCGGCGGCTGGCGGAGTTTGACCAGCAGGCGCGCGCGATCTATGTGTACCGGCTGGCCGCGCCGGAGGAGTTCCGGCACGTGCTGTACCACGAGATTGGGCATTTTGTGTTTTTTCTGGTGATCGGCAGCAAGGTGAAGAAGACCTGGGTGACGGAGCTGTTCCCCGGCTCGGCCACGGCGACGGTCTACGGTGCCGAGAGTGCCGCCGAGGGCTTTGCCGAGACCTATGCGCTGTACGCGCGGGAAGCGGAGCGACTGCGCGACTTGCCGCTCAAGCAGGCGTTCATGCGCGAGCAGGTGTTTTCGGGGCGGCTGGTCACGTTGAAGGCCGAGGGCATGGAAGCAACCCGAGCCTTGAGCGTCAAGAGGGTTTTGAAGGCGAACGCGCACCGCGCGCTCAGCCGCCGTAGCTGCGCAACCCGTCCAGATCCTCGATCACGATCGCCCCATATTCCACGCGCAGTAGCCGCGCCTGCTCCAGCGTTTGCAGCGCCTGGTTGACGCGCTGGCGCGAGATGCCGGCCAGGTGGCCGAGTTCTTCCTGCGACACCTCGATGCGCGCGTCCATGCCGGGGTAGAGCACGGGGTTGAAGAGCCCCGCCACGCAGCGCGCCACTCGCGCGTCGGGGTCGTGCAGGCGCTGGCTCTCCAGCATGCCGATGAACTGGCCGAGCCGCTCGTTTAACTGCACCAGCAGAAAACGGTTGAAGGGGATGCTGGTGTTCAGCAGCCACTCGAAGGTGCGGCGCGGCATGCGCACCGCGCGCGCGGCGGTGAGCGCCACCACGTCGTAGCGGCGCGGCTCGGTCTTGAGCAGGCTGCCCTCGCCGAACCAACTGCCCGGCGGCAGGTTGGTGAAGGTGGCGGCGCGCCCGTCGGGGGTGGTGACGGTCATCTTCAGCATGCCGTCGAGCACGCCGACCCACGCATCGACCGGCGCGCCGCGACGGCAGACGTAGCCGCCTTCGGCCACCGTGAGCACCGCGCATTCGGCTGCGCAGCGCTGCAACTGCTCGGGCGCAAGCAGCGCGCCCCAGCGGGTGGCGCGCAGTTCGTCTTCGAGGGTCGGGGTCGGCATGGCTGCTGCGGCGCAGCGTCGATAGTTGCGGCAATTGTCGCGCAGGCGACAGCCGCGCAGTGGCCGCGCGCTTAAGGTTTGCGAACCGCCGCGGACAAGCACCGATTGGATTAAAGTCCCGGGCCATAGAGGATTCGGGGGCATTGCCCACCGACCCGACCACCAAGGAGATCGCACGATGGCATCGGCCGAGCAAACCGCCGATACCTTTCCCCGCCTGCTCTTGCAGCACGCGCACTGGCGCGACAAGCACCCGGCGCTGCGCGAGAAGGATCTGGGCATCTGGCAGACCTGGACCTGGGCCGAGGTCGCGGCCGAGGTGCGTCGGCTCGCCGCCGGGCTGCACCGGCAGGGCTTCAAGCGCGGCCAGCATCTGGCCATCGTCGGCGACAACCGGCCGCGGATGTACTTCGCGATGATGGCGGTGCAGGCGCTGGGCGGCATCCCGGTGCCGCTGTACCAGGATGCGATCGCGAGCGAGATGGCCTACGTGTTCCACAACGCGGAGATCGAATACGCGATCGTCGAAGATCAGGAACAGGTCGACAAGCTGCTGGAGGTGCGCGAGCAGCACCCCGCCCTGCAACACATCTACTACGACGACCCGCGCGGCTTGCGCCACTACGTGCATCCGGGGCTGCTGTCGTACGAAGACCTGACGCGGCTGGGGCAGGAACTGGTGTCCGCGCAGCCGCGCTTTATCGACGAAGAGATCGCGCTCGGCTCGCCGGACGACGTGGCGGCCCTGTTTTACACCTCGGGCACCACGGGCAAGCCCAAGGGCGTGGTGATCACGCACCGCGCGTTGATCGCCACCGCGCAGGCCTACACCGATCTGGAGAAGCTCTCCGCCTATGAGGACGTGCTCGCCTATCTGCCGCTGGCGTGGATCGGGCAGAACCTGTTTTCGTACGCGCAGGCACTGTGGTGCGGCTTTACCGTCAACTGCCCGGAGTCGGCGGCCACCGTCGCGCAGGACATGCGCGAGATCGGCCCGACCTACTACTTTGCACCGCCGCGCGTATTCGAGGGCCTGCTGACGCAGGTGATGATCCGCATGGAAGACGCCAGCGCGCTCAAGCGCCGGATGTTCCATGACTTCATGGACGTGGCGCGGCGCGTCGGCGGCGACATCCTCGACGGCAAGCCGGTCGCGGGCGGCGACCGCTTCAAGTACGCGCTCGGCAATCTGCTGGTCTACGGGCCGCTGCGCAACATGCTCGGCATGAGCCGCGTGCGTGTGGCCTACACCGCGGGCGAGGCGATCGGGCCGGACTTGTTCTCGTTTTACCGCTCGATCGGCATCAACCTGAAGCAACTGTACGGCTCGACCGAAACCTGCGTGTACGTCTGCGTGCAGCCGGACGGGCAGGTCAAGCCGGACACCGTCGGCCCGCCGCTCGCCGGGGTGGAACTGAAGATCGAGGACACCGGCGAAATCCTGCTCAAGACCCCCGGCTTGCTGCGCGAGTACTACAAGAACCCGGAGGCCACCGCCGAGGTGCTGGATGCCGACGGCTGGTACCACACGGGCGACGCCGGCTATCTGGACAACGACGGGCACCTGAAGATCATCGACCGCGCCAACGACGTCGGCAAACTCGCGGACGGCACGCTCTTCGCGCCCAAGTACATCGAGAACAAGCTCAAGTTCTTCCCGCACATCAAGGAGGCGGTGGCCTTCGGCCATGGGCGTGAGCAGGCGACGGTCTTCATCAACATCGACTTCGAGGCGGTGGGCAACTGGGCCGAGCGGCGCGGGCTGCCCTACGCCGGCTACATCGATCTGGCGGGCAAGCCCGAGGTGCTCGACCTGATTGCCGACTGCGTGGCCAAGGTCAACGTCGACCTGGCCGCCGACCCCAAGCTCGGCAACTCGCAGATCCACCGCTTTCTGGTGCTGCACAAGGAGCTCGACCCCGACGACGACGAACTCACCCGCACGCGCAAGGTGCGGCGCCGCTTCATCCAGGAAAAGTACGCGGTGCTGGTCGACGCGCTCTATGCCGGCAAAAGCGAGCAGTTCATCGAAACGCAGGTCAAGTTCGAAGACGGCCGCAGCGGCAAGATCGGCGCGACGTTGAAGATTCGCGAGGCGAAGACTTTCCCCGCGATGGCGAAGGCGGCGTGATGAACAAGCAAACCATCCTCGCCATCCTGAGCCTCATCGTCGGCATCCCTACCGCCGCGATCGGGCTGGCCAACGGCAGTTGGCTGTGGGCCATCGTCGGCCTGGTGCTGGTGTGGACGTTCGTCTACCAGGTGCTGCGCTGGATCGCCAAGGCCGGCAAGCCGGACGTGCAGATCAAGCCGGCGGCCAACGCCGCGTGGTCGATGAAGGATCAGCCGACGCCCGGCGCGCCCGCGCCCGCGCCGGCGCCGGCCGCCGCGCCGCCGCCGTCCGAGTCGGGCAGCGCCTGGGCGATGAAGGACAAGCCCCCCGGCGGGGACGAGCGATGAGCCGGCACATCGGCGAGACGATCCTCGCGGTGGAGAACATCTCGCTGTCCTTCGGCGGGGTGAAGGCGCTGACCGACATCTCGTTCGACGTGCGCGAGCACGAGGTGCGCGCCATTATCGGACCCAACGGCGCCGGCAAGAGTTCGATGCTCAACTGCATCAACGGCGTGTACTCGCCGCAGCAGGGACGCATCACCTACCGGAGCCAGACCTTCGAGCAGATGAGCCCGCGCCGCGCGGCCGAGTCGGGCATCGCCCGCACCTTCCAGTCGCTGGCGCTGTTCAAGGGCATGACGGTGCTCGACAACATCATGACCGGCCGCAACCTGCGGATGAAGACCAATGTCCTGCTGCAGGCGTTGCGCCTGGGGCCCGCGCTCAAGGAAGAACTGGAGCATCGCGCCTTCGTCGAGAAAGTGATCGACTACCTGGAGATCCAGGCCTATCGCAAGACCCCGGTGGGGCGGCTGCCTTACGGGCTGCAAAAGCGCGTCGATCTGGGGCGCGCGCTGGCGATGCAGCCGCGGCTGCTGCTGCTCGACGAGCCGATGGCCGGGATGAACGTTGAGGAGAAGCAGGACATGTGCCGCTTCATCCTCGATCTGAACGACGAGTTCGGCACCACCATCGTGCTGATCGAGCACGACATGGGGGTGGTAATGGACATCTCCGACCGCGTGGTCGTGCTCGACTACGGCAAGAAGATCGGCGACGGCACGCCCGACGAGGTACGCGCCAACCAGACCGTGATCGACGCTTACTTGGGCGTGGCGCACTGATTCCGGCAAATTGACCTGGGGACTCTCGATGCTGCGGCTTTCTCTCACCCCCGGCCCCTCTCCCGCTGATGCGGGCGAGGGGAGCAAGACCCGCGCACGCGTGCCAGCGCGCGGCTGCGGCACGCGCGAAGCGCCGGGTGAGGGAAGGGTGGTGCGCCCGAAGCACCTCGTTGGCGCCAGCGCGGATCGGGCGCAAAGATGAACGCGAAGAAACTCAAGAAAAACTGGCCGGTCTATGTGCTTGGCGCGCTGCTGGCGGCCGGACTGATCGCGCCGCTCGCCACCGGCGCATCGGCGCCGGGCTTTTTCATCGAGGTGGCGATCGGCGGCCTGATGTCCGGCGTGCTGTATTCGCTGGTGGCGCTGGGCTTCGTGCTGATCTTCAAGGCCAGTGGCGTCTTCAACTTCGCGCAGGGCGCGATGGTGCTGTTTGCCGCGCTGGCGCTCGCCCGGATGAGCGAGGTGATGCCGCTGTGGCTGGCCTTTGGGCTGGCCATTTTGATCATGATCGTCTTCGCCTGGGTGGTCGAACGCCTGGTGCTGCGCCACCTGGTCAATCAGGAAGGCGTGGTGCTGCTGATGGCCACCCTCGGCGTCACCTACTTCCTCGACGGCTTCGGCCAGACGGTGTGGGGCTCGGACGTCTACAAGATCGAGCTGGGGCTGCCCAAGGAGCCGATGATCCTGCTGCAAGACGTCTTCGACGGCGGTGTGCTGGTCGGCAAGGAAGACCTGTTCGCCGCGGTGATTGCCGCGCTGCTGGTGCTGTGCCTGGCGGTGTTCTTCCAGAAGACGCCGACCGGCCGCGCGTTGCGCGCGGTGGCCGACGACCATCAGGCGGCGCAGTCGATCGGCATTCCGCTCAATCGCATCTGGGTCATCGTCTGGTCGGTGGCCGGCGTGGTCGCGCTGGTGGCCGGGATGATCTGGGGGGCCAAGCTGGGCGTGCAGTTCTCGCTGCAACTGGTTGCGCTGAAGGCGCTGCCGGTGGTGATCCTGGGCGGGCTGACCTCGGTGCCGGGCGCCATTTTGGGCGGCTTGATCATCGGCGTGGGCGAGAAGTTTGCCGAGGTGTTCCTGGCGCCGGTGCTGACCAGCAAGTTCGACCTGGCGGGCGGCGGCATCGAGTACTGGTTCGCCTACGTGCTGGCGCTGCTGTTCCTGCTGGTGCGGCCGGAGGGGTTGTTCGGCGAAAAGCACATCGACCGAGTCTGACACCATGCTCTACCGCGAAAACGGCCAATTCAAAACCAGCTACGCCGCCGATCAGCAGTTGCTGCCGATCGTGCAGGATAGGTTCTTCGTCTGGGGGCTGGTGCTGCTGGCGTTCGTGGCGGTGCCGCTGTTTGCCTCGGACTATTGGTTCCGCGCGCTGATCGTGCCGTTTTTGATCCTGTCGATCGCGGCCATCGGACTGAACATCCTGGTTGGTTACTGCGGGCAGATTTCGCTCGGCCACGCCGGCTTCATGGCGGTGGGCGCCTACGCCGCCTACAACCTGGTCGTGCGTGTGCCGGAGGTCAACTTCCTGCTGGCGCTGGTCGTGGCTGGCGCGGCGGCGGCGCTGGTGGGCGTGTTCTTCGGCATCCCCAGCTTGCGCATCAAGGGGCTGTACCTGTCGGTGGCAACGCTGGCCGCGCAGTTTTTTCTCGACTGGGTGTTCATCCGCGTCAAGTGGTTCACCAATTACTCGCCGTCGGGCTCGGTGTCCACCTCGCCGGTGGAACTCTTCGGCTGGGTGATCGATGCGCCGCGCGACAAGTACTGGTTCGTGCTCGCCATCGTGGTGGTGATGACCGTGGCGGCCAAGAACCTCACGCGCGGGGCGATCGGCCGCTCGTGGATGGCGATCCGCGACATGGACGTGGCGGCCGAGGTGATCGGCATCCGCCCGATGCACGCCAAGCTGACCGCCTTTGCGGTGAGCGCCTTTTTCGCCGGCGTGGCCGGCGCCCTGTGGGGCTTCGTCCACCTGGGCGCGTGGGAGCCGCTCGCCTTCAACGTCAACCTGAGCTTCAACCTGCTGTTCATGATCATCATCGGCGGCATGGGGTCGATTCTCGGCAGCTTCTTCGGCGCGGCCTTCATCGTCGTGCTGCCGCTGCTGCTGAACCAGATTCCGGAGTGGTTCGGCATCCCGTTGTCCACCGCGGCGATCTCGCACCTGGAGTTCATGATCTTCGGCGCGCTGATCGTGCTGTTCCTGATCGCCGAGCCGCATGGGCTGGCGCGGTTGTGGGCGATCGGCAAGGAGAAACTCAGATTGTGGCCATTCCCGCACTAGATTTTTTCGTGCCGGCAACGACCGGCGACTTCACCAAGGAGACAGGCAGATGAAACGCAAGACTTTGAGGACGCTCGCCGCGGCGGCCGGGGTGGTCGCCGCGCTGGCTGGCGCGGGCAGCGCACTGGCGCAGGCCAAGGAACAATTCGTCCCGGTGCTGGTGTACCGCACGGGGCCGTACGCGCCCAACGGCACGCCCTGGGCCAACGGCTTCGTCGATTACCTGAAGCTCGTCAACGCGCGCGACGGCGGCATCGGCGGGGTCAAAATCATCTGGGAAGAGTGCGAGACCGGCTACGCCACCGACCGCGGCGTGGAGTGCTACGAGCGGTTGAAGGGCAAGGGTCCGACCGGCGCTGCGGCCTTCAACCCGCTGTCCACCGGCATCACCTTCGCACTGACCGACAAGGCCCTGGTGGACAAGATTCCGATCGTCACGATGGGTTACGGCCGCTCCGAGTCCGCCGACGGCGAGGCGTTCCCGTACAACTTCCCGCTGCTGGGCAGCTACTGGGTCGCGGCCGACATCCTGGTGCAGCACCTGGGCAAGGTCAACGGCGGCCTGGACAAGTTGCGCGGCAAGAAAGTCGCGCTCGTCTATCACGACTCGCCCTTTGGGCGCGAGCCGATCCCGCTGCTGCAAGAGCGCGGCAAGATGCACGGCTTCGAGCTGACCACGCTGCCAGTCACCCATCCGGGCGTTGAGCAGAAGGCCGCCTGGCTGCAAATCCGCCAGAGCCGCCCCGACTACGTGCTGCTGTGGGGCTGGGGCGTAATGAACGCCGCGGCGATCCGCGAGGCGGTGGCCACCGGCTTCCCGCGCGACCGCATGTACGGCGTGTGGTGGGCGGGTGCGGAGCCGGACGTGACCCCGGTGGGTGCCGACGCCAAGGGCTACCACGCACTGGCGCTGCAACACGGTGCGGGGATTTCCAAGGTGCATCAGGACATCCTCAAGCAAGTGCACGACAAGGGCCAGGGCACGGGGCCGAAGGACGAAGTCGGCCAGGTGCTCTACACCCGCGGCATGATGAACGCGATGCTGGTGGTCGAAGGCATCAAGCGCGCGCAGGATCGCTACGGCAAGAAGCCGCTGAAGGGTGAGGAAGTGCGCTGGGGCCTGGAGAACCTGACGCTCACGCAGGACAAGCTCGACGCGCTGGGCTTTGCCGGCGTGATGCGTCCGGTGACCACGGTCTGCCGCGACCACCAGGGCTCGCAGTGGGGCCGCGTGCACACCTGGGACGGCGCCAAGTGGAACTTCTCGTCCGACTGGTACGAGGCCGACATGTCGATCCTGCGCCCGATGATCCGCAAGACCGCCGACGCGTATCTGGCCGAGAAGAAGCTGACCCGGCGCGATTGCGCGGCCGATGTGGCGGCGCAAGGGGCAGCGGCGAAGAAGTAACAAACCCTTGCCCGCATCAGCGGGAGAGGGTGGCCGCGCAGCGGCCGGGTGAGGGCCCGGCTGCTGCGCGATTGGACTAAGTTGGGTTCGGAGTCGAGCGTGGCCACACCCCTGTTGAACGTCAACGGCATCGAGGTCATCTACAACCACGTGATCCTCGTGTTGAAGGGCGTGTCGCTGTCGGTGCCCGAAGGCGGCATCGTGGCCTTGCTCGGCGCCAACGGCGCCGGCAAGACCACCACGCTGCGCGCGGTGTCCAATTTGCTGCGCGGCGAGCGCGGCGAGGTCACCAAGGGCAGCATCGAGTACAAGGGCCAGCGGATCGAGAGCCTGACCGCCTACGACCTGGTGCAGCGCGGCGTGGTGCAGGTGATGGAGGGGCGGCGCTGCTTTGCCCACCTCACCGTCGAGGAGAACCTGCTGACCGGCGCCTATGCGCGCAAGGTCTCGCGCGGCGACGTAGCGGCCGACCTGGACAAGGTCTACGCCTACTTCCCGCGGCTGAAAACCCGGCGCGCGAGCCAGTCGGGCTACACCTCGGGCGGCGAGCAGCAGATGACGGCGATCGGCCGCGCGCTGATGGCGCGACCGCAGATGATCCTGTTGGATGAGCCGTCGATGGGCCTGGCGCCGCAGATCGTCGGCGAGATCTTCGGCATCGTCGCCGACCTCAACGCGCGCGAGAAGGTCTCGTTCCTGCTGGCCGAGCAGAACACCAACATCGCGCTGAAGTACGCCCACTACGGCTACATCCTCGAGAGCGGTCGCGTGGTGATGGACGGTGCCGCCAAGGACCTCGCGGAAAACGAAGACGTCAAGGAGTTCTACCTCGGCGTCTCCAAGGACGGCCGCAAGAGCTTCCGCGACGCCAAGTTTTATCGGCGGCGCAAGCGCTGGTTGGCTTAACGCGCGAACCCGTGTATATCGTCGCCGGCGTGTCTGCACGCGCCAGCCGGGCCGCTCTCTCTCAACGCGCGTTTTCTGGAGGAAGCACTGATGGCAACGGCCAAGAAAGCCGCAAAGAAGTCTCGTCGCACGGTGATGTACAGCTCGGGCGGCAAAAAACTCTACGCGGTGCGCAGCGCCGACGGCAAGTTCAAGGACATTCAGCAGTACTCGCGCGCGCATGCCATGGACATCAAGCGCGGCTCGAAGGCGGAAGTCACGACCGCCGTAAAGAAGGTCGCCAAGACCGTGGCCGCGGCCAAGAAAGCGGCGCCGGCCAAGAAGGCGTCGGCGGTCAAGGCCGTGAAGAAGGCGGTGGCCACCGCCAAGCGCGCCATCAAGAAGCGCATCGCCGCCTAGCGCGGCGCCGCCGGCGCGCCAACCGCGCGCCGGCGCCTTTGCTCTCCCCTCCGCGACCTTGAGCCGATGCTCCGCGCCTGCAGTACTGGCCTTCTGGCGCTTGTGCTGGCAGCCTGTAGCGGCAAGTCCGAGGACACGCCGCTGCCGACGCGGGACAAAACGATCGGCCGCGTCGAAGACCAGTTGAAAAAAGCCGACGAAGAAGCCGCCAAGCGGCGCGCCGAAATCGACGCCGCGAGCAAGTAAGGCAGGGCCATTCGATGAGCGAACACTTCGACGCCCGCGAGACGCAGGCGCCCGCCGCGCGCAGCCGCGACCTGATGGCGCGGCTGCCCGCGCTGGTCGCCGCAGCGCTGGAGGCCCCCGGCTGGCGCAAGCACCTGGGCGACATCGACCCCCAGGCCATCGACTCGCGCGCCGCGCTCGCCAAACTGCCGGTGCTGCGCAAGGGCGATCTGATCGGCTTGCAGATGGCCGATCACTTCCAGTTGCTGTTCGGTGTTGCCGGGGCCGGCGGGAATCACCGCGCAGCCGACCGCGCGCGCGCCACCGTCGAGGATGAATCCGCCCGGCGTCAGGTGATACGAGAAGGTGTTGAGCACCACGTCGCCGGCGCGGAAGCCCGCGGCAAACAGCGCGCGCGCCGAACGCCAGGCGTCGTCGTGCCGGCCTTCCGGTTCGTAGATCGGCCCGGGCGAGGTGAACAGGCGGCCGAACGTTCCGGGCGCGCCCGGCACGAAACCGGCGAAGGGCGGCTCGGCCTTCTGCAAGCCGATCAGATCGCCCTTGCGCAGCACCGGC
>JBKCXU010000066.1:0-24597 GCA_046316025.1 Betaproteobacteria bacterium | reverse complement strand
CAGGGTTTCCGTACTTTTCGTGCGGAATTTGGCGTTAAGGCAGCTTCTCCTCTCTGAGACTTGCTTACCGCCTCTTCGATTGCGCGGATTGCTGAGGCGCCAGCCGGCTCAGTTGTTCTGTGAGATGTTCATCGAACCGCGCTTGCATTTGCTGCACGGTTTCCTCCCGCGCCACGGCTGCCGCCAGCTCGGCATCCTTTTGGCGCAGCCGGTCTCCAAGCAGCCTGAGTTCCTCGCTCTGAGCGAGCAGCTGAGCCACCAGGCCGTCCGCACGGTTCTTCTCGGCGGCAAGTCCCGCTTTCGCAGCATCGCGCTCCAGCAACGCGGCCGTCAGCCGCTCCGTCGCTGCGGCGAGCTGCCCCTTCGTGCCTTCGAGCTGAATCACTTCGCGCCGTGCGGCCGCGAGCTCGCTCGTGAGCCGCGCCAACTCGTCGTTTGTGGAGGCAAACCTTGCTTGCGCATCGGCCAGCGACTTCTGCAGGTTACGAATCTCCTGCTGGAAGAACTGCACCTGGCTTTCATGCTTGCGTGCATCGCTATCGCGCTGTTCCTTGGCCGCCTCGCGGAAGTGCTCGAGCGCTCGGCGTGCGTCCGCGTACTTGGTCTCGAGAGAGTTGCGGAACGCGGTTTCGGCCTCCAATTGCAGACGGACATCGGCGGCCTGCTGCTGCGCCGTCGATCGAGCCTGCAGCTCGGCCATGTATCGCGCGTTGAGATCCTCATGCCGCGCCTGGCTCGAAGCCAACTCGCTGCGCGCCTGATCGAGCGCGGCGTTGAGCGTCTGGGTCTCCTTATGAGCGCCGGCGGTGGCCTCACGCGCCTCTCGAAGCTCCGTAGCGTGACGTGCCTGCAGCTCGGCGATGCGCTGATCTGCTTCCGACTGCAACTGTTCAGCTAGCCGCGCGGCGAGGTCCTTGATGGCGTCGCTGAGCCCTGCGGCGCTCGATGCGCGGCCACCTTGCTGCTCCTCGATCTCCTTCAAGTAGCGCTGGATCGTGCTCTTCGAGCCGGTGTTTCCCAGTTCGATGCGGATGGCGTCGACTGAAGGGTAACGACCTTGCGCCAAGAGGTTAGATCGCGCCCGGACCACCTCGGACTTGTAGATGCCGCCACGCGCCATGCAAGCCTCCGTTGCCTGACAATTTCGTAATAGATTACGTAATACGATATTACGTAATTTTATTTGTCGTCAAGAGTTATCAAAGCGCCAAAAGATCACATTGGATAATGCAGGATTATTCGATGTGAGGCAATACGACCAGGTTTGTTTGCGCCTCAATCAGCGCTTAGGCCGCTAACCCGGCCTGGGGCCTCCAGGCTGGGGTCGCTTCAGAAAACGGAAAAAATCGTACGCTAAGACCGGATTCGGGAATTGAGCCAAGTGCGCTCGTAGCGCTCGGCGATGAGTTCGAACAGCACCGAGGTTTCGGCCTGGTCGCGGCGGGCGTAGCTCAGGTCGTCCAGGATCGGCAGATCGACGCGCTCGAGCTTGGCGAGTTCGCTGGGCAGCCGCAAGTCGCGCCGGGCGGCCTGCAGGCGCTGCACCAGCTCGCTGGTGCGCATGAACAGAACTTTGTAGCCGCGGTCGATCAAGGCGTGGCCGAGCCCGCATAGCAGGTGCGTCTTGCCGGTACCTGGCGGGCCGAAGGCCAGCACGTTGCGACCCTGCGCGATCCAGCCATCGGCCTCGGCCAGTGCCATGACGTGCGCCTTCGAGACGGCAGGCACCGCAGCGAAGTCGAAGCTCGCCAGTGCCTTGTCGGGCGGCAGATGACTGTCAGCGCGGGTGCGGGCGAGTCGACGTGTCTCGCGCTCGTTCATCTCCTGCTCGAGCAGCACCCCGAGGAAGCGTTCGGCCGGCCAGCCCTCGCGGTTGGACTGCTCGGCCAGTCCTTCCCAGGCGCGCTTCGTCGTCGGCAGCCGCAGCTCGGTCAGCATGATCGGCAGGCGTTCCGCATCGGCGGCGGCGACTGTGGCGGCGCTCTTCATGCGGCCTCCAGCAGTTCGTCGTAGACCGCCGTGGCGGGCAGCACCACCTGCACCGCCGGTGCCAGCATCGGTCGTGGTGCGAAGCGTTCTCGCAATTCATCGATGCTGGGCAACTCGGCGCTTGCGTGCTGCGCAGTGAGCACCTCTGCGAGTTCGGCCACGACGTTGGCGCGATCGGCCAGGTCCAACAGATCCACCATCAGTCGGCAGGCTTGGCGCTCGCTCAGGCTGGCGCCGATGCGTTCCCAGGCCTGCGCGTACTCGGCTCGCGCGGGAACATCGCGTCGCGCAACGCCCAGCGCGCGAAGGCGCCCGGCTTGCGCCGTAACGAAGGCAACAGGTGGCGCCAGTCGATGCGCCGCGGAGGGTTGTCGGCGACGCTGCCGTAAAGCCGCTCGCACTCGAAGACCTTCACACCGCCGAGCCACGCTTCCACGCGCTCGCCATACAACCGCACCTTGAGCCGATGCCCCACCAGTCTGGACGGAACGCTGTACAGCGCGCTCTTGGCCCGGAACAGGCCGTACTTGCCGACCCGCGCATCGAGTTCCTCGAAGTCGCGCGTGCGCCGCTGCGGCAACGGCCGCAGGCTCGCTCGCTCGACTTCCCAGGCACGCGCGCAGCGCGCATTGAGTCGGCCCACGATCTCGGCGACGAACCGGCTGTAGGTGGCCACGTCATCGAACTCGCGTGTACCACGCAGCAGCAGGGCCTGCTCCAGCGCCCGCTTGAGGCTGCCCTAGCGGGACACGATGGCGCCGTTCTCGTGGCTCTCGCCCCGATTGTTGCGACTGGCCCGAATGCCGTAGTGCTCGCACAACTCGGCGTATCGCTGCGTCAGTTCCTCTTGCTCGGCCAGGTTGTCGAACGCCGCCGACAGGCTGTCGGTACGGTGCTCCTCGGGCGTGCCGCCGGCCATCCACAGGGCATCCTGCAGGCCCGCGGTCAGCGCCTGGAAGCTCTCGCCGCCGAGCACCACACACGCGTGACGCCAGCCGCTGTGCGCGAACGCGAACTGGTACAGGCGATGCGCCAACGCGACGCCACCGATACGCACGCCCAACTCATCGGCGACGGTGAAGTCCGACAGACCGAGCCGTCCCGGCGGATGTTCCTGGGCAAAGAAGATCTCGCGCTCGCCGCCATGCTCAGCACGCCATTGTCGAACTCGCCGCTGCAGCGTGCGCAGCAATGAGTCCTCGAAGCGTTCTGGGTGGCGACGCTGCAACTCTTCCAGCACCGTCACTGCGTATTTCAGCCCATCGTAGACGGCATTTCAGGCCGATCGTAGACGGCATTTCAAGTTGATCGTGGACGCTGTTTCAGCGTGATCGTGGACGGGGTTTCAGGCGGATCGTGGACGATCCGGGAGCGCGCAGGCGATCCGACAGGCCGGCATAGGCTCGCGGCTTTTTTGAGCGAGCGATGCCCACACCCAGGATCACGATGCGTCAACTACGAGAACTGCTGCGGCTGCACCTGTTGGGCGGCCGTAGTTATGCCGAATGCGGTCGAGCGCTCGGCATCGGCAAGAGCACGGCCGGCAAGGTGGCGGCGCTGGCGCGCGCGGCCGGACTGGATTGGCCGGCGGTCGAGCGGCTGACCGACGGCGAACTCGAAGCGCGGCTGTACCGGCCGCCGGTGCCGCGCAGCGGCCCGCAGGCCGAACCGGACTACGCGCGCATCCACCAGGAGCTCAAGCGGTCCGGGGTGACGCTGCAGTTGCTGTGGGAGGAGTACGCCCGCGGCAATGCGCTCGCCTACAAGTACACAAGCTTCTGCGTCAAATACCGGCGGTGGTGCCAGGGGCTGGCGCTGTCGATGCGGCAGGCGCACGTCGCCGGCGAGCGGTTGTTCATCGACTACGCCGGGCCGACGGTGCCGCTCGTCGATGCGGCCAGCGGCGAAGTCGTGCCGGCGCAGATCTTCGTGGCCGTGCTCGGGGCGTCGAACTACACCTACGCCTGCGCCACGCCGGGGCAGACCACGGCCGATTGGATCGGCGCGACCACCGGTGCCTTCGAGTTCATCGGCGGTGTACCGCTGCTGGTGGTGCCCGACCAGACCCGCGCGCTGATCGCCCAGCCCTGCCGCTACGAGCCGCAGCCGAACCGGCTCGCCGAGGAGTTTGCCGCGCACTACGGCGTGACGATCCTGCCGGCGCGTCCGGCGCACCCGCGCGACAAGCCGAAGGTGGAGGCGGCGGTACTGCTGGTGCAGCGCTGGATTCTGGCGCGGCTGCGCCAGCGCCGCTTCTTCAGTCTGGCGGCGCTGAACGCCGCGATCGCCGAGTTGCTGGCGGACCTGAACGCGCGGCCCTTCAAGAAGTTGCCCGGCAGTCGGCGCAGCGCCTTCGAGGCGATCGACCGCCCGGCGTTGCGGCCGCTGCCGGCGGCCCGCTTCGAGCCGGCGCGCTGGAAGACGGCGCGCGTGAACATCGACTACCACATCGAGATCGACGGCCACTACTACTCGGTGCCGTATCGGCTCGTGCGCACCCAGGTGCAGGCGCGTATCACCGCCAGCACCGTCGAGGTGTTTGCCGCGCACAGCCGGGTGGCCTGCCATGCGGTGAGCAGCGCGCGCGGTCGCCATACGACTGTGGCCGAGCACATGCCGGCGGCGCATCGCGCCCATCGCGAATGGACGCCGGCCAAGCTCATCGACTGGGGCAGCCGCATTGGCCCCAGCACGGCCGCGGTCGTGCGCTGGCAACTCGAACACCGACCGCACCCGGAGCAGGGCTACCGCGCCTGTCTCGGGCTGCAGCGGCTGGCACGGGCCTGCGGTGCCGAGCGGCTGGAGGCCGCCTGCACGCGGGCGTTGGCCATCGGCGCACCGCTGTACCGCAGCGTCGATTCGATCCTCAAGCGCGGCGTGGAACGCCAGCCCTTGGCGGCGGCCCCCATGGCGCTGGCCCTGCCGCCGGCGCACGACAACCTGCGCGGCCCCGACTACTACCACTGACCCCGAAGGAGACTGCCTTGCTCAACGAACACACCCTGACCCAACTGCGCGCGCTGCGACTGGACGGCATGGCCCACGCGCTGGCCGACGGGGCCCCGACCGCCGGCGCCGCGGCGCTGAGCTTCGACGAACGCTTCGGCATGCTCGTGCAGCGCGAAATCGACTGGCGCGACGGCAAACGCGTGGCGCGCCTGCTCAAGGCCGCCAAGCTCAAGGACGGCAGCGCCTGCGTGGAGGACATCGACTGGCGCGCCAGCCGCGGCCTGGACCGCGGCCTGGTGACCGAACTGGCCACCTGCGAGTGGCTACGCCACGGCCACAACGTGCTGCTCACCGGGGCCACCGGCGTGGGCAAGACCTGGATCGCCTGCGCGCTGGCGCAGCGCGCGGCGCGCTGCGGCTTCAGCGTCCTGTACGCGCGCTGCTCGCGGCTGCTGGAGGAACTGCACATCGCGCACGGCGACGGCAGCTTCGGCCGCCGCCTGGCGCAACTGGCGCGCATCGACCTGCTGGTGCTCGACGATCTGGCGCTGGCACCGCTGGCCCCCGGCGCGCAGAACGATCTGCTCGAACTGCTCGACGACCGCATCGGCACCCGCTCCACCCTGATCGCCAGCCAACTGGAAATCAAGCTGTGGCACGCCTGGCTCACCGACCCGACCGTGGCCGACGCGATCCTCGACCGCCTGGTGCACAGCGCGCACCGCATCGCGCTCAAAGGCGAATCGCTGCGCAAAAAACCGCCTCCCGCAGGCCTGTCGGCATGACCGCAGCCGGCCACCACCGTTGCCCCGCACACGGCTTGCCCACCGCGGCGCGCGCGCCGGTGCGTCGCAAGCGACCCGCGCGCGCCGCCGTGGACAAGCCTGCGGCGACACTGCGCTACCATCAAACCCCTCGCTGGCGCGCACCCCTGCCCCGTCCACGATCAGCCTGAAATGCCGTCCACGATCACGCTGAAACACCGTCCACGATCAGACTGAAACAGCCGTCCACGATCGCTGAAATACGCAGGTTGCGCGTACGCAGCGCGCCACCGGCACAACCAAGGAGACCTGCGATGAGCGACCCCATTGCGCTGCCGCGCCGGCATTGGCTGGCGGCGGCGGCGACCCTGCCGCTGTTCCCGTGGCGCGCGCCGTCGGCGCAAGGCGCCGCGCCGGTGAAGATCGGCTTGTCCGGCCCCTATACGGGCGGCTCGGCGCCGATGGGTCTTTCGATGCGCAACGGCGCGCGGCTGGCGGCGGCGGAGCTGAACATGATCGGCGGCGTGCTGGGTCGACCCATCGAACTCGTCGAGCGGGACGACCAGGCGTCGCCGGAAGTCGGTGCCCGCGTGGCCGAGGACCTGATGAGCAAGCAAAAGGTTGCGGCCACGGTCGGCATTGTCAACACCGGTGTGGGCCTCGCTTCGGTCGAGCTTTATCAAAAAGCGCGGGTGCCGCTGATGATTGCGGTCTCCACCGGGACCGTGCTGACGCGCAAGTTTGCCCCGCCGGCGGCTGCCGAGAACTACATCTTCCGCGTGTCGCCGACGATCGAACTGGAGGCGCGCGTGCTGGCCGAGGAGTTGGGCCGCCGCGGCGCGACCGACGTCGCCATTCTTGCCGATGCCACGCCCTATGGAGAAGCGGGCAAGAGCGATCTGGAAAAGGCGCTCGCCGCGCGCAGGGTGCGCATCACGGGCGTGGAGCGCTTTCCGATCGGCGCAACCAACCTGCGCGAACCCTTGCAACGGCTGCGCGCGGGCCGGCCGCAGGCGCTGCTGGTCTGGGGCATCGGCCCGGAGATGGCGGTGATTGCGCGCGACCGAGTGGCCATCGGCTGGAATGTGCCGCTGCTGGGCGGGTGGACGTTCTCGATGGCGAACTTCATCGACGGCGCCGGCGCAGCCGGGGAGGGAGCGTTGATGACGCAAACCTTCATCCAGGAGGGTGGGCTGTCGAACAAGAACGCGTTTCTGCTCGCCTATCACGGCGCGACCGGCGAAAAGCGCATCGCCTCGCCGATGTCGGCGGCGCAGGGCTACGACGGCATGCTGCTGGTCGCCGCGGCCATCCGCCAGGCGCGCAGCACCGACGGGCCGGCGCTCCGCGCTGCGCTGGAAAACCTCGGCGGCCTCGTACAGGGAGCCGTGACGACCTACGAGAGGCCGTTCACGCCGCAGGATCACGAGGCGATCACCCGCAACATGCTCATCGTCGGCGTGGTGCGTGGCGGACGGGTCACCTACGCCTATGCCGAAGACGCGCAACGCGGCATGCTGATCCGGACCAAGGGAGACGGGAAGCCGTAATCGGTGCGTATTTCGTTATAAGAAAACGAAAGTCATTATTTGAAAATCAATGCCGGGGCTGCTAGAGTAGCCACAGACGCGCGGTAAAGGCGCGCACCGAGGCTACGCCACGTCCTGCGCAGCGCCCCGCGACCAAGGAGATTTGCCATGTCTGCCGTCATGCTTGCCGGCCACGCCGCCAACGACCCGGATTCCCTGGAAACGCAAGAGTGGCTCGAAGCCCTCGAAGCGGTGATCGAGCGCGAAGGCCCGCAGCGCGCGCACTACCTGCTGGAAAAGCTAGTGGAGAAGGCGCGCCGCAGCGGCGCCTACATCCCGTTTTCCGCCAATACCGCTTACGTCAACACGATCCCGCCGCACCAGGAGGATCACTCGCCCGGCGACCCGGCGATCGAAGAACGCATCCGCGCCTTCATCCGCTGGAACGCGATGGCGATGGTCGTGCGCGCCAACCGCGGCGAGGGCGACCTGGGCGGGCACATCGCGAGCTATGCCTCGGTCAGCACGTTGATGGAGGTGGGCTTCACGCACTTCTGGCGCGCGCCCACGCCGGAATTTGGCGGCGACCTCATCTACATCCAGGGACACTCTTCGCCCGGCATCTACGCCCGCGCCTTTCTCGAAGGGCGGCTGACCGAAGACCAGTTGCAAAACTTCCGCCGCGACGTGGACGGCAAGGGGGTGACCTCTTACCCGCACCCCAAGCTGATGCCGGACTTCTGGCAGTTTCCGACGGTGTCGATGGGGCTGGGGCCGATCCAGGCGATCTATCAGGCGCGCTTCCTCAAGTACCTGCATGCACGCGGTATTGCCGACACCTCGGGCCGCAAGGTCTGGTGTTTCTGCGGCGACGGCGAGATGGATGAGCCTGAATCGCTCGGCGCGATCAACATGGCCGCACGCGAAAAGCTCGACAACCTGATCTTCGTGATCAACTGCAACTTGCAGCGGCTCGACGGCCCGGTGCGCGGCAACGGCAGCATCATCCAGGAGTTGGAAGGCGGCTTCCGCGGCGCCGGCTGGAACGTGCTGAAGCTCATTTGGGGTTCGTACTGGGACCCGCTGCTCGCCAAGGACCGCGACGGCTGGCTCTTGCGCCTGATGGAAGAAACCGTCGACGGCGAGTACCAGAACTACAAGGCCAACGACGGCGCCTTTGTGCGCAAGCACTTCTTCGGCAAGTATCCGCAGACGCTGGAAATGGTCTCGCGCATGTCGGATGCCGACGTGTGGCGCCTGAACCGCGGTGGCCACGACCCGCACAAGATCTACGCCGCCTACGCGGCGGCGACCCGCAATGATGGGCAGCCGACCGTGATCCTCGCCAAGACCGTCAAGGGCTTTGGCATGGGCAAGATCGGCGAGGGCAAGAACACCACGCACCAGCAGAAGAAGCTCGATACCGAGGCGATCCGCGAGTTTCGCGACCGCTTTGCGATTCCCGTTTCAGACGACAAGCTCGCCGACGTGCCGTTCTACAAGCCGGCCGAGAACTCGCCGGAGATGAAGTACCTGCAAGAGCACCGCCGCGCGCTGGGCGGCTATCTGCCGCAGCGCCGCCGCCTGGCCGACGAAAAGCTCGCCGCGCCGACGCTGGACGCCTTTGCCGCCGTGCTGGAGCCGACCGCCGAGGGCCGCGAGATCAGCACCACACAGGCGTTTGTGCGCATCCTGACCGCGCTCACGCGCGACAAGGCGATTGGCCCGCGCGTGGTGCCGATCGTGCCCGACGAGGCGCGCACCTTTGGCATGGAAGGGATGTTTCGCCAGTTGGGCATCTTCAGCCAGGAAGGGCAGAAGTACGAGCCGGTGGACCGCGACCAGGTGATGTACTACCGCGAGGACAAGGCCGGCCAGATCCTGGAAGAGGGCATCAACGAGGCGGGTGCGATGGCCGACTGGATCGCCGCTGCCACCTCGTACTCGACCAACAACCGGGTGATGGTGCCCTTCTACATCTTCTACTCGATGTTCGGCTTCCAGCGGATCGGCGATCTGGCCTGGGCCGCCGGCGACATGCAGGCGCGCGGCTTTCTGCTGGGCGCCACCGCGGGCCGCACCACGCTCAATGGCGAGGGCTTGCAGCACCAGGACGGTCACTCGCACTTGATGAGCGCGACCATCCCCAACTGCGTCAGCTACGACCCCACGTTTGCGCACGAGCTCGCCGTGATCGTCCAGCACGGCTTGAAGCGCATGGTCGAGCAGCAGGAAAACGTCTGGTACTACCTGACCGTGATGAACGAGAACTACCCGCAGCCGGGCCTGGGCAAGGGTCAGGAGGAGGGCATTCTCAAGGGTATGTACCTGCTCAAGGAAGGCATGGCCGGCAGCGGCAAGGGCTTGTCGATCCCGCGCGTGCAACTGCTGGGCAGCGGCACCATCTTGCGCGAGGTGCTGGCTGCGGCCGAGATGCTGGAGGCGGACTGGGGCGTGGCCGGCGACGTGTGGAGCTGCACGAGTTTCACCGAGTTGCGGCGCGACGGCATTGATGTCGAACGCTGGAACCTGCTGCACCCGACGAGCAAGGCGCGTAAGGCCTATGTGACGCAGCAGCTGGAGCGCACCGCCGGGCCGGTGGTGGCGGCCACCGACTACATGCGCAGTTTTGCCGATCAGATCCGCCCGTTCCTCCCGCGGGGCCGGGGCTACACGGTGCTCGGCACCGACGGCTTTGGCCGCTCGGACACGCGCGCCAAGCTGCGCGAGTTCTTCGAGGTCGATCGTCGCTACATCGTGGTCGCGGCGCTGAAAGGACTGGCCGACGAAGGTGCGATTCCTATGGCCAAGGTGGCCGAGGCGATCAAGCGCTACGGCATCGACGCCGACAAACCCAACCCCGCCACCGTGTAAGGGAGCCACTGATGAGTGCGATCGAAGTCAAGGTTCCGGACATTGGCGACTTCAAGGAAGTCGAGGTCATCGAGGTGCTGGTCAAGCCCGGCGACACGGTGGCGGCCGAGCAGTCGCTGATCACCGTGGAAAGCGACAAGGCGTCGATGGAGATTCCGTCGGCGGCGGCGGGCGTGGTGAGCGAACTGCGGGTGAAGGTTGGGGCCAAGGTGTCGGAGGGGACAGTGATCCTGCTTCTTGAGGCTGCAGGCGCCGGCGAGGGAAAGCCCTCTCCCCCCGGGAGAGGGCGCGGCGAAGCCGCGGGTGAGGGAAGACAGCAGCAAGTCGCTGCCCCGTCGCCCGCGCCAGCGCCATCCCTCACCCCAACCCCTCTCCCGGGGGGAGAGGGGCATAAAGCGGGCGCTTCGCCGGAATCCTCCGCCTTCGCCGTAGAAATGTCCGCCCGCCCCGCACCCGCCGCGGAGCACGAGGACCACTCGGTCAAGCCGCATGCCTCGCCCTCGGTGCGCAAGTTCGCGCGCGAGCTGGGTGTGGAACTCGCGCAGGTGCGCGCCACCGGCCCCAAGGGCCGCATCACTCAGGACGATGTGCGCAACCACGTCAAGGCGGTGATGACCGGCGCTGCACGCCCGGCCGCCGCCGCTGGCCCCGCCACCGGCGCGGGCCTCGGCGTGCTGCCCTGGCCGCAGGTGGACTTTGCCAAGTTCGGCCCTGTCGAGCGGGTGGAGATGTCGCGGATCAAGAAGCTCTCCGGACCCAACCTGCATCGCAACTGGGTGATGATCCCGCACGTCACCAACCACGAGGATGCGGATATCACCGAGCTCGAAGCCTTCCGCGTGCAGTTGAACAAAGAAAACGAGAAGAGCGGCGCCAAGCTCACGATGCTCGCCTTCCTGATCAAGGCGGCCGTGTCGGCACTGAAGAAGTTCCCGCAGTTCAACGCCTCGATCGACGGCGCCACGGGCGACGCGATCTTCCTGAAGAGCTATTACCACATCGGCTTTGCGGCGGACACGCCCAACGGCCTCGTGGTGCCGGTGGTCAAGGACGCCGACAAGAAGGGAGTGTTCGACATCGCTGCCGAGACCGCGGCACTCGCCGGCAAGGCGCGCGAGGGCAAGCTCTCTCCGGCCGACATGCAGGGCGGCACCTTCTCGATTTCATCCCTTGGCGGTATCGGCGGCACCTACTTCACGCCCATCATCAACGCGCCGGAGGTGGCGATCCTTGGTGTGTGCAAGGCAAGCACGAAGCCCGTGTGGGACGGCAAGGCCTTCGCGCCGCGCCTGATCCTGCCGCTGTCGCTGTCCTGGGACCATCGCGTGGTCGATGGCGCCGGTGCCGCGCGCTTCAACGCGTTTCTGGCGCAACTGCTCGCCGATTTTCGGCGCGCGATGCTGTGACGGGGGCGAAGATGAGTACCGTCGAAATCAAGGTGCCCGACATCGGCGACTTCAAGGAAGTCGAAATCATCGAAGTGCTTGTGAAGCCCGGCGACACCGTCGCCAAGGAACAGTCGCTGATCACTGTGGAGAGCGACAAGGCGTCGATGGAGATTCCGTCGTCGGCCGCCGGCGTGGTGAGCGAAGTGCGCGTGAAGCTTGGGGACAAGGTGTCGGAAGGGTCGGTGATTCTGTTGCTCGAAGGCACAGGCGCCGGCGAGGGAAAGCCCTCTCCCTCCGGGAGAGGGCGCGGCGAAGCCGCGGGTGAGGGAAGACCGCAGCAAGTCGCTGCGCCGTCGCCCGCGCCCGCGCCGTCCCTCACCCCAACCCCTCTCCCGGGGGGAGAGGGGCTAACCCCCGACCTCTCCTGCGACCTCCTCGTCCTCGGTGCCGGCCCCGGCGGCTACTCCGCCGCCTTCCGCGCCGCCGACCTCGGCCTGAAGGTCGTCCTCGTCGAGCGCTACGCCAGTCTCGGCGGCGTCTGCCTGAACGTCGGCTGCATCCCCTCCAAGGCGCTGCTGCACGTCGCCGCGGTGATGGACGAAGCCGCACACTTCGCCTCTCTCGGCGTGGAGTTCGGCGCCCCCAAGGTCGACCTGGAGAAGCTGCGCGCGCACAAGGCCAAGGTGGTCGGCAAGCTGACCGGCGGCCTGGCCGGCATGGCCAAGGCGCGCAAGGTCACCGTGCTGCGGGGCTACGGCAGTTTTGCCGACCCGCATCACGTCGAGGTGGAACTCACCGCCGGCGACGGGCAGGACAAGACCGGCGAGAAGAAGCTGGTGCGTTTCGACAAAGCGATCATCGCCTCCGGCTCGGCCGCGGTGCGCCTGCCCTTCCTGCCGGACGACCCGCGCATCGTGGACTCAACTGGCGCGCTGCAATTGCAGGCCGTGCCCAAGCGGATGCTGGTGATCGGCGGCGGCATCATCGGGTTGGAGATGGCGACCGTCTACTCCACGCTAGGCGCGCGCATCGATGTCGTCGAAATGCTCGACACGCTGATGACCGGCGCCGACCGCGATCTGGTGCGCGTCTGGCAGAAGTTCAATGAAAAGCGTTTCGACCGGGTGATGCTGAAGACCAAAACGGTCGCTGCTGAAGCCAAGCCGGAAGGCATCCTGGTTCGGTTCGAAGGCGAACAAGCTCCGGCGGAGCCCCAGCTCTACGACCTGGTGCTGGTGGCGGTGGGGCGCAGCCCCAACGGGCGCAAGATCGGCGCGGAGAAGGCCGGTGTCGCGGTCAACGAGCGCGGGTACGTCGCGGTCGATCGCCAGATGCGTACCAACGTGCCGCACATCTTTGCGATCGGCGATCTTGTAGGCCAGCCGATGCTGGCACACAAGGCTGTGCACGAGGGTCATGTGGCGGCCGAAGTCGCCGCCGGCCACAAGGCTTCTTTCGACGCCAGCGTGATCCCGTCGGTCGCCTACACCGACCCCGAAGTCGCCTGGGTCGGCCTGACCGAAGACGAAGCGAAGAAGCAGGGCCGCGCCGTCAAGGTCGGCAAGTTCCCCTGGGCTGCCAGCGGCCGCGCGATCGCCAACGGCCGCGACGAGGGATTTACCAAGCTGCTGTTCGATGCCGAGACGCACCGCATCGTCGGTGGCGGCATCGTCGGCACGCACGCGGGCGACCTGATCGGCGAAGTGGCGCTCGCCATCGAGATGGGCGCGGACGCGGTGGACATCGGCCGCACGATTCACCCTCATCCGACGCTGGGCGAGTCGGTGGGTTTGGCGGCGGAAGTCGCCGAAGGCAGTTGCACCGATCTGCCGCCGCCGCGCCGCTAGGCTTGGCCGATTTCGTGTCTACTCAAGCCCTGGCCAAGGTCGAGCGTCGGACAAATACAAGGTCAGAAAAGCCAAATGCTTACTGAGTGTACGTGTTCTGCTATTCTTTGAACGACAACTCCGTAGCATTACTGCAGCTACCTGTATGTGTATAGGGAACTACTTGCTTTCCCGATAAGTACGCAGCCAACGCCAAGGCCCGAATGCCTCTCAATCTCTGAGAATCTAAAGTGCTCTTGTAAACGATAAATCCAAAATATTCCGTACCCGGATATTGGCTCGTTCCGCTTGCATAGTCAATCTTTATCATAAAGTCATTTGTGTTCCACCCTCCTTCTAGTATCCTTACAATCTTTCCGCTGCCACAGAAGGCCTCTGCACCCGATGCAAGCCCATAGCTACAAAGCAGGAAAAAAATAATTTTAGTCGGGAGCAAATATTTCATGTCGTTCTCCGAGATGAGAGTAAAATAGGTAGGGTAAAAGGGGTCACGCTCGCTTTTTGTGCTACGGCTTAAGATTAAAGAGCAAGTTAAAGGGGTCACCCATAGATTAGGAATTTAAAGAGGTCAGGCTCGATTAATTTGCCTCTGTTGAATTTCGAGTGGGTAGACGGGCTACAGGGCGGCGCGGGCCGGGGTTGCGGGGCGCCCTTGCGAGGCGCGGGGTCAGGGGCGCGCGAATGCGCGGCGAAGCGAACTCTTGACGCCCCCTCCTCGGCGAATACGCTCTAAAATGGCCGTGCTCAAGACAGTTTGCGGGGATGCCATGGAAGCCAACAGCGCCCGGCAAGAGTTACGTTCGGTTCGTTGCATTCCGAATCGCGAAGTGTTTCGCCCGATCAAATTTAAATGAAGTCTCTAAAAGTCACCCTAGTTGATGATGTGAACATCAACCGCAGTCTCAGTGTCACCCCAAACGGCGCAATCGTTGCTGCCATACACGAAAACTTTCTTGCCTGAAAGTGCGGCGGCCAACAAAGTGCTAATCTGTATTTTGGCAGCAGGCCACGAATTGTTGATTACCCATCGTTGAGAAAAATTAGCAGCGCATGCCGGCGTCCCGGTCTTCGGTGTTCCGCCTTGCACATAGAAGAAAGTGTATCCCGGAAAATTCTGACTTGACGCATACTGACCCCACTCAAATTGCACGGTACCCGTTGCGTTACCGCTAAGTGCAGGCGCTGCAAGGCAAAATGGGACAACGAACGCAAGTACTTTCGGGAAGGTTTTCATCGAAATAGTGTCCACAAAAAGTAAAAGCTAAAGAAAATTAGGGTTAAAAGAACTAGGCTCAATTATTTCGAAGACGGGATTCTCTCAGGGAATTAAAGGTGTCGGAATCGATTATTGTGCTACGGCTTCGGCAAAATCGCTGGAAGCCACGACAAATCGATATCGTCGTCGTCGACGAAATTTACCGCTGCCGTTGCGTCGACGATTCCAGCGCCGCAAACCGACGCGCAAGTTGACCCAGTGGGGAACGGACGCGCGCTGGCGATTAGGCGATTGCGGACTTCGGCGGGTGTAAGAGTCGGATTGGACGCGAGCATCAATGCAACGACACCGCTAACGTGCGGAGCCGAGAGACTTGTACCGACGGTTCCGCGGGTGAGCAAGAAGTCTGTCGTTGGGCCCTGTTGACCGGCGTTGGTGATCACCCAAAATCTTTCGGTTCCGACGGACCCGACCTCGCCGCCCGGAGCGGCGAGAGCCACGGTATTTCTCCCAAAATTCGAATAGCTAGCTCGCTGGCCGTTCCTGGTTGTTGCGGCAACGGCAATCACGCCAGGGCAACTCGCGGGCTGCACCGTTGTGGCGGCGGCATCAATGTCCACTCCGAGTAATGCCCCGGTTGTGGTGTCTCGCTGGCCATTTCCCGCGGCTGCCACAACCACGCTGCCGGCTGCGATCGCGGCGTTGATCGCCTCGGCAAAGGTATTTGAACACGCCCCCGTATTGCCTAGACTAAGGTTTATGACGCGAGCTGGGTTTGGGTTTATCGCTAGATTGAGAGATGAATCCAACGATAGGCCGGCCGCCCAGCGGATCGCGTCCGCAATATCACTTGAAGTACCCCCGCATCGTCCCAGCGCGCGTACCGGAAGAACATTTGCGTCCGGTGCAACGCCGACAATGGCGAGGGAGTTGTTGGCTGTGGCGGCAACAATGCTGGCGACTTTCGTACCGTGCCATGAGCTACTTGCTGCCGTATCACTGGGGGCAGGGCAATCACCTGCTGCCCGCCAATCGCCCTCGTCCCTCGGATTGTTGTCGCGCGCGTTACCGTCTCGCGCCGTTTGGGAGTCGGTAATCATGTCGAAGCTAGGCAGAAGTCGGCCAAGCGCGAGATCGGGCGGCGTGACAACGGCCCCAGCTGTTGTAGTGGCCGTAGCGATTCCCGTATCCACCACAGCGACAGTTATCGAGCGCCCCGTATTTTTTTGCCAGATAGTGTCAACATTGATACCGCCCACGGCATCGGTCAGATTCCATTGACCGGCGAACTGCGGATCGTTCGGCGGAATCTGTGTCTGCATGGGAACCATGATGGCGTCCGGCTCGGCCCACAGAACGCCTGGTTGTTTTGCAATGCGATCCGCCGCGCGCTTGGCGTCGGAGTGCGGAACGGCCCTTTCAAGCTTGAAAACCTGGGCGCCGCCGCCAGTGACCCGCAAGCGTTTGGCGCGCAGTCCTACCTCCTTGGACACGGCCTCCTCGCGGGCCGACGCGGTTCCCACTCGATCATCGGCGACGGCGAACTTGACGATGATTTGATCGACCGGAGGGGGTTCCTTAGAGAATGCGCCGATGGAGTTTAAAAGCGCCACCGAGAAAGCTGCAGCGGTCAAGCCTCGCCTAGCAAAACCAGACATTCCGTTTGCTCCTGATGTGCTCTTGATGCAGGATCGCTCATCTTAACGATTCGACCAGATCGTGTCTTGGTGCGTGGGCCGCGGTCAACGCGGTTGGCATCGAGTCTTGATCCAAGTCAACCGCTATGACTCCCTTGCCGGTGGCAGCCCCGGTAGCAGACGGGACTGCGTCAAGCGCGGTAGCGCAGAGATCGTGTGCCGCTTGGCTAGACTCGCACAAACCAAAAGGGGTCGCCAAGCGATGACGCAGGACGAATTGAAGCGCGCGGTCGCGCAGGCGGCGGTCGCCCATGTGGTGCCGCACTTCGACACCGGCGCCGTGATCGGTGTGGGCACTGGCTCGAGCGCGGATTTGTTCATCGACGCGTTGGCTCCGCACGCGGCACACCTCGCGGGCGCAGTGGCGAGTTCCGAGCGCAGCGCCAAGCGCTTGGCGGGTCACGGCGTCCGCATCGTCGAACTGAACGACGTCGAAACACTGCCCGTCTACATCGACGGCGCCGACGAGATCGACGCATCGTTCGCGATGATCAAGGGCGGCGGCGGCGCGTTGACGCGCGAGAAGGTCGTGGCCGCGGTGGCGCGGCAGTTCGTCTGCATTGCGGATGGAAGCAAGCAAGTCGCGGTGCTCGGCCGCTTTCCGCTGCCGGTCGAGGTGATCCCGATGGCGCGCGCCTACGTGGCACGCCAACTGGCCGCGCTCGGCGGCGCGCCCATACTTCGCGAAGGTTTCATCACCGACAACGGCAACCTGATCCTCGACGTGCACGGCCTGTCGATCACCGACCCGGTCGGGACGGAAATGCGGATCAACCAGATCGCCGGCGTGGTGACCAACGGCTTGTTTGCCGCGCGCGGTGCGGACGTGCTGCTGCTCGGCACCGAGCAGGGTGTGGTCGAGTCGCGCCGCCCGTAAAGGAGCTTCGATGCCCGTGCTGCTGCGTCGTCTGCTGTGGGGTTTTGCCTCGGTGCTGATCGGGGTGCCCTTGCTCTATCTGCTCGTTGCATTGGTTCTCGGATCGATACCCGTCAATCCGGACTTCCGCACCACGCCGTCCGGCTACACGGTTTTTGTCCGTACCAATGGCGTCCACGTGACGCTGCTCTTGCCGGCGGACAGCCCGTACACCACCTGGCGGCGCGACTTCCCGCTGAGCGATCTGCGCGGGCTGGAACAACCGCAGCCGTACATCGCCTTCGGCTGGGGCGATCGCGACTTCATGGCCGAGACGCCGCGCTGGTCCGACATCAAGCCACTGACGGCATTGCGCGCCATCGGCGGGCTGGGGCAGGGGGCCATGCACATCGAATACGTGCCTAGGCCGGCGCCGGGCGAGGCCATAGCGCTGCGCCTGACGCCGGCGCAGTTCGGGCCGCTGGCGGCCTACGTGCGAGGCTCGTTCGCGCGCGACGAAAAAGGCCGGCCGATCCGACTCGACGTGCGCCCCTACGGCGCCAGCGACGCCTTTTATGTCGCGCGGGTCAACTACTCGCCGTGGATGACCTGCAACGAGTGGTCGCGGCGCGCGCTGGCGGCAGGCCAAGTGCGCGTGCCGCTGTGGTCGCCGTTCGACAAGGCGATCCTCTGGCAACTGCGCGAGTTCAAGTAGTCGGCGGCACGTAACCCGCCACGCCGTCCGCGCCGTCGCCAAAGAAGTACGCCTCCATCTGCGTCAGCAGGTACTTGCGGGCGCGCGCGTCGGCGAGGTTCAGGCGGTTCTCGTTGACCAGCATCGTTTGATGCTTTTGCCACGCGGCCCAAGCTTCCTTGGAGACGTTCTCCCACAGGCGCTTGCCGAGGTCGCCGGGCACCGGCGGAAAGTCCAGTCCTTCGGCCTCGCGGCCGAGCTTCACACAGTTCACCATCCGGGCCATCTGTCGGTTCTCCGTTGTCGGTTGTCGGTTGTCGGTTGGGTTGCGGGCTGCTCACAAGTCCTTGATGAGCACTTGCGAGCGGCGCTGCCAGTTATAGAGCTGCTGCCGCTGTAACGGTAGGTCGTCGACGTCGGCGGCGACGAAGCCGCGCTCGATGAACCAATGCGCGGTGCGCGTGGTCAGCACGAAGAGACGCCGCAAGCCCTGCTCGCGCGCGCGCGCTTCCACGCGCTTGAGCAGCCGTTCGCCGGCGCCGTCTTTCTGCCGCGCCGGGTCCACGGCGAGCGCGGCGAGTTCGCCCATCGCCGCGTCCGGCCAGGCGTACAAGGCCGCACAGCCGTAGATCACGCCGTCGTGCTCGAGCACGGTAAAGCCGGCGATCTCGCGCTCGATAAGCTCGCGCGGGCGGCGTACCAGTGTGCCTTCTTCTTCCAGCGGCGCCAGCAGCTTGAGGACGCTGCCGACGTCGTCTACGGTCGCCTCGCGCAGCGTCTCCAGCGCCTCGGCCGTGACCATGCTGCCCACGCCGCCGTGGGTGAAGAGTTCCAGCAGCAGCGCGCCATCGAGCGCATAGGGCAGCACGTGCGCGCGCGCCACGCCTTGGCGGCAGGCGGGCAGCAGGTAGGGCAGGGTGTAGGCGGCATCGGCCTCGACCTCGCCGGCGGCCAGCATGTCTTCCGCCTGCGCGACGGTCAGCTCCGCGTAATGCGTGCCGGCGCGGTCGCGCACGCCGTCGATGTCGGTGATCAGTACCAGCTTGTCGGCGCCGAGCGCGGCGGCGATCTGCGCGGCCACGTCCTCCATCGTCAGGTTGAAGGCTTCGCCGGTGGCCGAATAGCCGAGCGGCCCGGCCAGCACGATGTGCCCGGCGTCCAGCAGCGCGCGGATCGCCTCGGCATCCACCTTGCGCACCACGCCGGTGTGCGCGAAGTCGATGCCGTCCAGGATCCCCACCGGCCTTGCGACGACGAAGTTGCCGCCGACCACGCGGATGCGCGCATGCGCCATCGGTGTCGAGGGCAGCCCCTGCGTAAAGGCGGCTTCGATGTCCAGCCGGATCGCGCCCATCGCCTCCTTGGCGCAGGCAAGCGCCGCTGCGTCGGTGATGCGCAGGCCGTGCGCGTAGCGGCTTGCGACGCCCTTGGCCGCGAGCTGGGCCTGCACCTGCGGGCGCGAGCCGTGCACCAGCACCAACCGGATGCCGAGCGCGTGCAGCAGCGACAGGTCGTGCACCAGCGCGTCGAGCCGTCCGGCGGCGATCAACTCGCCCGCGCAGCCGACCACGAAGGTGCGGCCGCGGAACGCATGCACGTAGGGGGCGACCTCGCGCAGCCAGCCGACGAAGCGCGCGCGGTCGGCGGTGGGGTCGGCGGCGGACGGGGAGGGCATTGCGCAGAGGAGGAGAGGCGCAAAAAGTATACTGATCCGCCCTCGAATACAGCGTTACGTGCTGTGTTTGCGTTCCTCTAGGCGGCGGTCTTGCCCCACCCCCCCGCGGGCTGTGGGTGGGGGTTGTGGCACCACCGCCGCGCATCGGCTGCGCGTTGCGCAGCAGGTTGAAGTGCCAGTCGATAACCCCGCCGTCGCGCCACGCTCGTACGCCAACCTCGCGATCCGCTTTCCGGAAGAACTTCCGGTCAGTGCGCGGCGCGACGAGATCGCGCGGGCGATCGCCGCGCATCAGGTGGTGATCGTCTGCGGCGAGACCGGCTCAGGCAAGACCACGCAACTGCCGAAGATCTGTCTCGCCGCCGGGCGCGGGCAGCGCAAGCGTATTGGCCACACGCAGCCGCGGCGGATCGCCGCCTCGAGCATCGCGCGCCGGATCGCGCAGGAGCTCGCTTCGCCGCTCGGTGAAGTCGTCGGCTACAAGGTGCGTTTCACCGACCAGACCCAGCGGTCGGCGCGCATCAAGCTGATGACCGACGGCATCCTGCTGGCGGAGACCCAATCCGACCCGTTGCTGCGCGAGTACGACACGCTGATCGTCGATGAGGCGCACGAGCGCAGCCTGAACATCGACTTTCTGCTCGGGTATCTCAAGCAGCTGCTGCCGCGCCGGCGCGATTTGAAGGTCATCATCACCTCGGCCACCATCGACGCCGAGCGCTTTGCCGCGCACTTCGGCACCGACGGCGTGCCGGCGCCGGTCGTCGAAGTCTCGGGCCGGCTGTATCCGGTCGAAGTCCGCTACCGTCCCTACAAGGACGAAGACGACGCCGACGATCGCACGCTGATGGATGGCATCGTCGACGCGGTGGACGAGTGCGCGATGGCCGGCCGCGGCGACGTGCTGGTGTTCCTGCCCGGCGAGCGTGAGATTCGCGAGGCCGCCGAGGCGCTGCGCAAGCGCCACCCGCCGGGCACCGAAATCCTCCCGCTCTTTGCCCGCCTGTCGGCGGAGGAGCAGGAGCGCGTGTTCCGCCCCGGCGGCGCGCGGCGCATCGTGCTGGCCACCAACGTGGCGGAAACCTCGCTTACCGTGCCCGGCATCCGCTACGTGGTGGACACGGGGCTGGCGCGCGTGAAGCGCTACTCCTACCGCAACAAGGTCGAGCAATTGCGGGTGGAGCCGATCTCGCAGGCCGCGGCGCAGCAGCGCGCCGGCCGCTGCGGGCGCGTGGCCGACGGCATCTGCATTCGTCTGTACGACGAAGCGGACTACGCGCGCCGCCCGCGCTTTACCGACCCCGAAGTGCTGCGCTCCTCATTGGCCGCGGTGATCCTGCGGATGAAGGCGCTGGGCCTGGGCGACGTGCGGGAGTTTCCCTTCGTCGAGTCGCCGCCGGCGCGGGCGATCGCCGACGGCTACGACCTGCTGGCGGAGTTAAACGCCGTCGATGAGAACAACGAACTCACCACCATCGGCCGCGAACTCGCCCGCCTGCCGCTCGACCCGCGCGTGGGGCGGATGCTGCTCGGCGCGCGCGATGCGCAGGCGCTGCGCGAAGTGCTCGTCATCGCCGCGGCGCTATCGGTGCAGGACCCGCGCGAGCGCCCGCTCGATGCCCAGCAGGCGGCCGATCAAGCGCACCGGCGCTTTGCCGACGAGAAGAGCGACTTCCTGTCGCTGGTCAAGCTCTGGGATTTTCTGGAAGAGCGCATCGAGCACAAGAAGTCCAACCGCAAGCTGGCCGACGAGTTGCACACGCTCTACCTGTCGCCGCGCCGCGTTCGCGATTGGCGCGACGTGCACGCGCAGTTGCACAGCATCGTCGCCGAGCAGGGCTGGCGCATCAACGCCGCGCCCGCGACCTACGAGCAACTGCATCTGGCGCTGCTCGCTGGACTGCTCGGCAACATTGGCTTCAAGACGCTGGATGCCGACTATCGCGAGCCGCCGTATGCGGGCGCGCGCGGCATCAAGTTCTTCGTCTGGCCGGGCTCGCCACTCGTGAAGAAGGCGGGCCGCTGGGTGGTGGCGGCGGAACTGGTGGAAACCTCGCGCCTCTTTGCGCGCACCGTGGCCAACATCGAGCCGCAGTGGCTGGAGCGCGCCGGTGCGCATCTGCTGAAGAAGTCCTGGGCCGAACCGCATTGGGAAAAGCGCGCCGGGCAGGTGATGGCGTTTGAGCGCGCCACGCTGCACGGGCTGACGGTGTATGCGCAGCGGCGCGTGAACTTTGGCGTGCGCGACCCCAAGGCGGCGCGCGAGATCTTCATCCGCGAGGCGCTGGTCGCGGGCGAGCTGGACACGCGCGCGCCGTTCTTTGCGCACAACCAGAGGCTGCTGCGCGAGATTCGCGAGCTGGAGCACAAGGCGCGCCGCCAGGACGTGCTGGTCGATGACGAGTTGATCTTCGCGTTCTACGACCAGTCGATCCCGCCTGACGTGTGCTCGGCCGCGACCTTCGACAAGTGGCGCGCCGAGGCCGAGCGCCAACAGCCGAAGCTGCTCTTCCTGTCGCGCGACGAGCTGATGCGGCACGAGGCTGCGGGCGTCACCACGGACTTCTTCCCGAAGCAGATCGTTTTGCGCGGCGTGACGATGGCGCTCACCTACCACTTCGAGCCGGGCAGCGCGCGCGATGGCGTGACGCTCACGGTGCCGCTTTTTGCGCTGAACCAGGTCGATGGCGAGCGCTGCGAGTGGCTGGTGCCGGGGATGCTCAAGGAGAAAGTGCACCTGCTGTTGAAGTCGCTGCCGCAGAAGCTGCGCCGCCATTGCGTACCGCTGCCGGACTACGCGGCGGGCTTTGTCGAACGGCAGGGCGCCACGGTGGCGGCGCCGGCGCAGCCGCTGCTGGAGGCGCTGATCGCCGATCTGCGCGCGCAGCGCTCGCTCGCCGTGCGGGCAGAGGACTTCAAGCTGGAGACCCTGCCCGCGCACCTGACGATGAACTTCAAGGTCGTGGACGAGCACGGCCGCCAGTTGGCGATGGGCCGCAGCCTGCCGCAGTTACGCGCGGAGTTCGGCAGCCAGGCGCAGCAGGAGTTTCAATCGGTGGCGCAGGCCGATGCGAGCGTGGCCGACGGCCTGCCGGAAGAGATCGCCGACTGGGACTTCGGCGAGTTGCCGGAACTGCTGGAGATCCGCCGCGGCGGCCAGACGCTGATCGGCCATCCGGCGCTGGTCGATCGCACCGACCACTGCGCGCTGGAAGTCTTCGACGACCCGCGGCAGGCGCGCCTCGCGCACCGCGACGGCTTGCGCCGGTTGTTCCGCCTGCAACTGCGCGAGCAGGTCAAGTTCGTCGAGAAGAACCTGGCCAGCCTGCACACCGCACAGATGCAGGCGGGCACGCTGCCGGCGCTGGCAGCGGCGGTGCCGAGCTTCGAAGACTTGCGCGAGCAGGTGGTCGCGGCGGCGCTGGACCGCACCGCGCTCACCGAGCCCTGGCCCACCGACAACGCGAGCTTTGTCGCCCGCAAGACCGAGGCGCGGGGCAAGCTCGCACTGATCGCGCAGGAAGTGGCTCGGCTTTTCGCCACCATCGCGCAAGAGGCCGCCACGCTGCCGCGCAAGCTCGCCGCCGCGCGTGCCTTTGCGCCGGCGGTGGCGGATATGGAGCAGCAGTTGCGTGGGCTGTTCGGCAAGCGCTTCATCGTCGAGACACCCGCCGCGCAGCTTGCGCATTACCCGCGGTATCTCCAAGCCATCGCCGCGCGGCTGGACAAGCTCAAGTCCGACCCCGCGCGCGACGCGCCGCGGCAGGCGGAGATCGCCGCGCTGGCCGTGCCCTGGCAGCGCGAAGTCGCCGCCCGCAAAGGCGTGGCCGACGCGCGGCTGGAAGAGTTCCGCTGGCTGCTGGAAGAACTGCGCGTGTCGCTCTACGCGCAGGAGTTGCGCACGCCGATGCCGGTCAGTGTCAAGCGTCTGCAAAAGGTGTGGGACAGTTTGCGCCGATGAACATCGATTCTTGCTTCCGCCTCAATCGGTCAACGAAGACCCGTCATTCCCGCGCAAGCGGGAATCCAGTCTTTCTCGCCGGTACCGCTGGGTTCCCGCGTGCGCGGGAACGACGGGAGTAGGGTGCCCATATGGCGGCGCAGGAAGACAACCTCGACCCCGTGCGCGAGCACAGCTCGCCGCTGGTGCGCGCGCTGCTCATCGCTGCCGGCAGCCTGTGCGTGGCGCTGGGCGTGCTCGGCATCTTTCTGCCACTGCTGCCGACGACCCCCTTCATGCTGCTGGGCGCCGCATGCTTTGCGCGCAGCTCGCGCCGCTTTTACGACTGGCTGCTCGCCAACCGTACCTTCGGCCCGCTGATCCACGAGTGGCGCAAGCACCGCTCGGTACCGTACCGCACGAAGCTCACCGCCATCGCGCTGATGGCGCTGACGATGGGCAGTTCCATCGTCTTCGTCGTTGAAGCGCTGTGGCTGAAGCTTCTGATCGCGGCCATCGGTGTGGCGGTTTCGGTCTGGCTGTACCGCCTGCCGTCGCGCGACAAGCCGTAGGAAACACCGAATAAGCTACTGCGCGGCCCGACTTATTCCACTTCCACTTCATTCGGACAACAAAGGCACGTCATTCCCGCGAAAGCGGAAATCCAGTGTCTTTCGCGAGAGTTGCTGGGTTCCCGCTTTCGCGGGAACGACGAAACTGTCCCAATGACTGAGAAGTGGAGTTGGTCCCTGCGGCACGCGGCGTGCCCCGCTGTGTGGGGTGCGCTCCGCGGGACGGACTTGGGCGGCTCGCTACGCTTCTCCAGCGCTTCCCTACGCTCGCGTGCCGCCGCCGCTTCCGCGATTGCGATGATGCGGGTCACGCGGGGGCGCATCCAGTGCAGGGTCGATGTCGAACTTGAATTCGCGGATCAATTGGCCGTCGATGTAGACGCGCATCGCGTGCTTGCCGATCGGGTCGCCCGGCGCATAGCGCCATTCGTTGGCGATGAAGCCCACACGGGTGGGGACGATGCGTTCGGTCACCGCGGTCCTGCGGTCCGGCGAGATGGTGAAGATGCCCATCGCCTCGCCGGGGCCCCAGGTCGGGGGCGCCTCGGGCAGCTCGAACTCCTCGCGCCACACGACGGTCGGCTTGTCGGTCTTGAAGATGATGTAC
>JBKCXU010000065.1:0-17778 GCA_046316025.1 Betaproteobacteria bacterium | reverse complement strand
GTTTGTTTCCGCCCCCCCCCCCGGGGTTGTGGGGCGGGGGGTGGGGCAAGACCGTCGCCAACGAAGTCCGTGCCTATGACCCGGAAGAAACCGACGAAGCGAATGCAGCGCCAATCGCTCGCCACCGCCGCCCTGGCCCTGGCCGCCGCACTGGCCACCACCCCCGCGCGCGCCGAACTGTCTGCCGAAGAGCTCGCCAAGCTGGCGCAGAACCCAATAGCCAATCTGGTCAGCTTCCCGTTGCAGAGCAACACCAACTTCAACACCGGACCGCTCGCCGGCGGGCAGAACGCTCTGAACATCCAGCCATTGAACGCGCCCATCGGCGGTCACCAAAAGTTGGTACGCCTGAACAACGACGTCAACCGGTTGTCGCTCCCGCAAATGCAAGTGACGCTCCCCAAGTAACCCTTCGACCGAGGATCGACTGCCATGCCTATACAGACCCGAATCGCCGCCGCGCTGCTCGCCGGCGCCAGCGCGCTCGCCGCGCCCGCCGCGCAGGCGCAGGACAAGTCCGCCGACGACTGGCGCTTCCGCGCCGCGCTGTACGGCTACTTCCCGCAGCTGGACGGCACCACCCAGTTCCCGACCGGCAGCGCGGGACCGAACATCGACGTCGATGCCGGCACGCTGGTATCGAGCCTGAAGTTCGCCTTCATGGGCACGTTCGAGGCGCAGAAGGGTAAGTGGGGCGTGTTCGCGGACATGTTTTATTCCAACGTCGGCGGCAGCGACGGCGCAACGCGGGACTTCTCGCTCGGCGGGCGGGCGATCCCGGCCGACCTGACCGCCAACTTCGACCTCGATGTGAAGACCACGATCGCCACGCTGGTCGGCACCTACGCGTTGATCGAGTCGCCCGACTACAGCCTGAGCGCCGTCGCCGGCGCGCGCGTGCTGAGCCTGGACCAGACGCTGAATTGGGCCTTTGCCGGCAACGTCGGCGCGGCCGGCCTGCCGGGGCGCAGCGGCACGACCGACGTGAGTGCGACCAACTGGGACGCGGTGGTCGGCGTGCGCGGGCGGGCGCGCTTCGGCGAGCAGGGGCGCTGGTATGTGCCGTACTACCTCGACCTCGGCACCGGCAACTCGCAGTTCACCTGGCAGGCGGTGGCCGGTGTCGGCTACTCGTTTAGCTGGGGCGAACTGTTCGCCGCCTGGCGCTACATCGATTACGACTTCAAGTCCGGAAAGCCGATTCAGTCGCTGTCCTTCAACGGGCCGGCGATCGGCGTGGCGTTCAACTGGTAACCGCAACTCAGAAAGGAAACTCGATCATGAAGAAGCTCGTTCCCACTGCCGTCGCCGTTGTGCTCGGCGTCGCCTTCGGCGCTCCTGCGCTGGCGCAACAGCCGGCAGCCGCGCCCAAGGTAATCGACGCCGCGGCCAAGATGGACGCGGTCAAGGTCACCGCGGTCGTACAGGCGATCGACCTCAAGAACCGCATCGTCACGCTGACCGGCCCGGCCGGCAACACCTTCTCGGTGGTGGTCGATGAGAGTGTCAAGAACCTGCCGCAGGTCAAGGTCGGCGACCAGCTGGTGGTGCGCTACTTCGAGGCGCTGGTCATCGACTTCCAGAAGGGCGACGGCATCCGCTCGGCCACGGTGTGGGAAGACGCCGCCAAAGCCAAGCCCGGCGCCAAGCCCGGCATGGCCGCCGCCGGTCGCGTCACGATGGTCACCAACATCTGGGCGATCGACCCGGCCAAGGGCACCGTGATCGTGCGCGGGCCGCTCGGCCACTTTGCCGAGGTCAAGCTCAAGGACAAGGCGATGCTGACCGGCGTCAAGGTCGGCGATCAGATGAAGATCACCTACACCGAGGCGGTCGCCATCGGCATCGAAAGACCCTAAAAGCGCGGCCGACGTAGCCGCTCGTTCCGGGCCGCCGCGCAGCAGATCGCCAGCGGCCTCCTCAACGCGCGGCGGCATGCCTTTGCCCCCGAAGACCTGCCGCCGCGAGTTTCTTTCCTCTCACCCGGAGCCCCTGTCATGAAGAAGACCCTGTTTACCGTTGCGGCCATCGCCACTGCCGCCGCCGCCGGCCTCGCGCTGGCTCAGTACCCGATCATGGACCGCGTGGCCGACAAGGTCATCCAGAAGTATCAGACCGCGACTTGCGAGCAGTTGTGGCAGGAGAAGGTAAAAGGACAGGGTCAACCGAAGCCCGAAATGGAGCAGCGCGCCATCGAAGCGCTGCGCAGCAACCCGCAGATGCAGCAGGCCTTTTTCGCCAAGGTCGCAACTCCGGTGGTGAGCAAGATGTTCCAGTGCGGAATGATTCCGTAACGGCCGCCGGCGCGCTGCCGACAACGAGGGAGTAACGATGATCAAAGTGCAGACGCGCCGGCGCGCGCTCGCGCTGGCGCTCGGCCTTGCCGTGGCGGCGGTGGCCGGTGCGCAGCAGCAGCCGCCGGCAACGCAAGCGACCAAGACCACCAAGAAGGCGCCAGCCAAGCGGCAGTTCGTGGTTGAGCCGCGCGCGCTGGAACTGATCAAAGCCGCCAGTGCCAGGCTGGCCGCGGCGCAGACGATGTCGTTTACCGCCACAGTCAGTTATGAACACCCGAGCCGCTACGGCCCGCCGGTAGTCACGACCACGCGTTACGACGTGACGCTGCAGCGCCCCGACAAGCTGCGCGTGGTAAGCCCCGGCGACGGCCCACCGTCGGAGTTCTATTACGACGGCAAGGCAATGGCGGTCTATCTGCCGGCGGCCGATCTGGCGGCGGTCGTCGCCGCGCCGCCGACCATCGGTGCTGCACTCGATGCCGCCTTCAGGGCCGCGGACATCTACTTCCCGTTCGAAGACCTGCTGCTCGACGACCCCTACGCAGCGCTCGCCAAGGGCGCGCTGCTGGCCTTCGAACTCGGGCCGTCGGGCATCGTCGGCGGGGTCAAGACCGACAGCGTGGTCTGGGCCAACAAGGACGTGTTCCTGCAAATGTGGATCGGCGTGGAGGACAAGCTGCCGCGGCGCTTCCGCGCGATCTACGCGGCGGACCCGAAGCAGTTGCGCTACGACATGGAACTGACCAACTGGCAACTTGGCGCGCCGGTCGCGCCGACGAGCTTTGCGTCGGACAAGGTGCAGACGGCGAAGAAGATCGACTTCGCCAAGCCCAAGCTGCCGAAGAGTCCGCCCATCAAGCCGCTCGCCAAGCCCGCCGCCCCGGCGGCCAAACCGCAATGAGGAGTCTCGCGATGAACAAACTCGCACTGGCGGCGGCCGTCGCCGCTCTCGGCACGGTCTGGGCCGGCAATGCCGCCGCCTGGGCCAGCGCCAACCGCTTCGGCGGCAGCACCTCGCACAGCTACGGCTCGACCAGCCACGACAACCGCTACGGCGGCAGCACGTCGTACAGCGCCGGTCAGGGCGCCGAGCACAGCAACGTCTACGGTGGCAGCACCGCGCATTCGGCCTACGGCGGCACCGAGCACACCAACATGTACGGCGGCAAGACCGAGGGCGCGTACGGCGAAGGCGCCTATCACAGCTACCCCGGCGGCTCGACCTACTACCACCCGCCCGGGGCACCGGCCTACGGCTACCCCGCCTACCGGCCGCCGGTACCCGCGCCTTACTACCCGCCGCCGGCGACCGGCTGCTACGGCTGCGCCGCCGCCGCGGGCGCCGTGGTCGGCGTGGCCGCCGGCGCGGCGATGGCCTCGGCCTCCGCGGCCAACAGCGCGGCGGCGGCCAACAACGCCTATGCGTCGGGCTATGTTGCGGGCAGCGCCAATACCGCTGCCGCCAACACCGGCGCCTATAACGCCGGTGTGGCCGCTGGTGCCGCGAGCGCCACCAGTGCCTATAGCGCTGGCGTGGCCGCGGGTGCGGCCGGCACAGCCCCGGTGGTGGGCGGACCGCCGCCAGGCGGCTACGCGATGGGCGTCAGTTACGCCGCACTGCCGGCCGGCTGTGCCACACCGACCGTCGGCGGCAAGAGCTACTACCTGTGCGGCAATACCTGGTTCCAACCCGCCTACGGCGCGGGCGGGGTGCACTACACGGTGATTCCGACGCCGATGCCCTGACGCTCATCGACCCAGCCGCGCCAGCGCATAGCGCAGCGGCTGGTCGGAGACATGCAGCAGGCCGTCGAACGGCGATTCCATCTCGAGCACCAGGAACAGCGCGCCGGCCACCGACACCGCGCAGACGAACAGCGTGGCGATCACCGTCGCGTTGCGCGGCGCGAACAGGCCGAAGCTGGCGAAGATCGCCGCCAGCCAGGCCAGCAGGATCGCGATGAAGGGCAGCGGGATCGAGGCCTCGGTGGCGCTCAGCACCAGCCAGCGCGACTTGAGCAAGGTTTCGGCTTGATCGGTGGCGCGCGCCTGCAAGGCACGCTGCGCGTCGTCGGCCGGCTGCAACGCATGGATCGCCCGGGCCACCGACTCCGCGTTGGCTCCGACGATGCCTTGCGACGGGTCCACGGACGCCGATCGCGCCGCGCCACGCGGCCAGATCGAATCGACCCGGGTCGAGATCGCGTCTCTCAGCGCGGTGCGAACCTCGCGGGTCTGCGGCCCGTAGCGCGCCAGCGTGCGGTCGAGCACCAGCACATCCACCGCCACCTGCTGTACGTTGGCGGTGGCACTGTCGAAGGTGCTCTTGGCCGACGCGGTGACCAGACCCAGCACCAGCGCCGTCATCGTGGCAATCAAGCCGGCGCCCACCTTGATCGTGTCGCGCGAATCGGCGTCGAAGTGGTGTTGCGGCATCGCCCGCCGCACCGCCATGCCGGCGAGCGCGCCACCAAAAGCGCAGACGAAAGCGATCGCGGCAAGTGCGCTGGCGTTCATGGCGCCGAATGCTCGCACGCCACAAGGTGGCTGCCAAGCGCTGCGTTACTTTGCGCGCCTTTCGCGGCACCGAGGAAAAACGCCATGCCGCCTTGGTTGCTCGAACTCTGCGCCGGCCTTGCGGCGACGCTCGCGCTGCTCGCCGGTTGCGGCAAGAAAGAAGACCCGGTCGCGCAGACCACCAAGAAAGTCATGGCCGCCGGCGTGGCGGCGCCGAGCGTCGAAGAGGTCAAGACCATCGCCGAAGCCGGCTTCGTCTACGGTCTGCCGCTGGTGATGAACTACGCGGTGCAGTACGCGTTCACCATCGACAAGAACTCCGGCCAGTTCAAGGCGCCGCCGAACACGCTGTTCAACGAGCGGCGCGTGTTCACGCCCGCCGACACCGCGGTCGTCACACCCAACAGCGACACGCCCTATTCGATCGTCTGGCTGGACCTACGCGCCGAGCCGATGGTGATCTCGGTGCCTGCGGCGCACCCGAAGCGCTACTACTCGGTGCAACTGGTCGACGGCAACACCTTCAACTACGGCTTCATCGGCAGCCGCGCCACCGGTAGCAAGGCGGGCCACTACCTGATCGCCGGGCCGCGCTGGCAGGGCGACACCCCGGCCGGGATCGACAAAGTGTTTCGCTCGGGTTCGGACTCTTCGCTCGCACTGTTTCGCACCCAGTTGCTCTATCCGGCCGACATGCCCAGCGTGATCAAGGTGCAGGACGGCTACGCGGCGCAGCCGCTGTCGAGTTTCCTCAAGCCGCCGGCCCCGCCGGCAGCGGCCGCGATCGACTGGCCGAAGATCGACCAGGAGATGGTCAAGACCAACTTCTTCGAGTACCTGGACTTCGTGTTGCAGTTCGCGCCGGCGGGGCCGGAGGAGGAAGCGATCCGCGCCAAGCTCGCCACGATCGGCGTCGGCCCCGGCAGGAAGCTCGCACTCAAGGATCTGTCGGCCGAGCACAAGGCCGCGATCCTGCTCGGCATGAAGGAAGGCGACCGGAAAGTCGACGAGCGGGTCGCCAATATCGGCAAGACGATCAACGGCTGGAAGGTTTCCGACGCGTTCGGCGACCGGGCTTTTTTCAACGGCGACTGGCTGCTGCGCGCGGCGGCCGCCCGCTTGGGCATCTACGGCAACGACGCGATCGAAGCCACGTATCCGGCGACACGCCACACGGGCAACGGCATCCCCTTGGACACCCGCAAGGACAAGTACACGATCACGTTTGCCAAGAACTCGCTGCCGCCGGTCAACTCGTTCTGGTCGGTGACGATGTACGTCGGCAAGACGCGGTTGTTGATCGAGAACCCGATCGACCGTTACCTCGTCAACTCGGCGCTGCTGCCGACCATGAAGCGCAACAAAGACGGCTCGCTGACGATTTACGTGCAGAAGGACGCGCCGGGCAAGGACCGCGCGTCGAATTGGCTGCCGGCGCCGAACGGCCCGGTGTTTCTGCTGATGCGGCTGTACTGGCCGAAGACCGAGCCGCCGTCGATCCTGCCGGCGGGCGCAGGCACTTGGCAGCCGCCGGCGCTGGTCGCGGCCGACTGACCGCCTCGGGCGCCGTGTACGGACGGTCACTGTCGCATCGTCGCGGCGCGGACTAGTATTCGGCCCCGCGGTGCGCCGCGAGTGCGCCGCCCTTTCCCTCAACACTGCTGGAGTCGTTGTCATGTCCGAAAATCAAAGCCGTCGCCGCTTCATCCGCCTGACCGTCGCCGGGGCCTCCGCACTGCCGCTGGCGGGGTTGGTCGGCACCGCTCACGCGCAAGCCAAGGTCGATCCCAATTCGCCCCAGGCCAAGGCGCTGCAGTACGTCGTCGATGCGACCAAGGCGCCCGGGCGCAAAGACCCGAAGCAGTTCTGCGACAACTGCGCGCTGTATGGCCCCAAAGGCCCCAACGAGGGCACCTGCTCCGCCTTCGCCGGCGGGCTGGTTGCGGCCAAAGGCTGGTGCGCCGCCTGGGCGGCCAAGCCGGGCGCCAAGTAAGTTCGCAGCGCCGCGGCGAACGAAAGTCGCCGGCATCGGCGACGCAGCGCGCCGCAAACGGTGGGGCGCACCGGGGTCGATGCAGTCCGGCCGCGGAACATCTCGTTTGGCGCAATCCGCTGCCAGGCACAGCGCTTTGTGCCGCCCTGCCGGGCGCTACGCGGGCGGGCGACGGAGCGTGAAGGCGGTTCTGGCCAAGCTTGTTCAGCCGCTTGGACTCGCAGCGTTCATGCCGGATCTGGGCCGCGACATCGCTCGCGGCCTTTTTGTTTGCAGCGACCGATGCGGACGAGGTCGCGCCCTTATGGCGCGGTCGCGCCGGCTACCGCCGAATCCAGCGCCTTGGCAAAGTTTCCCGCCCGCGCGAGATCTTCCGCCAGCCGGGTCGCCGCCTGCACTTGCTGCGCCGTCATGCTGCGCGACAGTTGCGCACGATGCTCGGCGGATGGATTCGCGCGCGAGCCGTCCACCGCCAGCGAGCGCGTGTACAGCGCCCACGACGCCACCGCGCTCTTGGGCACACCCTGCCCCGTCTGGTACAGGTTGGCAAGCAGCAGCAGCGCGCGCGCATCGCCCTGCTCGGCGGACAGCCGGTACCACTGTGCCGCCTGGGCCGCGTTGTGCGGCATGCCGGTGCCGCTTTCGGCCAGCACGCCGAGCAGCAGTTGCGCGCCGGCGTGGTTCTGGTCGGCAGCCCGCCGGTACCAGCGCACCGCCTCGGCGAGGTTCTTGGCGACCCCGTCGCCGTTCTTGAGCATCTCCGCCAGGGCAAACTGCGCCGCGGCCAAGCCCTGCTCGGCGGCGGCGCGGTACCACTTGACCGCCTGCGCGTAGTCCTGCGGCACGCCCTGGCCCAGGTCGTACATTTCGCCGAGCTTGAATTGCGCCGGCGCGTCGCCCTTCTGCGCGGCTTCGAGCACGGCGCGGGCAGGCGCCGGTTGCGCGCTTGCCGAGCCAAACAAGCACAGAGCGACCAGCAGCAAGGCGCGCTTCAGCTGCATCCGCCAGCCCGACCAGCCACCTGCGGGGCTTCCCCGTGCTGCGGCCATACGCCGTGGCCCGCACGAGCACCGCATCGAAGCCCCCCAATGCCCAGCGAGCGCTGCCATGACCACTACCCGTTCACGCTCGAGGCTTGGGGCCGCCGCCGTGGAAATCACCGCCTCGCCCAGCTCGGCCTGGCTTGTCGGAACCTTCACTTGACTCTCCGCCACGCGGCCGACGGGCCGCGCCGCTTACTGCTGCCGAATGATGTTGCGCGCGCCGGCGGTCCAGCAGCCCGATTGGTCGAGCGGGCAGATCACGAGGTAGGTCGCCCGCTCGCCGCAACCGGACACGCCCACCGTGTACTCCGCACGCTCCGGCCCGCCGCGCACGTAAAAGCCGCCCTGCACGACCGGTTGCAACATGTCCTTGGACAGAATTGTGCCGGTAGCGGTCGGGCAGTTCATCTCAAAGCGGCCGCGGTTGACCGCGGTTTCGATCGCTTTAGGTTCCAGCTGTTGCAGGTACTGCGCGTTGGAGACGCAGCCAGTAGCCAACACGGCGGCCACGAGGGCCAGGGTTGCGGAGATGCGCATAGCGGGTCGCTCCTGTTCGGGAAGACGATGGGAGGCCGATTTTGCTTCGCCGCGCCCTGCGGCCGCATGCCATTTTCGGACAGCGGTTCAAGCGCCCGCGTCGCCGCGCTGGAGTTGCTCGGCCACCGCCAGGCATTCGGCGATGTGCCGCTCGCCGATGAGCTTGATCAGGCCAAAGGAGATCGTGGCCGCCGCCACCTGGCCGGCAAAGGGCACGATCCGCAGCGCGCTGGTGGTGGCGGCCTTCGCCGCCACGCGCTTGATGACGGTCAGCACCAGTTGGCGGGTGATCAACCGTCCGGCCATCGTGGTGCCGGCCACTTCCAGCGCACGGTGGACGGTGAGGCGCTTGCGCGGGGTCAGCCGCTCGATCTGCTCGGGCGTGAGGCCGAACTCGGCGTTGACTTCGTGCAGCATCGCGGTCAGCGTGGCCAGATCGACGGCGATGTCCAGCCCCGGCACCGGCACCGCCGCGGCCACCGCCGAGATCGCCGCCCGCTTGGTCACCCGCTTGCGGGCGCGGCGGCGCGCCGCCTCGGCGTCGTCGCGGGTGGCGGGCAGCGCGGGCAGCAGGTCGGCGTCAGCTTTGCGGCTCATCGTTTGCGGCAGCGCGGCAGCGCCGCGCATGATCTGGATCAGAAGTCGGCTGCCACCGGTAGCGTTACTCTCGGCAGCCCGGTCAATATAATCGGTTGCTGCGTCAAGACTTTATGCACCTGCTGACCTTCGGCCTGAACCATCAGACCGCGCCGCTTTCGCTGCGCGAGAAGATGGCGTTCGTGCCGGAGGAGGTCGGCCACACCATCGCCCGCATGCGCGACGCCTTGAGTGCGCGCGAGCACGGCCAACTGACCGAAGCGGCCATCGTCTCCACCTGCAACCGCACCGAACTCTACTGCGCGGTCGAAGAGCCGCACACCGCCAGCGGCGCGCTGGGCGAGTTCCTGGCCGAAACCAAGCGGCTGGACGCGACCGAACTGAAGCGCTCCACCTACGTGCTGCCGCAGGCCAACGCGGTGCGCCACGCCTTCCGCGTGGCCAGTGGCCTGGATTCGATGGTCTTGGGCGAGCCGCAGATCCTGGGCCAGATGAAGCAGGCCGAAAAGCTCGCGCGCGATGCCGGCGGGCTGGGCTTGCTGCTCAACCACCTGTTCCAGCGCACCTTTGCGGTGGCCAAGGAAGTGCGCAGCACGACCGAGATCGGCGCCCATTCGGTGTCGATGGCCGCCGCCGCCGTGCGCCTGGCCGAGCGCATCTTTGGCGACCTCGCCGACAGCCACTGCCTGTTCGTCGGCGCGGGCGAGATGATCGAACTCACCGCCACCCACTTTGCCGCGCGTCACCCGAAGTCGATTGCCGTGGCCAACCGCACGCTGGAGCGGGCGCAGACGGTCGCCGGCAAACTGCACGGGCAGGCGCTGCCGCTGGCGAGCCTGCCCGAAGCGCTACCGCGCTACGACGTGGTGGTGTCGTGCACCGCGAGCACGCTGCCGATCATCGGCCTGGGCATGGTCGAGCGCGCGCTCAAGGCGCGGCGCCATCGGCCGATGTTCATCGTCGATCTGGCAGTGCCGCGCGACGTCGAGCAGGAAGTCGCCCAACTGAACGACGTGTACGTCTACACCGTCGACGACCTGGGCGAGGTCGTCAAGACCGGCACCGAGTCGCGCCAGGCCGCGGTGTCGCAAGCCGAGGCGATCATCGAAACGCGCGTGCGCGACTTCGAAGCCTGGCTGCAAACGCGGCATGCGGTGCCGGTGATCCAGGGCCTGAAGAGCCGCGCCGAGGCGCTGCGCGATGCCGAGGTCGAGCGCGCGCGCAAGCAGCTGGCGCGCGGCGACGACCCGCAGGCGGTGCTCGAACACCTGGCGCAGGCGCTGACCAACAAGTTCCTGCACGCTCCCGTCAGCGCGCTGCACCAGTCGGCCAACGACGACGAAGCCGCCCGCGCGCGGCTGCTGGCGCTGCTCGCGCGCTTCTACAACTCTTCTTCCGATCATTAGCTGGCGACCGTGGCGTGCACGCGCTTGGCGCGTGCGAGCTTGCGTGCGCTCGCGGGAAAGCCCCGATGAAACCTTCGATGCACACCAAGCTCACCCAGCTCGCGCGCCGGCTGGAGGAGATCGACGGCCTGCTGTCGCACGAGGACGCCACGCGCGACCTGAACCGCTTTCGCACGCTGTCGCAGGAGCGCGCGGAGATCGAGCCGGTGGTGGCGCGTTTTAACGACTACAACCGCGCGCAGGCCGACGCATTGAGCGCGCAAGACCTGCTGACCGACCCGGACATGCGCGCGCTGGCGGAGGAAGAACTGCACGCCGCGCGCGTCCGCAGCGAGTCGCTGGAAGACGAGTTGCAGAAGCTCTTGCTGCCGCGCGACCCCAACGACGAGCGCAACGTGTTTCTGGAAGTCCGCGCCGGCACCGGCGGCGACGAGTCCGCGCTATTCGCCGGCGACCTGCTCCGGATGTACCTGCGCTATGCCGAGCGGCACCGCTGGCAGACGGAACTGGTGTCGTCCAGCGAGTCCGATCTGGGCGGCTACAAGGAGGCGATCGTGCGCATCGTCGGCGCCGGCGCCTACTCCAAGCTCAAGTTCGAGTCCGGCGGCCACCGCGTGCAGCGGGTGCCGGAGACCGAGGCGCAGGGGCGCATCCACACCAGCGCCTGCACGGTGGCGGTGCTGCCCGAGGCCGACGAGATCGACGACGTGAAGATCGACCCGACCGAAATCCGCATCGACGTCTATCGCGCCTCCGGCGCCGGCGGGCAGCACGTGAACAAGACCGAATCCGCGGTGCGGATCACGCACCTGCCGACCGGCATCGTGGTCGAGTGCCAGGACGACCGCAGCCAGCACAAGAACAAGGAGCGGGCGATGAAGATCCTCGCCGCGCGCATCAAGGACCAGAAGCAGCGCGCGCAACAGGCGAAGGAGGCGAGCACGCGCAAGAGCCTGATCGGCTCCGGCGACCGCTCCGAGCGTATCCGCACCTACAACTTCCCGCAGGGGCGGGTGACCGACCACCGGATCAACCTGACGCTGTACAAGATCGACCAGATCATGGACGGCGATCTGGAAGATCTCGGCGCTGCGCTGACGGCCGAGTTCCAGGCCGAGCAACTGGCGGCGTTGGGCGAGGTGGCGTGACCGTCGGCGAGTGGCTGGCCGCGAGCGGGCTGCCGCTCGCGGAAGCGCGCGCGCTGCTGGCGGCGGCGCAGGGTGTGCGGCGCGAGATGCTGGTCGCGTATCCCGAGCGCGTGGTGGCAGACGACGCGGGCGAACGCTTTGCCGAACTGACTCGCCGGCGCCGCGCGGGCGAGCCGCTCGCGTATCTGCTGGGCCGGCGTGAGTTCTACGGGCGCGAGTTTGCGGTCGGCCCGGCCGTGCTGATTCCGCGGCCGGAGACGGAGTTGCTGGTGGAGTTGACGCTCGCGGCGCTGCCTTCTACGTCATTCCCGCGGCAGCGGGAATCCAGCGACCTTGGTCGAAGGCGCTGGATTCCCGCTGCCGAAGGAATGACCGAGGCAAGCATTCTCGACCTCGGCACCGGCTCCGGCTGCATCGCGATCACGCTGGCGCTGCAAGCGCCGCAGGCACGGGTGACGGCGGTGGAGTGTTCTGCCGCGGCCATCGCGCTCGCCCGCGGGAACGCGCAGCGGCTAGGCGCGGCCGTCGAGTTCATCGAGGGCGACTGGTACGCGCCGCTGGCGGCCGGGCGGCGCTTCGAGGCGATCGTCGCCAACCCGCCCTACGTGGCCGCGGGCGACCGGCATTTGAGTGAGGGCGATCTGCGCTACGAGCCGGCGCTCGCGCTCACCGACGGCGGCGACGGCCTGGCTTGTCTGCGCGCCGTCGTCGCCGGCGCGCCGGCGCATCTCTCGCCCGGCGGCTGGCTCGGCGTCGAACACGGTTACGCGCAGGCGGCCGCGGTGCGCGAACTCTTTGCGGCGGCCGGCTTGCACGCCGTCGCCTCCGCGCGCGACGCCGCCGGCATCGAGCGCGTCACGCACGGACGCGCGGGGTTAACTCCGGTTTGACCGGCGCCGCGGCCCTTGCCTACACTGCCGCGCCAGTCTCCACAAGGAACCGCCATGGACGCCAAGGAATTCATCGCCAAGACCGTCGCCGAAAACCCAGTCGTGCTGTTCATGAAAGGCACTGCGCAGTTTCCACAGTGCGGCTTTTCCGGCCGCGCAGTGCAGGTGCTCAAACAGTGCGGGGTGAAAGACCTCGTCACCGTCAACGTGCTCGAAGACGACGAGGTACGCCAGGGCGTGAAGGAGTACGCCAATTGGCCCACCATCCCGCAGTTGTATGTGGGCGGCCAGTTCGTCGGCGGCTCGGACATCGTGATGGAGATGTTCCAGAGCGGCGAGTTGCAGACGCTGCTCAAGGAGCAGGGCGCGGTCGCCGCGTAGCGCTCCGATCCGCATCCGCGGCGACGCGATGCAACGGCTGATCGTCGCCATCACCGGCGCCTCGGGCGCCATCTACGGCGTGCGGCTGCTGGAGCATCTGCGCGCGCTCGGCACGGTCGAGACGCACCTGCTGCTGTCGTCGGCCGGGGTGCTCAACGCGCATCAGGAGCTTGGCCTGAAGCGCGGCGACGTCGAGCGCCTCGCGCATGTGGCGCACAACGTCAACGACATCGGCGCGACACTCGCCTCCGGTTCCTTTGCCACCGCGGGCATGGTCGTCGCCCCCTGCTCGATGAAAACGCTCGCCGCCTGCGCGCAGGGCCTGGCCGACAACCTGATCGCGCGCGCCGCCGACGTGTGCCTCAAAGAGCGGCGCCGGCTGGTCCTGCTGGTACGCGAGGCACCGCTGAACCTCGCGCACATCCGCAACATGGAGGCGGTGACGCTGATGGGCGGCGTAATTTTCCCGCCGGTGCCCGCCTTCTATCAACGCCCCGCCAGCATCGAGCAGATGGTCGATCACACCCTGGCGCGGGTGCTCGATCTTTTCGGCATCGACAACCGGCTGGCACCGGCTTGGCCGGGGCTGGGCACTGCGTAGGCAGTGCGTCGGCGCAGCGACTCGGCGCGCCCCCCGGGGTCGACTCCCGAAGAGAGAAGTTAGTACACGCTAACTACGCATCGATTTTCTGGGAAAGCATGGCCGACGCCGAGCACGTAAATGGCCGGTTTTCAGAAGGTCACTCAAAGGCCGCTAGCGGAGAGCGGACGCCGTAGCGGGCCGGTCCGCTGCGCCGCTTCCAAAGGCTGCTGGCGCCGGGCCGGAACTTGAAAAGCGCCGACGCGGCCCATACAATTAGCACTCGGTTTCGGCGAGTGCTAACACTTTCCGAAACCGCCCGGGCACTGCCCGGACACTTTCCCCGTTTCTCGACTTTTCGAGACCGTTACAACCCAAAGGAGAACCCATGAAGATTCGTCCGTTGCACGATCGTGTGATCGTCAAGCGCCTGGACAACGAGCGCAAGACGGCCTCCGGCATCGTGATCCCCGATTCCGCCGCCGAGAAGCCCGACCAGGGTGAAGTCGTCGCCGTCGGCCCCGGCAAGCGCGACGACAGCGGCAAGCTGATCCCGATCGACGTCAAGCCCGGCGACCGCGTGCTCTTTGGCAAGTACGCCGGCCAGACCGTCAAGGTCGAGGGCGACGAGCTGCTGGTGATGCGCGAAGAAGACCTGATGGGAGTGATCGCTTAGCGGCGAGGCACGGTCAACCACTGAACCCCTAGTCGGGCCGCGCAGCGGACCGACCTTTTCCTGGAGAAGTTTTATGGCAGCTAAACAAGTTCTGTTTTCCGACGACGCGCGCCACAAGCTGGTCGCGGGCGTCAACGTCCTGGCCAATGCGGTCAAGGTCACCCTGGGCCCGACGGGCCGCAACGTCGTGCTCGAGCGCAGCTTCGGCGCCCCGACCGTCACCAAGGACGGCGTGTCGGTGGCCAAGGAGATCGAGCTCAAGGACAAGTTCATGAACATGGGCGCGCAGATGGTCAAGGAAGTCGCGTCCAAGACCTCGGACAACGCCGGCGACGGCACCACCACCGCCACCGTGCTGGCGCAGTCGATCGTCTCCGAAGGCATGAAGTACGTGGCCGCCGGCATGAACCCGATGGATCTGAAGCGCGGCATCGACAAGGCCGTGACCGCCGCCATCGAAGAGCTGAAGAAGGTCAGCAAGCCCTGCACCACCAGCAAGGAGATCTCCCAGGTCGGCGCCATTTCCGCCAATGCCGATCCCGACATCGGCAAGATCATCTCCGATGCGATGGACAAGGTCGGCAAGGAAGGCGTCATCACCGTCGAGGACGGCAAGAGCCTCAACAATGAGCTGGACGTGGTCGAGGGCATGCAGTTCGACCGCGGCTATCTGTCGCCGTACTTCATCAACAACGGCGAGAAGCAGATCGCCGTGCTCGACAACCCCTTCGTGCTGCTGCACGACAAGAAGATCTCCAACATCCGCGACCTGCTGCCGGTGCTCGAGCAGGTGGCCAAGGCCGGCCGGCCGCTGCTGATCGTGGCCGAGGAAGTCGAAGGCGAGGCGCTCGCCACGCTGGTGGTCAACAACATCCGCGGCATTCTCAAGACCTGCGCGGTCAAGGCGCCGGGCTTCGGCGACCGCCGCAAGGCGATGCTGGAAGACATCGCGATCCTCACCGGCGGCACCGTGATCGCCGAGGAAACCGGCATGACGCTGGAGAAGGCCACGCTGCACGACCTGGGCCAGGCCAAGCGGATCGAAGTGGCGAAGGAGAACACCACCCTCATCGACGGCAATGGCGATGCCAAGGCGATCGAAGCGCGCGTGAAGAACATCCGCGTGCAGATCGACGAAGCGACCAGCGACTACGACCGCGAGAAGCTGCAAGAGCGCGTGGCCAAGCTGGCCGGCGGCGTGGCGGTGATCAAGGTCGGTGCCGCCACCGAAGTCGAGATGAAGGAGAAGAAGGCCCGCGTCGAAGACGCGCTGCACGCCACCCGCGCGGCCGTTGAAGAAGGCATCGTCCCCGGCGGCGGTGTGGCGCTGATCCGCGCCAAGCAGGCCATCGGCAAGCTCAAAGGCGACAACGCCGAGCAGGACGCCGGCATCAAGATCGTGCTGCGGGCGATGGAAGAGCCGCTGCGCCAGATCGTCGAAAACAGCGGCGACGAGCCCAGCGTGGTGGTGGCCGAAGTCGCCAAGGGCAAGGGCAACCACGGCTACAACGCCCAGACCCACGCCTATGGCGACATGGTCGAAATGGGCGTGCTGGACCCGACCAAGGTGACCCGCACCGCGCTGCAAAACGCGGCGTCCGTGGCCGGCCTGATCCTGACCACCGACGCCATGGTGGCCGAGCTGGTGGAAGACAAGCCCGCCGGCGGCCCGGGCGGAGGCATGGGCGGCATGGGTGGAATGGGCGGCATGGGCGGGATGGATATGTAACGCCGTAGCACCGGCGCAGCGCAGGCTGCGCCGGTGCTGCCTCCCTATTGACCCAGCGGGCCCCGCGTGTCTCCGGATGCGCGGGGCTTTTTTCTTGGCGCATGCGGCTTCAAGTGCCGCGCTCGACCTTGCACTTGGTCGGCTATTCTTGGCAACGCCCATCGCTCGGATCGAGGTGAAGCATGCCCCCACCGAATGCCACTTTGGCCTGCCGGCGCCCGCCCACAACATGTGAAGCGCTGGCCGCGCAGCAGATGCAGTGCATACGCACCGACTGGTACTTCGCCCGCTTCGGGTCGCGAGACTTTGCGCCGCCCGGCACCGAGGCGTTCCACGCCTCTGGCTTCGTCGTCGATCAATACAGCACTTCGATCGATCGCGACTTTGCGCTGGACGGGCCGGTCTTCGTCAGCCTGCTGCCGGCGCTGGCCGAGATCGACCCCGCGGCCACGGCGCGGCTGATCGCCATGACCAGCCCGCCGCCGCAGCGTCTGCGGCCGGCCGAGGCCGATGCGCATCTGGACAAGTTTCTGGAGTCGATGGAAGACGCCGCCGTCGGCAAGGGCAACATTGCCGGCAATCTCAACTCCGTCACCGAAGCCGCGTTGCGTGACTACTGGCGGCGCGAGGCGATGAGCGGCTTTCGCACGCTGCTGGCGGGCGACACGACCTACATCAAGCTCAACCAGTACGTATCGATCCAATCGAAGAAGATCGGCGGTGACGGCACGCTGCGCAAGGGCGCGGCGATCCATGCGCGGGTGCAGGGGATGCCCACTCGGGTGATTCAGCGCATCGACAACGTGTTCCAGCCCAAGCAGTCCGGGACGGTAGGCGCGGTGCGCGTGAGCGCGCGCAACATGGCGCAGCTTGAGCGGGCCTCGATCGCGGTGGCCGATGCGCGGATTCACACCAGCCAGTGGCTGCGGCGGGCGAATGCCGGAGGTGGAGCGGTGCTGGCCTTCGGGCCGAGCGCGGCGTTCGACTTCTACGATGCGTACACGGGCAACAGCGGCGCGGGTAACGTGGCGCGGGACTTCGCCGTAAGGTCGGCCAGGAGTCAGAGCGGAAATCTGGTTGGGTATGCGGTCGGAGCTATTGTCATAGCATCGGCAGGAGCTGTAACCGCGCCTGTAGTTTTAATAAGTCTGGGCTTCGCAGTAGTTTTTCAGGGGCTGTGGAACGCGTCGGGAGGCGCCGATGCGGCCGAGCGGCTAGTAAGCGATTGGGTGAAATGAAGTCCATCAAAACTCTCTCGTATAGCGTGCGCTCCAGTCTTTCCGCTGCCTTTTTCGTGTTGTTCTTGACAGGTTTCTGGCTTAAAGCCCGTAAAGACGCATGGCATTGGGATATCGGTTGGGTTGCGCTCTGGGCGTTTTGGCCGGCGCTGGTCGCTGGGTTGCTGGTCTTGGCCATGACGCTGCGCAGACGGCGTGGCTCCCGTTGGCTGATCGAGAGCGCGCTGACGGTCTGGATCCTGCTCGGAGTGCAGGCTTCCATTGTGGGCTGGCCCGCCGTTGTGCCATGGTCGCTCTGGGCTGATGCCGGGGTGACCCTGGGCTTGCTGTTGGTGGCCGCGCTTTCGGCTTGGGTACATGCCTGCCGCTTGGCCTTGCCGGCCGATGCCGGCGACAAGCGCATGCTGCGCTGGCCGGGCCTGGATGTGAACTTGAAGAAGTTGGAACTGATCGAGACGGTGGTGCCATTGCGCGGAAACTGGACACCGATGACGGTGGGCGCATTGGGGGTCGTCCTGGGCGGTGTGGTCAAGACGGTGTTTGCTGACCATCTCACCTGGGTGATCGTCGTGCTCGGGGTGATTATGGGCATCGGCATCTCAATCTACATGGGACGCCGCTTCGCCAAGGGCTGGATGCTGCGCAAACTGGAGCGCGAGTTCGGAAACGGCCGGCTGTTCGATCTGAAGGAGACCCTGGGGTGAGACAACGGCCTCGTCTCGCCCGGCCGCCGTCGGCAAGGGCAA
>JBKCXU010000064.1:0-23654 GCA_046316025.1 Betaproteobacteria bacterium | reverse complement strand
GGTGTCGTCGCCCATGTTCTGCCCGTTGTTGATGCCGGAGACGACGAGGTCGGGCTTGTGCGCCAGCAGCCCGGTCAGCGCGATGTGCACGCAGTCGGTCGGCGTGCCGTTGACGAAGAAAAATCCATTGTCCGCACGCGAGACCGTCAGCGGGCGGCTCAAGGTCAGCGAATTGCTGGCACCGCTGTGGTTCTGCTCGGGTGCGACGACCGTCACCTCGCCGAACGGGCGAACGGCTTCGACCAGCGCCGCCAGCCCGGGCGCCAGGTAACCGTCGTCGTTGGCAACGAGAATCCGCATCGGCAGATATGCCAAGGCCGGCGGGCGCTGAGCACCTGCCGGCCTTGTCCGTGAATCTCAATGGTCGGGGCGGCGGGATTCGAACTCGCGACCCCTTGCACCCCATGCAAGTGCGCTACCAGGCTGCGCTACGCCCCGATCCGCTGCGGATTCTACAGGGCGTTCATCGCTCCGGCGTGAGCAGCGCACGAATCGCGTGCAACTCGGCGCGCAAGGTGGCGGCATCGAGTGCCGCCGCGGCCACGGGCGCGCTGCGGCGGCCCTCGCGCTGCTCGTCCACCAGCCGGTTGCGCGCGCCGTGGATGGTGAAGCCCTGGTCGTACAGCAACTCACGGATGCGCCGCACGAGCAGCACTTCGTGATGCTGGTAATAGCGCCGGTTACCGCGCCGCTTGACCGGCCGCAGCTGGGTGAACTCCTGCTCCCAGTAGCGCAGCACGTGCGGCTTGACCGCGCACAGTTCGCTCACCTCACCGATGGTGAAGTAGCGCTTGGCCGGGATCTGCGGCAGCGCGGTCGGCGCGTCGGCGCGCGTCATGCTCAGGCTTTGCGCTCGCCTTCGGCCACGCTCGCCTTCAGCTTATGACTGGCGTGGAAGGTCACGACCCGGCGCGCGGTGATGGCGATCTCTTCGCCGGTCTTGGGGTTGCGGCCCGGCCGCTGCGGCTTGTCGCGCAGCTGAAAGTTGCCGAACCCGGCCAGCTTGACGGGCTCGCCGCGGGCCAGCGCCTGCCGGATCTCGTCGAAGAACAGATCGACCATCTCCTTCGCTTCGCGCTTGTTCAGGCCCAGGTGCTCGAAGAGCGCCTCGGCGAGTTCCGCCTTGGTCAGCGTGGTCGTGGCCTTGCCGGGATCACCCGGCAACGGGGGAAAGCGGAAGGCGGTTGTGTCCTGCGACATGGCTTGGCGTTATTGGCGAAGACGGGCGCTGAGCCGGGCCGCGAGGCCCTCTGCCACGGCCTGCACCGCGGCGTCGGCATCGGCGTCTTCGAGCGTACGGTCAGTATGTTGGAGAAGGAGCCGCAGAGCAAGGCTCTTGTCCTTTGCGGACAACGCTTTACCGGCATTTGTGTCAGTAGCGCTTGAACTCGGCGGCCGATACAGGTCGAACAACGCCACCTCGCGCAGCACCGCCAGACGTGGGTCGCCGGCCTGCAACGCGGCCACGACATCCTGCACCTGCTGGAAGGTGACGGCCTCGTCGAACCACAGCGCGAGATCGCGCTGCACCGCCGGCTGCCGCGGCACCGGCTGCGCTTGCGGCAGCGGCACGCCAAGCAAGGCATCCAAGTCGAGCTCGAACACCAGCGGCGGGCGCGGCAGCTCGTACTTCTGTTGCCAGCGCGGGTGCAGTTCGCCGAACCAACCGACCGGCGCGCCATCGACCAGCAACTGCGCCGAGCGGCCCGGATGCAGCGCGGGATGGCTGGCCGCCACAGCACGCAGGGCCCGGCCGGCCAGCAGCCGCTCGACATCGCCCTTGAGATCGAAGTAGTCCGCCTCGCGGCGCGCTTCGCCCCATTGTTCGTCGCTCGCCAGGCCGTAGATCAAGCCGCCCACGCGCATCGGTTGGGAGACCCCCGCCACCGCCAATGGGCCGTCGCCCGTTTGCGGATCGCGGGCGAAGACCCGGCCGATCTCGAACAGCCGCACCCGCCCTGCCTTGCGATTGAGGTTGTACTTGAGGATGTCCACCAGCCCGCCGAGCAGCGAGGAGCGCATCACGGCGAGGTGGCTGGCGATCGGGTTGAGCACGCGGATCGGATCGGTATTGCCGGCGAAGTCGTGCTCCCACGGCTGCGGGACGAATGAGAAGTTGACGAGTTCCTGGTAGCCGAGTTGCGCCAGCCGCCGGCGCAGGTCGTGCGCGCTGCGTTGCGTCTCTGGTCGCGCGCGCATGGCTGCCGGCGCGACTGGCGGCAGTGCGGGCAGGCGCTCGAAGCCGACCAGGCGGGCAACCTCTTCGATCAGGTCTTCCTCGCGCTCCAAGTCGAAGCGGTAGGACGGCGGCGTCACGACCCACCGCTCGCCCGCACGCTCGCAATGCATGCCCAGCCGCGCGAAGCAGTCGGCCATCTCGTCGGCGGCGAGTGGCATGCCGAGCACCTTGCGGCAGCGCTCGATGCGCAAGGCGAGCGGCTTGCGCTCGGGCAGACGCGTGATGGTGTCGTCCATCGGGCCGATACGCGTCTCGGGCGTGCCGCAGATCTCGACGATCAGCCGGCTCAGGTATTCGATGTGCGCAACGGTGGTCGCGTAGTCGACACCACGCTCGAAGCGGTGGGCCGCGTCGGTGGAGAAGTTGTAGCGCCGCGCGCGACCCTGGATCGCCTCTGGCCACCAGAAGGCGGCCTCGACGTAGACGTTGCTCGTGTCGAGCGACACCGCAGTGGCCTCGCCGCCCATGATGCCGGCGAGTGCTTCCACGCCGCGTGCGTCGGAGATCACGCCGACCCAGTCGTCCACCTCGACGGTCTGCCCGTTGAGCAGCTCGACCTGCTCGCCCTCGCGGCCCCAGCGCACCGTGAGGCCGCCTTCGACCTTGTCCAGATCGAAGACGTGCGACGGCCGTCCGAGTTCCAGCATCACGTAGTTGGAGATGTCCACCAGCGCCGAGATCGGCCGCTGGCCGCTGCGCTCCAGGCGCTGCTTGATCCAATTGGGCGTCGGCGCGCGCGCCTTCAGCCCGCGGATCACGCGGCCGGAAAAACGGCCGCACAGGTCGGGCGCCTGAACGTCCACGCGCAGGCGGTCGTCGCAAGTCGGTGTGACCGGCGTGAACTGCGGCAGGCACAGCGCCGCGCCGGTGATTGCCGCCACCTCGCGCGCCACGCCGACCACGCTCAGACAGTCCCCGCGGTTGGGCGTGAGCTTGATCGTGAACAGGCGGTCGTCGAGCGCCAGATACCGGCGGATGTCCGTACCTGCGGGAGCATCGCCTGGAAGGATCAGCAGACCGCTGTGGTCGTCCGACAAGCCCAACTCGCGCGCCGAGCAAAGCATCCCCTGCGACTCCACGCCGCGCATTTTGGTCGCCTTGATGCGAAAGTCGCCGGGCAGCACCGCGGCTTCCAGCGCGCAGGGCACACGGATGCCGGCCGCCACGTTGGGCGCGCCGCAGACGATCTTGAGCAAGCCACCCTGCCCAGCATCGACCTCGCAGACCGTGAGCTTGTCCGCATTGGGGTGCTTGGCCACCGACTTGACCTCGGCCACCACTACGCCGCTGCATGGCGGCGCGACCGGCGTTTGATCCTCGACTTCCAGCCCGGCCATCGTCAGCCGGTGCGCAAGATCTTCGCTGTCGATCGACGGGTTGACATAGCTGCGCAGCCACTGTTCGGAGAATTGCATCGCTCGCTCCGCTCAGTTGAACTGACCGAGAAAACGCAGATCGCCGTCGAAGAACAAGCGCAGATCGTCCACGCCATAGCGCAGCATCGTCAGCCGCTCGAGCCCGGAACCGAACGCAAAGCCGATGTAGCGCTCCGGGTCGAGGCCGAAGTTGCGCACCACGTTCGGATGCACTTGGCCGGCGCCGGAGATCTCCAGCCACCTGCCTTTGTTCGGGCCGGCGGTGAACATCATGTCGATCTCTGCCGACGGCTCGGTGAACGGAAAGAAGGAGGGGCGGAAGCGCACCTGCAAGTCCTCGGTTTCGAAGAAACGGTGCAGGAAATCCGTGTACACGCCCTTGAGATCGGCAAAGCTCACGTTCTCGTCGATCCACAGCCCTTCGACCTGATGGAACATCGGCGAGTGGGTCGCGTCCGAGTCCACTCGGTAGGTCCGGCCCGGCGCGATCACCTTGATCGGCGGCTTGTGCATCCGCGCGTAGCGCACCTGCATCGGACTCGTGTGCGTGCGCAGCAGCAGCGGCTTGCCCTCGCGGTCTTGCGCGTCGACGTAAAACGTGTCCTGCATCGAACGCGCCGGGTGGTTTTCCGGGTTGTTCAGCGCAGTGAAGTTGTACCAGTCGGCTTCGATCTCCGGGCCGTCAGCCACGTCGAAGCCGATCGAGGCGAAGATCTCCTCGACCCGCAACCAAGTTCGCATCACCGGATGGATGCCACCCGCCGAGCGCTTGCGCCCGGGGAGCGTGACGTCGATCGCCTCCTGCGCCAGACGCGCGTCGAGCTCGGCGTCGGCGAGTTGCCGGCGGCGCTCGGCGAGCAGCGCTTCGATCGCTTCCTTGGCGGCGTTGATCCGTGCGCCCTGTGTGCGGCGCTCATCGGGGCCGAGCTTGCCCAGAGTTTTGAGCAAATCGGTGACGGAACCGGTCTTGCCGAGGAAGCGCGCCTTCTCGTTTTCCAGCGCGGCCGGCTGCGCGGCCGCAGCAAAGGCGGCTCGCGCGTCGGCGATGAGTCGATCAAGGGAGTCCATCAGGGTCTGCGGAAACGAAACGGGGCCGGCGCTTGCGCGGCGGCCCCGGTAGGGTTCGGTCGCGGCGGTGAGCTGCCGCGCGCCCGACTTAAACAGCGAGGCTCGCCTTGACCTTGTCCACGATCGCCGCGAAGCCCGGCTTGTCCATCACCGCCATGTCGGCCAGCACCTTGCGGTCGATCTCGATGGAGGCTTTCTTCACCCCGGCCATGAAGGCCGAGTAGGAGATTCCGTGCTCGCGCGTCGCGGCGTTGATGCGGGCGATCCACAGCGTGCGGAAGGTGCGCTTCTTGGCGCGACGGTCGCGGTAGGCGTACTGGCCCGCCTTCATCACCGCTTCTTTGGCCACGCGGAAGACGTTCTTGCGCCTGCGGGTAAAGCCCTTGGCGAGGGTGAGCACCTTCTTGTGCCGCGCGCGGGCGGTCACACCACGTTTGACTCGGGGCATGGTTCGTCCTCCTCCTTACGCGTTAGGCAGCATGCGGCGAACCGACTTCACGTCGGCCGCGTGCAACTCGACGGGGCCGCGCCGATGGCGCTTGCTCTTGGTGGTGCGCTTGGTCAGCAGGTGACGCTTGGTCGCCTGCCCGCGCTTGATCGAGCCGCTGTTGCGCACGGTAAAGCGCTTGGCGGCCGCTTTTTTGGTCTTCATCTTGGGCATTTTCGCCCTCCTTTTCACATGAGCACAGGCGCTTCCCGTGGGAAGACTTGAGGGCCTGGCTGCACTTGTAATCCGCCGCTTGCGCCGCGGGCCCTGCCGCGCCTCGCAGCGCGAGGCGAAACAACCTACTTCTTCTTGGGCGCAATCACCATGATCATTTGCCGCCCTTCCAGCTTGGGGAAAGACTCGACGTTGGCCGTCTCCGAAGTCTCGCCCTTGATCCGCTCCAGCAACTGGATGCCAAATTCCTGGTGCGCCATTTCGCGCCCACGGAAGCGAAGCGTCACCTTGACCTTGTCGCCCTCGGCCAGGAAGCCCTTCAGCTTGCGCATCTTGGTCAGGTAGTCGTTCTCGTCCGTCTGCGGACGGAACTTGACTTCCTTGACCTGGATGACCTTCTGCTTGAGCTTGGCTTCGTGCGCCTTTTTCTGCTCCTGGTACTTGAACTTGCCGTAGTCCATCAGCCGGCAAACCGGCGGCTGGGCGGTCGGCGCGATCTCGACCAGATCGACATCCTTTTCTTCCGACAGGCGGAAGGCTTCCGCCAGCGGAACGATTCCGAGTGCCTCGCCCTCGACCCCGACCAACCGGACTTCCGGTACCGAGATCTCGCGGTTGAGCCGATGCGTGCGATCCTGTGCGATGGCTAGTTTCCCTTCGCGAAAACAAAAATTAAGCCGTGCCGCCCACCTGGCGTCGCGCGGCGATGTCTTCCGACAAGCGCTGCACGAATGCGTCGACCGGCATCACACCCAGATCTACGCCGCCACGGGCCCGCACGGCCACCGTGCCTGCCTGCATCTCCTTGTCCCCCACCACGAGGATGTAGGGCAGCTTCTGCAACGCAAGGGCGCGGATTTTATAGTTGATCTTGTCGCCCCGCAAATCGGGCTCGACCCTAAAGCCTTGATTCACTAGCGTTTGCGCAACACTCTTGGCGTAGCCGGCCTGGCCCTCGGAGATATTGGCCACCGCCGCCTGCACCGGGGCCAGCCACGGCGGCAGCGCGCCGGCATGGTTTTCAATCAGGATGCCGACAAAGCGCTCCAGCGAACCGACGATCGCCCGGTGCAGCATCACCGGCACCCGGCGGCTGTTGTCCTCCGCCACGTACTCGGCACCGAGCCGGCCAGCCATCGAAAAGTCCACCTGCATCGTCCCGCACTGCCAGGTGCGGCCGATTGCGTCCTTCAGGTGGTACTCGATCTTCGGCCCATAAAACGCGCCGTCGCCCGGCGAGATCGTGAAAGGCACGCCCGAGGCGCGCAGCGATTCCATCAATGCCTGCTCGGCCTTGTCCCACAGCGCATCCTCGCCGATGCGCTGCGCCGGCCGCGTGGCGACCTTGTACAGCACGTCAGTAAAGCCGAAGTCCTGGTAGACCTTCTGCAACTGCGCCGTGAAGGCCACGCACTCAGCGAGGATCTGATCCTCGGTGCAGAAAATGTGCCCATCGTCCTGCGTGAAGCCGCGCACGCGCATCAGCCCGTGCAGCGCGCCCGACGCCTCATTGCGATGACAGGCACCGAACTCGCCGTAGCGCAGCGGCAGATCGCGGTAGCTGCGCAACGCGCTCTTGTAGATCTGCACATGGCCCGGGCAGTTCATGGGCTTTAACGCGTAGTAGCGGTTCTCCGACTCCGTCGTGAACATGTTCTCGCGGTACTTGTCCCAGTGGCCAGAGCGCTCCCACAAGCTGCGGTCGAGAATCTGCGGTGCACGCACTTCCTGGTAGCCGCTGTCGCGATAGACCTGCCTCAGGTACTGCTCGACCACCTGCCAGATCGTCCAGCCCTTGGGGTGCCAGAAGACGAGGCCCGGCGCTTCTTCCTGCGTGTGGAAGAGATCGAGTTCTCGCCCCAGCTTGCGGTGGTCGCGGCGCTCGGCTTCCTCCAGCATCTTCAGATACGCATCCTGCTCGGCCTGGCTCGCCCAGGCCGTGCCGTAGATGCGCTGGAGCATCTCGTTGTTGCTGTCGCCGCGCCAGTACGCGCCGGCCACCTTCATCAGCTTGAAGACACGGAGCTTGCCGGTGGACGGCACGTGCGGCCCGCGGCACAGGTCGATGAAGCCGCCTTCGCGATAAAGCGAAATCGACTGCTCGGCCGGGATCGAAGCGATGATCTCGGCCTTGTATTTTTCGCCAATCGACTCGAAGAAACGCACCGCGTCGTCGCGGTTCCAGACTTCGCGCGTGACGGCTTCGTCGCGCTTGGCGAGTTCGGCCATCTTGGCTTCGATCGCCGCCAGATCCTCTGGGGTAAACGGCCGCTTGTACGAGAAGTCGTAATAAAAGCCGTTTTCGATCACCGGGCCGATGGTCACCTGCGCATCGGGGAAAAGCTCCTTGACCGCGTAGGCCAGCAGGTGGGCGGTCGAGTGGCGCAGGATGTCCACGCCCTCAGCGTCCTTGCCCGTCACGATGGCGAGCTCGGCGTCGCGGTCGATCGGGTAGGACGTATCGACGAGTTGACCATCGACCTTGCCGGCGAGCGCCGCCTTGACCAGCCCCGGGCCGATCGCGGCGGCCACCTGCGCGACCGTCACCGGCGCATCGAAGGCTTTGGACGAGCCGTCGGGAAGTTTGATTGCAGGCATTTTTTGCAGACTCCAATAACAAAAAAGTGCGGGCGAGCCGCACTTTTTGTGTTCGATGAGCGCGCTCGTTCCTGGGGGGTCAACCGCCGGTCGGGGTAGTTCGGAACTGCGCAAAAAGGCTCATCGTCGTCCTCTTGATGCAAGTGGTAGGCGCGATTGGACTCGAACCAACGACCCCCACCATGTCAAGGTGGTGCTCTAACCAGCTGAGCTACGCGCCTGCAAGAGCGATAGATGATACATGAGCGAGGTGCGCCGTCGGCCAATAGGTCATCCGGTCGCAACCTGGCAACAAGACGGTCATGCGGCGCGGCGATCATTGGTGCAGATCGATGCTGAGCACGGCGATGGCCCTTTTTTCTCCTTTCATGCGGCCAAGCAGGAACCCGGCCACCGACAAGTCGAGCGCGAAGCCGCGTCTGACCGTGCACATGGCGCGCGACGCCGGCGAGGTGGCCGAAGCGCAACGGCTGGGGTGCAGAGTGTTCGTCGAGGAAATGGGCGCGCGCTTGGCCCATGCTGACGGGCGCGAGCACGACGAGTTCGACCCCTGGTGCGACCATCCGATCGTGCGCGACGCCGACAGCCTACGCGTGGTCGGCACCTACCGGATGTTGACGCCGCACCGCGCGCGCGAACTCGGCCGCTTGTACTCGGAAACGGAGTTCGATCTCGCGCGCCTTGCGGCCTTGCGCCCGGCGCTAATCGAAGTCGGCCGCTCCTGCGTGCGCCGCGACTACCGCTCGGGCAGCACCATTTTGCTGCTGTGGGCGGGCCTGGCCCGCTACATGAAGCAGGGCGGGATCGCCACCTGATCGGCTGCGCCAGCGTGCCGCTGGCCGACGGTGGCGCACGGGTAGCGGGCGTGCGCGACGAATTGCAGCGCAACCTGACCCCGCCCGAGTACCGCGTGTTTCCGCATCTGACCTTTCCGCACGAGAGGGTCGAGCGCGCAGGACAACCCGAACTGCCGCCGTTGCTCAAGGGCTATCTGCGCCTCGGCGGTCGGATCTGCGGCGAGCCGGCCTGGGACCCCGACTTCAACAGCGCGGACTTCCTGGTCTGGGTGGCGCTGGACAGCATGACCGCGCGTTATGCGCGGCATTTCGACTTGCTGGCGCGCACGGCAGAGCAGGCGGGAGCTTGACGCCGCACTACTTCCGCCGCGCCGAAATCACCCCCGGCACCTCGGCGATCTGCCCCAGCGCGCGCCGCAGCGCGGCGGCGTCAACCACCTCGACCGTGAACTGCATCTGCGCGTCTCCGCGCCGGGAGAGCGTGTTTACGCCGATCACGTTGAGCTTCTCGCGGGCGAAGACTTCGGACACGTCGCGCAGCAGGCCGGAGCGGTCGCTGGCGACGACGAACACGTCGACCGGATAGACCGCATCGGCCGCGCGGCCCCAGGTCACTTCGATCAGCCGCTCCGGTTCGCGTCGCGCCAGGCCGTGCGCGTTAACGCAGCCGGTGCGGTGAATCGACACACCCTTGCCGCGGGTGACGAAGCCGACGATCTCGTCCGGCGGCACCGGCCGGCAACAGCGCGCCAGGCTCGTCAGCAGCGAGTCCACACCGACCACCAGCACCCTGCCCTTGCCGGCCGGCGCAGTGGCCGGCTTGGTCACCACCACAGGTTCTTCGACGGGCGCTGCCGGCGCCACCGTCAACGCCTGCTCGATGCTGCGCAGGCTGAACTCTTCTTTGGTCGCCGCCACGCACAGTTCGTCGATGCCGGCAAAGCCGAGCCGGTGCGCAAGATCTTCCAGCCGCACCGCCGTCTTGCCCAGGCGCGCCAGCTCCTTGTCGATCAGCGCACGGCCGGAGACCAGCGCCTGCGCGGTCTCCTGCGCGTTGAACCACTGCCGCACCTTGGCGCGCGCGCGGCTGCTGCCGATGAAACGCAGCTCCGCATTGAGCCAGTCGCGGCTCGGCCCGCCGGTCTTGGCGGCGTTGATCTCGACCGTCTGCCCGGTGGAAAGCGGCGTGTTCAACTGCGCGATCGCGCCATCGACCCGCGCGCCGCGGCAGCGGTGGCCGAGCTCGGTGTGCAGGTGATAGGCGAAGTCCACCGGCGTGCTGCCGGCAGCCAGCTCCACCACGCGGCCCTGCGGCGTCAGAACGTAGATGCGCTCATCGCGCGCCGCCTGCTGCGCGGGTGCAGCGACTTCCTGCTTCCACGCCAACAACTGGCGCAGCCAGGCCACGCGTTCTTCCTCGGCGCGCGCCCCTTTGTCGGCGCGGCCGCCTTCCTTGTAGCGCCAGTGCGCGGCGACTCCGAGTTCAGCGAACTCGTGCATCTGCCGAGTGCGGATCTGGATCTCCAGCGGCCGGCCCGACACGTCGGCCACGACGGTGTGCAGCGACTGGTAGCCGTTGGGCTTGGGCCGGGCGATGTAGTCGTCGTACTCGCTGGCGATGGGTACAAAGCGCTCATGGATCAGCGACAGCGTCTGGTAGCACTGCGCGACGGTGTCGACGATCACGCGTAACGCGCGCACGTCGTACAACTCCTCGAACGCCAACTGCTTGGCCTGCATCTTGGCCCAGATGCTGTAGATGTGCTTGGGCCGGCCGCTGATTTGCGCGTCGATGCCCGCCTGCGCCAGCGACGCCTGCACGTCCGTCTGCGCCTGCGCGATGAAGCCTTCGCGCTCGATGCGCTTTTCTTCCAGCCAGCGCGCCACGCGCTTGTAGGTCTCCGGCTCCAGGAAGCGGAAGGCGAGGTCTTCCAGTTCCCACTTCAACTGCCAGATCCCGAGCCGGTTGGCCAGCGGCGCATACAGGGCCAGCGTCTCGCGGGCAAAGCTTTCGATGCCGGTTCGTTTGGTCGCCGCGCACCAGCGCAGCGTCTGCAGCCTTGAGGCCAGCCGCAGCAGCACCACGCGCAGGTCGTTGCACATCGCCAGCAGCATCTTGCGCAGCGCTTCGGCCTGGCCGGTGGCGTCGGCGGCGCCGTGCGGGCGGGTGCGCTCCGAAAGCCGCATCAACTGCCGCAGGTCGGCAACCAACTCAGCGACCGCGTCGCCGAAACGCCCGCGCAGCCAGTCGTCGGCGTCGCGCAGCACGTCGTGCGCGCCGAAGAGGTAGGCGGCGGCGAGCAGATCGGCGTCGTTGCGCAGGGGCGCGACGATCGCCACCATGCCGTCGGCATGCTCGACGAAGGGCTCGCCGGTGGTGAGCTTGCGGTCCAGATACAACGGCACCGCCAGCGCGCGCGCCGCCGCCGGATCGACGGCGGACGTTGCGGCGGGGGCGGCAGCGGCAGACATGAGCCGCAGATTTTAGGCAGGCAGTACGGCAGAATGCCGCACATGCTCAGAGCCTTGTTGAACAAGCTCGGCGCGCCCAACGCGGTCGCGATTCCCGAAGCGTCGTGGGACGCCAACCTCGCCGCCCTGCCCTTCGTCGCGCGGCTGGATGCGGGCGAGCGAGCGCGGCTGCGCGAACTCGCCTCGCGCTTCCTCGCCGAGAAGGAAATGTCCGGCGCCGACGGGCTGGAGTTGACCGCGGCGATCCAGGTCAACATCGCGATGCAGGCCTGCCTGCCGGTACTCAACCTGGGCTTGGAGTGGTACCGCGGCTGGGTCGGCGTGATCGTTTACCCGTCGGAGTTTGTCGTGCCGCGGCGGATCGTCGATCACGACAGCGTGGTGCACGAGTTCGACGACGCGTTGGCCGGCGAAGCCTGGGACGGCGGGCCGGTGCTGCTGTCCTGGGACGATGCGCGAGCGGCGTCGGCCGAGGGCTACGGCACCAGCGTGGCGATCCACGAGTTCACGCACAAGCTCGACATGCTCAACGGCGAGCCCAACGGCCAGCCGCCGTTCGACGCACGGCTGCACGCGGGACTTCGACCGCGCGAGTGGCGCGCGGTGCTGGACGAAGCGTTCGCGCGCTTGAACGCCGAGCTCGATTTGATCGAAGCCGAAATCCCCGCCGATCTCGACCCCGCGAGCGCGGACGCCGACCGCTACTTTGCCGCGCTGCCGCTCGACCCCTATGCGGCGCAGGACGAGGCGGAGTTCTTCGCGGTGTCGTCGGAAGCGTTCTTCGTGGCACCGGCGCGGCTGCGCGATGCGTTTCCTGCGTGGTACGACGTGCTGGCGCAGTTCTTCCGCCAAGACCCGCTGGCGCGATGAAGCGGCTGCTGATCGTCTACACCAGCACCACCGGCGGCTCCGAGCAAATGGCGCGCGCCGCCGCCGAGGCTGCACGCGCCGAGGGCGGTGTGGACCTGCGGCTGCAACGCGCGGCGGACACCGGCGGCGCCGACGTGCTGACTGCCGACGGCTACCTCTTTGCCACCCCAGAGAACCTGGCGACGATGGCCGGCTTGATGAAAGACTTCTTCGACCGCGTGTACTACGACGCGCTCGACCACGTGAATGGCCGGCCGTATGCAACGCTGATCTGCGCCGGCTCGGACGGCAGCGGCGCCGCGCGGCAGATCGCGCGGATCGCCATCGGGTTGCGGCTGCGCGAGGTGGCACCGCCGACCATCGTCTGTACCCACGCGCAGACGCGCGAAGCGATTCTGGCGAAGAAGACGATCGCTGAGGCGGACTTGCAGCGCTGCGCGGAAGTCGGCGCAGCGTTGGCGGCGGGTTTGGCCGCGGGGGTCTTCTGACACTCCGTCGCACCGACGCAGCCGGCGCCCAGCGACTTTCAGCAAACGACACTGGGCACCGGCCTGCGCCGGTGCGCCGTGAACCCGCCTACGGCAACGCCGCCGTCACCACGATCTCCACCTTCCACTGCGGGCCGGCGAGCTTCGCTTCGACGGTAGCCCGCGCCGGCGTATGCCCGGCGGGTACCCAGGCGTCCCACACCGAGTTCATCTGCGCGAAGGTCGCGATCTCCGCAAGGAAAATCTCGGCCCGCAAGATGCGGGTCTTGTCGGTGCCAGCCTGCGCGAGCAGCGCGTCGATGGCGGCCAGCACCTGCCGCGTCTGACCGGCCACGTCCTGCGACGGATCATCCGCCACCTGCCCGGCCAGGTACACCGAACCGCCGTGCACCACCGCCTGTGACATCCGCGGGCCCACCTGCAAACGCTGAATCTCCATTGTCATCCTTCCAGAAGAAACTCACGCACGATGCCGATCTGCATCGCGTCCATGAACATCGGCGCGTGGCCCACGCCGGGAATCTCCGCCAGCCGCGCGTGCGGGCCGCGCTCGGTCATCTGCTGAGCGGTGGCCGGCGTCAGCAAGTCGGACTCCGCACCACGCACCAGCAGAGTCGGGCAGGCGATGCGGTCGTACAGCGCCCACAGCGCCGCCTCGCCGTCGGCAGCCAGTTCGGCTGTCGAGGCCTTGAACGGGGCGGCAATCGCCGGGTCGTAGTGCAGCACCCAGGCGTCGCCATCGCGGCGCAGACCCGGCTCGGTGATCTCGCGCCATTCGTCGCGCGACTTGAGTCTAAAAGGTGCAGCCACCGTCATCACGTAATCGACCGCCTGCTCGACGTCGGCAAAGCGGATCGGCTGGCCCAGGTACTCGCCGATCCGCGCCAGCGCACCGGCGTCGATCGCCGGGCCGACGTCGTTGATCACGAGCCTGGAGATCGGAGACCCCTCCTGCCCGGCCAGCGTGATGCCGATCAGCCCGCCCATCGAGGTGCCGACCCAGTGCACCTGCTCGACGTTCAGCCGCGCGATCAGCGTGACCATGTCGGCCACGTACTGCGGGATGCCGTAGAGCATCGGGTTGCGCAATCGGTCGCTGCGGCCGCGGCCAACCATGTCCGGGCAGACGACCCGGTAGCGGTCGGCGAGCGCGCGCGCCAGCCGGTCGAAGTCGCGGCCCGTGCGCGTCAGCCCGTGCACGCAGACGAGCACGTTGGGGTTGTCCGGCGCGCCCCATTCGACGTAGGCCATCCGGTGCAGCCCGACGGGGCTTGCGCATTGAACGTGATGCTGGCGAGGCTCGGTCATTGCGGTGTTTTCGATAGTCGGCTGGCATACTAACAACGACCTTTGAGAGGACTCGTCATGTTGAAAGGCAAGACCGCACTCGTCACCGGCTCCACCAGCGGCATCGGGTTGGCCATGGCCCGCGCGCTCGCCCGCGAAGGCGCCAGCATCGTGCTAAACGGCTTTGGCGACGCCGCCACGCTGGCCACGGTCGAGCGCGAAATCCAGTCGCTCGGCGTGCACACGCTCTACCACCGCGCCGACATGAGCAAGCCGGCCGAGATCGAAGACATGATGCGCGCGGCCGCCGCGCGCTTCGGCCGGGTGGACGTGCTCGTCAACAACGCCGGCATCCAGCACGTGTCGCCGATCGAGAATTTCCCGCCCGAGCGCTGGGACGCGATCATTGCGATCAACCTGTCGTCGGCCTTCCATACCATCCGGCTGGCGCTGCCGGCGATGCGCGCGGCCAACTGGGGCCGGATCGTCAACATCGCCTCGGTACACGGGCTGGTCGCGTCGGCGGACAAGAGCGCCTATGTGGCGGCCAAGCACGGCATCGTCGGGCTGACCAAGGCGGTCGCGCTGGAAACCGCGACGACCGGTGTGACCTGCAACGCCATCTGCCCCGGCTGGGTGCTGACGCCGCTCGTGCAAAAGCAGGTCGATGCCCGCGCCGCGCGCGACGGTCTTGCCAACGACGCCGCCAAGCGCTCACTGCTCGCGGAAAAGCAGCCGTCGCAGGACTTCGTCACCGCCGATCAGTTGGCGGCGCTGGCCGTGTTCTTCTGCTCGGACGCCGGCGCGCAGGTGCGCGGCGCGGCGTGGAACATGGACGGCGGCTGGTACGCGCAGTAGCGGCGGGGCGACTCTCCTCCCCCTTCAAGGGGGAGGTCGGGAGGGCGATGGGAGTAGGTGGCACTGCCGGCCGCGGAGTCTCCCCTTACACCCCATCCCCACCCCTACCCTCCCCTTGAAGGGGAGGGAGCAAAACATCTGCTTCGCTGGCGGGTATCACGCTGACCGCCACCTCGACCTCGTGTTCGCCGCCCCCGCGGATCACGCCGCGCAGCGGCGTCACGTCGCCATAGTCGCGGCCCACGGCGACGGTGACGTGAGAGCGCGCCGGCAGCACGTCGTTGGTGGGGTCCAGATCGACCCAGCCGTGTACTGGACACCAGACCTGCACCCAGGCGTGCGAGGCGTCCGCCCCCACGAGCCGCTCCTGCCCCGCCGGCGGGTGGGTCAGCAGATAGCCGCTCACGTAGCGCGCGGGCAGACCATGCGCGCGCAGCATCCCGATCGTCAGGTGCGCGAAGTCCTGGCAAACGCCGTGGCGCCCGACGAACACTTCGGCGAGCGGGGTGTGGATCTCCGTGGCGCCGGATTCGTAGTCGAAGTCGCGGTGGATGCGGCGCATCAGTTCGATGGCGGCGTCCAGCCACGGGCGGCGGGGGGTTAGGCTCGCCAAAGCGTACTGGCGCAACTCGGGCAGCAGCGGCACGAAGGGCGAGGCGTAGACGAACTCGACCTCCGGCTGAAAGGCTGCGCCGGCCGAGTACGACATCGCGGCGGCAACGTCGCCCCAAGGCGGACTGGCTTCCGGGCGCAGAGGGGCACCCGCATCGGTGAGCAGCACTCGGCTGGCGGCGCGCACATGCAGCCGCTCGTGCGGGGCGTGCAGGGCAAAGCTCGTGCGGCGGTTGCCGAAGACGTCGCGTTCCGCGCTCTGGCGCGCGGGGCGCGGCTCGATCTGCAAGCTGAAGTCGAGCACCTGCTGGCCGGGCAGGTCGCGTGGAGCGAGGAAGGCGAGGTGAAACGCGTCTTCCACCCGCGCGCCGTAGGTGGTGGCGGTGTCGTGGACGACGGTCAGTTCCATGACTTCGATCCGCGCATTGCGAACGAATGAGGGAGCGAAGCGCCCGCACCCGGCGCCTGCGGCGCCACCCCCGGATCGAGTCCGGGGCAGGCCCTCTGCCGCCGATGCGGGCGAGGGTTTGCTGCCGCGCGCCGGCACGGAGGTTGATCTTGCGAAATCATGCGGCGAGCGACTGGAAGCTCTCGGCGTGGCTGAAGTAACGCGCGCCCACCGCGTCCGAAACCGTTGACGCGGCCGCGCGCAAGTGCCGGGCGAAGTCGATCAAGGCAGTGTAGCGGCCATCGGCATCGACCGCGCACAAGCCCGCCAGCGTCGGCCATTGCTCGGGCGTCGGCAGCGCCGCGGCCTCCAGCTCGCCGCCCGGCAGCCGCGCCAGCTCGCGCCGCGCCACGCGCGCCACGCGGGCCAGCGCGCGCGGGTTGGTCTGCTCCTGCACCAGCAGGTCGATCGCGGCCGGCATCTCCTGCCGGCGCTGGTACAGCGCGCGGTAGGTGATCGTGCTGTCGAACAGCACCAGCAGCAGATCGAAGCCGCTGTCCTGCGCGACCGCGCCGGTGTCGAACAAGGTGGCGAGCGCACCGGCCTGCGCCGCCAGCCGCTCCAGCTGGCGGCCGACCGTCAGCAGCCGCCAGCCGTCGTCGCGCGTCATGTGATCGGTCTGCGCGCCGGTCACCGATTGCAGCAGCAGCGCCAGTTGCGCCAGTGCGTCGAGCGCCCGGTCGGCCGTGAAGCCGCCCTCGCCCTGCGCACGCGCATGCGCATCGGCGAGCGACTGCGCGGCGCTGGCGAGCAGACGCCAGTGGTCGCCGGACAGCCGCTCGCGGATCTGCCCGGCCGTGCGCCGCAACGCGGCCAGGTTGTGGGCCACGCTGGGCGGACCGGCCAGGTCGGCCAGGCCGGCGATCAACGTGCGCTCGAAAACCGCCAGCGACTGCTCCGGCCGCACCGCTTCTTCGGGCACCAGGCCGTTGTGCTCGGCCAGCCGGCCCAGCGCCGTCAGCAGCGGGCCGGCTTCGCGCGAGTCGCCCGACAGCAGCCCCAGCACCGCGCGCGCCAGCCGCACGCTGAACTCGGCGCGCTCCGCATAGCGGCCCATCCAGAAGAGGTTCTCCGCCGCACGGCTGGAGACGACGCGCAGCTTGCTCTCCAGATCCTCGGGCCGCAGCGGGCTGGGCAACATCGAGAAGCTGTCCACCGGGCCGCGCGTCGTCACCCAGGTGTCCTGGCTGGCCCCGCCGCGCGTCAACGACACCACGCGCGACTCGCGCCCGGCCACGCGGGTGAGGCCGCCCGGCATCGCGTGCCAGTTGCCGGCGCCGTCGGCGATGGCAAAGACGCGCAGCATCGCCGCGCGCGGCTGGATTCGGCCGGCGCTCCAGGTGGGCGCCTGCGGTAGCGGCAGGTAGGCCTGCACGGTGTAGGCGTCCGGGTCGGCGGCGATGCGCGCGCGCAGCGCGGCGAGCTCGCGCTCGGTGAGTTCGGCGCCGATGGCCGGCTCGAAGGCCGGCCGCTGCGACGACGAAACGAACGTCGGCTTGACCACCTTGTCGTGCAACTGGTCGGCCACCGCCGCGAAGGCGGCGCGCTCGCCGCACCACCAACTGTCCAGCGACGGCAGCAGCAGCGGCTCGCCCAGCAGCCGCTCGGCAATCGCCGGCAGGAAGCCGTTTAGCGCGGGGGACTCCAGGAACCCCGAGCCGAGCGCATTGGCCACCAGCACCCGGCCCGCGCGCACCGCTTGCAGCAGGCCGGGCACGCCCAGCGCCGAGTCCGGCCGCAGTTCCAGCGGATCGCAATAGTCGTCGTCCAGGCGCCGCAGGATCGCGTGTACCCGCTGCAGGCCGTGCAGGGTCTTGAGGAAGACGCCTTCCTCGCGCACCGTGAGGTCGCTGCCCTCCACCAGCGGGATGCCGAGGTAGCGGGCGAGATACGCGTGCTCGAAGTAGGTGGCCGCGTAGGGGCCGGGGGTCAGCAGCACGATCCGCACGGCGGAGCGCCCGCCGTGATCGTGCGGCGCGCAACGCTCGAGCGTGTCGAGCAGGCGGCGATAGCTCGACGCCAGGCGCTGCACGCGCATCTCGCGAAACGCATCGGGAAACTGCCGCGAGACGACCAAGCGGTTTTGCAGCGCGTAGCCCAGGCCCGAGGGCGCCTGCGTGCGCTGGCCGATCACCCACCAGCGGCCGTCTTCGGCGCGGGCGAGATCGAAGGCCATCAAGTGCAGATAGGTGCCGCCCATGACCGGCGCGCCCACCAGCGGGCGCAGATAGGCAGGGTTGCCGTAGACCAGCGCCGGCGGCAGCAGCGCGTCGTGCAACAGCCGCTGCCGGCCGTAGATGTCGCGCATCATGCGCGACAGCAGGCGCGCGCGCTGGGCGATGCCGGTTTCCAGCGCGGCCCATTCCTCCGCCTCGATGATGTGCGGCAGCAGGTCGAGCGACCACGGCTGCGCGCCGCGCTGGGCGTCGTTGTAGACGTTGTAGCTGACGCCGTCTTCCTCGATCTGCCGCGCCAACGTCTGCGCGCGGCGGCCGAGATCGGCAAACCCCACCGCACCCAGTTGGCCGAAGAACCGCGCCCAGCCGGGGCGCAGGTGGCCATCGGCGTCGCGCAGTTCGTCGTAGTGGCCAGCGCGTGCCGGTAGCGCGGCGGCGAGCGCGGGGGACTCGTTGCCGAGGTCGAGGGGGAGGTTGGGTTGGGGCACGACGGGAGCGCTTCCGACCGACTACCGGTAGCGTAGCCGGAACCGTATCGCCGCGGGCATGTGCACAGCGACGGGCGTCATTGGCGCAACGACGCCGGGTTGCATCGTAGTTCCTCGATCAATCTTGGCGTCCCGGCGAAGTGATGGGCGTGGAAGCCCAGTGCCCGCGCGGCCTCGATGTTGGCCAGCGTGTCGTCGACGAACAGGCAGCGCGAAGGCGGCGCCCCGGCGCAGGCACTGGCGTGCAGAAAAATCTCCGCATCGGGTTTGGCCATGCCCAAGTCGCAGGACAGCAGGGACTGATCGAAGCACGCCAGTTCGGGATGTGCGGCGCGCACGGCCTGCCAGTAGACAGCGTCCACGTTGGACAGCAGCAGCAGGCGGACCTTGCCGGCGAGCGAGCGCACCAGCTCGGCCATTCCCGGCATCGGCCACGAGTATGGCTCCTCCCACGCGGCCACGAAGCCCGCGTAGTCGAGTGCGAGGCCGTGCGCGTCGGCAAGTGCCGCGTGCAGTTCACGCAGCGTTGTCTTGCCGGTGATCACGTCGCGCCGTGCCATCAGGCCGTTCAGGCGCGGCAACGACATTGCCGGATCGGCGCAGTGGCGCGCGAACCGCGCGTACGCCCGGTCGTTGTCGAACGCGAGCATGACGCCGAACAGATCGAAGATCAGGGCGTCGAAGGCGGCCAAACGCATCACTTGAAGGACAGCCGCACGTACATCCGCTTGTTGCTCCGCCCCTTGTTCTCGGTCTTGAAGATGGCGAGCATGCCGAGTTCGCCGGTGGCCGCCGCATGCGTGCCGCCACAGGCCTGGGCGTCGAAGCCTTCGATCTCGACGATGCGCACGCTGCCGTCGCGCAACGGTGGGGCGACGTCGAGCGTGCGGCGCAGTTCGGGGCGGGCCTCGTAGTCGGCTTGCGGTAGCGCGTAGGCGCGGATCGAGTGGTTGGCGACGATCACGGCGTTGGCTTCCTGCTCCACGACTGCGATGAGTTCGGGCGCCAACCCGTCGAGCTTGAAGTCGATACGGGCGTAGTCGGTCTGCACCTGCGCACCGGTGATCCAGCCGTCGAAGGCGCGCATCACCACGGTGTTCAGAATGTGCAGCGCGGTGTGGTAGCGGCTCAGGACGGCGCGACGGGCGGGGTCGACCTCGGCGGTGACCGTTATGCCCTGAAGCGTTGGCGACAGGGGTTGAGCGCAGATGTGCCAGAGGAGGTCGCCGTCGGGTTCGATGTCGGCGAGTTCGATGCGCTCGCCGGTGGGCAGCGTGAGCCAGCCGCGGTCGGCGGGTTGGCCGCCGCCGCCGGGGTAGAAGGCGCTGCGGTCGAGGGTGAGGCGGTTGCCGTCCACCGCAAGGACGCGGGCGTCGTGAGCGAGCACGGCGGGGGCGTCGAGGTAGAGGCGGTGGGTGGTCATCCGTGATGTTCTGCCGAATTGCGGCGCTCAGGCCCCCACCCTAGCCCTCCCCCGCTGATGCGGGGGAGGGAATGAGATGGGAGATGCGGGCGAGGGTTGCCGGGCGATGTGGGCAGGCGTAGCTTCAGGTGCGCCGCAAGTCAAGCGTAAACGGCGTCTCCAGACTCGGCTGCGCCGGCCGCACGATCATCCGGCCTGGCGTATGGCCGAGCTTGAAGAAGCGCGCCAGCCGGCGGCTCTCGGCCTCGTAAGCATTGACCGGGAAGGTCGCGTAGTTGCGCCCGCCGGGATGCGCGACGTGGTACTGGCAGCCGCCGAGCGAACGCTGCATCCACGTATCTACGAGGTCAAAGGTCAGCGGCGCATGCACGCCGATGGTCGGGTGCAGTGCGGACGCGGGTTGCCAGGCGCGGTAGCGCACGCCGGCCACGTACTCGCCGACGCGGCCGGTCGGCTGCAAAGGCAGCGCTTGGCCGTTGACGGTGACCACGTAGCGGTTGTCGTTCAGGCCCGTGGCCTTCACTTCCAGCCGCTCCAGCGACGAATCCACGTAACGCACGGTGCCGCCGGGAGCGCCCTCTTCGCCCATCACATGCCAGGGTTCGAGCGCGCCGCGGATGGCGAGGGTGACGCCGCGCGCGGCCACCTCGCCAAACAACGGGAAACGGAACCCGAAGTGCGGCGCGAACCACTGGGGGTCGAAGGCATGGCCGGCCTGCCGCAGCTCGGTGAGCACGTCGTCGAAGTCCATGGCCGCAAAGGTCGGCAGCAGAAAGCGGTCGTGCAGTTCGGTGCCCCAGCGGGTCAGCCGCGTGGTGTAGGGCGCGCGCCAGAAGCGCGCGATCAAGGCGCGCAGCAGCAGTTGCTGCGCGAGGCTCATCTTGGCGTGCGGCGGCATCTCAAAGGCGCGCAGTTCCAGCAGCCCGAGCCGGCCGCTTGGCCCGTCCGGCGAGTACAGCTTGTCGATGCAGAACTCGGCGCGGTGGGTGTTGCCGGTCACGTCGATCAGGATGTTGCGCAGGATTCGGTCCACGAGCCACGGCGGCGCGGCTGCACCGCGCATCTGCCGCTGGCGCTCCAACTCGGCAAGCGCGATTTCCAGTTCATAGACCTGGTCGTTGCGCGCCTCGTCCACCCGTGGCGCCTGGCTGGTCGGGCCGATGAACAGCCCCGAGAACAGATACGACAGCGACGGATGGTTGTGCCAGTACGCAATCAGGCTCCCGAGCAGATCGGGCCGGCGCAGGAAGGGGCTGTCCGCCGGCGTCGCGCCGCCGAGCACGAAGTGATTGCCGCCGCCGGTGCCGGTGTGGCGGCCGTCGAGCATGAACTTCTCGGTCGATAGCCGCGTCTGGTGCGCGGCTTCGTACAGGAACTCGGTGTGATCGACCAATTGCTCCCAACTGGAGGCCGGGTGGATGTTGACTTCGATCACGCCGGGGTCGGGGGTGACCGAGAGCGACTTCAACCGCGGGTCGCGCGGCGGTGGGTAGCCTTCGAGTACGACCTTGACGCACAGTTCGGCGGCCGTGGCTTCGACTGCGGTCAGCAGGTCGAGGTAGTCCTCGAGCGCGGACAGCGGCGGCATGAAGACGTAGAGCACACCCGACTTGTGCTTGGCCTGTGCCTCGGCTTGCGGGCCGTTGGCGCGTTGGGGGTCGCGGACTTCGACGCACAGCGCGGTGCGGGTGATCCAGTGGGCGGATTCGTGGCTTTGGGGTTGGCGCATGTCTGCCGGGGTTGCAGCGGCGGAACTTCGTGGCAGCGGTCTTCCCTCACCCCTGCCCCTCTCCCGGGGGGAGAGGGGTTCGCCCAGCCCACCCGCGGCACCCAACTCCGCACCGTCGCGCTCAAACCCCGCCTGCAAAGCCACCGCCCCACCCTCGGCGAAGCCGCCGCCCACCGCATGCGGGGCGTACTGGCGGCGGATGTCGGAGTGCAGGGGCAGCGGTGCGCTCGGGGCGAAGGGGTCGTGCTCGTGCAGGTACGGGAAGTCCGATTCGCTCACCCAGGGCAGCGAGTCGAGCGGCAGCCGGTAGCCCATCGGCGAGTCGCCGGGGGTGAGATACATGCGCTCGTCGCGGAAGAACCAGGGGCCGGTCACCCACAGCGGGCCGGTCAGTCCCACGCGCAACTCACGCCGCAGCGGCAGCGCGTAGCCGACCGGCGCGTCCAGCTTCTGCTCGAACGCGCGGCGCAGCCGGGCGCGCTCCAGCTCGTCGTCCAGCCGCGAGTCGAGGGGATCGACGTTGACCGGCAGCCGCCGCTCGCGCCACAGGTAGTACCAGACATCCTCAAACCCCGGCTCGACGAACTGCCCCGGCAGCCCCAGCCGCGCCGACAGGCTCGCGATGAAGCGCTGCGCGTCTTCGGTCGTGTAGTTCGAGGGTTCGCGCTCGTCGGCGAGCAGGCTTGGGTCGTGCCAGCACGGCTCGCCGTCGGCGCGCCAGTACGCGGTCAGCGCCCAGCGGGGCAACTGCTCGCCGGGATACCACTTGCCCTGGCCAAAGTGCAGAAAGCCGCCGCGCCCGTAGCGGTCGCGCAGGCGCTGCAAGAGCTCGGTGCCAAAGCCGCGCTTGGTGGGGCCGAGCGCGCTGGTGTTCCACTCGGCGGCGTCGCGGTCGTGCTCGGCGACGAAGGTCGGCTCGCCGCCTTGGGTAAGCCGCACATCGCCGGCGGCGAGTTCGGCATCCACTTGCTTGCCGAGCGCATCGAGCGCTTGCCACTGCTCTTCGGTGTAGGGCTTGGTCACGCGCGGCGCCTCGTAGATGCGCGTGACCGCCATCGCGTGGCCGAACTCGACCTCGCATTCGTCCACCTCGCCGGAAACCGGCGCCGCGGTCGAAGGCTCCGGCGTGCAGGCGACGGGGATGTGCCCCTCGCCCGCCAGCAGGCCGGAGGTCGGGTCCAGCCCGATCCAGCCCGCGCCCGGCAGATAGACCTCGCACCAGGCGTGCAGGTCGGTGAAGTCGCGTTCGGCTCCGCTCGGCCCGTCCAGTGCTTTGACGTCGGGCTTCAACTGGATCAGGTAGCCGGAGACAAAGCGCGCCGCCAGTCCAAGGTGGCGCAGCGTCTGCACCAGAAGCCAGCCGGTGTCGCGGCAGGAGCCGGCGGCGCGCGTCAGCGTTTCTTCCGGCGTCTGCACGCCGGGCTCCATCCGGATCAGGTACGTGATCTCGCGTTGCAGCCGCTGGTTCAGTGCCACCAGAAAGTCGATCGTGCGGCACTCGCTGCGGTCGATGCTGGCGACGAACTTGCGCCAGCGGGGCGTCAGCTCCTCGCGGGCCAGATACGGCAGCAGGTCGTGGTGCAGGCCGGCTTCGTAGGTGAAGGGCACCTTCTCCGCGCTCGGCTCCAAAAAGAAGTCGAACGGGTTGTAGACCGCCATCTGCGCAACCAGATCGACGGTGACCTTGAACTCGGTCGTCTTCTCCGGAAACACCAGCCGCGCGAGGTAATTGGCAAACGGGTCCTGCTGCCAGTTGATGAAGTGCGGCTGCGGCTCGATCTTGAGCGAGTACGACAGGATCGGCGTGCGGCAATGCGGCGCCGGGCGCAGCCGCACCACCTGCGGCGACAAGCCGACGCGCCGGTCGTAGCGGTAGTGGGTGACGTGGTTTAGGGCGACGTGGATGGACACGGTGAGGGGCCTTCTGAACGGATTGGGGTCGGGCGCAGCAACTTGCGCGCCAAGCAAGGGGTGGTGCTATGAGATAAGGGGAACTTCGTGGCGACGGTCGTCCCTCACCCGGCGCTTCGCGCCACCCTCCCCCGGAGGGGGAGGGTCAAAAG
>JBKCXU010000063.1:0-46521 GCA_046316025.1 Betaproteobacteria bacterium | reverse complement strand
GCGCACCACGCGCCACATCGGTTACCGGCTCAGCCAGACCGTGCGCAAGCTCATCGAGACCTTGTTCGGCGACGGCAAGCAGCACGGCGGCACGATCCGGCAGGTCAAGCTGCGCGGGTTGGACAAGGTGCAGCAGGCGTTTACCGTGGCGCTGCTGGCGACCAACCTGCGGCGTCTGCCGCGCTTGTTGGCCGCGGCAGCGGCACCTGCATAGGCGGCTGCGACAGGAAAGATGCGCCCGCAGCGCACGCAAGACCTCGCAAACCCCTTCAAACGCCATCGAACAACGCTCCGATAGGCCCCGAAAGCCGCCGATCAACCGCCTCACCGCAAAACTTCGACGCTCCAACGCGCACCTCCCAAAAAAGAGCGGCGAAATTCAACAGACTGCTAACCGGCGATCTGGCGCCGCGCCGACTCAATGGCCGCGGCCAGGTAGCCTTCGTAAAAGCCCGCCGCGTCGAGTCCGACCAAAGGCGGGCCAAGCGGCTGCAACTGCCAATCGACCAACAGCACGACCGGGGTCATGCGCACGCCGTAGCGGCGCGCGAGTTCGGCCTCGGACACGGGTTTGCCGTCCAGCCCGGGCACACGTCGCGCGGCGCCGATGTCGATCTCGCGGATCAGTGCGCCCGCGGCCGCGTGTCCCGCTCGTACCCGCGGCGCGAGGTAGTTGCGGCGCACCTCCAGGCAGAACGGGCAGCCCTCGGTGCTGAAGAGGAGCAGAATCGGCAGCCGCTCGCGGCGTGCCTGCGCAGTGAGCGTGCGCAGGTCGTCGATGGGGGGAAGCAGGTTCGTGCCGGCCACGAGAGTTTCCCTTACGACCCATTCCCCTCCCGCCGTCCCCCTCGAAGGGGGAGGAGAAACAGTCAGGCCATGCCGGGATTGCCCGCGACACCCTTGATCGTCGGGTTGTTGAGCTTGCGTGGGGTAATGGTCTTTTGCTCGCGCAGGTACTTGGCGACCACGTCCCACACCGGCTCGCCCTTGACCCCTTCCTGCACCGAAGCCCAGCCGGCGACCTTGTAGGTCTTGGCCGGTTCGACCGGTTTGCCGTTTAAGCGCATGTCGGAAATGCGGCTGCCCATTTTCTGCGCCGGGTCGATCGTGTATTGCAGGCCACCCACGCGCACCATGTCGCCGCCCTGTTGCAGGTAGGGGTCGGGGTTGAACAGGTTGTCGGCCACGTCTTCGAGCACGGTCTTGATCGTCTCGCCGCTCATGTCGTTGACGGTGGTCGCCGGGTAGGTGATCGCGGTCTGGTCGAGCAGGTGCTCCATCAGGATCGTCTGCCCCGGCAGCAAACTGGTGCCCCAGCGGAAGCCGGGCGAGAACGCGATCTCCGCGCCGCGCACTGCCATCAACGCGTCGAGGATCAACTGGTCGAAGCTGCCGTTGAAGTTGCCGCGGCGGTACAGCAGCCCCTCGGTGACGGCGAGCTTCTCGTTGAGCTTGGCCTCGTAGGGCGCGCGCACCCTGGCGATGAAGTCCGCCATCGGCTTGTCGGCCGGCAGCAGATTGGCAAACACAGGCAACAGCTTGTAGCGGAAGTCCGCCACTTTGCCGCCCTTCACGTCGAAGTCCATCACCGCCAGGAACTTGCCGTTGCTGCCGGCGTTGGCGACCAGCGTCTGCCCGCCCGCGTTCTTGACCACGGTCGGCTGCGGCACGCCGTCGTGCGTATGGCCGCCCAAAATGGCGTCGATGCCGCGCACGCGCGCGGCCATCTTCAGATCGACGTCCATCCCGTTGTGCGACAGCACCACGACCACCTGCGCGCCCTTGGCGCGGGCTTCGTCCACCCACTTCTGCATCGTGTCGTCCTTGATGCCGAAGTTCCACTCCGCGACCATGTAGCGCGGGTTGGCGATGGGCGTGTACGGAAAGGCTTGGCCGATCACGGCGACCTTCACCCCGTTCATCTCGCGCAGCGTGTAGGGCGAGAAGACCTGATCGCCGAAGTCCGCGGTGGTGATGTTCTGCGCGACGAAGTCGATCTTGCCCTTGAAGTCGTTATCGACGATCTCCTGCACGCGCTTCGCACCGTAGGTCATCTCCCAGTGCGGCGTCATCACGTCCACGCCCAGCAACTTGCAGGCATCGACCATGTCTTGGGCGTTGGTCCACAGTGCGGTGCCGCTGCCCTGCCAGGTATCGCCGCCGTCCAACAGCAGCGCACCGGGGCGGCTCGCCTTCAACTGCTTGACGAGGGTCGCCAGGTGCGCAAAGCCGCCGACCTTGCCGTAGACCTGCGCGGCAGCGTTGAAGTCGAGAAAAGTAAAGGCGTGTGCCTCGGCGGTTCCCGGCGCGATCTTGAAGTGCTTCAACAAATGCTCGCCGACCAGGTGCGGCGGCTTGCCGAAAGCGTCACCGAGGCCGAGATTGACGCTCGGCTCGCGAAAGAAGATGGGCAGCAACTGCGCGTGGCAGTCGGTGAAGTGAAGAAAGTGCACGTTGCCGAAGCGCGGCAGCTCGTACATCTTCTTGCTCGCCGGCGCGTTGGCGGCGAGCGCCTCGCGGTTGGCGAGCGGCATCCCGGCGGCGGCGGCCAGCGCCAGCACCTGCATGAATTCGCGGCGGTTCATCGACATCGTTCTGTGCTCCCGTCCTCTGAGTTACTTCGTCGCCAAGCGCGCCAGCCCGAGGATGTCCTCCTCGAACATCTCGCCCGCTTCGTGAAAGACGATCTTCCCTTTCGGATCGACCACGTAAACCACCGGCAGGCCCTTGCGCTTGGGAAAGAAGCGCTTGGCCTCCTCGCCGGCCATTGCCACCGGGAAGGTGTAGCCGCCCTTTTTCATGTAGTCGGCGACGTCTGCCGGCCCCTTGTCGATGCTGAAGGTAAGCACCACCAGGTCTTTGCCGCCGTGCCGCTCGTGCAGCTTTTGCAGGTAAGGGTTCTGCTTCTTGCAAAACGGGCACCAGGTGGCCCAGTACTCGACCACCACGGTCTTGCCGGCGAGGCTGGCCGCCGGCAGCGTGCGGCCGTCGTACAGCGGCACGTCGGTCCAGCGTACGGTGTCGCCGACTTCCGCGCGCGCGCCGAGCGCGGCGCACGCCAGCATCAGCAGCAAAACGAACCTGCGTGACATCGATCACATCTCCTGTGCCGGATGCAAAAAGGGGCGGCTGGCGCCGCCCCTTTGCGTACCCCGCGTGGGTTACTTGTTGACCGGCGAGTTCGGGTCCAGCAACAACGCCATCACGTCCTTGATTTGCGCTTCGGTCAGGATACCGGCGGCGCCGTAGCGCGGCATCGTCGAGCAGGCGTTAAACGCGTGCGAGTTCCAGATTCGCGTCCACGTGTACTTCATGATCGGCTCGCTGGTGCCGCGCAGCTTGCCGTAGCCGACCAGCGGCGGACCGATATTGCCGTGCGACAGCTCCTGCGGCGAGATCTGGTGGCAGGCATAGCAGTTGCCGCCGTTGACCGTCTTGTCGTTGTCGCTCCACTGCATGCCCACACCCGACTGCGCGACCCGCTCGCCCAGTTTGTGGTCGCCGAGCCACTTGCCGTCGGCCGGGAACTTCACCGCCGCTTCGGCCTGCGCCATGATGCGTTTCTGGTCGGCGAGCGGCACTTCGGTCTTGGTGCGCGCGGCGTCCGAACACAGTTGCTGCATTTCGGTCTGGTTCAGCCGGTCGAGCTTGGCGATGCTGCGCTCGCGGAAGGAAGATTTGACGACTTGCTGCGTCTCCTCGCGCGTGGGCGGGGTGAAGGTCGAGCAGGCCGTGAGCAGCGCCGCCGCGGCCACGCCGAGCCAAAGAATGCGATTCATCCGTGCCCCCTTATCGCTTGATGGCCGGGGCGTCCATCTTGGCCCCGTTGGCTTTGACGCCGAGGAAGGTAATGAGATCGATCGACGCCGGCGAGATGAACACCAGGTCCGGCCAGCGCTGCTGGCGGAAGCAGTCGTTTAACCGCCACTGCATCGTGCGCAGCGCGCCTTGCGAGACGCGGTACGCCGGCCAGGTGGTGAACGCGCGCTGCGCGTCGGCCTTGTTCTCCGAAATGTTGGGCAGGTCTTGCAGGCGGATGCGCTGGCCGGTCACGCCGTGGCAGGTCGCGCAGGAAAAGTCGTAGGGGCCGCCGCGCATGTAGAAAATCTGCTCGCCGCGCGCGAAGGCCGCTTTCTCTTTCTCGTGCTTCTGCGGCACGTTGACCGGCACGCCGCGCGACATTTCGACACCAAAGGCGGTCAGCGCCTCGATGTCGGTCTGGCGCTGGCCGGCGCCGGAGTACGGGTTCTTGGTGACGGCAGCACGATCCAGTCCCTGCAAGGTCACCATGCAGTGGACAAGGCGCGCCTCGAAGTCCATGACCTGGTCGGCATCGGCAAAGTAGCGCGGCAGTTGCGCGTAGGCGCCCTTGAGCACGCCCGGCCCGAGGCCAAAGTCGCATTGTTCGAGCGAGACCTTGTTCGGCCCGCGCTTTTCCTTGAACAGGGCTTCGCCGCGAGCCACCGTGAGTTCTGCCGGGTTGCCGTCTTGCAGCAGCTGGCGGTAGCGCTCGATTGCCTCGACCGCGCCTCTGTCCTGCTGCGCGCCGGCAGCGGATGCCAGCGCGGTGGCCGCGACGGCCACGGCGGCAAGCCGCCGCGATCGCCGCCCGGGGGAAAGACTCGACTGCATGTTGACTCCTTGGTGTTGAAGTAAGCGCGCCTCTGCGGGCGCTGCGGGGTAAAGCGTTACGGGCGGATGTAGACGAAGCCTTCGCGCGCCTGCAAGGTGGCGGCGTCGGCCACGCCGGAGGGCACGATCGTCACATCCGGAATCACTCGCGACTTGTCGATCTTGCGCTGCACCAGGGTGTTGTTGCAGAGGCGGAATTCGACCCCCTGCCCCCTGAGCCCCTGAATCGTCGCATCGAAGGGGTTGCCGTTGCGGTCCTTGGCCCCGTCGAGCATGAACAGGATGCCGTCGCCGTTGCCGACGACGACGATCTTCGCCGTCGGGTCGGCAGCGAGGTGGTTGCGCACGTTGCCCAGGCCGCGCTGCGCTTCGTCCAGGCCGTTGGTGAAGTGGTAGACCGCCTTGACCGGCGCGGTGGACTTGGGCTCGGCGCGCTCCGTCTTGGTGTTGCCCACCGACACCGCGCAGCCGGCCACGGCCACGGCGAGCACGCCGGACCCCAAAAAACGAAGCAGTGCCAGGTTCCAGCGCATCGACGGCTCCTCCTGCATGACGGTGAATACGAACGCGGCCCACGCCGGCAGGCGCGGGCCGCGCAGTGACGGCGAACTTAGTTGATGGTCGCCTTGTCGGTGCGGGTCTCGCCCTTGTTGTCGACCCAGGTGACGACGATCTCGTCGCCCTTCTTGCCACCGTTGAACTTGAACTGCAAGTACGGGTTCTTCGACACCGCCGGGCCCCAGTCGGCCGAAAGCACGGCCTTGCCGGCATGGACGACCGTCACGGTCTGGATGAAGTGCGCCGGCACCAGGTTGCCGGCGGCGTCGCGGCGCTGGCCGCCTTCCATCTCGTGGCTCATCAGCACGCGGACATCGACCGCGTCGCCTTGGGCGGTGGCACGGATACGCATCGGATCGGGCATTTCTTTCTCCTGTCGAATTCGTTGCTTGAAAAAGAGATCAGAGGCTGTGAAGAAATCGTAGCGAGCGGCCCAAGAGCCTGCCCCGGACTCGATCCGGGGTCGGCCCGAGGAGCGCACCCGTACGGACGTGTACGGCGAGCACCGCAGGGCCGAGATTGGGCCGCGCAGTAGATCTATTCACAGACTCAGCCGCCGCAGCCGCCGAGGGTGACCTTCACTTCCTTGGTGGCCACGTAGTACTTGTCGCCGGCCTTGACCACGCCATAGACGTTCGAGGTCTGGCCCATCTTGATCCGGGTCGAGACATTGGGCGCGGTGCCGGACGGAATGTTGAAGCCGGCCGCCAGCGAGTTGGGGTTCTTCTCGACCAGGATGTAGATCGCCTGCGTGTTGGGAATCTTGCTTTCCACCGCCACCGGCACCACGGCGCCGTTTTCGGCAATGTCGGGCGCGGTGATCGCGATGTCGGCGCTTTCGGCGGGCGCGCCGCCGCCCAACGCCTTGACCGTGTCGGACAGCGACTTGGTTTCGAAGGCAGCCTTGTTCCAGGCTTGTTGCTGGGCCCAGGCCTGCTTCTGCGTCAGGAGGCCGGCGGCCGCGAGCAGGGCAAAGGCCCCGGAGAGTTTGACGAAGTCCCGTCGTTGAGTCGTCATGGTGTGTGCTCCTTGAAAGCGAACGAGAAGAATAGTCGATTTGCAGGTCTTGGCGACCCTACTTGGCGCCGCCGAGTATCCACTTGGCCAACACCTTGGCCTCAGCGTCGGACAGGCCCGGCTGCGCCGGCATCGGCACCTGCCCCCAGACGCCGACACCGCCCGCCTTGATCTTGCCGGCGAGGTAGGCCTCGCCATCCTCGCGCTTGGCGTACTTGGCCGCAATCTCGGTAAAGCCCGGCCCGACGATCTTGTTGTTGATGCCGTGGCAGGCGGTGCAGACGTTGCGGGCCGCGAGGTCCTTGGGCTGCGGCCCGGCGGCCGGCGCCGCAGCGGGCGCGGCCGAAGCCACCGCCGTGCCGCCGCTTTCATACCGCGTGGTATCGATGCCGCGCACCGGCCCCAGCGGGCGCTTCTGCTCGGCCAGATTGCCGTGCGCGTTGCGCGCGTAGTCGGGCAGATCGGACACGACCTTGGGCGCCGGCGCGCAGTTGCTCATGCAGGTGGTGTTGGCAGTGTCCGGCTTGCCGCCGACCAGTCGCATCCCGTGGTTGGTGGTAAAGCCGTTGCGGTTGGGCATCTGCACTTCGAGAATGTTGCGCTCGTTCAACTCGAAGCTCTCCGGCACCAGATTGGCCATGTTCAGGATGTAGGCGGTGACGGCGTAGACCTGATCGACCGTCAGCGACTGCGGATTGGTCCACGGCATCGCCCGGTTGATGTAGTCCCACAGCGTGGTGGCGTAGTTCAGCTTGTTGGTCGTCGTACGCAGCGCGTTGGACTTCTTGAACTCGGCCACCGTGCCGGCCTTCACGTCGGCGGCGGTGGCGCCGCCGACCAGCGGCGTCTGGTGGAAGTTGATCTGCTCGCCGAAGACGCCGTGGCAGGAGGCGCATTGCGTGTCGTAGATCTCCTGGCCCTGCGCCACCGTGCCCTTGCCCTTGCGCAGGCCGTGGCCGTCGGGACGCACGTCGATGTCCCAGGCCTTGATCTGCTCCGCCGTCGGGGTGCGGCCGAAGCCGAAGCGCGGGGCGTCCGTGGCCGCCGGCTTGGTTTGTGCCGCCACAGTGCCGGCCAGCAGCGCGGCGACCACTGCGGCGACGGTCTGGCGATTAACCGAGCTGGACATTCCACACCTCCCCATTGGGTTGCACTTGCCAGGTGAAAATGGCGTTGTTGTGATAAATCGAGTTGCGCCCGCGCACCGCGCGCAGTTGCGCAAAGGTCGGCTGCACGTGGCCGGTCTCGTCGATCGCGCGGCTTTGCAGGAAGGCCGGCGAGCCGTCCCAGTGCCAGTCGATGCGAAAGCGCGTCAGCGCCTTGGTCAGCACCGGCTCCTGCACGCGCGCAGTGCGCCAACTGCGCCCGCCGTCGGTGGAGACGTCCACCCGCCTGATCTTGCCGCGCCCGCTCCAGGCCAACCCGGTGATCTCGTAGAAGCCCTTGTCGAGCAGCTTCTGCCCGCCCGACGGGCTGGTGATCACGCTCTTGACCTCCTGCACGCCGGAGTACTGGCGGAAGATGCCGTCGGGCATCAGGTCGACGTAATGCAGCGTCTCTTCGCGCGCATTCCAGGGCTTGTCGCCGACTTCCAGCCGGCGCAGCCACTTGACGTTGGAGACACCCTGCACGCCGGGCACCACCAAGCGCAGCGGGTAACCGTTTTCCGGCCGCAGCATCTCGCCGTTCTGGCCGTAGACGACCATCACGTCGTCCAGCGCGAACTCGATCGGGATCGTGCGCGTCAGCGCCGAGCCGTCGGCGCCCTCGGCCAGGATGAACCTGGCGTTTTTCTTGTCGTAGCCGACTTCCTCAAGCAGCGTGGACAGCAGCACACCGGTGAACTCGCTGCACGCCAGCATCCCGTGCGTGTACTGCACCGTGGGCACCGCGACGTTGCCCCACTCCATGCCGGAGTTGGCGCCGCACTCGATGAAGTGGATGCGCGACACCGACGGAAAGCGCATCAGATCGTCCATCGTCAGCAGCAGCGGCCGCTTGACCAGGCCGTGGATCATCAGCCGGTGCTGCTCGGGATCGATTTCCGGCATGCCGGAGTGATGCCGCTCGAAGTGCAACCCGCTCGGCGTGATGATGCCGAACAGGTTCTGCAGCGGCGTGAAGCTCACCGAAGTCTCGCGCGTCGGCGTCAGCCCCGGGCTGATGCGGCGCTGTACGTTGGACTCGAACTTCGACGGCACGCCGTAACCGAGCGTTGCCACGCCGGGGCCGAGCCGCCGCGTCCAGGGCGGGATCGCCGGCGGCGACTCAACGAACGGCGCAGTCTGCGGCGACTGCGCCAGCGCGCCACCGGCGGCCAAGCCACCGGCAGCCGCCAATGCGCCGCGCATGAAGCCGCGCCGCGCCGGTCGCGCCGCCTTGACCTGCACCGGCGTGATGAAATTCTCGGGGGCCGCGATCAGGCGGCCCGGTGTGACGACAGTCTTCTGTCCCATGAGCGTACTGCTCCCTTTCTTTCTTCTTGGCTAGAACATCAGTGTTTGGGCATGAAGCGCCGCAGCGCCCGCGCGCCGGCCGCGTGGTCGCCCGCCGGCCCGGCGATGTGCGAGCAGGCCGAGCGGCACAACGCCACCACGTTGGCGTCGGCCACTGCATAGAAGGTCATCGCCCCCTCGCGCCGGCGCGTCAGCACGCCGCGCCCGTACATCAAATTCAGGTGGCGCGACACGTTGGTCTGGGTCGAATCCACCCGCGCCGCGACCTCGCCCACGCTACGCTCACCATCGCACAGCGCGTTAAGGATCTTCAACCGCGTCGGCTCGGCCAGAAGCGCGAAGTAGCCGGAGACCGTCTCGAACAGGCGGTTCAGTTCAGCGTCGGCGGCAGCGGCGGGCATTTGTGCGCATATGCTCATATGAACGAGCGGCGCGCATGCTCGCGCAGACCCGGTGGCGCGGTCAACGAAAACCCGCGCTGCGGCGCAGCCAACGTGAGGCCGCTCACATAGGCAGCGGCGGCAAAAGAAAAGGGCCGGATGCATCGCCGCACCCGGCCCTTTGTATCGTTACTGGCGCGCCCGGCAGGATTCGAACCCACGACCCCTTGGTTCGTAGCCAAGTACTCTATCCAACTGAGCTACGGGCGCACGGCGCGGAGTGTAGCAGCGCCCAGCGCCGCGGCCGGACCGCGAGGGTACTGGCGGAGACGAAGGGATTCGAACCCTTGATGCAAGTTTTTGCTCGCATGCTCCCTTAGCAGGGGAGTGCCTTCGACCTCTCGGCCACGTCTCCGGAACGCGGGGCGCAGTGTAGCGCCGCCCATGAACGCTCAGGCAGGCGCCTGCTCCAGCCCGAAGGCCTTGTGCAGGGCGCGCACGGCGAGTTCCATGTACTTGTCGTCCACCACGACCGAGACCTTGATTTCGCTGGTGGTGATCATCTGGATGTTGATGCCTTCTTCGGCCAGCGTGCGGAAAGTGAGGCTGGCGATGCCCACGTGCGAGCGCATGCCGATGCCGACCACCGACACCTTGCAGATCTTCGGGTCGCCGATCACCGCCTGCGCACCGACGTGCGCCTTGACCTTGCCGTTGAGCACGTCGAGCGCGCGGGCGTATTCGTTGCGATGCACGGTGAACGAAAAATCCGTCATCCCGTCGACGCTGATGTTCTGCACGATCATGTCGACGTCGATGTTGGCCTCGGCCACCGGCCCCAGGATCTGGTAGGCGATGCCGGGCCGGTCGGGCACGCGCGTCAGGGTGATCTTCGCCTCGTCGCGCGAGAAGGCGATGCCGGAGATGACGGCCTTTTCCATCGGAGTGTCTTCCTCGAACGTGATCAGGGTGCCGGAGTCCGCTTCTTCCGCGAGCGGGATGTCGGCATCGGTCAGGCTGGACAGCACGCGCAGCTTGACCCGGTACTTGCCGGCAAACTCCACCGAGCGGATCTGCAAGACCTTGGAGCCGAGGCTCGCCATCTCCAGCATTTCTTCGAAGGTGATGGTGGCCAGGCGTCGCGCCTCGGGCACGATGCGCGGGTCGGTGGTGTAGACGCCATCGACATCGGTGTAAATCAGGCACTCGTCGGCGCGCAGCGCAGCGGCCAGCGCCACCGCCGAGGTGTCCGAGCCGCCGCGCCCGAGCGTGGTGATGTTGCCGTGCTCGTCGGCGCCTTGGAAGCCGGCGACCACGACCACGTAACCTTCGGCCAGATCGGCGCGGATTTTCTTCTCGTCGATCTCGACGATCCGCGCCTTGGTAAAGGCGGAATCGGTCAGCACGTGCACCTGCGGGCCGGTGTAACTCTTGGCCGTCAGGCCCTGCTCCTTGAGCGCCATCGCCAGCAGGCCGATGGTGACCTGCTCGCCGGTGGAGGCGACCACGTCCAGCTCGCGCGGGTCGGGGTTGGGCTGAATGTCCTTGGCCAGCGCCAGCAGGCGGTTGGTTTCGCCGCTCATCGCCGAAACCACCACCACCAGCCGATGGCCGGCGCGGCTCCATTTGGCGATGCGGCGGGCGACGTTCTTGATCCGCTCGGTCGTGCCGACCGAGGTGCCGCCGTACTTGTGAACGATCAGCGCCATGAGCGCGCGCCCTCACTGCGGAAATGCAAGGCGGCGGAGTATAGGGGCGGTGCGCGTCAGGCGCGGTCGAGCAGGCCCGCGTCGGGCACCCACTCCAGTCGCACGCGTGGGCCGTCGGCATCGATCAGGCGCACGTCGGCGCCAAGGCCGGCAACGTAGATGAGTTCGTCGCCGCGCCACACCAGCGGCAACGCAGCGCGCTCGAACTCCGCGATGCCGGCGTCCTGGAATTCGCGCTTAAGCGAGCGCGACGGCCGGGTCGGATGCGGCTTGAAGCGTTCGCCGCCGCCACGCGCGCGCAAGGCCAGCGGCGCGGCGCGCAGCCAGTCCGGGTCGAAGCCGGCGCCTTCGGTAGCGACAAAACGCAGCACCCCGCGCCACGCCGGCACGGCGATGTCTTCCTCGCCGTTCCACTGGATCGGCGTCTCGTCGCGCTCGGCGACCGAGGTCGCACGCAACATCAGCAGGCCGCGATAGCGGCGCAGTTCACGGTCGCCCAGACGCACCAGCAGCTTCGCATCGGCGCGCGCGTGCAGCGCCTGATGCAGCACTTGTTGCAGCCGCGCGCGGGACGGCGCCTCCCGGCCCGGCGCCGCCAGCCAGCGGCGCAGCGCCAGCGCGCGGCGCGGCGGTGCCAGCAACGCGAGGCGATCCAGCCGCAGGGTGCCGGCCGCGGCGCCGTCCGTGCAGTAGGCCAGGTCGTGCTCGGCCACGTCGATCAACGCCGCCGCCGTCTCGGCCACCAGATCGACCGAGCGCACCACTGCGCGCGCAAAGCCCGGACGCAACCGCTCCAGCACCGGAATCACGTCGACACGCAGCGCATTGCGCAGCAGCGTGGGATCGGCGTTGGTCGGGTCCTCCACGTACTTCAGCCCGCACCGCGCGACGTAGCGGTGGATCTCCGCGCGCGCGACCTCGCTCCACGGGCGCAGCAGGAGCAGGTCTTGCTCGAAGCCGCGCAGCGGCGGAAACGCCGCCAGGCCTTCCGGCCCCGCACCGCGCAGCCACTGAATCAGAAAGGTCTCGATCCGATCGTCCAAGTGATGCGCAGTCAGGACCAGCCGTGCGCCGCAGTCGCGCGCCGCCTGCGCGAGCGCCGCATAGCGCGCCTCGCGCGCTGCGGCCTCCACGCCGCGCCCGCGCCGCTGCACCGCCGTACGCCGCACGTCGAGCGGCACAGCCATCCGCTCGCACAGCGCCACGCAGTGCGCCTCGAACTGCACCGCCGCCTGCTGCAAACCGTGGTTGACGTGCACCGCGCGCAGCTGCGCAAAGTGCGGCGCGCGGGCCGCACGCAGGCGCAGCGCGGCGTCGAGCAGCGCGACCGAGTCGCGCCCGCCACTTAACGCGATCAGCAGCGGCGCGGGGCGGCTGCGGCGCGGTCGCTCGATCAGCGGCGCACGTGGGGCGACAGGGGCGACCGCGGCCGCCACCGCCTCGTGCAGCGCGTCGAGCAGCGGCTCGCGCGCCTCAGTCTTCGACCGCGGTTTCCTTGAACTTGCCATAGGCGAGCAGCCGCGCCTGCCGCGCCGCCAGCAGCTCGCGTGTTTTGATCCCGGCAAACTGGCGCAGGCTGTCGCCCAGCGCGCGCTTGAGCAGTGCGGCCATCTGCTTGGGGTCGCGGTGCGCGCCGCCCAGCGGCTCGCCGACGATCTTGTCGATCAGGCCCAGCGCCTTCAACCGGTGCGCGGTCAGGCCGAGCGCCTCGGCAGCCTCTGGCGCCCGTTCGGCGCTCTTCCACAGAATCGACGCGCAGCCTTCGGGCGAGATCACCGAGTAGGTCGCGTACTGCAGCATCAGCACCTGGTCGGCCACGGCGATCGCCAGGGCGCCGCCGGAGCCGCCTTCGCCGATGATGGTGGCGACGATCGGCACCTTCAGGGTCGCCATCTCAAAGAGATTGCGTCCGATCGCCTCGCTCTGGCCGCGCTCTTCGGCGTCGATGCCGGGGTAGGCGCCCGGAGTATCGACGAAGGTGAACACCGGTAGGCCGAATTTTTCCGCGAGCTTCATCAGGCGCAGCGCCTTGCGATAGCCCTCGGGCTTGGGCATGCCGAAGTTGCGCGCGGTGCGCTCTTTGGTGTCGCGCCCCTTTTGCTGGCCGATCGCCATCACCGGCTGGCCGTTGAAGCGCGCCAGCCCGCCGACGATCGACAGGTCGTCGGCAAATGCGCGGTCGCCGTGCAGCTCGTGGAAGTCGGTAAAGATGTCGCGCACGTAATCGAGCGTGTACGGCCGCTGCGGATGGCGCGCCAGCTGCGACACCTGCCAAGGCGTGAGCTTGGCGTAGATGTCCTTCAACTGCGCGTCGGCCTTCTTGCGCAGGCGGTCGATCTCCTCCGAGATATCGACGGCCGAGTCGTCCTGCACGAAGCGCAGTTCCTCGATCTTGTTTTCGAGTTCGGCGATCGGCTGCTCGAAGTCGAGGTAGGTTTGCTTGGCCATTCGGTTCAATACTCCACCGGCACTGGGTCGAGGCTGCGCCACAGGTACCACGTCGCGACGCTGCGCCACGGCTGCCAGGCGGCGGCCAGGCGCTCGACCCGCTCGCGGCCCGGGCGGCGCAGCAGTTCGGCGGTCGGCACCTCGTCCAGGTAGTGCAGCGCCACCGCCTTGAGCAGGCCCAGATCGTCGAGCGGCAGCACGTTAGGCCGCAACAGGTTAAAGATCAAGAACATCTCCGCCGTCCAGCGACCGATGCCGCGGATGTCGGTCAGCTCGGCAATGATCTCGTCGTCGCTTTGCGCGGCAAAGCGGGTCGGATCGATGCGGCCGCGGGCGAAATGGCCGGCCAGGTCGCGCAGGTACTCGGCCTTGCGCTCCGACAGCCCGCAGGCGCGCAGCGTCGTCACGCGCTTGCGCAGCACCGCGCGCGGGGTCAATTGCGGACAGCTCGCGAGCAGCCGGCCCCAGACCGCGTCGGCCGCCTTGACGGAGATTTGCTGGCCGACGATCGAGCGGGCGAGCGTGACGAACGGGTCGCCGCGCGAGCCCAGATGCGCGCGCGGATGCTTGCGGATGATGTTCGCCATGACCGGATCGGCGGCAGCGAGGGCGCGCTTGGCGCGGAGCCAGTAAGGGGGGCGCATGGCGAAGGTTGAGACCCAGAAGCAGCGTCAAGGAGGCGAGGCTCGCACCACCTACAGCGCGCCACCGTCCCGCTACGCGAGTCCCGCTACGCGATCAACCGCGGCAGGCCCTGGCAACCCACCAAGCTTGCCCGGGCGCTCCAAGCGAATCGATACGGACCGGTAACAGGCTCGCGGGCCGCACATTGGTTCGCCGTGGCAGTCATTGAACGCGCCGCGACCGGTCTGAACTGTCGGAGCCATGCGGCACGACCGCCAGCGACGTCGATTGCTTACGAGAACCCAAGCGCGCGATCTCAAGCGAGATTACATCGGGCTGACGACCAAAGTCACCGTGTCCGTATACACGGTCGCAGGCAAAGAAGTCGGCATCGACGACAGCAGCCGCATCACGAATTTATAGTTGTTGTTCCCCGAGCTACAAGTCGCGGGATTTGTGAAGATGCCACCAACGGAAAGCGAGGTGGTAAAGGTTGACGACGATCCGTCGCTTGCGCCGTAGCCGATCGATCCGCTCACGTCTCGGACGTTAACCGTGTAAACAGACACGTTTCCGCCTGCGGATCGTAACGCCCACCCCCCACCGCTGGTGCCTTGCGAGCTGGTGATTGCGAGGCTGACCGTTCCCCCGTAGGTGTCGACCAGACAGAAATCGAAACCGCCGGTAGGCGATCCGCCCCAAAAACTGCTGTCATTAGTTACTGAAACATCCACCAGATTGGCGACCAAGACTTGCCGCGGAGTCACAGGGGAGGTCGCGCTCAGTTGTACCGTACCGCTCGAAGTGGGGCCGAGGGAGCCTTGCGTAGCGGCGTACGACCCAACGAAGAAACCCGCCAAAACCATGCAGAGCGATAGCCGCTGAAGCAAGAACATACTGCCTCCCATGCTTGTGTTTTGATGATCTGAAAAGTTTAATCTCGCAAATTGCAATAACTAGGGAGTTTAGCAAGTCGGCGGGGCATGCCCCGCCCGCGGTTGGCCGACCCAGTATGGCTTCGGAAGATGAAGCCTTCTCTCGAAGTGGATCGCCCAATTCTGTCCTCGTTCTCTCCGGTCCGACGATTCGCTAATCAAGTCCGCCGCCAGGTCGTTCCAGCGGGCCCGTCTTCCAGCACGATGCCTTCGGCGGTGAGCTCGGCGCGGATAAGGTCGGCAGTCGCAAAGTCGCGCGACTTCTTGGCCGCGGCGCGCTGCGCGATCAGCGCGTCTATGCGCGCATCGTCGCTGGTCGACGCGCCGCGCAGGAAATCATCCGCAGCGCGTTGCAGCAGCCCGAGCACGCCGCCCAAGGCCTTCAACTGCCCGGCGAGCGCTGCGGATCGGCTGCGGTTGACTTCGCCCGCCAGATCGAAGAGCACCGCCACCGCCGACGCGGTGTTCAGATCGTCGTCCATCGCCGCGGCAAAGCGCTGCGCGTGCGGCTCGTTCCAATCGACCTCGGCAGCAGGCACGTCCAAGCCTCGCAGCGCCGTATAGAGCCGCGTCAGACCCGCCTTGGCGTCGTCGATCAGCGACTCGGTAAAGGCGATCTGGCTGCGGTAGTGCGAGCGCACCAGCAGAAAGCGCAGCACTTCCGCGTCGTACTTGGCCCGCGCCGCGCGGATGGTGAGAAAATTGCCGAGCGACTTGGACATCTTCTCTTCGCCCACGCGCAGCGCACCGCTGTGCATCCACAGGCGCGCAAACGGCTTGTCGCAGGCGCCTTCGCTTTGCGCGATCTCGTTCTCGTGGTGCGGGAACACAAGATCCGGCCCGCCGCCGTGGATGTCAAAGGGCTGGCCCAGCGCCTCGCTCGCCATCGCCGAGCACTCGATATGCCAACCGGGCCGCCCCGGCCCCCAGCGCGACGGCCACTGCGGCTCGCCCGGCTTGGCTTGTTTCCACAGCACGAAGTCGAGCGGATCGCGCTTGCTGGCATCGACCGCCACCCGCTCGCCGGCGCGCAGTTCGTCCAGCGTGCGGCCCGACAGCTTGCCGTAGCCCGCAAACTTGCGCACCGCAAACATCACGTCGGCGCCAGGCTCCGGTTGGTAGGCGAGGTCTTTCTTCTCCAGCAGGCCGATCAGATCGAGCATCTGCGGAATGTGTTGCGTGGCACGCGGCTCGGCGTCCGGCCGCAGGATGCCCAGCGCATCGAAGTCCTCGTGCATGGCGCGGATGTTTTCTTCGGTCAACTCCGACGGTGTGATGCCGCGCTCGGCGGCGCGGCGGATGATCTTGTCGTCCACGTCGGTGAAGTTGCGCACGTAGGTCACGCGCAGACCGCGCGCGCGCAGCCAGCGCACCGCCAGGTCGAAGGCGATGAAGGTACGTGCGTGCCCCAGGTGGCACAGGTCGTAGACCGTCATCCCGCACACGTACATGCGCACGTGGCCGGGTTCGAGAGGAACGACCGGCTCATGTTGCCGGGTCAGCGTGTTGTAAAGGGAAACGGGCATGGCAGCCGGCGGTGCGCCGCGGTACTCGGCTGCGGGCGTCGCTAGAATCACCGGCCAGTATATCCAAGAGGTCTTGCGTGAAGATGCGTTCGGGGTGTGCGGTTGCGGCCGCGCTGATGAGTGCCGCGGCCTGGGCACAGAACGCGCCGACCACGGTGCCGGTCGATCCGACTGCGGCGACCGCACCAGCCGAACCGACCGCCGCCGACGAGGTCACGCGACTGCTGCGCGAACGCAAACCGGAAGATGCGATCAAGCGTGCCGACGCCGAACTCGCCAAGAACCCCCGCAACGCACAGGTGCGCTTCATGCGCGCCGTGGCGCTGACCGATGTGCAGCGCACCGCCGAGGCCATCGCCGCTTTCGAAGCGCTGAACGCGGAATTCCCCGAACTGCCCGAGCCGTACAACAACCTCGCGGTGCTGCTGGCCGCCGCAGGCAAGTACGAGCAGGCGCGCGTGCTGCTGCTGCGCTCGCTGGACGCGCAACCCGGCTACGCCACCGCGCTGGAAAACCTCGGCGACCTGTATCTGGCGATGGCCGCCGATGCCTACCAGCGCGCCAACGCCCGCAACCCCAACGACCGCGTGGTGCAGGCCAAGCTCGCGCTAGCGCGCGAGACCGGCACCAAGCTGCGGGCGATCAAGTGACCCACTTTCGCAACGGAGTCCGCATGTTTGTTGCATTTAGAGGATTGTTCGCCGCACTGGCGCTGCTCGCCGTTGCCGGCGGCGCGTGGGCGCAGGCCCCGCGCGTCAAGCTCGACACCAGCGAGGGGGCGATCGTGCTCGAGCTCTATCCGGACAAGGCCCCGAAGACGGTCGCCAACTTTCTCGACTACGTCAAGGCCGGGCACTACAACGGCACCGTGTTCCATCGGGTGATCGACGGCTTCATGATCCAGGGTGGCGGCTTCGACGACAAGCTCGCGCAAAAGCCGACGCGTGCGCCGATCCCGCTGGAGTCGCGCACCGGGCTGAAGAACGAGCGCGGCACCATCGCCATGGCGCGAACCAACGTGCCGGATTCGGCCACCGCGCAGTTCTTCATCAACGTGGTGGACAACGCCAACCTCGACTATCCGAAGCCCGACGGCAACGGCTATGCGGTCTTTGGCCGCGTGGTCGAGGGCATGGACGTCGTCGACCGCATCAAGGCCCAGCCCACCGCCACGGTCGGCCCGCACGCCAACGTGCCGGTCAAGCCGGTCGTGATCCGCACCGCCACCACCGTCAAATAGGAGCCTCAATGATCCGCCTGCACACCAATCACGGCACCATCGGCATCGAACTGGACGAGACGCGCGCGCCCAAGACGGCGGCCAACTTCATCGCCTACGTCAAGTCCGGCCACTACGACAACACGCTGTTTCACCGCGTGATCAACGGCTTCATGATCCAGGGCGGCGGCTTCGCCCCCGGCATGAAGCAGAAGCCCACGCAGGCGCCCGTCGAAAACGAAGCCCACAACGGGCTGAAGAACGCCAAGTACACGGTCGCGATGGCGCGCACCTCCGACCCGCACTCGGCCACCGCGCAGTTTTTCATCAACGTCGCCGACAACGACTTCCTCAACCACACCGCGCCGACCGGTAGCGGGTGGGGCTATTGCGTCTTCGGCAAGGTGGTCGAAGGCACCGACGTGGTGGACAAGATCAAGGCGTTGGCCACCACCCGTGCCGGTATGCACCAGGACGTGCCGGCCCAGGATGTCGTAATCGAGCGGGCGGAAGTCGCCGCCTGATGGTACGGCGGCCGCCCGTTTTGGTGCCGCAGGCGCCGGCGGGCGGCGTGCTGGAGCTGACCGACCCGGTCTTCGTCTCCGACGTGCATTTGAGCGCCGCGCAGCCGCGCACGCGGGCGCGGTTCCTGCGCTTCGTGCGCCAGGACGCAGTACGCCACGCCGAACTCCTGATCCTCGGCGACCTCTTCGAATATTGGGTCGGCGACGATCTTTCGGCCGAGGCGGCGGACACGATCGCCGCGCTGCGGACGCTCGCCGACGGCGGCACGCGGCTTTTTCTGATGCACGGCAACCGCGATCTGCTGCTGGGCGCCGCGTTCGCCACGGCAGCCGGCGCGACGCTGTTGCCCGACCCGACGCTTGCGCGCGTCGGTGGGCACAGCGTACTGCTCGCCCATGGCGACGCCTTTTGCACCGACGATGCGGGCTACATGCGATTCCGCCGCTTTGCGCGCGGCGTGCTCGCACAGCGGGGCTTTCTGTCCCTGCCCGCGGCCCTGCGGTGGGCGCTGGTGCGGCGTGCGCGTGCGGCCAGCGAAGACAGCAAGCGCGGCAAGCCGCCGGCGATCATGGATGTCGCGCCAGTCGCCGTCGCGGCAGCGCTGCGCGCCGCCGACGCCGCGTTGCTGATCCACGGCCACACCCATCGGCCGGCCGTTCATCGGCTCGATATCGACGGTCGCCGTTGCGAGCGCTGGGTGCTGCCCGATTGGGACTTCGACGGGGCCGAGCGCGGCGGCTACATCGCCTTCGACCGCGGACGACCGTACGCGGCCGCGATCGCGGGCCGGTAGCTCATTGCGATTCCATCGGCGTCGCCCGACTTTCGCGGCCATTGCGGCCAAAGCGCGCATCGGCGAGCTGTTTTAAGCCCGCACGACTGCCTGCTTGCGCCGGAACGAAAGAAAAAGCCGTGGCGGACGCTAATCCTCAACGAGCTTGTTCAGCTTGTCGGCGTCGAGCGGCGCCGCTCCCTCTTCCACTGCGATCCCGGCGCGGGCGAGCGCCGCCCGCAGTTGCTCCAGCTCGCGCTGCTGGCGGGCCGAGAAATCGATCAGGCTGTGCAGCGCCACCGACAGCGGGTCGTGCGCGCCCTGCGTGACGCCGTAGGCGGAAAAACCCAGCCGCGCCGCGTGCTCCTCGCGCTCGCGCTCAACCTCGGCGGCGATGATCCGCGCCGGGTTACCCACCGCGGTGGCGCCGGGCGGGACCTCGCGCACCACCACAGCGTTGGAGCCGATGCGCGCGCCGTCGCCGACGGTGAAGCCGCCCAGCACCTGCGCGCCGGCACCGACGATCACGCCGCGCCCCAGCGTCGGATGCCGCTTCGCACCACGCGCGAGCGAGGTGCCACCGAGTGTGACGCCTTGGTAGATCGTGCAGTCGTCGCCGATCTCGGCGGTTTCGCCGATCACCACGCCCATGCCGTGGTCGATGAACACGCGCCGTCCGAGCCGCGCACCGGGGTGGATCTCGATGCCGGTGAAAAACCGTCCCAGGTGCGACAGGAAGCGCCCGAGCCAGCGCAGCCCGCGCCTCCAGCACCCGTGCGCCAGCCGGTGGAACCACAGCGCATGCAGCCCCGGGTAACAGGTGAGCACCTCCCACAGCGAGCGCGCCGCCGGGTCGCGGTCGCGGATGCAGGCGAGGTCTTCACGCAGTCGGCTCGACATGACGGTCTTTCGGCAAGGGCGCGATTCTATGGGCGCGGCTTCTTGCGACCGATGCGCTCGCTCTTGCGTTCGACGATCGCCGCGGCGATGCCGCGCAGGACGTCGTTCTCGCTCGCGGTGGGCTGCGCGCGGTTGAACAGCCGCCGCAGCCGTGGCATCAAGCGGCCGGGGTTTTCAGGGTCAAGGTATTCGAGTTCGATCAGCGCCTGCTCCAGGTGCGCAAGCATCTTCTCGCGCGCCTCAACCGATACCGGCGGCTCCTCGGCAAAGCGCGAGGCGACCGCGCCGCCGCCATCCAGCAACGCCAGCCGGCATTCGTAGGCCGTCACCTGCACCGCCTGCGCCAGATTGAGCGACGCGAAATCCGGGTTGGCCGGAATCGCACAGCAGGCCTGGCAGCGCTCGACATCGGCGTTGACCAGCCCCGTGCGCTCGGTGCCGAAAACGAAAGCCACGTCGCCGTCGGCGTGCCCCAGCGTCGCCCGCGCCTGCATCGCCGCATCGCGCAGCGCCAGCAGCCGCGGGCCGAACTCGCGCGTGTAGCCGGTCCTCGCGTAAGCGGTGTGCACACCGGCCAGCGCGTCGGCAAGGCTCGCGGCGACCGTTGCCGCCGCCAGCACGTCGGCCGCACCGACCGCAAAGGCCAGCGCTTCGGGATGCCGCTTGAAGTCCGGCTCGCGCGGCGCCACCACCACCAGCCGCGCAAAGCCCATCGCCTTCACCGCCCGCGCCGCGGCACCGACATTGCCGGGGTGGCTCGGTTCGACCAATACAAAGCGGACGCGATCGGCCAACATGCGCTCGTCTTTAGAATGCGGTCAGTCTAACGGCGCAAGTGGTCAACACGGCGCCGCCCGCTCCTTTACTTCTTGCAGGTCTGTCGCATGCACCCGATGCTCAATACCGCGGTCAAGGCCGCACGCCGCGCGGGCAACATCATCAACCGCGCCAGCCTCGACCTCGATCTGGTGCGCGTGTCCAGCAAAGGCCGCAGCGACTACGTGACCGAAGTCGACCGCGCGGCGGAGGCGGCGATCATCGACATGCTGCGCAGCGCCTACCCCGACCACGGCTTTCTGGCGGAAGAGTCCGGCGCCAGCAGCCCAGGGGCCGAGCCCGACTACCTGTGGATCATCGATCCGCTGGACGGCACCACGAACTTCGTCCACGGATTTCCGCAGTATGCGGTTTCGATCGCGCTCAAGCACCGCGGGCAGATCATGCAGGCGGTCGTCTACGACCCCACGCGTAACGAACTGTTCACCGCCACGCGCGGTCGCGGCGCGTTCATGAACGACCGGCGCATCCGCGTCTCGCGCCGGACCAAGCTGGACGAAGCGCTGATCGGCACCGGTTTTCCGTTTCGCCAGTTGCAGCATCTGGACGACTACGTGCGGATGTTCAAGCTCGTCACCGAGCAGACCGCGGGCATCCGCCGTCCCGGGGCGGCGGCGCTCGATCTCGCCTATGTGGCGATGGGGCGGCTGGACGGTTTTTGGGAGTTCGGCCTGTCGGCGTGGGACGTGGCCGCCGGCAGCCTGCTGATTCAGGAGTCCGGCGGCATGATCGCCGACTTTGCCGGTGGCTCGGACTACTTGACGAGCGGGAACATCGTCGCCGGCAACCCAAAGGTCCACGCAGAACTGTTGGCGCTGGTGCAACAGGTCAATCGCCCGGTCTGACATGAATTTGTAAGAAACGGCAGACCGTCGGCGACTGCCTTTCTTAATTTCATGTTTGCGCATAGACTGGCGCCCGGGCCGTTGGCCTGATATGTTGTCCTATCACCCGCTGCACAAGGACTTTCCCCATGAAGAAGCAAGACTCCGCGGCGCCGCGCCGCAGCAAGCGTCCCAATCTGGCCACGATCTCGGCCGCCGACCTGCAGGCGGAGTTGCGCCGGCGGGGGGGCGCAGTGAAGAAGCTGGTTCGCCGCCATCAGGCCCTGATGGCCAAGGCCGCCGAGTTGCAGGCGGAGATCGAAGCGATGGGCGGCAGCGTGGGCGCGGTTCCCGCGGCGCGGGCCGGCAAGCGCGCGCGCAATTCGATGAGCCTGGTCGAGGCGCTGGGCAACGCGCTCAAGGGCAACTCGCTCACCATCGAACAGGCCATGGACGCCGTGCGCAAGGCCGGTTATCAGAGCAGCTCGGCGTCGTTCCGCCAGATCGTCAGCCAGACGCTGGTGAGCCGGCCCGAGTTCAAGCGCGTCTCGCGCGGCGTGTACACGCTCAAGTAACTCCGGTTCTTCATCTTTTGGTTCATGGCGGCGGCGCCCAAGAGGCGCCGCTCGATTATGTGCGCCCATGAATAGCGCAGACGATCGCTTCGCCGGCCACACGCCGATGATGCGCCAGTATCTGGCGGCCAAGGCGCAGCACCCCGAGGTGCTGATGCTTTACCGGATGGGCGATTTTTACGAGCTCTTCTACGCCGACGCCGAGCGCGCGGCGCGGCTGCTCAACCTGACGCTCACCACGCGCGGCATGTCGGCAGGGGCGCCGATCCCGATGGCGGGCGTGCCGGTCGTCTCGGTCGAGCAGTATCTGGCGCGGCTGGTCAAGCTCGGCGAGTCTGTAGCGATCTGCGAACAGATCGGCGACCCGACGACCAGCAAAGGCCCGGTCGAACGCAAGGTGGTGCGCGTGGTCACGCCCGGCACGTTGACCGAGACCGGGCTGCTCGCCGCCAAGGCCGACGCGGTGCTGGCAGCGGTGGGCATCGGCGGGCGCGGCGGCGAGCGCAACGCAGCGGTCGGCATCGCCTGGCTGGTGCTGGCCAGCGGCGATCTACGCGCCACGGCGACCACGCTCGACCGGCTGCCGTCGGAACTGGCGCGGATCGCGCCGTCCGAACTGCTGGTGGCCGATGGCGCTCGCGCGCAGCTGCCGCCCGAGACTGCGGCGCGTGCCCTGCCCGACTGGCACTTCGACTCCGGGCGCGGTGAGCGTCTGCTGCGCGAGCAGTTGCAGGTGGCGAGCCTCGCCGCCTATGGCGTCGAGAACGCGCCGCTGCTGCTGGCCGCCGTCGGCGCACTGCTTGGCTACGCGCAGCAGACGCAAAGCGAGCGGCTGGCGCACGTGACGACGCTGCGGCTGGAGTCGGAATCGGACTTCATCGCGCTCGACCCGGCCACGCGGCGTAATCTCGAACTCACCGCCACGCTGCGCGGCGACGAGGGGCCGACGCTCTTCGGCGTGCTCGACCGCTGCGCCTGCGCGATGGGCAGCCGCCGCCTGCGCCACTGGTTACACCACCCGCTGCGCACTCGCGCCGTCGCCAGCGAACGACACGACCTGATCGAAGCGCTGCTCGAAAGCGAGGCGACGCCCGCCGTCGCCGAGGCGCTGCATCTATTTCCCGATCTCGATCGGCTCACCGCGCGGCTGGCGTTGAAGAGCCTGCGCCCGCGCGAACTGGCCGCCCTGCGCGATGCGCTGCCAAGGCTGGAGACGCTGTGCGAACTGCTCGCGCGCCTGCCGGTGCCGCTGGCGGCGCAACTGCATGCGGCGCTGGCGCTCGGCCCCGAGTTGCACTCGCAGCTGCAACGCGCGCTGCTCGCCGAGCCGGCCGCCAGCCCGCGCGACGGCGACGTGATGGCCGCCGGCTTCGACGCCGGGCTCGACGAACTGCGCGCCCTGCGCGATAACGCCGGCGCGTTTCTGGTCGAGCTGGAGGCGCGCGAGCGCCAACGCACCGGCATCGCCAACCTGCGCGTCGATTACAACAGCGTGCACGGCTACTACATCGAGGTCACGCACGGGCAGTCGGCCAAGGTGCCGGACGACTACCGGCGCCGGCAAACGCTGAAGAACGCCGAGCGCTACATCACCCCCGAGCTCAAGGCCTTCGAAGACAAGGCGCTGTCGGCGCAGGAGCGCGCCCGCGCACGGGAGAAGGCGTTGTACGACGCGCTGCTCGAAACCCTGGCGCCGCAGATCGCCGCGCTGCTGCGCGCCGCCGATGCGGTGGCCACGCTCGATGCCCTCGCCGCCCTCGCCCGCCACGCGCAGGCGATGCGCTGGGTGCGGCCGGAACTGACCGACACGCCCGGGCTGGAAGTCGCCGGGGCGCGCCATCCGGTGGTCGAGCGCGAGATCGAAGGCTACGTGCCCAACGACTGCCGACTCGGGCCAGCGCGCCGGCTGCTGGTGATCACCGGGCCGAACATGGGCGGAAAGTCCACCTACATGCGCTCGATCGCCCTGGTGGCGCTGCTTGCCTGTTGCGGCAGCTACGTGCCGGCGACGAGCGCGCGGCTGGGGCCGATCGACCGCATCGCCACCCGCATCGGCGCAGCCGACGATCTGGCGCGCGGTGCCTCGACCTTCATGGTCGAGATGACGGAAGCCGCGGCGATCCTCAATGCCGCCACCGGGCAGACGCTGGTACTGATGGACGAGATCGGCCGCGGCACCTCGACCTTCGACGGGCTGGCGCTAGCCGGCGCCATCGCCCACGAACTGGCCGAGCGCAACCGCTGCTGCACGCTCTTTGCCACCCACTACTTCGAGCTCACGCAACTGGCCGAGCAACTGCCGGCCGTGGCCAACGTGCACGTCGCGGCGGCCGAAGCGCGCGGCAAGGTGGTGTTTCTGCACGAGGTGCGCGACGGCCCGGCCAGCCAGAGCTACGGGCTGGCCGTGGCGCAGTTGGCGGGGGTGGCGCCCACCGTCATCCGGCGTGCGCGCGGGCTGCTGGTGGCGATGGAACAGCGCGCCGCCGGCGAACGACCGCAGCTGGATCTCTTCGCCGCCGCTGCGGCCGCAGCACCGGCCGCTATCGCAGCACCCGACCCGTTGCGCGAGAAGCTCGCCACCCTCGATCCCGACGCGCTGTCGCCGCGCGAGGCCTGGCAACTGCTGGCGGAATTGCGCGAGCTGGCACGCCGCTAGCGCTGATCAGTGCGCGCGGCCTCCGCCGCCGTGCGCCTCGTGCGCGGCGAGCGGGCGCAGAAAGTCCGGCACCGACGCGGCAGCCAGCTCGTCGGCATCGGCCCGCTCCACGCCCAGCACGCGCAAGTCGAAGCGCAGCGCCCGCCCGGCCAGCGGATGATTGCCGTCGAGCACCGCGATCCCATCGGCCAGGTCGATCAGCGTGTACACACGGCCATCGGGCGCCGCGCCCGGTAGACGGTCGTAGCGCAGGCCGAGCCGCGCGCCCTCGCCCAGTTGCGCGACCGGCACCAGATGCAGCAGCGCCGGATCGTCGTCGCCGAAGGCCTCTTCCGGTTGCAGCAGCACGGCCGTGGCAAACCCGGGCTCCTGGCCGTCGAGCGCCGCTTCGATGCGTGGGAAGATGTCCTGGGCGCCGTGCAGGTAGACGAGCGGAGCGTCGCTTTCTTCCAGCAGATTGCCCTGCGCGTCGTACATCTTCACGTGCAGCCGCACCAGCGTGCCGGGTTCGATCTTCATCGCCGCTCTCCTTAGCGTATTGTCCCACCGCGATGACTCTGCCGCGCCCGCTCACCCATCTCGGTCGCCTGCCGGTGGCGCAGTTCATGCGCCGCCACTGGCAGCGCCGGCCCTTGCTCGTGCGCGGCGCGCTGCCGGCAATGCCGTCGCCGGTCGATCGCGCGACGCTGTTTGCGCTGGCCCGGCGGGCCGAAGTGCAGTCGCGGCTGGTGACCGCCGCCGACGGGCGCTGGCAGCTCAAGCACGGCCCGCTGGCGCGGCTGCCGTCGCCCGCGCGGCCCGGCTGGACGGTGCTGGTGCAGGGGCTGGAAGCCTGGGTCCCGGCGGCGGCGGAGTTGCTCGCTCGGTTTCGCTTCATTGCCGATGCGCGGCTCGACGATCTGATGGCCAGTTACGCCAGCGACGGCGGCGGCGTGGGGCCGCACGTCGATTCGTACGACGTGTTCCTGATCCAGGTGCAGGGGCGGCGGCGCTGGCGGATCGGCCGGCAGCGCGATGTGGCAGAAGTGCCGGGGCTGCCGCTGAAGATCCTGGCCGACTTTCGCCCGACCGAGGAGTGGGTACTGGATCCCGGCGACCTGCTCTATCTGCCGCCGAACGTCGCCCACGAGGGCACGGCAGTCGGTGGCGATTGCATCACCTGCTCCGTCGGCTTTCGTGCGCCGACGCCGGGCGACCTGGCCGAACGCTGGCTCGATGACCTGGCCCGGCAACCCGGGTGGCGCGCCAATCTCACCGACCCCGGAATGCCGCCGACGCGGCGCCCGGGCGCTCTACCGCCGGCCCTGATCGACCAGGCCTGGCGCAAGTTGCGCGGGTTGCGCCCCACGGCTGCCGATACGCGGCAACTGCTGCTGGCGGCGCTTTCGGAGCCCAAAGCCGATGTGGTGTTCGCGGCACGGCGCCTTACCCCAGCAAGGTACTCCACCCTGATCCGCCGGCACGGCGTGCGGCTCGACCCGCGGACGCGACTGTTGTACGCGGGCGACCGCTTCGGCATCAACGGCGAAGTGCACCGGGCCGCGTCGGGCGCCGCAACCGTCCTGCGCGCGCTGGCCGACCGCCGCATGCTGGAAGCGGAACAGTGCCGCGGCCTCTCGCCGGGCGCGCTCGATCTGCTGGGCCAATGGCTCCAGGCCGGCTGGATCGGCCCCTGCTGATGGACCACCCGCCCGCGCCGCCGGCCACGCTGCAACGCGGCCCCGTCGCCGGGCCGGCGGCCATCGCCGCGCAAGTGCAGGCGATGCTGTCCGCGGGCCGGCAACGGCTGATTTGCGCGGATCGCGACCTGGGCATCTTCGGCTTGTCCGGTCGGGCGACCGTCGAGTCGCTCAAGGCCTTCTTGCTGGCACGGCGGATCGCTCGGATCCAGTGCCTGGTGGACGATGTCGAATGGCTGGACCGTCGCGCCGACCGCCTGCGCGCGCTGCAGCGCCTGCTGCCGCACGCGCTCGAGTTGCGCGTCGCCGCCGCCGACGACCCCGTCGGCACCGACAGCTTTGTCGCCGTCGATACGCTCTGGTTGCTGGACGCTGCCGCGGCGCACACCACGGGCACGGCGGCGCTCACCGACGAGCGTGCGCGTGTGCAAGCGGCCATCGCCGGCTTCGACCGCCGTTGGCAAATGGCGGGACACAACTTGCCGGTGTCTCTGCTCGGGGTGTGACCTTTGTCGAGTAATTCCTTTAGAGAAAACCCCGTAGTGCGTCGCAGCAAAGCGGATATACTGCGCCCCCTTTCACCAACCGGCCCATGCCAGCTGGTGCAAACTGGTTCTACAAGATCACCGTTTACTCCGACTCCAAAAAGGTAACGCCATGAAGAAGTCCCTGATTCTTGCCTCGATCTTCGTCGCAACTTTGGCCGCTTGCGGCAAGCCCGCGCCGACGGCTGCCGATGCCGCGAAGGAGGCCGCCGACAAGGCTGCTGCCGCGACCAAAGAAGCCGCCGACAAGGCCGCGACCGCCACCAAGGAGGCCGCCGATGCCGCGGCCAACGCCACCAAGCAGGCGGTAGACGCAACCAAGGAAGCCGCCGACAAGGCTGCGACCGCCACTAAGGAGGCCGCCGGCGCCGCCGCCGACGCGACCAAGGACGCCGTCGACAAGACGAAGGAAGCCGTCAAGAAGTAAGCGCATTCGCCGCGAATGAAAAAGGGCCGCTTCGACGGCCCTTTTTTCTGCTCCACCTCCCCGCGCGCACCTGCCGACCGCGTCGGCAAGGTCGCCGAGCCAGAGGTCGCCTGCGCCGTTGCTGAGCATCGCCACAGGGCGCCGAAGAACTCCGCCCGAGCCGGGGTCGCTACACCGCCAGCCAGCCTGAACCGCTGTCCTGATCGGCGACGGCGACATCTTCCGCGTTACCTCCCACTGCCTTCGCCAGCGCGGCCTGCGCCAACTCCGGCCGGTTGTTCTCCCGGCTCAGATGTGCGGCGACGACCTGCCGCAGTTGGCGGCGATCGATCGCTTGCAGCAACTGCGCGGCCTGCCGGTTGGACAGGTGGCCGCGGTCGCCGGCGATCCGCTGCCGCAAGAACGGCGGATAACGGCTCTGGGCCAGCAGTTCCTCGTCGTGGTTGCATTCGAGGATCAGCGCAGTCACGCCGGACAGCGCCGTCACGATGTTCGGCGTCGGCATCCCGATGTCCGTCAGCAGGCCGAGGCGGCGGTCGCCGTCGTCGAAGACGAATTGCAGCGGCTCGGCGGCGTCGTGCGGCACCGCGACCGGATGCATCGCGAGACCGCCCAGATCGGTGGCGACACCGGCCTGCAACGAGCGCCAGCGGCCGGCACGTTTGAACCCGGCAGCGGCCGCCGTGCCCGCCGACGCATAAACCAGCAGATCCGTCTGGCGCAGCAAGGCGTGCACGCCGCTGCTGTGGTCTGCGTGCTCGTGCGTAACGATGATCGCGTCGAGCGACTCGCAAGTCAGTCCAGCACGTTGCAGCCGCTGGTTCAGCGCCCGCCAGCCGAAGCCGTTATCGACCAGGACCCGGGTGGTGCACGACCCACTGCGCGCCTCGACGACGAGGGCGTTGCCGGCGCTGCCGGAGCCGAGCGAGCAGAAGCGCAGCACCGACCGCGCCGCAAGCCGATCAAGCGCGCAACTGGTCGCGCAACAGGGCAAGCATCCGATCGACTGCGGTGCCGATGGTCGGGTTGCCGTCCTTGTCGAGCACGGCAATCTCCGTGCGGCCGCCGCCGGCATCGGTCAACTGGACGCGAAACTGCGGCGCTTCGACCTTGGCCTCGCCACCGAACAGGCGCGAGAAGAAGCCTTGCTTCTCGCGCTGCTTGGCCTCGTAGTCCGGATCGAGATAGCGCACCAGGTAGAAGCCGCGCGCCCGGTCGCGGTCCTCGACCGTAAAGCCGCCGCGGTCGAGCGCCAGGCCGACGCGCCGCCAGGCACGATCGAGATTCTCGTCCACCTGCAAGCGCACGTTGCGACCGTCGGGACTTTGCACGATGCGGGTTGTCTCCGGTTTGCCGACGGCGGCGGTGGCCGCAGGGTCAGTGCCAGTGGCGGGGCGGCGGCCGGCGGTGGTCGTCTGGCCGGCCGGCTGGTTCAAGCGCGCCGCCAGCCGTTGCAGCATTTCGGCTTCCAGTTCGGGATCGGCGGGGCGCGGCTGCCAGCGGGTGGTGACCTTCTCGTTATCGGCATAAACCTCGACCATGCCGCGATGGCTGATGAAGACTTCCGAGTTGCCGTCGGCAGCGCGCTCGATACGCGCGCGGTACTTGTCCTGCTCGCCGGTGGAGTAGGCGAAGTCGAAGACCTTGCCGATCGTGCCGCGAATGATGTCCTGCGGCAGTTTGGCGCGGTTCTCGGCCCACACCGTCTCGATCACGCCGGTCTGCGGGTTCTGCCGCTCGACCCCGAGCCCGACCGAGCGCCAAAAGTCCACGACCTCTTCGAACGTCTTTTCCGGCGGCAGGTTGACGACCAACCAGCGCTGCGAGCCGCTGCGCTCCAGCCGCGCGACCTGGCCGGGCGGAACGACAGTGCCGGCCACCGCCGCCGCAGGCGTCGTGGCGGCTGCCCCGGCAGGCGCCACCGCGGCAACCGGACGCGTCGCCTGCTGCCGGGCCTGCAACTCGGACGCCGACACCGCTCCCGGAACGGCAAAGCGGTCGTTGGTCGGCAGTTGCGTCAGGTCGGGCGGAATGTCCAGCGGCTTCTGCCGGTCGACGGCCTTGTAGTCGATCTTGTCGCTTTCCAACCCCAGCGAACTGCACGCCGCCAAGGCGACGGACAGCAGGGCCAGCGCTGTACCGCGCATCGTTTGCACACCCGTGCGCATCGCTCGTTCTCCCTCGCCGGTCACAGCAGACCGGTCTCTTGAAGTGCCGCTTCCAGCACCGGCTGCTGCGTCGCCGACAGCGGCACCAGCGGCAGGCGGATGCCGCCGCCGATGCGACCCATCCGCTGCAACGCCCACTTGACCGGGATCGGGTTGGCCTCGACGAAGAGCTTGGTGTTCAGCGGCAACAGCCGGTTGTTCAACGCCCGCGCCTGCGCCAGATCGCCCGCCAGCGCGGCTTTGCAGAATTCAGCAAAGAGCCGCGGCGCGACATTGGCAGTGACCGAAATCACGCCATGGCCACCCAGCAGCATCAGCAGCAGCGCGCTGTCGTCGCAGCCGCTGTAGACGGCGAAGTGCTTCGGCAGCCGCTGAAGCAGTTCGGTGGCGCGCACCAGATCGCCGGTGGCATCTTTAAGGCCCACGATGCCGGGCACCTGCGCCAGCCGCACCGTGGTGTCGTTGGCGAGATCGGCCACCGTGCGCCCGGGCACGTTGTAGAGGATCACCGGCAGATCGACCGCCTCGGCCACCGCGCAGAAGTGCCGGTACAAGCCCTCCTGCGTCGGCTTGTTGTAGTAGGGAACGACTTGCAGGCTGGCGTCGGCGCCGACCTTTCTCGCGTACTCGGTGAACTCGATCGCTTCGCGCGTCGAGTTGGCGCCGGTGCCTGCGATGATGGGCACGCGCTTGCGGGCGGTTTCCACCGCGACGCGAATCAATTCGCCTTGCTCTTGCGCGTCGACCGTCGGCGACTCGCCGGTGGTGCCGACCGCGACGATGCCGTTGGTGCCCTCGGCGATGTGCCATTCGATCAGGCGCCGGTAGGCGTCGTAGTCGATCGACCCGTCTTCATGCATCGGGGTGACGATCGCCACCAGGCTGCCGCTGAGCATGCGTGAACTCTTGCTGTGGACTGAATATGGAAACTGCGAGTTTACAGCGCGGGCCCCTCCGGAGCCGGTGCAGCGAGTTGTAACCGGGCGTGATCGTCGGCGCTCGCGCGCACTGCCGCCAGCCGCTGCACCCGCGCCGGCGCGGACTGCGCGACCACCCCGTCCTCGAAGGCCAGCACATGCAGGTCGGCAAACGCCATCAGCAGTTCGCGCGGCCGCAGCAGAAAGTCGGGGTTGCGCGGCCGTCCGTAGCGCTCGTGGCCGACGGCAAACGTCTCGTACAGCAGCACCCCGCCCGGCGCGATCGCCGCGGCCAGCATCGGCAGCAATGGCCGGTTCAGGTAGTTCGTGACGATCACCGCGTCAAAGCTGCGGCCAGCGTAAGGCCAGGAGCCGGCTTCGATGTCGGCGGCAAGAAAGCGGATCGCCGGCCAACCGGCGAACTGCGCCGCCAACGCGGCGTCGCGATCAACTGCATCGACACGGCAACCGCGCTCCGCAAAAAGTCTGGCGTGGCGCCCGCCGCCGCAGGCCACATCAAGCACCGTGCTTGCCGGAGCGACAAGGTGCGCGAAGCGTGCGATCCACGACGACACGGCGGCGCTATCCATGCCATGCCATGCCCGCCCGGGCGATGAACCATGACTCAACCCACTGTGCCGATCACCGATCACCGATCACCGATCACCGATAGCCCAGCCCCATCGCCTCGCGCACGTCGTCCATCGTCTCCTGCGCCACCGCACAGGCGCGCGTGCAACCGGCATCGACGATCTCGCGCAGCACCTGCGGCCGATCCAGATAGGGCTGCGCACGTTCGCGCCAGACCGCCTGCTCGGCGAGCATGGCGTCGATCACCGGCTGCTTGCACTCCAGGCAGCCGATCCCGGCCGTGGTGCAGCCCTTGACCACCCAGTCGCGGGTGGCGTCGTCGGTGTAGACCTTGTGCAGTTCCCACACCGGGCAGCGCTCGGGGTTGCCGGGGTCGCTGCGACGCACGCGGGCCGGGTCGGTCGGCATCCGGCGCAGCTTGTCGGTCAGAAGCTTCGGGTCTTCGCGCATGCGCACGACGTTGCCGTAGCTCTTGGACATCTTCTGCCCGTCGAGGCCTGGCAGCTTGGGCGTCTCCGTCAGGCGCGCGGCGGGCTCGACCAGGATCGTGCGGCGCGCGCCGGTCAGGTTGCCGGCAAGCCGCTCGCGGTCGGCCGCCGACAGGCTGCCCGCGGCGGCGAGCAAGGCCTGCGCCTGCGCGACCGCTTCCGCATCGCCCTGTTCCTGGTAGCGGCGGCGCAGTTCCTCGTATTGCTTGCCGGCCTTACCCGACAGTTTGCCGAGCGAGACGGCGACCTTCTCCGCAAACCCCGGCTCGCGGCCAAACAGGTGGTTGAAGCGGCGCGCAAACTCGCGCGTCAGTTCGATGTGCGGCACTTGATCCTCGCCCACCGGCACCAGGTTGGCGCGGTAGATCAGGATGTCGGCCGCCTGCATCAGCGGGTAACCGAGGAAGCCGTAGGTGGACAGGTCGCGATCCTTGAGTTTTTCGATCTGGTCCTTGTAAGTCGGCACCCGCTCCAGCCAGGACAGCGGCGCGAACATCGCCAGCAGCAGGAACAGTTCCGCATGCTCGGGCACGCGCGACTGGATGAAGATCGTGGCCTTGTTCGGGTCCAACCCGGCCGCCAGCCAGTCGACCAGCATCTCCCAGACGCTGTCGCCGATCAGCTCCGGCGTCTCGTAGTGAGTGGTGAGCGCGTGCCAGTCGGCGACGAAGTAGAAGCACTCGGCCTCGTCTTGCAGGCGCACCCAGTTCTTCAGCGCGCCGTGAAAGTGTCCAATGTGCAGTGCGCCGGTTGGGCGCATGCCGGACAGCACGCGGGCGGAAGCCATGACGACCCCCTAGCGGAACAGGCCGACGATAAAGTCGCCGATCGCCATGAACGGTGCCAGAAAGAAGCCGAGCGTGCCCGTCACCAGCAGCCCGATGATGATGAAGAATCCGTACGGCTCGACCCGCGCCAGCGGATAGGCCAACTTGTTGGGCAACAGACCCACCATGATGCGGCCGCCGTCCAGCGGCGGGATCGGCAGCAGGTTGAGCGCCATCAACACCAGGTTGATCTGGATGCCGGCCTGCGCCATGTAGCGGAAGAACGCCTCACCCAGGCCAATGGTCTCCTGGAAGGTGAGGAAGAGCGCCCACAAAATGGCCATGAACAGATTGGCCCCAGGCCCGGCGGCCGCGACCCAGATCATGTCGCGCTTCGGATGGCGCAGCCGGCTGAAGTTCACCGGCACGGGTTTGGCCCAGCCGAACAGGAAACCCTGGGTCTTGGCGAGCGCGGACAGCAGCAGGATGGTCGCCGGCACCAGCAGCGTGCCCACCGGATCGATGTGCTTGAGCGGGTTGAGCGTGATGCGGCCGGCGACGTACGCCGTATCGTCCCCCAGGCGCCGCGCCACGTAGCCGTGCGCGGCCTCGTGTAGGGTGATCGCGAAGAGAACCGGGATCGCGTAGACGGTGATCAGGAGGATGATGTTTTCCATCGGTCGAGTCTATCCGAGGCCCAGCGCTTCGACCGGGCCGCGGCCGCGGCGCACGACGACCGCTTCCTTGCCGGTCAGATCGACGATGGTGGTCGGCTCCACGCCGCAGGCACCGGCATCGACGATCAGGTCGAGGTCGTTGCCGATGCGCTCGGCGATGTGCTCGGCGTCATTCAGCGGCAGTTCGTCGCCCGGCAGTTGCAACGTGGTCGAGATCAGCGGCTGGCCCAGCACGTCGAGCAGGCCGAGTGCGGTTGGGTTGTCCGGAATGCGGATGCCGATCGTCTTGCGCGAGGGGTGCGACAGGCGCCGCGGCACTTCGCGCGTCGCTTCGAGAATGAAGGTGTACGGCCCCGGCGTAGCCTGCTTGAGCAGCCGGTATTGCACGTTGTCCACCTTCGCATACGCCGCGATCTCGGACAGGTCGCGGCACAGCAGCGTCAGCAGATGCCGCTCGTCGATGCGGCGGATGTGGCGGATGCGGTCGGCGGCAGCCTTTTCGTCGAGGTGGCAGGCGAGCGCGTAGCAGGAGTCGGTCGGAATCGCCGCGACCGCGCCGTGGTCGAGCAACTGCGCTGCCTGCCGCAGCAGTCGCAGTTGCGGATCGACCGGATGAACCGTCAGCAGCAGCGCCATCAGTGAAAGCGGTGCCAGACCGGCACGATGTCGTATGGCAATGCGGGCGCGGCGCCAAGGTCGGTGTTCGACTCCACGGGCGAATGAAAGTCGCTGCCGCGCGAGCCTTCGAAGCCGAACTCGCGCGCCACCTGCGCGTAGCGCCGCAGCTCGTCGGCGCCATGCGCGCCGACGGCAATTTCGATCGCCGCGCCGCCGGCCTCCTTGAACTCGGAGAAGAGCGCCCATTGCTCGGTGGCGGTGAGCCGGTAGCGCGCCGGATGCGCGAGCACCGCAACCCCGCCCGCGCCGACGATCCAGCGCACCGCCTCGGCCAGCCGCGCCCAGCCGTGTTCGACGTACCCGGGCTTGCCGGGAACCAAAAATCGGGTGAAGACCTCGTTGGTGCTCGAACACACCCCGGCCTCGACCAGATAACGCGCAAAGTGCGTGCGCGAGATCAGTTCCGGGTTGCCGACGTACTTCAGCGCGCCGTCGAAGGCGCCGGCGATGCCGGCGGCAGCCAGCCCGTCGGCCATGGCCTGCGCGCGCTCGCGCCGGCCGCTGCGCACGCGGCGCAGGCCGGCGATGAGTTCTTCGTTGGCGGCATCGATGCCCAGACCCACGATGTGCACGGTTTGGTCGCCGAAAGAGACGGAAATCTCCACCCCCGGCCACAACGCCAGCCCGACCTCGCATGCGGCAGCCTGCGCTTCGGCCAGACCGCCGACTTCATCGTGGTCGGTCAGCGCAAAAAGCTCCACGCCGCGCGCCGCCGCCCGCCGCACCAGCGCCGCCGGCGCGAGCGTGCCGTCGGACACCGTGGAGTGCGCGTGCAGATCGGCGTTCAGGTCGTGCAGTGGATCGCTCATTCCGCAAGTTTACGGGTGGCCCCGACTACACTGCGCAAGCTCTCCTACACGCCCTCCGCCAATGCTCCGCTTTGAAGGTTCCGCTTCTTACGTCGCCACCGACGACCTGCGCCTGGCGGTCAACGCCGCGCTGACGTTGCAACGCCCGCTGCTCGTCAAGGGCGAGCCGGGCACCGGCAAGACGATGCTGGCCGAAGAGGTGGCGCAGGCGCTCGGCATGCCGCTTTTTGCCTGGCACGTGAAGTCCACCACCAAGGCGCAGCAGGGACTGTACGAGTACGACGCGGTCTCGCGGCTGCGCGACTCGCAACTGGGCGATGCGCGCGTGGCCGACATCCACAACTACATCGTGCGCGGCGTGCTGTGGCAGGCTTTCGAGTCCGAGGCGCCGGCGGTGCTGCTGATCGACGAGATCGACAAGGCCGACATCGAGTTCCCCAACGACCTGCTGCGCGAACTCGACCGCATGGAGTTCTTCGTCTACGAAACGCGGCAGACGATCCGCGCGCGCCGCCGGCCGCTGGTGGTGATCACCTCCAACAACGAGAAGGAACTGCCCGACGCCTTCCTGCGCCGCTGCTTTTTCCACTACATCAAGTTCCCGGACAAGGAGACGATGCAGGCGATCGTCGATGTCCACTACCCGAAGCTGCGCAAAGAGTTGCTGAAAAACGCACTCGACACCTTCTTCAAAGTGCGCGAGCTGCCGGGACTGAAGAAGAAGCCCTCCACTTCCGAATTGCTCGACTGGCTAAAGCTGCTGGTGGCCGAGCAGGTCCCGGCCGAGGCGCTGCGCTCGTCCGACGACAAACTCTTCGTGCCGCCGCTGGCGGGCGCGCTCGTCAAGAACGAGCAGGATCTGCATCTGTTCGAGCGGCTGGTGTTCATGGCGAGGCACAACCGATGATCTTTTGCGCCCCACTCGTGCTCGAAGGCCACGGCGTGCGGCTGGAGCCGCTCGCGCGCGAGCATCACGACGGGCTTACGGCAGCGGCCGCCGATGGCGAACTGTGGAAGCTCTGGTTCACCTCGGTGCCGGCACCGGAAGAAACGCAGGCCTACATCTCGGCCGCGCTCGCCAGCCAGCAAGCCGGACACATGCTGCCCTGGGCGGTGCGCGACCTGGCCACCGGCCTGATCGCCGGCAGCACGCGCTACCACGACATCGTGCCGGCGATCGACCGGGTGGAGATCGGCTACACGTGGTACGCACGCCGCTGGCAGCGCGCGCACGTGAACACCGCCTGCAAGCTGCTGCTGCTCACGCACGCCTTCGAGACGCTCGGCTGCAAGGTGGTGGGTTTTCGCACCGACAACTTCAACTTCGCCTCGCAACGGGCGATTGCCGCGCTGGGTGCCAAGCACGACGGCACGATCCGCCACCATCAACCACGGCGCGACGGCAGCGTGCGCGACACGGTGTTCTTCAGCATCCTCGCCCACGAGTGGCCGGACGTGAAGCGGCACCTCACGCTGAGGCTCGCCCGGCACGCCTGAGCGCAGCATGCTGATCGACTTCTTCTTCCACCTGCGCGCCGCGCGGCTGCCGGTGTCGATCAAGGAGCATCTGACGCTGCTGGAGGCGCTGCGCCGCGGCGTGATCGCGCCGTCGATCGACGAGTTCTACTTCCTCGCTCGCGCCACGCTCGTCAAGGACGAAGCGCTGTTCGACAAGTTCGACCGCGCCTTTGGCGAGTACTTCAACGGCGTGCGCACCGCACTCGGTTTCGAGCGGGAGATTCCCGACGAGTGGTTCAAGAAAACGCTTGAGCGCGAGTTCACGCCCGAAGAACTCGCCGCGCTGGAAAAACTCGGCTTCGACAAGCTGATGGAAGAGTTCCGCAAACGGCTGGACGAACAGGACGGCGCGCACCACGGCGGCAACAAGTGGATCGGCAGCGGGGGAACGTCGCCCTTCGGCCACGGCGGGCGGCACCCGGAGGGCATCCGCATCGGCGGCCCGTCGAAGGGCAACAAGAGCGCGGTCAAGGTGTGGGAGGCGCGCGCCTACCGCGACTACGACGGCGAGGTCGAACTCGGCACACGCAACATCAAGGTCGCGCTGCGGCGGCTGCGGCGCTTTGCGCGACAGGGCGCCGAACTGGAACTCGACTTACCCGACACCATCGCCAGCACCGCCCGCAACGCCGGCTGGCTCGACATCAAGATGGTGCCGGAGCGGCACAACACCGTGCGCGTGCTGATGCTGCTCGATGTCGGCGGCACGATGGACGAACACATCAAGCGCGTCGAAGAACTGTTCTCGGCCGCCAAGTCCGAGTTCAAGCACCTCGAGTTCTACTATTTCCACAACTGCGTCTACGAGTACGTCTGGCGCAACAACCGGCGCCGCTTTGCCGAGAAGCTCGACACCTGGGAGGTTGTGCGGAAGTTCAACCCCGACTGGCGGCTGGTGTTCGTCGGCGACGCGACGATGAGCCCGTATGAAGTCCTGCAACCCGGCGGGAGCGTCGAGCACAACAACGCAGAGGCCGGCGCGGTATGGTTGCAGCGCCTGGCGGCGCACTTCCCCAAGCACGCCTGGATCAACCCCGAACCGGAAGGGCTGTGGCAGTACCGGCAGTCGGTCGCGCTGATCGGCCAGTTGATGGGCGGGCGGATGTTTCCGCTCACACTCGACGGCCTGACGCGGGCGATGCGACAGTTGTCGAAGTAGCCCCGCCGCTACTGCAAGAAGGGCGGCGCGGCACGCAGCACTTCTTCGAGCGTGGTTTGTCCGCGCGCGATCTTCTCGGCGCCCGAGACGCGCAGCGAGCGCAGCCCGTCGCGGCCGGCCTGGGTGCGCATCGCCTCCAGGTCGGCACTGGCGGAAATCAGTTCGCGCATCCGGTCCGACAGCACCAGCATCTCGATCAGTCCGGTGCGACCGAGGTAGCCGGTGCGCCGGCATTCCAGGCAGCCAACCGGCTGGTACGCCTGCTTGGGCGGCGGCGAGCGCCAAGGGGCGACCAACGCGTTCCACACGTCGCTGTCGACCGGCGGTCCCGGCTGCTTGCAGTGCGGGCAGAGCGTGCGCACCAGCCGCTGCGCCAGCACGCCGATAAGAGTCGCATTGACCAGATAGTGCGCCACCCCCAACTCGCGCAGCCGGGCGATCGAACTCACGGCGTCGTTGGTGTGCAGCGTGGAGAACACCAGATGCCCGGTGAGCGCGGCCTGCACCGCCATGTCGGCGGTCTCGCGGTCGCGCACCTCGCCCACCATGATCACGTCGGGATCCTGCCGCATCAGCGCCCGCAAGCCGTCGGCGAAACCCAGGTCGATCCCGTGCTGCACCTGCATCTGGTTCAGGCGCGGATCGACGTTCTCGATCGGGTCTTCGATCGTGCTGACGTTGACCTCGTTGGTCGCCAGCTCGCGCAGCGTCGAGTACAGCGTCGTCGTCTTGCCCGAGCCGGTCGGCCCGGTGACGAGCACGATGCCGGCCGGGCGGTGCATCAGCTCACGCCAGGCCCGGGTCTCGGCCTCGGTGAAGCCCAGGTCGGCGTAGCTGCGGACGACCACCTCGGGGTCGAAAATGCGGATCACCAGTTTCTCGCCGAAGGCCACCGGCAGCGTGGACAGGCGCAGTTCGATTTCGCGGCCGGCCTGGGCACCGGCGATGGCCCGCGTCTTGATGCGGCCGTCCAGCGGCCGGCGCTTTTCGACCACGTCCATGCGCCCGAGCAGCTTCAGCCGCGCGACCATCGCCGTCATCACCGCCGGCGGCACCTGGTAGACCTGATGCAGCACGCCGTCGATGCGGAAGCGCACCACCCCCTGCTCGCGCTTGGGTTCGAGGTGGATGTCGCTGGCGCGCTGGTCGAAGGCGTATTGCAGCAGCCAATCGACCACGGTCACCACGTGCGCGTTGTCGGCATCGACCTTGCTGCCCAGCTCGACCAGCTGCTCGAAGTTGGTCACCAGGCTCGCCGTGTTGGCGCTGTTGCGATTGGCGTTCTTGATCGACTGCGCGAGCTTGTAGAACTCCACCGTGTAGCGCGCCACATCGAGCGGATTGGCCACCACGCGCCGTACCGCCTTGCGGGTGATGCGCTCGATCTCGGGCTGCCAGCCGTCGATGAAGGGCTCGCAGGTGGCCACCACCACCTCGGCGCCGCTCACGGTCAGCGGCAGGATCGACCGGCTCGTGGCGTAGGTGCTCGACATCACCTCGGCCACGCGCGCGAACTCGACCCGCAGCGGGTCGATGGTGTGGTACGGCAGTCCGGCGCGCTCGGCGAGCCAGCGCGTCAGCCGCTCCAGATCGAGCGGCTCGCGCGCGCCGTGCGGTGCGCGCAAGTCCATCTCGGCCAGCAGGGCGAGCGGATGGATCGGCGTGGTGCGGGCGGAGACGGAAAGGATGCGCTCGGCGTCGGCCGCCGCCATCAGGCCATCGGCGACGAGCGCACGCACGACGAAGTCGAGCGTCAGTTTGCCGCTCGGCGCAGCGGGGCTGGCGACATCGCGCACCGTGCTGGCGGGCACCGCGGCCATCGTGGCTACGCTCCCGCCGGCTGGAACCGTGCCGCCAACGCCGTCGCCTTCTGCGGCGAATGCTCGAAGTCGCGCAACACCTCATCGACCGCGCGCTGCGTCAGCGGCACATCGGCAAGCGGCCGCAGACGCCCGCGCTGCACGTACGCCTTGACCGCCTCGGCGGTCAGGGCCAGCGCATCCTGCTCGCGGTTGGCGGAAAAGAGGAAGAGCGTACGCAAGGGACTCACCCAGCGCAGCCGCAGCCGCACGCGGCCTTCGCCTTCGATGAGTTCGAACCAGTCGCCTCGGGCCCACGCGGCGATGTGAGCGGCCAGACGCGCCGCTTCGACGCGATCGGTCACCGCCTCCACCGGCGCCGGCTCCGAGGCCGGCAGATGCAAGCGGGCACGGTGATCGGCGGCCGCTTCGAGCACCCGCTCGTTGGAGACCTGCAGGCCGCCTTCGACCGGCGCCAACGGTCGATTGAAGTCGACCTGCAATTCGTCGACCTTGGACTTGACCTCGGAGGTCGTCAGCACCGACTTGATGTAGGTCGCCTGATCGACCGGCTTGATGGCCACCGCATGCGACTGCATCAGTTGGCGGAAGAACTCCTGCGCCTCCCGCTCGGGCGCGTGCGTCAGCGCCAGGCCATCGCGCGGCACGCGGATCAATTCCGGAATCAGCGTAGTCAGCCGCTTGCGATCGTCCAGGTTGGCCTTGGGCTGCACGCTCCACACGATGTCGTGAATCGCTTCGCGGAAGCGTTTAGAGAAGCCGGCCGTCTGCGCATCGCGCAGCGTCGCCGCGACCAGGACCTGGACCCAGGGGCCGAGCAGAAAGTCGCGCAGGTAGGTCTCCAGTTCGACCTTCTCGAACGCCCGCCGCACCTGGATCGACAGGTTGATCGACAGCACTTCGCGCCGTTCGGCATCCTCCAGCGCCCGCTTGGCGCGGCTCAAGGGATCGCCCTCGCGCGGGCCGAGGTCGCCCAAAAACCGGTCGAACTCGGCAAGCACCCGGTCGAAGACGGCGACGTTCTTCTCGAAGCTCGTCAGCACCTCGCCGACGACGCGCTCGACTTCGGCGCGGAAGTGCTCGTTCTCCTCGCCGTACGGTTCCCAGCCGAGCGCGCTGGCGGCGAGCCGGTCGATCAGGCGGCGCGCCGGATGGGCGCTGGCGGCGAAGAAGTCGGCATCGAGCAGCGCCGCCTTCAGCACCGGGATCTGCAGGCGCGACAGCAGGGACTTGATCTCGGCCGGAACCTGCTCGTTCTGCAATACACGGTCGAACAACATTCCCACCAGTTCGATGGTGAGCTTGTCGACGGTGCGCCCCGCAGTGTCGACCAGGTGCGCGCGCCACTCGGTCACTCGCCCACTTTGCTCGCTGGACAAGGTAGCGCCATGCAGTCCTTGCAGACCCAGGCGCTGCAACTCGGACACGGCGTCGAGCAGGGCCGGCTCCGGCGGCGTGTTGCGCGGCAAAGACGGCGGCGGCAGGTCATGGGCGTTGGCGTGCAAGCGGGCGAGCAGGCTGCCCAGCACCGCACTGGGGTCGGCCTGCGGCGCATCGAGGCGCGCCGGCCCGCTGAAACTGCCGCTCGAACCGCTGGGATGCCCACCCGTGGTGGGGAAGCCCGGCAGCGTGACCGGCTCGCCCTCGGCGCCGCCGCTCCGCGGCGCCTCGGCGGCGCGCTGGGCGACGAGCTTGGCGCTCAGATCTCGCCGGACGACGCGTGGGTCCAGGCCGTTGCGAACAAAGTGCTCGATCACGTCGTGCAGGGCCGCACCGATCGCCTCGGTGAAGGTTGGCTCGAAAGCGCGCAGCATGTAGTCCCAGCCGTCGCTCTTGTAGTCGAGCGACTCGGCCGCGGTCACCAGCGCGTAGCAGAACACATCGGCACCAAACGGATTGGCCGCATCGCGCAGCGCCGGCCGGCCGGCCAGGAAGCGCACGATCATGTGCGTCGAGCGCACCTCGTCTTCCAGCCGCCCGCCGATGCGGCTGCCGGCGCGCTGCGCCACGGTGTTCGCCGACACCGCCGCGGCATCGAGCAGGCTCATGTCTTCTTCGAGCACCTCGCTCCCGGCGTTCAGGCCGGGCTGCAACAGGGCATCGGCCAAGGCCTCCTGGCGCTGCTTCAGGCGCTGCAGAAACTCGACGCGCAATTCGAGCAAGCGGTCGTTGATCAAGCGCCGCATCGCCAGCGGATTGGACTCAAACTCCCAGCGCGCGGAGAGCTCGTCCAGCACCGCCTTGCAGACCGGACCGAAGCGCGCGGCCATTGCCTCGCCGGCCACGTCGATGGCGGCGCGCAGCAGCGCTACCGCTTGGCCGGTGGATACCGGCGCCAGCGCCGCCGGTGGCGCCGGGCGCTGCGGCGATGTGCTGGGGTAGCTTTCCATCGCTGCTCCGTCAGCCCCCGCTACCGGCGGCGGGCAAAGACCCCGGGGAGCGCCGCGTGCTCACGCGTCCCGCCCGGACCGTCTGCGCGGACGCCCAAGCGCCGCTGCTGCGCGCGGCCTCGGCCAGAGCGCCGCGGCAGTGACCAATCCCGGGCCGCCGCAAGGGGCGCCTCGGCACATCGCCTAGTCCAGGCCGGCCAACCATGAGACGGCGGGCAGGCCGTACCGCCGCTGCACGGCCTGCGCAAAGCGCTGCAACGCCGCGGCTGAGGGCGGTCGCACGTCCGCGGCAAAGCCGAGCACCACTTGATTGCCGGTCGCGGCCGGTGGCAGTTCCCAAAGGCGCCCACCAAAGGCGGCAGAGATCGCCGACCGGCTGGCCGTGAAGGACCGACCGAACAGATTGACGGCAACGACCCCCCGCGGCCGCAGGAGTTTGCTGCAGGCGCGGTAGAAGCCAACGTCGTCGTAGACCGGGCCGCGTGCTTGCGCGTCGTAGAGGTCGACCTGGACCCAGTCGGCGCCGCCGCGATTGCGACGATCGCCGACAAACCGGCGGGCATCCCCGGCGATCACCCGCAGCCGACCATCGTCGGGCGGCAGGCGAAACCAGCGGCGCGCCGCAGCGATCACTTCCGGCTCCAGTTCGACCGCCGACACCCGCGTGCGCGGCAAGTGTCGCCAGCAAAACTTGGTCAGCGCCGCCGCGCCGAGCCCAAGCTGGACGATGTGGCCGGGCCGCGGACAGAACAGCAGCGGCGCCATCATCTGGGCCTGATACTCCAGTTCGAGATGAAAAGGCCGCCGCAGGCGCATCGCCCCTTGCACCCACTCGCTGCCGAAATGCAGGTAGCGCACGCCGTCGGTTTCCGACAACGACAACGCCGGCGCCAGCGCCCGCTGCCCGCGAGGAAGCCGCTGCGGCAAGCATTCAGGCGGCACCGGCCGCGACTCCATCCGCGGCGTTCTGCAGCCGAACCATGACCCCCTGCACCGCCCGCTCGAACAGCGGCGCAGCCTCGATCGGCAGCAGTTCACCGGTGCGCAGCCGGGCGCGAATAGCCTCGGGGGCGAGCGAGTGCGACCGCTCGCCTTGCGCCGGCGTAAACAAGTACAAGGTGCGGCGGGGGCTGATCCAGCGCAGTTGCACCCGTTCGCGCGACGCACCGAGCTTTAGATCGAACCAGTCGCCGCGCCGCCAGGACGCGATCAGCCGATCGAGTTCCGCGTCGCCGATCGAGTCGTCGACGGCCGCCCCCTGCGGCGCATCGAGGTGGTCGACCGCAACGTGCTGCGCCGCCAACACCTGGCGTACGACCCCCCCATCGACGCGGATCGAGTCGGCGGCCTCGGGCAGAGGCTCGGCCGACATCCGCAGCCCGTCCAACTGGGCGCGCAGCGCCTGCGGTTCGACCACGGGAGCGGCCAGGCCGTGCGCCATTTCCAGCGCCTTGACCGCGTGCGCATGCGAGCGCATCAGGCGCCCGAAAAACTCCTGCGCTTGCTCGGCCGGCCAGTCGATCAGCAGCAGGCCCTCACGCAGCGAACCGAGCACGGTTGGAATCGCCACCACCAGCCGCTTGCGGTCGGCAAGGTCGATTTTCGGCTGCACGCTCCAGACGACGTCGGGCACGATGCTCAGGTAACGGCGCATCGTCGGCTCCTCACCGCCGTCCTTGAGCCAGGCGGCCACGAGAACGCGCACCCAGGTTTGCAGCAGGAACTCGCGCAAATACGACTCCAGTTGCACGCCATCGAAGACCGAGCGGATCTTGATGGTGGCGTTGATCGCCATGATCTCGCGATTCTCCGCGTCGGCCAGGGCCCGTTTGGCCCGGGCGACCGGATCGTCGTCGCCGCTGTGCTCCTCGGACAAGTAGGCCTCAAACTCGGCCAGCGCCAGCTCAAAGGCGCCCAACCCATCTTCGACCGAAGCCAGGACCGTCGTAACCGCCTTTTGCACTTGCGCCAGGTAGCGCTGGTTTTCCTCACCTTCCTCGGTCCATCCGATGGCGGTGCTGGCAATGCGGTCGATCAGCAGGCGTGGGGCGCGATCAGCCGCGACGAACAGTTCCGGATCGGTCAGCGCTGCCTTGATGATCGGAAACTGCAAGCGCAGCAGCAATTCCTTGATGCGGGCCGGAACGTGCTTGTCGCGCTCGATGCGATCGAAAAGCAGTCCGACGATCTCGATGGTGAGCTTGTCCACCTGGCGGGTTGCCCGCTCAGCGAGCTTGTCGCGCAATTCGCTGGCTTCGACCGCGGCGTCCAGCGGCTTATCCGGCTCTTCGGCCGCCGCCATGGCCATGGCCGAAAGGCGCTGGATGTTGTGGATGGCGCCGATCAAGCCCGGGTCGACGTAGCTCGCCGCGGCCACGGCAGGCATACCCGGCGCGTACCCAGCCACTGCGCCCGGAGCCATGGCGATCGCCGCGCCCTGCGGCGCAAGCAGCGGCGCCGCCGGCACGCCTGCGCCCGTAAACGCCGCACCGCCCAGCGGCTGCACGGCCGCGGTCGCGACGCCCAGCGGCCCGGCGACCAGGCCGCCGACACCCCCGGGTAGACCCACCATGGCGACCGGCGCCTGCATGCGCTGATACAACGCGCGCAATATCTCTTCGGCTTGGGCGCCCGAGCGAATGGCGCTGCCGTCAGCCGCCTCGCCCCCCCACGGCGTGTCGCCGAAGTCCTGCTCGACCGGACGCGTTTCGGCGCCCAGACGCGAAGGGCTGCCCCGTGCCAGCCGCCGCAGCAGCGTCGCCCGCCCGCCAGCAGCCTGGACATTGGCACCGTGCCCGCCCTGCGCCAAATGATGATCCAGTGCCGCGTAGCAGGCACCGACCACAGCGCTCAAGGGTCGGTCGAATCGCGGCAGCAACTTCAGCCCCTGCTCCTGCGCCACGTCGCACTTGCGCAAGGCGTCATTCACGGCGCGACAGAAAATGGCTGGGCGGAAAGGAAACTCGCCATCGCGCAAGTCGACCTCGCCCGACATCCCCGCCACGCGCAGACGCAAGGCTTGGTACTCACTTTCGGCGGCATTACGGATTCGCGCGGCCGCGCGTTCGACCAGGGTCGAAAACTCGACCTCGTCGAAGTCGACCAGGCTCAACGCGAGCTTCTCTTTCTTGCCCGTGGGCGCGGCCGGCGGCGATACATAGCTATCCAGCGCGGTCTTGAACTCGCTGCGCAAAGCGCCGGCAAAAGCGACGCCGAACTCCCGCTCGCGCCCGACGATGGCGTCGAGCGGCGCGCCGTCGTCGGCATCGCGCCGCATCAGCGCCTGCCCCAAAATCCGGGGCAGTTCCGCGTCGACCACGCCCCACAACACGGTCCAGCAGGCGTCGAGTTCTCGTCGCGCGCGAGCGCGCCGGGCCAGCATTGGGCTCTGCCCTCCCGGGGAGGCGGCCAGGCGCGGGCCAACGTTGTCGGTAACCATTGCGGCAGTAGATATCGCGGCGCGGTGAACCGGTCGGAATCTACACCGAAAGCGCCTGTCGCCACAGCACCAGCTTTTGCTCGAGACTGCGTGCGGCATGCGCGGGACTGGTCGAGGGCGCGGCGACCACGGTCCAGCCGGCAGCCCGCAGCGGCCTGGCATGACGGGCGGCCAAGCCGCCGTTGCAGACGATGCGCCGCAACCGCGGGGCCACGGCGTACAGGGTGGCGAACTCGTTGGCGCTGCCGTTGCGGATGTTGCCGTCGAGGCTGCCGTCGCGGTCGCAGGCGGCAAGCACGTCCCAGATGCCGATCCGGTGCGCGAGCACGCGCCGCAGCCGTCGCTCGTAAGGCAGCTGCACCAGCGGCTCGTCCAACAGCGCACCGAGGATGCGCCAGAATTGGTTGCGCGCATGGGCGTAGTACTGGCCGGCAGCGAGCGAGGCTGCCGAGGGGAAGCTGCCGAGGATCAGCGTCTCGGTGCGCGCATCGATCACCGGCGCGAAGCCGCGCAGCCGGGGCACCCGACTCAGCCCGTCGCCAGCAACGCGTTGACCCGCCGCACGAAGGCGGCCGGGTCGTCGAGCGTGCCGCCTTCGGCGAGGATCGCCTGCTCCAGCAGCAATGCGGCCCAGTCGGCCAGGCGTGCGTCGTCGGCCTGCATCCTGGCCACCAGCGGGTGCTGCGGGTTGATCTCCAGGATCGGCTTGTTCTCGGGCGCCATTTGGCCGGCGGCTTTGAGCAGCCGCGCCAAATGCGCACTCATCGCCCCCGCCCCGGCGACGATGCACGACGGCGAGTCGGTGAGCCGCAGCGTGATGCGAACGTCCTCGACCCGCTCGCCCAGCGCGGCCTTGACCTTGTCGGTCAGCGGCTTGAACTCCTCCGCGGCTTTGCTCTGCGCTTCTTTCTCGGCCGCGTCGGCCAGGTCGCCCAGGTCGAGATCGCCCTTGGCCACCGACGCCAGCGGCTTGCCGTCGAACTCGTGCAGGTACGACAGCATCCACTCGTCCACCCGGTCGGCGAGCAGCAGCACCTCGACGTCCTTCTTGCGGAACACTTCCAGATGCGGGCTGCCGGCGGCGGCGGCGAGGCTGTCGGCGGTGACGTAGTAGATCGCCTTTTGCCCTTCCTTCATCCGCGCCACATAGTCGGCAAGCGCCACGTTCGCCGCGCCGTCGCTATTGGTCGAGGCGAAGCGCAGCAGCTTGGCGATCCGCTCCCGGTTGGCAGGATCGTCGCCGATGCCCTCTTTGAGCACCTGGCCGAACTCGGCCCAGAACTTGGCGTAGTCGTCCTTGCGGTTTTCGGCCAGGTCTTCGAGCAGGCCGAGCACGCGCTTGGCCGAGCCTTCGCGGATCGCGCGCACGTCGCGCGACTCCTGCAGGATCTCGCGGCTGACGTTCAACGGCAGGTCGGACGAATCGATCACCCCGCGCACGAAGCGCAGGTACGGCGGCAGCAACTGCTCCGCGTCGTCCATGATGAACACGCGCTTCACGTACAGCTTGACGCCGTGCTTGATGTTGCGATCCCAAAGGTCGAAGGGCGCGCGCGACGGGACGTACAAGAGCTGGATGTACTCACTCTTGCCTTCGACGCGGTTGTGCGTCCAGGCCAGCGGCTCGCCGAAGTCGTGACCGACGTGTTTGTAGAAGCCCTTGTACTGCTCCTCGGTGATCTCGCTCTTGGACCGGGCCCACAGCGCATTGGCCTGGTTGACGGTCTCGGTCTCGTCCTTGAAGACGTGCTCGCTCTTCTCCGCGTCCCAATCCTCCTTGGCCATGCGGATCGGGGTGGCGATGTGGTCGGAGTACTTGGTCAGGATCGCCTTAAGCCGCCAGGCCGACAGCAGCT
>JBKCXU010000062.1:0-23541 GCA_046316025.1 Betaproteobacteria bacterium | reverse complement strand
ACTTGCACGCGGCTGGCGATGGCGCGCGCGTCGGGCGCAGCCTCGATCTGCGCGGTGGGCGCCGTCGGCTGGCCGACGGCGGGCAGGGTGAACAGCAGCGCCGCGGCTTGCGTGGCGGCGATCAGGGCTTCTTGCAGGATGATGAAGGTCATCGTTCGCTCCTTGTCGGCCGGGAACCGCCCCGGCCTTGGAACGAACGATCCGCCCCCGGCGTGATGCCCGGTTGAACCGGGCTCGAAGCTTGTGTGAAAGGCAGGTGAAGCCGGGCGGCACCGGCCGGTCGCGGGCGCGGCGCCGCGTACGATTGGCCACGGGCGAAATCGATTGGAAAGGGGATGCGCCGTGACCGAAGCCATCGCGCTGGGCGATCTGACGATGATCGGAGCGTTCGGCCTTGCCTTGCTGCTGTCGTTCGTCGCGGTCGAGGCCGGCTATCGCCTGGCGCGCCGGCGGCATCGGCAGGCCAGGCTGGAGGAGGAGGCGCCGGTCGGTGCGATGGTCGGCGCCACGCTTGGACTGTTGGCCTTCGTGCTGGGCCTGACGTTCAGCCAGGCGATGGATGCGTTTCATGCCCGCAAGGTCGCGCTGCTCGAAGAAGTCAACGCCATCCAGTCGGCCTACCGGCTGGCGGATCTGGCGCCGCCGCCGCAACGCGCCGAGATTCGCCAGGTGCTGCGCGCCTATGCCGACGAACGAGTGCGGTGGACGGCCGGGGACTCAGACTCGGCGTCGACAGCCGTTCTGCTCGCGCGGCTATGGGAACAGGTCGCCGCGGCCGGCAAGGCCGAACCGGGGAACGTCGATACCTTGCTCGATGCGGCGCGGCGGATCTTCGAACTGCGCCAGGAGCGCATCCTCGTGCGCGAGCGCAGCCACATCCCGACGTTCTTCTGGACGGTGCTGACCGTGCTTTCGGTGCTGACGCTGGCGGCCATGGGCTATCACGGCGGCGTTGCGGGCACGCGCCGCAGCCCGGTGACGGTGGCGGTGACCGTCGGCTACGCGGTCCTGATCATGCTGATCGTCGATCTCGACCAGCCGGGTCGCGGCTTTGTCAACGTCAGCCAGCAGCCGATGGTCGATCTGCGCGACCGGCTCAACGCAGCCCGTCCGTAGGTCCGCGGCTGCGCTGGCCGCCGTCGTCGTCGCTCAGCGCGGTGCGAGCGCGGGCAAGGTCAGCGTCGCGACTGCCCCGCCTTCGGGACGGTTGGCGAGTTCCGCGCTGCCGCCGTGCAGCGCCGCGATCTCGCGCACGAACGCCAGCCCCAGCCCGGTGCCTTTCTTGCCGCTGTCGGGCCGCGCCAGCGAGTAGAACTTGTCGAACACCCGCTCGCGCGCGAACTCCGGCAGGCCGGGGCCGCGGTCGAGCACCGTGAACTCGATGCGCTTGCCGCGCGCGCGCGCGACTACGTCCACCGTGGAGCCGCGCGGGGCGAACTCGACCGCGTTGCGCATCAGGTTGGTGACGGCGCGCTGGAGCAGGAAGGGGTCGCCGGCCACGCGCAGCGCGGGCTCGATGTCGATGGCCAGCGTCACCTCGCGCCGCGCCGCGCTGCCCAGCAGCTCGTCGCGGGCGGCGGCGGCAATCTGCGCCAGCGCGACCGGTGCCGCCTGCTCCAGGCTGCCGCGCCGCTCGATGGCGGACAGTTCCAGCAGCCGGTCGATCAGCTCCTGCGCGCGGCGCACCTGCTCTTCGATGTTGGCGGCAAAGCGGGCGCGCGCGTCTTCCGGCATCGGCTCGCGCAGCAGTTCGGCGGCGCCGCGGATCGCGGCGAGCGGGCTCTTCAGCTCGTGCGCCAGCGTCTGCACGTAGTCGTCCACGTAGTTGCGGCCGGTCAGCGCGTCGCGCGTGTCGGCCAGCGCGTCGCGCAGCGCGGCGGCCAGCCGCCGCCCGAGCGGCACCGGCGAGTCGCGCCGGCGCAGCGCGCGCCAGAACTCGCGCACCAGGCCAAAGGGCCGCACCAGCCAAAACACCACCGCCAGCACCGCGACCACGAAGGCGCCCACCGAGATCGCACCGAACAGGAGAAGCTTGTTGCGCGCGTTGTCGATGAAGGGGCGGAAGGCGCGGATCGGCTTGCCCACCGCCACCATGCCGACGATGTCGTCGCCCGCCTCGGGCCGGGCGCCGGCGCGCTTCTCGCGGATGGCCGCGCCGACGTACATCACGCCGGAAGTGGGGTCGGCCGGGTTGGCGAGCGTGGTGCGCGCGCCGTACGCACCTTCGAGCGTCAGCCGCACGTCGCGCCACTGCGAGTAGTCGGCGCCGAGGTCGCGGCCGGCCGAGTCGAACAGCACCGTGCCGTCGCGGTGGGTCACGTACACGTGCAAGTCGACGCTGGTCTTGTCCACGCCGTAGATGCGTGCGTACAGCGGGCGCGCCTTGAGTGCGGCGAGCGTGCGCTCCAGCTCGTCGGTGGGAATCGTGCCGTCGAAGGTGCGCCGCTCCAGCAGCGTGGCGAGCAGGTTGGCGGTGTCGACCAGCGACTCCTCGGCCGACTCGCGGTAGCGCGGGTCGAGGTCCGAGGCCACGCGCTGCAACAGCAGCCCCACGGCCGCCACGTACAGCACGAAGACGCCGATGAAGATGCGGGAGCGGCGGGACATGGTGCGCGGGGCGAGGTATGCGGCGTCGATCGAGGCAGCGCGCATTATTGGCGCAGCGGCAAACGGGGCCAAGCCCGCGCGCTGCGCCTCACGCGGATCCGAGACCCAACACCGCCCGCACCGCCTCGCTGGGCTGCGCGAGCTCGTCGCGCGTGGCGGCTCCGACCACGCGGCCCTGATCGAGCAGCAGCGCACGGTCAGCCACGCGGGCGACGAAGTGCGGGTTCTGCTCGGACAAGAGCACCGCCACGCCCTGCTCCTTCAGTTGCAGCACCGCGTCGGCCAGCGCGGCGACGATGCGCGGGGCGATGCCTTCGGACGGCTCGTCGAGCAGCACCACCCGCGGCCGCGCGGCCAGCGTTCGCGCCACCGCCAGCATCTGCTGCTCGCCGCCGCTGATGCGCGCGGCGGGGCGGTCGAGCATGTCGCGCAGGTTGGGAAAGAGTTGCAGCAGCGCATCGAGGTCGAGCGACTGGCCCTGGCTGCCGACGCGCAGGTTCTCCAGCACGGTCAGATCGGCAAAAATGCGGCGATCTTGCGGCACATAGCCGAGCCCGGCGCGGGCGCGGTCGTGCGGCGCAAGGCCACCGAGCGCGGTTGCGCCCAGGCGAAACTCGCCGGTGGCGCGTACCAGTCCCATCACGGCCTTCAGCGTGGTCGACTTGCCCGCGCCGTTGCGGCCAACCAGCGCCAGCACTTCGCCCGGCGCCACTTCAAGTTCGAGATCGAACAGCGCCTGCGCACGGCCGTAGTAGGCGTTGAGTTTGCGGAGGGCCAGAAGAGCGTTGGAGGAAACTTCCTGCGACGCCGTATCCACGCCCCCACCCCAGCCCTCCCCCGCTTCGCAGGGCCGGGAGTTACTCCCTCCCCCGCATGCGGGGGAGGGCTGGGGTGGGGGCGTGGGCGCAACAACCCGGCTCGGTTCCCGGGCAGCAATAAGGCGGACGCGCTGGGCCTCGCTGGCCTCGCCCTCGTCCGCAAAATACGCCGCCCGCGCCTGCGGACTCGCCCGCACCACATCGGGCGCGCCATCGGCAATCAACCGCCCCTGCGACAGCACCAGCACCCGCCGCGCGTAGCCGAACACGACTTCCATGCTGTGCTCGGTAAACAGCACCGTCAGCCCCGTCTCGGCGGCCACGTCGCGCACCAGGTCCATCAGCGCAAAGCGCTCCGCGGTGGCCATGCCGGCGGTGGGCTCGTCCATCAGCAGCAGGCGCGGCGCACCGGCAAGCGCAATGGCAAGCTCCAGCCGCTTCAAGTCCGGGTAGGCGAGATCGGCGGCAGCCCGCGCCGCCTGCGCCGCCAGGCCGACGCGCGCAAGCAAGGCATCCGCGGCTGCCGCGTCCACCTCCCGCAGCGGCCGCGTGCTGCGCGCCAGTATTCCGCCGTGCGCGGCCAGCGCCGTCTGCACGTTCTCGCGCACCGTCATCGAGGCAAAGGCCAGCGCCGATTGAAACGTGCGCCCGATGCCGAGTCGCGCCCGCTGCGGCGCGGAGAGCGCGTCGAGGTCGGTGCCGTCGAAGCGCAGCGCGCCCGCATCCGCCCGTTGCTGCCCGGCGACCAGCGCAAACAGCGTGCTCTTGCCTGCACCGTTGGGGCCGATCAGCGCGGCGAACTCCCCCGGCGCGAGCGCGAAGCTCACGCCATCGACTGCGCGCACGCCGCCGTAGTGTTTGCGCAGCCCGTCGGCGAGCAGCAGGCTCATCGCGCGCCACGCTCCAGCCGTGCCCGCGCAAAGCCCGCCAGCCCCTGCGGAAAGGCGACCACCAGCAGCACGATGGCCGTACCCAGCAGCAAGCGCCAATGGTCGGTCACGCGCGTCAGTTCGACCGCCAGGCCGTGGTAGGCGAGGGCGCCGACCAGCGGGCCACTTAGCGTCTGCACGCCGCCCGCCAGCACCATCACCAGCGCGTCGAGCGACTTGCCGACCGACAATGCGGCAGGGAACACCGAACCCTTCTGCCAGGCGTTCAATACGCCCGCCAGCCCGGCCAGCAGACCGCCGACGACAAAGCCCGCCAACAGCAGCCGCGGCGCGTCGACGGCGCTCGCCTCCGCGCGCGGGCGTGCATCGCGCACGGCACGCAGCGCGTAGCCGTAAGGCGCCAGCGCGGCGCGCCGCAGCGCCCATAACACCGCGACCACCAACGCCAGCGTGAGCAGGTAGTAGGCCCACTTCGAGGCCAAAACCGCCGGCGGCCACAGGCCGAGGATGCCGTTGTCGCCGCCGGTGAAGGCGACCCACTGCGTGGCGCCCGACCAGAGAATCTGCGCCAGCGCCAGCGTCAGCATCGCCGCGTACACACCGTGCGAGCGCAGCACCAGCAAACCCGCTGCGGCGGCGACCCCCGCCGCCAGCAGCGGCCCGGCGAGCAGCCCGACGCCTAACGAAGTGCCGAGGTACTTCGCCAGCAGCGCCGCGCCATACGCGCCCAACCCGAAAAACGCGGCGTGGCCGAAGGACACCACGCCGCCGTGGCTCATGAAGAAGTGCAGGCTTGCCGCAAAGAGTGCGGCCACCGCCATCTCGGTGGCGATGGCCAATGCGTAATCGTTACCCCAGAGCGGCAGCGTGGCGGCGAACAACAGGCCCAGCGCCGCCGCCAGCTTCAAGCGCAGGTCGGCCGGCCGGTACGGCGGATGCGCCGCAACGCTCGCCGCCGGCGGCGGAGCCGCGCGCCCAAGCAGGCCCTGTGGCCGCAACACCAGCACCAGCGCCATCGCTGCGAAGGCAAGCACCAGCGAAGACTGCGGCAGCCACCAGATGCCAAAGGCGTGCAGCAGCCCGATCAGCGCCGCCGCGAGGAAGGCGCCGGTGATCGACCCCAGGCCCCCGACCACGACGACGACGAAGGCCTCGACCACGATGGTGAGATCCATTTGCAGGTTGACCGACTCGCGCGGGATTTGCAGCGCGCCGGCCAGCCCGGCGAGAAACCCGCCGAGCGCGAACACCGTGGTGAAGACGAGCTTGCGATTCACGCCGAGGGCCGTGGCCATCTCGCCGTCGGTGGCGGCGGCGCGCACGTCGAGTCCCCAGCGCGTGCGGCGGAACACCCACCACAGCGCCGCATAGACCGCCGGCCCGAGCAGCAGCAGCAACAGGCTGTAGGTCGGCACGAAGGCGCCGAAGATTTCCACCGCGCCGGTAAAGCCCGGCGCGCGCGGCCCGAGCTTTTCTTCGGGCCCCCACAGCCAGAGCGTGGCGTCCTGCACGATCAGCACCACGCCGAAGGTGGCGAGCAACTGGAAAATCTCCGGCGCCGCGTAGATGCGCCGCAGGATCAGCACCTCGACCACCACCGCAAAGGCGGCGACCACGAGGCCCGCCGCGATCAGCCCGCCGAAGAACGCCAGCGGCGTGCGCGGCAGTGCCTCGACGATGGTCAGCGCCAGATACGCACCCAGCATGTAGAACGAGCCGTGCGCAAAGTTGACCACCCGAGTGACGCCGAAGACCAGCGTCAGCCCCGCCGCCACCAGGAACAGCGTGGCCGCGTAGGCGAGGCCGGCGAGGAGTTGGGACAGGACGGCGTCCATTCGGGCGAAGTGAAAATGAAGATTACGGCGGCTGCACCGCCTGTGAATTTCATCCGCAGCGACGGTCTGTACTCCGGGCGAAGCTCACAGGCGTGCGAGCGCCGTCATCTTCATCTTCACCGCCGTCAGACCATCGCCGCCGCCGGCCGCCGCTTGCGCACCTCGGCATCGCTCGGCAGATAGTTCGCGCCGTCGGCATAGCGCCAATCGACCATCGTGCCGCGGCCGCCGCGTACGTCGAGCTTGCCGACGTAAGCGCCCATCGTCGATTGCTGGTCGAGCGCGCGGAAGGTCGCCGGGCCGAAGGGGGTGCCGAATTGCAAACCGCGCAGCGCGGCGATCAGCTTCTCCGTGTCGGTCGCTTTGGCGCGGGCGATGCCGGTGAAGATTGCCTGAAAGGCCGCGTAGCCGACCACCGACCCCAGCCGCGGGTGGTCGTTGAACTTCTTGAAGTAGGCGTTGAAGAACTTGGCGTGCTCTGGCGTGGAGATCTGGTCCCACGGGTAGCCGGTCACGATCCAGCCGCGCGGGGTTTCGTCGCCCAGCGGGTCGAGGTACTCCGGCTCGCCCGACAGCAGGCTCACCGTCGGCACGCGCGGAAAGAGGCCGCGCAGATTGCCCTCGCGCACCAGCCGCGGCAGATCGGCGCCAAAGGTGACGTTGAACACCGCCTCCGGCCGCGCCGCGAGGATCGCCTGCACCGTGCTGCCGGCCTCCAGCTTGCCCAGCGCCGGCCACTGCTCGGCGACGAACTCCACGTCCGGCCGCGCCGCCTTGAGCAGCGCGCGGAAGCTCGCCACCGCCGACTGGCCGTACTCGTAGTTGGGCGCAATCGTCACCCAGCGTTTGGCCGGCAGCTTGGCCGCCTCCTGCACCAGCATCGCCGACTGCATATAGGTGCTGGCGCGCAGGCGGAAGGTGTAGCGGTTGCCTTTCTCCCAGACGAGCGCGTCGGTCAGCGGCTCGCTGGCGACGAAGAGCACCTTGTTGCGCAGCGCGTAGTCCGACACCGCCAGCCCGACGTTGGACAGGAAGGTGCCGGCCAGCAGATCGACTCTTTCGTTGCTGACGAGTTCGGTGGCATGGCGGATCGCGTCGTCCGGCTTGCCGGCGTCGTCGCGGGCGATCACCTCGACACGGCGGCCGAGCAGCCCGCCGGCGGCGTTGATCTCTTCGACCGCCAGTTGCCAGCCGAGCCGGTACGGGGCGAGAAACTGCGGGATCGCCGAATAGCTGTTGATCTCGCCGATGCGGATGGGTTTGGCCTGCGCGCGCGCCAGCGGGGCGGCGAGCGGCCCGGCGGCCAGGGCCGCAGCGAGCGCGCGGCGGCGTGAAGAAACGGTCATCGAAAAGCCCTTGGGTCAACGGGCCGCGCCTCGCGGGCCCGTGGATAGAATACGCGGCCATCGAGCGCCGCTCGCCTACGTATATTCACCCGCCGCGCAATGACCCACGTCGTCGTCGAATCCTGCATCAAGTGCAAATACACCGATTGCGTGGACGTCTGTCCCGTCGATTGCTTCCGCGAGGGGCCGAACATGCTCGTCATCGACCCCGACGAGTGCATCGACTGCGCGGTGTGCATCCCCGAGTGCCCCGTCAACGCCATTTACGCCGAGGAAGACGTGCCCGAGGATCAGCGCGGCTTCATTGCGCTCAACGCGGAGCTGATCAAAGCCTGGCCGTCGATCACCCGGATGAAGCCGCACCCGGCCGACGCCGACGAGTGGAAAGACGTGCGCGTCAAACTGCACTTGCTGGAACGCTAGCGCGCCGCGGCAAGGGGCGCATAATCGGCGCCACATAAAAACGGTACGGCGGCGCTGCGCGCCTGGGCTGGGGAGAGACAACGGTGACTCGGGGCCGGGATGCTTTATCAGTTGCATGACCTCCAGCGCAAGCTGATGAACCCCCTGTCCGTGTGGGCGCAAGCCACCGCGGAACTCTTCTCCAATCCCTACAGCCCACTGGCCTATACGCCGCTGTCGCGCCGACTGGCGGCTGGCTACGACCTGCTGCACCGACTCGGCAAGGAGTATCCCAAGCCCGCCTGGGGCTTGCCTACCACGACGGTCGCCGGCAAGACCGTGCCGGTCGCCGAGCGGGTGGTGGTGGACAAGCCGTTCTGCAAGTTGATCCACTTCCAGCGCGGGTTGACCAACGGTCTGGCCAAGCGCGCACGCGACCCGGCGGTGCTGCTCGTCGCGCCCCTGTCCGGCCACTACGCCACGCTGCTGCGCGACACGGTGCGCGCGCTGCTGCCCGAGCACGAGGTGTACGTCACCGACTGGAGCGACGCCAAGCTGGTGCCGCTGGCGCAAGGGGCGTTCCACCTGCACGACTACATCGCCTGCGTGACCGAGTTCATCCAGCGGCTCGGGCCCGACGTGCACTTGATTTCGGTGTGCCAGCCCACGGTGCCGGTGTTGGCGGCGGTGTCGCTGATGGCCAGCCGCGGCGACTCCAAGCTGCCGCGTTCGATGACCATGATGGGCGGGCCGATCGACACCCGCAGCAGCCCGACCGAGGTCAACGCGCTCGCCACCCGCAAGACGCGCGAGTGGTTCGAGAACAACGTGATCTTCACCGTGCCGCACCAGTACCCCGGCTACCTGCGCAAGGTGTACCCGGGCTTCCTGCAGCACGCCGGCTTCGTGGCGATGAACCCGGGCCGCCACGTCAACTCGCACTGGGACTACTACCTCGACCTCGTCAAGGGCGATCAGGACGACGCCCAAGAGCACCGCAAGTTCTACGACGAGTACAACGCCGTGCTCGATCTGCCGGCCGAGTACTACCTGGACACGATCCGCATCGTGTTCCAGGAGCACCGGCTGCCGCTCGGCACCTGGGACGTGCAAGGCGAGCCGGTGCGCCCACAGGACATCAAGGGAGTGGCGCTCTTTACCGTCGAGGGCGAGCTCGACGACATCTCCGGCAGCGGCCAGACCTTCGCTGCGCACGGCCTGTGCAGCGGTATCCCCAAGGCGCGCAAGCAGCACCTGACCGTCGAGGGCGCCGGCCACTACGGCATCTTCTCCGGCCGCCGCTGGCGCGAGATCATCTACCCGCAGATTCGGGACTTCATCCGCGCCAACGCGGGTTGAGTTCGCGGCAAGACTGGAATGCGCGACGCGCGTTTCACGTTTCGCTTTTCTCGTTTCACGCACCTCGCCGTGACCCTCGCCGACCGCCTCGACGCCCTGCTGCCGCAGACCCAGTGCACCAAGTGCGGCTATCCGGGCTGCCGCCAGTACGCTGAGGCGATTGCGGCGGGCGAGGCGGACATCGACCAGTGCCCGCCCGGCGGCGCTGCCGGGATCGACAAACTCGCCCGGCTGCTTGGCCGCGCGTCGTTGCCGCTCAACCCGAAGCATGGCGTCGAAGGGCCGCTGCGGCTGGCGGTGATCGACGAGGCGCTGTGCATCGGCTGCACGCTGTGCATCCAGGCCTGCCCGGTCGATGCCATCGTCGGCGCACCGCGGCGGATGCACACCGTGCTCGCCTCACACTGCACCGGCTGCGACCTGTGCCTGCCGCCCTGCCCGATGGACTGCATCGCGATGGTGGCGGTCGATCCGCCCCGCGCTTGGACGCAGGCTGATGCCGATGCCGCCCGCGCGCGCTTCCACGCCCGCAAAGCCCGGCTCGTGCGCGAGCAGGAAGAAAACGCCGCGCGGCTCGCAGCCAAGGCGGTCGCCAAGCTGGGCGAACTGGACGCGCGCGACGATCTGACGCGCGAGCAGATCGACCGCAAGAAGGCGGTGGTGCAGGCCGCCATCGAGCGCGCCCGAGCGCGCCGCGAGGCGATGGCCAAATGAACCCCGCCAAACGCCAGGCGATCTTCGAGCGGCTGCGGGCGGCCAACCCGCATCCCACGACCGAGCTCGAGTACCGCACGCCGTTCGAGTTGCTGGTCGCCGTGGTGCTCTCCGCGCAGGCGACCGACAAGAGCGTCAACCTCGCCACGCGCAAGCTCTACGCGGTGGCCAACACGCCGCAGGCAGTCGCGGCCCTGGGCGAAGACGGGCTGACGCCGTACATCCAGACCATCGGCCTTTTTCGCACCAAGGCCAAGAACGTCGTCGCGTTGAGCCGGCTGCTGCTGGAGCGCCATGGCGGCGCGGTGCCGGCCGAGCGCGAAGCACTGGAGGCGCTGCCGGGCGTGGGCCGCAAGACCGCCAACGTGGTGCTGAACACGGCCTTCGGTGAGCCGACCATCGCGGTCGATACGCACATCTTTCGTGTAGCCAACCGCACCGGGTTGGCCCCGGGCAAGGACGTGGACGAGGTCGAAGCGCGGCTGCTGAAGTTCGTCCCCGCCGAGTTCCGTCAGGACGCGCATCACTGGCTGATTCTGCACGGCCGCTACGTGTGCAAGGCGCGCACGCCGGAGTGCTGGCGCTGCGCCATTGCCGATCTGTGCGACCACCGGCCCAAGACGCCGGCGCCGAAGTGAGCCTCTTCAACCCTTCGCGCGAGGAGGTGCGGCGCTTTTTTTGCCAAGCGCGGCGCAAGTCGTGCGAGCGGTTGCCGCTCACGCCGCTGGAGTCGATTGCCGCGCACTGGATCGACGCGCACCCGGAGTACCACGCGCTGCTCGACGACCCCGAGCGCGTCGCGACTGAGGACTACAGCCCCGAGCGCGGCGAGAGCAACCCCTTCCTGCACCTGGCGATGCACCTGGCGCTGGAGGAGCAGACCGGCATCGACCAGCCGCAAGGCATCCGCGCCGTGCTGGAGCAACTGGCCGCGCGCACGGGCGACGCGCATGCCGCCGCGCACGAAGCGATGGAATGCCTGGGTCGGGTGATCTGGGAGGCGCAGCGCGGCACGCTGCCGGCGGATACCGCGGCGATCAACGAGGCTTATCTGGAGTGCCTGCGGCGGCGGTCGACCGGTGCCTGACGGACGGGGTGTTGCCACCCCGATTTTCGCCGGAGCGGCGCGCTTTACTTCTTCTGCGTCAGCGGCCCCGGAGCCGAGCCGAGATACGCGGCCAGGTTGCGCATGTCCTGTGGGGTCAACCCTTTCGCAATCCCGCCCATCACCGCGTTCTTTCGTGCGCCCGAGTGGTAGTCGCGGAGAGCCTTGAGCAGGTAGTCGTCGTACTGGCCGCCGAGCTTGGGGTAGCTCGGATCGATCGGGGTGTTGTAGTCCTTGCCGTGGCAGGAGGCGCAGCGCTCGGCGGCGAGCTTCTCGCCGGCGGCACGGTCGGCGGCAACAGCGTTGCCGCAGGCGAGCAGCGCGGCCAACAGGAAAACAGTCGTCTTGTTCATCGCGTGGCCCCTCAGTTCGCCTGCGCGCCGCGCGCGGCGTAGTAGGCGGCGAGATCGGCCATTTGCTGGTCGGTCAGGCCGCCTGCGATCGCCTTCATCGTTGGGTTGTTGCGCTCGCCGCGCTTGTAGGCCTGCAGCGCCGCCACGATGTACGGTGCCGACTGGCCGCCGATCTTGGGCACCCGGTACACCTGCGGGAAGGTGGCCTGGTAGCCGGGGATCGAGTGGCAGCCGGTGCAGTTGGAAATCAGCGCGCGGCCGGCTTCGGCGTTGCCGACGGCGGGCGCCTGCGCGGCGGCCATCAGCGGGGCGGCCAGCAGCAGCGCAGGCAGGGTAAGGCGTAGACCGTTCATCGAGTGGGGTTCCAGCTTAGGGGAGGGCGCAGGCCGCGCGGCAGCATACCCAAAAAGCGGGCGGATTCTAGCCAAAGCCGTGAGCCGCCTCTCAGTGTTTCAGCGGCTTGTAGCGGATGCGCTTGGGCGCCGCACCGTCTTCGCCCAGCCGGCGCTTCTTGTCCGCCTCGTACTCGTGGGAGTTTCCGGCGTAGAACTCCCAGTGCGACTCGCCCTCGCAGGCCCGGATGTGGGTGCAGATGCGGTCCAGAAACCGACCTTATGCTGCGGCCCTCCCGCATCCTCAGGCGCTGTGCCGATAAGCGGTCTGGTACGCTAAAAGTGATGATTGCAGAGGGCCCGACGCCCCGATTAACGGGTCTGCCTTATCGGCAAAAATCAAGAATTCCTCAACGAACCGTGCTTAAAGAGGGTGTCGTCGATGCGCCAGACCTATAAGACTCACGTTGTACTTGGCCTCGTGACGTTGATGGCGCTGACGACGGCCACGTTGCCACAAACGCAAGATTTGGTGTCCGCCTTCGCGCTTGCCGTCGCGGACGTGATGCCCTTTCTGCTCGCCCTCGTCGCGGTGCATTGGGTGCTGCTGCGCTCGACTGGCGCTAGTAGCGTCCGGTCAATGCGGTGGGTACATGTCGGCACCATCTTGCTCAGCGCGCTAATCGTAGAACTTTCGGATGTGCTGCTCTGGTGGCACGGCATCTCGGTCGACCGCTTCCTCGGTGCAGAGCAAGTCAGCGGAGTTGCTTTGCTACGTGAATATGGCGAAGCGGTGTTCTTCGGCAGTTTGCTTTGGGGCAGTTCTCTCGCCACAACCCGATGGTTGGCCCATGCGGCCTCACCTTCGGGCCTCGTGACGCTGCCCAAGGAGGACCAGGCAGCGACGGGTTTTCTCCAGGAGATCAGAAAATCTGGCATTTCCGAGCCGGTCGAGTATCTGAAGGCCGAGGGCAACTACGTCAATGTCACGGGGGCGACCAGCCACAAGTTGTTGGCGTATCGATTTGCGCGTGCCGTCGAAGAATTGGGGTTAATCGGAATCCAAGTCCATCGGTCGTACTGGGTCGCGCGGGATGCGGTCAGTCACGTGACCAAGGCGGGCAAGAACACGGTGATCATCGTTAAGTCAGGGCGAGCCATTCCAGTGAGCAATAGATATCTGTTGGCAGTGCGGTCGCTGGCCTCGCCGTCTCCCGAGCAGGCCGCCAATCCAGGTCATTGCGCCAGCGACCCAAGGCCTTAACGAGGCAGTTTTCGCAGCAGGTCACGCACTCTGCGTTGGGCATCGGCGGTCGCCTCGGGATCGTATCGATGCGGCAGAAGTGCAAAGTCTGCATTGTTGTCGAACCAGTGGGTTGCTCCCTCATAGACAACGAATTCCGCCCGCGCACCCCGGTCGCGTAGCTCATCCATGCGCTGCTGGCAGGGCTCGAGGGGAAGGTTTTCATCCTCCGATCCCATGAAGACGAGCGCCTGCGTCCAGCCAGTCACCGAGTTCACATACGAATGGCTGCCAAACCCGCAGTACGGGTAGAAGGCAATGATTGCTTTGAACCGCTCTGCCTTGGGCGCGCGCCAATCGCGCAGGTTGGGCGGGCGCTTGTCGAGGGTGACGAAGTGGAGCAGATCCCAGACTGTCCAGGCCCCATGGGACCATCCGGCCAAGACCACGTGTGATGGGTCGACGGTGGGGGGAAATTTCATCCGCTCCAGCGCGACCGCAATGTCGCCAGCCCGCTCGAAGCCATACACGGCCTCGCCTTCACACACCACGGCGTCCAGCTCCTTAGGGTCGGTCAAGCCGCGCGCGGCAAAGCTGTCCACATGCAGCACTGCGTAGCCGGCAGCCAGGAAAACGGACCGCCACAGCTCGTGTTTTTGCGGGCGCAACCCGAGGCAGCCTGGCGCCATCACCGCCAAAGGAAAGGAGTTCCCGGGCGCTTTCGGCAGGGTCAAAGTCACATGCGGTGCGAGCTTGCTCCAGAGCTCATCGCTCGACTGCGTCTCGCTCACCCAGCGCGCGGCCAATGTGGTCACGCCGTCCATCAGCGTGCTGGCAGATACCTGCGCCGCGCCCGCACTCCATATCAAGGCTGCGATCCAGCGAGTGAGCTTCTTCATGGCGTCAACTCGCTAGCGAGCCACGCGGCTGCCCTGGGCATATCGGCCGGACGATCCTGCGGGCAATGATCGCCTTCCCCGCTAAACACGACGATGCCGCGCTTCGAGGCGCGCGCGGCCCGCTGCATGTCGCTCTCGGTTGCCACGTAATCGCCCGCCGCGTTCAGATTCAATATGGGCACAGGACTCTGAGTGGTGGGCGCAAGCACGCCTTGTTCGACCAAGGAGAAGCCGCGGGCATTCTCGGCCAGGGTGATGGGGTCGGCGCGCTTGAGTTTCCAGCGGTCGGCAAGCGCGTCCCGGTACATGCGCTCGACGTACGAGATGCGGCTGACCGAGGTCATGAATACGTCGTGAACCGGCCCGCATATGTTGAGTGCGGCAGAAAACTTCGCGGGCTGCTCGACGGCGAGCTTGACGACTGCATTGCCACCAAAGCTGATGCCGACAAGGCCGACCCGACCGCGATTAAATTGGCCGGTCGAAAGAAGTGTTTCGAGAAAGACGAGGTGAAGCTGATCGAAATCAGGCTCCAGTTTGATCTCAGTATTCAATCCGGTGCCGGGGATATCGAATGCGAAAAATGCGACGCCACGGTCAACCAGGTCGCGGGCGAACGGCCCGAACTCGGTACTAAAAACATCGATGCCGTTGGTGGCCAAGACGAGCGGCACCTGACCCTTTGCGGCCTGCGTGCGGCGTGGAGAGTGCAACAGCCCGCGCACCGCCTGCCCTTTCCATTGGGTCTCGATCATGGCCACTTCGTAGCCCGCGAGCTGCCACGACTTCAAATACGTCGCTCTCTGTCGCTCGAAGGCCGTTTTCTCGACCGCATCGCGGACGATGTACGGATACTTTGCCAGCCCGAAGTAGACGGACGCCTCGTGGTAGCTCCGGCTCGCGGCGCTGCGCTCAGAGGCGCGCTCAAAGCGCTCTGCCTGCGCCTGCGCAGCCTCACCCAACTGGTTGAACTCGAACGCCCAGTGCCCTGGCCCATAAACAGCCTGCAGATCCCAGTAGCCGGTTAGCGCGCGCGGCTCCTTTGACGCTTGTACGCGGCCAAGCGCTTGGGAAAGCTTATCGGGATCGGCGCCCCACCACACCCAATGCGCGGTGCGGATGTCTCGATAGGCGGCGTCGTTGACGCCCGCCCACCCGTTCCAAGCGCAACCGCTCGCCGCGAGCGCGACGCAGATTGCCAAAATTCCAAGCATGCGGCTTCTCATCACGCTCTCCACTCACCAGAACCAACGATAGGCAATGCCCAACTGCACCTGCGTCAGGGACTTCTGGCCCACGATCGGGCTGTCCGTGACGGCGCTAGGAAACTTCTGGTACTCCACCTCGAGGCCCAGAATCCAGCGCGAGCCGAGGTCGTAGCTGACGCCGATTTCTGCCGTTGGCGAGATACTCGAGCGGGCGTTGTATGCCGGCCGGGCCACCGTGGCCTCCGCCGCGGTCACGCCGAAGAAATAGTTGTTGAAGCGGTTGTTGGCGTACTTCGCGCCCAGGTTGGCGTACACAAAGGCGCGTGATCCGAGGGGGGCATCCACGCCGAGCTCGAACTCCACGACCGTCCCATCGCTGCCACCCGCGTCCCATGCGACATAAAGCTCCGACTCCAACCAGCCGACTTCGAACTCACCGCGGACGCCGAGCAGCACCGAATCGCTCCTTTTCGACATGCCAGTCAAAAATGGGCTGTCTTTGCTGTCGTATCCGTTGAAGTTGAGCGTCAACGTCGGGGCCAGCGACCAGGATTCGGTGCGCAGCATGGTGTAAGACAGTTCGTTGCGGTCGAACGCCAGACGGTCGCCTTGGTAGTAGAGCCACGGATACACGCTGACTCCGCCGTCGTAATCCCGGTAGAGGTCCGCCGAGGTTGCGCTCAATGCGAGCACGCCAAGCCGAAGTTCGGCTGCCGGCGGTTGAAACGGCGACGTATCGGAGGAGTCCTGGTCGGATTGGGCAAGTACCGGCGGGGCGCAAATGGCACTCGCTGCAAAGAGCCAGGCAAACGGAAAAACCGGCGTTCGAAGGGTGCTGAAAGTGGAAGCGTTTTCCATGCCGTCCTGTGTGCGGAGGTTGTTAAGTGGCCTAGTGTTTTCGGCAACCTCCCCCGCAGTCAACGCAAAGATGACGAACTGATGAGATGGATGACGAACGCGACTGGTCAAGTACGAACGGCGCTCGTTTGAGTTGGAATGGCCAAGCAGAAACCGGCATTCCTCCTTTTGGCAGACCCTTGATCGTTGCGAAAAGAGAGGTCCCGATGCTCAAAAGCAGACTGCCCTCGCCGCGGGCAGCGTCATTTCATCGAACAAGGCGACAAAGTGCTGGTGCTGGCGCTGGCGCTGGAACGAACCGCCCGAGAGGGCAAGACGCACCGAACGGCGGATCGGCGCTGGAACGTGATCGGGGCTGACCGTCCGGATGCTCTGTCCACCACGGCGGGGGATCTGCGCGCCGTACTCCCCCGAGCGCCTGTTGCCGCCGCCCGGGCGTCAGCAGAGCTTGAAGGGCAGCATGGGCCGCGCCTCTCACAACGTGATAGCCGGGGTTTCTTTGCCCGCGGGTAGCGCGAACTGCTCGAGTGTCGGGTTGGTCAACGCCGGCTTGTGCATGGCGCGCACCGCCCCGCCGATGCGTAAGGCTGCGCCTGAGTGACTTCTAACCGCTTGAAAATCAACCCTCAAACTGACGGCCAGAGTGACGGCGAATCCAAACCCAGCCGCGGCCAACACCCGGCCCAGCGCAGGCTCATCAATGCTTGAGCGGCTTGTAGCGGATGCGCTTGGGCGCCGCACCGTCTTCGCCCAGCCGGCGCTTCTTGTCCGCCTCGTACTCGTGGAAGTTTCCGGCGTAGAACTCCCAGTGCGACTCGCCCTCGCAAGCCAGGATGTGGGTGCAGATGCGGTCCAGAAACCAGCGGTCGTGCGAGATCACGATCGCGGTGCCGGCAAATTCCAGCAGCGCTTCTTCCAACGCGCGCAGGGTTTCCACGTCCAGGTCGTTGGACGGCTCGTCGAGCAGCAGCACATTGCCGCCCGTGAGCAGCGTCTTTGCGAGATGCAGCCGGCCGCGCTCGCCGCCGGAGAGCTGCCCCACCGGCTTCTGCTGATCCCCGCCCTTGAAGTTGAAGCGCCCGAGGTAGGCGCGCGACGGCATCTCGAACTTGCCGATGGTCAGGATGTCCTGCCCGCCGGAAATTTCTTCCCACGCGGTCTTGCTGCCGTCCAGCGCCTCGCGCGACTGATCGACGAAGGCGAGGTTCACCGTGTGCCCGATCTTGATCGTGCCGCTGTCCGGCTGTTCCTTGCCCAGGATCATCCGGAACAGCGTCGACTTGCCCGCCCCGTTCGGGCCGATCACGCCGACGATGGCGCCCGGCGGGATCTTGAACGACAGTTTGTCAATGAGCAGCCGCTCGCCGTAGCCCTTGGACACATCGGTGAACTCGATCACCTCGTTGCCCAGTCGCTCGGCCACCGGGACAAAAATCTCCTGCGTCTCGTTGCGCTTCTGGTACTCGTAGCTGGACAGCTCTTCGAAGCGCTGCAATCTCGCCTTGCTCTTGGCCTGCCGGCCTTTGGCGTTCTGGCGCACCCATTCGAGCTCCTGCTTCATCGCCTTGATGCGCGCGGCCTCTTGCTTGGACTCCGTCTCCAGCCGCTTACCCTTCTGCTCCAGCCAGGATGAATAGTTGCCCTCCCAGGGAATGCCGTAGCCGCGGTCCAGCTCCAGAATCCACTGGCAGGCATCGTCCAGAAAGTAGCGATCGTGGGTGATCGCCACCACCGTGCCCGGAAATCGCAGCAGGTACTGCTCCAGCCATTCGACCGACTCGGCATCCAGGTGGTTGGTCGGCTCGTCCAGCAGCAGCATGTCGGGCTTGGACAACAGCAGCCGGCACAGCGCGACGCGCCGCTTCTCGCCGCCCGACAGCGGCGCGATCTTCGCCTCCCAGGGCGGTAGCCGCAGCGCATCGGCCGCCACCTCGAGCTGATGCTCGGTGTCGGTGCCGGCGGTGGCGACAATCGCCTCGTACTTGGCCTGCTCGGCGGCCAGCGTGTCGACGTCCGCATCCGGCTCGGCGTAGGCGGCGTAAATCTCGTCCAGCCGCGCCTTGGCGTGCGCGACCTCGCCGAAGCCGGCCTCGACCTCCTCGCGCACGGTTTTCTCGGGGTCCAGTTGCGGCTCCTGCGGCAAATAGCCGATCTTCATGTTCGGCATCGGCACGGCCTCGCCGTCGAAGTTCTTGTCCTCGCCGGCCATGATCTTGAGCAGCGTGGACTTGCCGGCGCCGTTCAAACCCAGCACGCCGATCTTGGCGCCGGGGAAAAACGACAGCGAGATGTCTTTCAGGATCTGGCGCTTGGGCGGCACGGTCTTGGACACGCGCCGCATGGTGTACACGTATTGCATGGTCGGGCTCGCAAAGGCTGCGGATGCAAAGGGCCGGGAGCTTAGCGGCTGCGCGCCGGCACGGCGGCGGCCGTGCCGGCGCAAACGCGGCACGCGGCGCGGCCGTCAGTGGCTGTGCCGCATCCCGCAGTACTTGCCGACGCCGATGCCGCCGCAGTCGCGCGTCAACTGCGCCTGGCACTGCGCGTAGTCGGCGCTGCCTTGCAGGCATTTGGCCGCCGCGGCGTGCACCGTGGTCATCTGCCGGTGCGCGGCCAGATGCGCGGTCTCGTCCTTGAACTCCGCGGGCTGGCGGATCAGCCCGCAGTGCGGGCCGACCGCGATGCCTTTGCAGGCGGCGCGCAGCTTGTCGTGGCAGTCCTTGCCGCCGGCCTGCACGCAGGCGGCGGCGGCCTCGTGCGCGGCGGCGATGCGGGCGTGTTTGTCGGCGTCTTCCTTGCGATGGGACTCCTGGCCGAAGGCCGGCGCGGTGGATAGCAGCGCGGCGGCGAGCGGGAGGGCGAAGCGTAGTTTCATCAGTGCTCCATTGGCAGTGACGGGGCGGTCGCGCGCGCAAGCGCGCGGCGTCGGGATCGGGATCGGGAATGCCGGCGCGGCGTTCGGCCGGGCGGCGCGGGGGTCAGCCGGCCTGCGGCGGCGCCCGCGAGCGATAGCTGCAGACGCGCAACTGCAGCGGCGCAGCGCGTGCCGCGGGCAGCGGGTCGGAACCGGCAGCGGTGCGATCCGGCGCCGGCAAGGCCAGCGCCGGTATGGTGCAACCGAGTGCTGCCGCGTCCAGCGCGACGCAATTGTGCGTCTCGGCCGGATGCGCGTTGGCCGCATGGGTCGGCGCAACGGTGGCCCGCGTATCGACTGCGGGCCTCGCATGCTCGATCCGGTGCGCCAGGCCCAGCGCCTGGGCGGCCAGCAACAGCGCGGCGCACAGCAGCACGGCGGCGGCCCATCGGTGTGGCGGTATCGAGTGGCTCGGAGTCGGCAGGCGGTTCATCGGGGGCGATTGTGCGCGCTCAGCGCAGCGCTGCCTGCATCGCCCGCGCGATCTGCGCCCGCAACTGCGGATCGTCGAAGGTCTGCAAATGCCCGGCGCCGGGCACGACGATCAACTGCGCATTTTTGGCGGCCTGAGCGATCTGCTGCGAATGCGCCGGCGGAATCACCGTGTCGGCATCGCCGTGCAGGATCAAGAGCGGCAGGTCGAGCCGCGCGGCGGCGGTCACCGGGTCCCGGTCTTCGGCGGGCAGCGCGGGCAGCGCCAGCGGCAGCCGCGGCGCCAGTGCCGTGCCGCCGGCCGCGTCGCGCGCGATGCCGCGGTAGCTGGCGAACGGCGCATCCAGCACCGCCAGCCGCACGCCGGCGGAATCGGCTGCCAGCAGGCGCAGCGCGGTGGCCGCGCCCAGGCTGTGGCCGATGACGATCAGCCGGTCCGCATCCACGCCCGGCCGCGCGCGCAACGCCCGCAGCGCGGCTTGCGCGTCCTCGACCACGCCGTCCAGCGTCGGCCGGCCTTCCGAGCGGCCGAAGCCGCGGTAGTCCAGCATCAGCACATTGAAGCCCTGTTCCGGCAGCCAGGCTACGAGCGGCAGATGGTTGCTCACATTCGCCGCGTTGCCATGCAGATGCAGCACGGTGCCTGCGGCCGGCTGCTGCCTGGCCGGCAGCCACCAGGCATGCAGCCGGCTGCCGTCGGCGGCAGTCAGCCACACGTCCTCGTGCGCCAGGCCGAACTGCGCGGGCGCGGTGTAGCTGCGCGCGTCCGGATAGAAGAACATCCGCTCGACCGGCAGGCAGCCGGCCAGCAGCGCGGCGAGGCTCACGGCGAGGGCGGCCCGCAGCCCGGCCCGCGCGGCCGCGCGCCGTTCAGGCCGTGGCCTCGGCGTAAGCGGCCAGCGGCGGGCAGGAACAGACCACATTGCGGTCGCCATAGACGTTGTCCACCCGCGCCACCGGCGGCCAGTACTTCTGGCGCTTCAAGCTCGGTAGCGGGAACGCCGCCTGCTCGCGGCTGTAGTCGTGCAGCCAGTTTTCGGCCATCACCATCGCGGCCGTGTGCGGAGCGTTCTTGAGCATGTTGTCGTCGCGGTCGATGCGGCCCTCTTCGACCGCGCGGATCTCCTCGCGGATGGCGATCATCGCGTCGATAAAGCGATCCAGCTCGCCCTTGGGTTCGCTCTCGGTCGGCTCGACCATCAGCGTGCCCGGCACCGGGAAGCTCAGCGTGGGCGCGTGGAAGCCGTAGTCCATCAGGCGCTTGGCGACATCTTCGGCGCTAATGCCGGAAGTCTCTTTCAGCGGCCGCAGGTCGAGGATGCACTCGTGCGCCACATAGCCGTTGCGGCCGGTGTAAAGGGTCGGGTAGTGCGGCGCCAGCCGGCGCGCGACGTAGTTGGCCGACAGCAGCGCCACCTGCGTGGCGCGGCGCAGCCCCGCCGCACCCATCATCGTCACGTACATCCACGAGATCGGCAGGATGCCGGCGCTGCCGTGGTTGGCGGCGCTGACCATGCCGACCTTGTTCGCGCCGCCGAAGTGGCCGGGCAGGTACGGCGCCAGATGGCTCCTGACCGCCACCGGCCCGACGCCCGGCCCGCCGCCGCCGTGCGGGATGCAGAAGGTCTTGTGCAGGTTCAGGTGCGAGACATCCGAGCCGTACTTGCCGGGCTTGGCCAGCCCCACCAGCGCGTTGAGATTGGCGCCGTCGGTGTAAACCTGCCCGCCGTGGGCGTGGATGGTTTCGCAGATTTCGACGATCGCTTCCTCGAACACGCCGTGCGTGGACGGGTAGGTGACCATCAGCGCGGCCAGTTTCTGGGCGTGGGTCGCGGCCTTGGCTTTGAGGTCGGCCAAGTCGACGTTGCCGTTGGCATCGCACTTCACCACCACCACGTCCATGCCGCACATCTGTGCGCTGGCCGGGTTGGTGCCGTGCGCGGACTCCGGAATCAGGCAGACGGTGCGATGCCCCTCGCCGCGTGCACGGTGGTAGGCGCGGATCGCCAGCAGGCCGGCGTATTCGCCCTGCGCGCCGGAGTTGGGTTGCAGGCTCACCGCGTCGTAGCCGGTGCACTCGGCGAGCATCGCCTCCAGTTGGCCGATCAGTTCCGCATAGCCCGCCGCCTGCTCGGCCGGCGCGTAGGGGTGGATGTTGGCAAACTGCGGCCAGGTGATGGGGATCATCTCGCTGGTGGCGTTGAGCTTCATCGTGCAGGAGCCGAGCGGGATCATCGTGCGATCCAGCGCCAGATCGCGGTCGGCCAGCGAGCGCAGGTAGCGCAGCATCTCGTGCTCGGAGTGATGCGCGTTGAACACCGGGTGGGTCAGGAAGGGTGTGGCGCGGCGCGCGTGCTCGGGGATCTGCGCGGGCGCTTGCGCATCCAGCGCTTCCACGTTCGCGGTCACACCGAAGATCGACCACAGTTGCTCCACGTCCGCGCGGGTCGTGGTCTCGTCCAGCGACACGCCGACCATGCTCTTGGCGTGTTCGCCATCGAAGGCGCGCAGATTGACCCCCGCGGCCTGCGACTTGGCGTGGATCGCTGCCGCGTCCACGCCGCGCACGAACACGGTGTCGAAGAACTGGCTGCTCACGGTCAAGCCGCCGCGCTTCAGTCCCTCGGCAAAGATCGCGGCCAGCCGATGCACACGCTGCGCGATCCGCGTCAGCCCCTCCGGGCCGTGGTAGACCGCGTACATGCTCGCCATCACCGCCAGCAGCACCTGCGCGGTGCATATGTTGGAGGTGGCTTTCTCGCGCCGGATATGTTGTTCGCGCGTTTGCAGCGTCAGCCGGTAGGCGGGCTTGCCCTGCGCGTCGACCGACACGCCCACCAGCCGCCCCGGCATCGAACGCTTGAACGCGTCCTTGCACGCCAGAAACGCCGCATGCGGCCCGCCGAAGCCGAAGGGCACGCCGAAGCGCTGCGAGTTGCCGACGACGATGTCCGCGCCCCAGGCACCTGGCGCCTCGATCAAGGTAAGCGCCAGCAGATCGGCCGCCACGCAGAAGAGCGCGCCATTCTCGTGCGCCTGCGCGACGAAGGGCCGCATGTCGTGAATCAACCCGGTCGTGCTTGGGTACTGCGCCAGCACGCCGAAGTAGTCCCCCTGCGCCATCAACACCGGCACCGGGCCGATCTTCAGCTCGATGCCCAGCGGCTCGGCGCGGGTCTTGAGCACTTCGATCGTCTGCGGGTGGCAGTCGCTGGCGACGATGAAGGCATTGCTCTTGCTGCGGGCGGAGCGCTTGGCGAGCGTCATCGCCTCGGCCGCGGCGGTGCCCTCGTCCAGCAGCGAGGCGTTGCTGATCTCCATCCCCGTCAAGTCGCAGACCATGGTCTGGAAGTTAAGCAGCGCCTCCATCCGCCCCTGCGAAATCTCCGCCTGATAAGGCGTGTACGCGGTGTACCAGGCGGGGTTCTCCAGGATGTTGCGCAGGATGACCTTGGGCGTGTGCGTGCCGTGGTAGCCCATGCCGATGTAGCTCTTGGCGACCTCGTTCTTCGCGGCCAGCGCGGCGATCTTGGCAAGTGCTTCTTCCTCGGTCACTGGTGCCGGCAGTGCGAGCGGTGCGGTGAGCTTGATCGCCGCCGGCACGATGGCGTCGGTCAGCGCCTCCAACGAGGGCTGGCCGACGACCGCGAGCATTTCGGCGATTTCAGCCTCGCTCGGGCCGATGTGGCGAGCATGGAATTCGGCGGGGTTTTCGAGTTCGGTGAGGGTGGGCATGGTGAGCAATGTTTCCGAGGGTTTGCCGATGGCCGGCGGTCTTCCCTCACCCGGCCGCTCGCGCGGCCACCCTCTCCCGGTGGGGGAGGGTTGAAAGCCCCTCTCCCTCCGGGAGAGGCGTTGGGGTGAGGGAAGACCGCGGCCAACGAAAGCGAGCGAGGTGCCGCGGCGCTGGCTCCTTACTTCTCCGCCGCCAAGTTCTGCTGGTAGCTCTCCGCCGACAGCAATGCGTCGGCGGCGCCGGCGTCGAAGGGTTTGATCTTGAAGAGCCACGCCGCAAAGGCGTCTTCGTTGACCGCCTCGGGCTTGGTGATCAAATCGGTGTTGGTGGCGAGAATCTCGCCGCCGACCGGCGCGTACACATCCGAGGCCGCCTTGACCGACTCGACCACCGCGCAGGGCTGGCCGGCTTCGAACTTGGCGCCGGGTTGCGGCAGTTCCACGTACACCAGGTCGCCCAACGCGTCCTGCGCGTAGTCGGTGATGCCGAC
>JBKCXU010000061.1:0-42186 GCA_046316025.1 Betaproteobacteria bacterium | reverse complement strand
ACGTAAACTCGACCCGACCCCAGAGGAGACCGATCATGAACCTGCCCGGCCTGAACTTCGACCTCGGTGAGGACATCGACGCGCTGCGCGAAGCGGTGCGCGACTTTGCGCAAAGCGAGATCGCCCCGCGCGCCGCCGAGGTCGACCGCAGCGACCAGTTCCCGATGGACCTGTGGCCCAAGCTGGGCGCGCTCGGCGTGCTCGGCATCACGGTGGCCGAGGAGTACGGCGGCGCCAATATGGGTTATCTGGCGCACATGGTGGCGATGGAGGAGATCAGCCGCGCCAGTGCGTCCATCGGCTTGTCGTACGGCGCGCACTCCAATCTGTGCGTCAACCAGATCCACCGCAACGGCAGCGCCGCGCAGAAAGCCAAATACCTGCCCAAGCTCGTCAGCGGCGAGCACGTCGGCGCGCTGGCGATGAGCGAACCCGGCGCCGGCAGCGACGTGGTGAGCATGAAGCTGCGGGCCGAGGACAAAGGCGGCCATTACTTGCTCAACGGCAGCAAGATGTGGATCACCAACGGCCCGGATGCGGACACGCTGGTCGTCTACGCCAAGACCGAACCAGAGGTTGACGGCCCCCACGCTTCGCTTCCCCCCGAGGGGGCCGCCGCTTTGCCTAGGGGCGGCCCGTCGGCAAAGCGGGGCGCCTCCGGCATCACCGCCTTCCTGATCGAGAAGGGTATGCCGGGCTTCTCGGTCGCGCAGAAGCTCGACAAGCTCGGCATGCGCGGCAGCCACACCGGCGAGCTCGTGTTCCGCGACTGCGAGGTGCCGGCCGAGAACGTGCTGGGCGAAGTCAACTGCGGCGTGCGCGTGCTGATGAGCGGGCTCGACTACGAGCGCGCGGTGCTGGCGGCCGGCCCCATCGGCATCATGCAGGCGGTGATGGACAACGTGGTGCCCTACATCCACGAGCGCAAGCAGTTCGGACAGAGCATCGGCGAGTTCCAACTGATCCAGGGCAGGGTGGCCGACATGTACACCGTGCTGCAAGCGGCGCGCAGCTTTTGCTACACGGTCGGCAAGAATCTCGACCGCCTGGGCCGCGAGCACGTGCGCCAGGTGCGCAAGGACTGCGCCAGCGTGATCCTGTGGTGCGCCGAGAAAGCCACCTGGATGGCCGGCGAAGGCATCCAGATTTTCGGCGGCAACGGCTACATCAACGACTACCCGCTCGGCCGCCTGTGGCGCGACGCCAAGCTCTACGAGATCGGCGCCGGGACGAGCGAGATCCGGCGGATGTTGATTGGGCGGGAGTTGTTTGCGGAAACGATGTAGCGGTGGCGCACAGGATCACGGCACCACCGATGGCGCTGGCGTAATCGCTGCTGGCGGCGCTGGTGGGTGTGCCGATCTCGTCTCGCCCGCCTTCTTCAGCACGATCCCCGCGTGCAGGTCGATCGCCTGCCCGCCGGCCACCGCCTGCCGGCCGTTGACCCACACCGCTTCGATGCCGACCGGCGGCTGCTGCGGCGCCTCGTAGGTGGCGCGGTCGGCGATGCGCGCGGGGTCGAACAGCACGAGATCCGCACAGGCGCCGACGCGCAACGCACCGCGCTCGGCAAGACCGAGTTGCCGGGCCGGCAGGCCGGTCATCTTGTGCACGGCGGTGGTCAGCGGCATCAGCCCGGCGTCGCGCGCGTAGTGGCCGAGCACGCGCGGGAAACTGCCCCACAGCCGCGGATGCGGCTGGCGGTCGTGCGCCAGCCCGTCGGAGCCGATCATCGTCAGCGGGTGGGCGAGGATGCGGCGCACGTCGGCCTCGTCGAGCGCGAAGTAGATCGCCCCGGCCGGTTGCAGCGCGCGCGCCGTGTCTTCCAGCGACTGGCCGCGCTCGCGCGCCAGCTCGTCCAGCCGCCGTCCGCTCGCCGCCGGGTCGGCGGCCGACCAAGTGACCTGCACCGCCTGCGCGCTGCGCACCCGCTCGGGCAGCAGCATGGTGGAGGTAGCGGCGTAGGGGTAGCAGTCGAGGCAGACCGGCTGCAGGGCCTGTGCGCGCTCGATCCGCGCCAGCGTCTGCACGGAGCGGCCGTGATTGGCGCGGCCGACCAGCTTGTGGTGCGAGATCACGAGGCCGACGCGCAGCCGGGCGGCGATGGCCAGCGCTTCGTCGAGGGCGGCGTCGATGCGGTCGCCTTCGTCGCGCAGGTGCATCGCGAGCAGGCCCTGCGCGGCGGCCAGCGGTGCGCCGACACGCACCACCTCCTCGGCCGGCGCGGCGCTGGCTGTCGGGTAGTACAGGCCGGTGGACAGGCCCCACGCGCCGGCGGCCAGTGCGCGCCGCAAGTCGGCGGCCATGGCGTCGGCTTCTGCATCGGTGGCGGCGCGGTCGAGCCGTGTCATGCGGGCGGCCCGCAGCGTGGAGTGGCCGACCAGGTTCGCCGCGTTGACCGCCGGCCGCGCGGCGGCAAGGGCGGCCAGGTAGTCGGCGAATTCGGCGTAGACGAAGCCGCCGTCGCCCAGCAGATTGAGCGGCGCCGGCGCGGGCCCGTCGAGCACCAGCGGCGCCAGGCTGATGCCGCAGTTGCCCGTCACGACGGTGGTCACCCCCTGTTGCAGCTTGGGATGGCGTTGCGCCGGCAGGGCCGAGGGGTCGAGCAGCAGCCGATCGTCGTGCGTGTGCGCGTCGATGAAGCCCGGCGCCAGAGCGAGGTCGGTGCCGTCGAGCGGGCGGCGCGACGCCGCGCGCGACAGCCGCGGCGCGATCGCCGCGATCCGATCGCCGCGCACGCCAAGGTCGAGCCGCCGTGGCGGCGCGCCGCTGCCGTCGAACAGAAGCGCATCGTGGATCGAGAAGTCGAACAAGGCGACTCCGGCGGCGGGCCGGTCAGTCGATCTTGGCGCCGGAGCGTTTGATCACGTCGGCCCACAGCGGCCGCTCGCGCCGGGCCAGATCGAACAGCGCCGCCGGCGGGCCGGGCGCCGGCTCGAACGACAGCCGCGCCAAGGCCTCGCGCACCGGGGTGCTGTTCAGCGCCTTGTTGATCTCGGCGTTCAGCCGCAGGACGATCGCCTGCGGGGTGGCCGCGGGCGCGACGATCCCGCCCCAGGCCACGGTCGCGTAGCCCGGCACGCCGGCCTCGGCCATCGTCGGCAGCTCGGGGAACTGCGGGCTGCGCGCCGTGCCCGACACCGCCAGCGCCCGCACCTGCCCGGCCTTGATCTGCGGGCCGATCGAACTGAGGTTGTCGAACATCAGGTCGATCCGGCCGCCCAGCAGATCCTGGATTGCCTGCGGGCTGCCGCGGTAGGGGATGTGGGTGATGAACACGTTGGTCATCGATTTGAACAGCTCGCCGCCCAGGTGGCCGGTGGTGCCGTTGCCGGCCGAGCCCATCGACAGCTTGCCGGGGTTGCGCGCGGCCAGCGCGACGAGCTCGCGCACGTTTTTGACCGGCAGGTCGTTGCGCACCACGAGCGCGTTTTGCACGAAGCCAAGCAGGGCGACCGGCGCCAGGTCGCGGTCGGCATCGTAGGGCAGCTTGGGCAGCAGCGACTGGTTGATCGCCAGCGTGACGACGTTGGCGTAGCCGAGCGTGTAGCCGTCCGGCGCGCTGCGCGCGACCTCGACGATGCCGATGCTGCCGCTGGCGCCGGGCTTGTTGTCGATCACGACCGACTGGTTCAGTTGCTTGCTCAACTCCTGGCCGAGCGCGCGGCAGATCGCGTCCGGCGCACCGCCGGCGGCCGAGGGCACGATGAGCCGGATCGGCCGGCTGGGGAAGGTGTCGGCACGCGCCAACCAAGGCAGCGTGGCCAGCGTGGCGGCGGCGGCATGCAGCAGACGGCGCCGGCGGTGGTCGGCGACGGGCACCGAGGGGGTATGGGATGCAGGGATCATGAGCCTCTCTCGCGAGCAGTCCGGGGTGCGCATGGTCGGCGAGGCCGCGCGCCGCCGGCAAACGAAAAGAACTCGTCGCTGCATGCAAAATTCTCATGGCGCGGGCGGGGCCCGGTGCTAGCCTGCTTCGCGCGTCACCTCCGAGTTCGACCGCGACCGATGCTGCGACTGCCCTCCAATGCGGCACTGCTGTGCTTCGAAGCCAGTGCGCGCCACGCGAGCTTCACCCACGCCGCGGCCGAGTTGTGCCTGACGCAAAGCGCGGTCAGTCGGCAGATTCTCGGGCTGGAGGCGCGCCTGGGCACGCCGCTGTTCGTGCGCCAGCGCACCCGGCTGGCGCTGACACCGGCGGGCCGCTCGTACCTCACCGAGGTGTGGCCGCTGCTGGTCGCGCTGGACCGCGCCACCGCCAGCGTGATGGCGCTCAAGGGGCGCGGCGGGCGGCTGAACCTGTCGGTCGGCTCGTCGCTCGCCAACTACTGGCTGATCCCGCGGCTGCCCGACTTCGTGCGCCGGCACCCCGAGATCACGCTGAACCTCGCCACCCGCATCGGCCCCGCCGACTTCAGCGCACAAACGCTGGACGCGGCGATCGAGTTCGGCCGCGGCGAGCGCGACCGCTTGGTCGCGCACCGCATCCTGCCGCTGACGCTGCGCCCCTACGCCGCGCCGCAGTGGCGGCGCCGCCATCCGGGCCCGTTAGGCAACCGCACCCCGGTGGACCAGTTGATCCAGCACAGCACCGTGGCCGAAGCCTGGGCCGGCTGGTTCCGCGCGGCCGTGATCGACCGCGAGCCCGGCCCCGGCGCACCGCGCTACGACCTGATGTCGATGGCGATGAACGCCGCCAGCGCCGGGCTGGGTGTCGCGCTGCTGCCCGACTGGATGACCGCCGACGCCTGCGCGCGCGGCACGCTCGTCGGCTTGTCCGACCGCAGTTGGAGCGCGGAACGTGCGTACTACCTGGTGGCGCCGCCGGCGCTGGACGATCATCCGCCGCTGGTGGCCTTTCGCGCCTGGCTGCTGGCGCAGGTCGGGCCGGAGCGCAGCCCGGCCGCGGCGCGCCGCCGGGGCACGGCGCGGCGGTAGGCGCGCGCGGTGCGGCGCTACCATCGCGCGCAAGATTATGTCCCCACCCGATGCTTGCGATCGCCGGTTCCGCGTTGCGCCAACACCTCTCCGCCCGCATCGCCCGCGCGCGGGCGGCCATCGGGCGGGCGAGGCGCGCACCGTCGGCCGGGCCGACATCAGCCTGTGGGAGCGCGCGATGCTGGCCGAGCAGGGGCGCATCGTGCCTCCCGGAAGTGTGGCCGATGTGCTGAGCGATCCGGTCGCTGCCCGCGAAGCGCGCGCCCTGCCGATCGCGCCACGCATTGCAGTCCGCGCACAGCAGTTGGCGAGCCCCGTCTCTCGGATGGATCGCCCGCTTGCTGCCGCCGCGCTCGAACACGCTGCGCCGCGGGTAGGCGCCGACGCAGGCATGAGGCGCGTTGCCGGGCTGAAGGGCGTGTAGTGACGCTTCAGCCCGCACCGGAGCCGATCGTCGGCCTGCGCCCCGGCGCCCTCTCCGCCAGCGCCGCGCTGCAAACCGCCTACTACGCGCGCGAGCACGGCTTTGGGCTGCACTTCGAGGCCGGGCGGCTGGCGGACATGGCGGAGTTTCTCTTGCGCTACGACCCGCAGCGCGACGGCGTGTGGCTCGTCGTGCAGGGCGACGCGGCGCTGGGCACGCTGGTGATCGACGGCGGCGGTGCGCCCGGCTGGGCGCAGTTGCGCTGGTTCATCCTGGCCGATGCGCTGCGCGGCCAGGGCTGGGGGCGGCGGCTGATGCGCGAAGCGATGCAGTTCTGCCGGCCGCGCTTTGCCGGCGTTTATCTGACGACTTTTGCCGGGCTGGACCCGGCGCGGCATCTGTACGAGGCCTTCGGCTTCCGGCTGACGCAGGAGCAGCGCGGCACGACCTGGGGGCCGGAGTTGGTCGAGCAGCGGTTCGAGTGGCGGGCGTGATGGACGTGTTGCCGTACCTGAGATCTCGCAGCGCGCCAGCGCGCAGCATCCACGCCCCCAGCCTGACCCTCCCCCGCAGGCGGGGGAGGGAAGAATCCCCCTTTCCAGCGCGGCGGAGGGCTGAGGCGAGAGCCGGATGACCCTCTTCGGCCTCGAATCCACACAGCTTGCCGCCTTCGCCTTCGCGGTGGCGATGCTGGCGCTGACGCCGGGGCCGGTGTGGGTGTATCTGATCTCACGCACGCTGGCGCAGGGGCGGCGGGCGGGGTACTTCTCGCTGATCGGCGTGATGGCCGGGGTGCTGGTGCATCTGTTTCTCGCCGCGGCGGGTCTGTCGGCGCTGCTGCTGGCGGTGCCGGCGGCGTTCGAGGCGATCAAGTTCGCCGGCGCGGCCTACTTGTTTTGGCTCGCCATTTCCACCGTGCGCGGCGCGGGCGGGCTGTCATTCGTGCCGCAACCGCTGGCCGCGGTGCCGGACCGCGTGCTGTTCCGCCAGGGGATGACGGCGTCGCTGCTCAACCCCAAGGTGGCGATTTTTTATCTGGCGCTGTTTCCGCAGTTCGTCGCGCCGGCGCGCGGCAGCGTGCTGGCGCAGAGTCTCGTGCTCGGCACGATTCACGTTTCCGTGAGCACGCTGATCGATGGCGCGCTGGTCACCGTGGCGGGGTGGCTGGCAGTGCGGTTTGCGCGTTACCCGGCGTGGCTGCGGGTGCAGCGGTGGTTCCTGGGCATCGCGTTCGGCATACTCGCCGTGTGGCTGGCTTTGGCCAGCGCGCCCGTGAGTTGATCCCCATGTCCGCCGACCGTCCCGCCGCCATCGCCCAGGCCATCCTCGAAGGCTTCGACCGCCACTACCGCCTGTTCCGCTACGTGGCGCAACAAGCCAAGGGCCAGTTCGAAAACGGAAACTGGCACGCCATGCGCGAGTCGGCGCGCGAGCGGATCGACTTCTACGACCAGCGCGTGCGCGAGGCGACCGCGCGCATCGAGAGCGAGTTCGCGCTCGCCGCGATGAGCGCCGAGGCGCGCGAGGCGCTGTGGCCGGAGGTCAAGGCCGCATACGTCTCGCTGCTCGCCGACCACCGCCAGCCCGAGTGCGCCGAGACCTTCTTCAACTCGGTCTCGACCAAGCTGCTGCACCGGCAGTACTTCAACAACGCCTTCATCTTCGTGCGGCCGGGCGTGGCGACCGAGTACATGGACTCCGAGCCGCCGTCCTACCGCTGCTACTACCCGGCGAGCGAAGGCTTGCGCGCCACGCTGCGGCGCATCCTGCTGGACTTTGGTCTGGCCTGCGGCTGGGAGGACTTCGAGCGCGACCTGCGCCGGCTGTTGCGCGCGGTGGTCGAAGCGCATCGCACGGGCGAGGCGTTTCACCGCCCCTGGCATGCCGAGTCCGACTGTCAGGTGCAGGTGCTGTCCACCCTCTTCTTCCGCAACAAGGCGGCCTATGTGGTGGCGCGGCTGATCAACGGCACGCGGCTCACCCCCATCGCAGTGCCGATCCAGCGCAACGCGCGCGGCCGGCTGTACCTGGACACCACGCTCTTCACCACCGATCTGCTGGCGACCCTCTTCTCGTTCACCCGCGCCTATTTTCTGGTGGACATGGAAGCGCCCAGCGCTTACATCGACTTTCTGCGCACGCTGCTGCCGCACAAGCCGGCCTCCGAGCTGTACACGATGGTCGGGCTGCAAAAGCAGGGCAAGACGCTTTTTTACCGCGACTTCCTGCACCACCTGCGGCACTCGCACGACCAGTTTGCGATCGCGCCCGGCATCAAGGGGCTGGTGATGACGGTGTTCACGCTGCCGTCCTACCCGTACGTGTTCAAGGTCATCAAGGACGTGATCCCGCACCCCAAGGAAACCGACCGCGAGCAGATCATGGCCAAGTACCAACTGGTCAAGATGCACGACCGCGTGGGCCGGATGGCCGACACCTGGGAATACTCGCAAGTGGCACTGCCGCGCGCGCGCTGCGCGCCCGAGCTGCTGCGCGAGTTGAAGGACTTGTGTCCGAGCCAGCTGGAGGTCACCGACGACACGGTGGTGATCGACCACGTGTACATCGAGCGGCGGATGACGCCGCTGAACATTTACCTCACGCACGCGACCGACGCCGAGCTGGAGCACGCGGTGCGCGAGTACGGCCAGGCGATCAAGGATCTGGCGGCGGCCAACATCTTTCCCGGCGACATGCTGTACAAGAATTTCGGCGTCACGCGCCTGAATCGCGTGGTCTTTTACGACTACGACGAGATCGAGTACATGACCGACTGCAACTTCCGCTACATGCCGCAGCCGGGCAGCGCCGACGAAGACTGGGACAGCGAGATGACCTCCTTCGTCGACCGCCGCGACATGTTCCCCGAGCAGTGGCGGCCATTTTTGACCGGCGACCCGCGCATCCGCGCCGCGCTGCTGAAGCACCACGCCGATCTCTTCGACCCCGACTTCTGGCGCAGCCGCAAGGAGCGCATCCAGCGCGGCATCCTGGAAGACGTTTATCCGTATCCGCCGGAGCGGCGGTTCACGATCCGGTATGCCGAGAACGAAGGCGGGCGGATGCGTCCGTCGGGCGCGACGACCGCGCGATGAGGCGGCGCTCGCCCCCAACCCCGCCCTCCCCCGCCTGCGGGGGAGGGTTGGGGTGGGGGCGGTGCGCTGACACCGATGCGTGAAGGGCAGAAGCGTTCACAAGCGCGCCGCCTACGAAGCGCAATGACGGACGCGGAGCAAAAGCTCTGGTACGCATTGCGACACAAGCAACTGCACGGCCATCGTTTCCGCCGCCAACATCCCGTCGGCCCGTACATCGCCGACTTCGCCTGCATCGAAGCGAAGCTCGTCATCGAAGTCGATGGTGGGCAGCACAACGAGCCGGACATAGACCGGCATCGCGATGAGTTCTTGACGTCACAAGGCTGGCGTGTACTGCGTTTCTGGAACAATCAAATCTTGAGCGAATTGGATGCTGTGCTGGAAGTTATCGCCAGCGCTCTGCGCCCAGCGCCCCCACCCCAGCCCTCCCCCGCTTCGCAGGGGAGGGAGTAACTGAGTAGGAGCAACCATCATGTCCGAATCCATAGTCATCGTCTCCGCTGCCCGCACGCCCATTGGCGGACTGCTCGGCGACTTCGCTTCACTGCAAGCCTGGCAACTCGGCGCCACGGCCATCAAGGCCGCGGTCGAGCGCGCCGGGGTCGAGGGCGAGGCCATCGACGAAGTATTGATGGGCTGCTGTCTGATGGCCGGCCAGGGCCAGGCGCCGGCGCGGCAGGCGGTGCTCGCCGCCGGGCTGCCGCAGTCGGCCGGTGCGGTGACGCTGTCGAAGATGTGCGGCTCCGGCATGCGCGCGATGATGTTCGCGCACGACATGCTCGCGGCCGGCAGCGCCAATGTCGTCGTTGCCGGCGGCATGGAGAGCATGACCAATGCGCCGCATCTGCTGGTCAATGCGCGCAAGGGCTACCGCTACGGCGCGGTGACCGCTTATGACCACATGGCGCTCGACGGCCTGGAAGACGCCTACGACCGCGGCAAGGCGATGGGCGTTTTTGCCGAGCAGTGCGTGACCAAGTACGCGTTCACGCGCGAGGCGCAGGACGCCTTTGCCATCGCCTCCACCCAGCGCGCGATGGCCGCCAACAGCGACGGCAGCTTTGCCTGGGAGATTGCGCCGGTGAAGGTGGCGGGCAAGGGCGGCGAGATCTCCATCGACCGCGACGAGCAGCCGTTCAAGGCCAAGCTCGACAAGATTCCGGGGCTGAAGCCCGCGTTCAAGAAAGACGGCACGATCACCGCCGCCAATGCGAGCTCGATCTCCGACGGCGCCGCCGCGCTGGTGCTGATGCGCGAATCCACCGCCGCCAAGCTGGGCTGCACGCCGATTGCCCGCGTCCGTGCGCACAGCGTGCACGCGCAAGCGCCGGAGTGGTTCACCACCGCGCCGGTCGGCGCTATCGACAAAGTGCTCGCCAAAACCGGCTGGGCCGCGGGCGACGTGGACCTGTGGGAAGTCAACGAAGCCTTTGCCGCAGTCACCATGGCAGCGATGGCCGAGCACAAGCTGCCGCACGACAAGGTCAACATCCACGGCGGCGCCTGCGCACTCGGCCACCCGATCGGCGCCTCCGGCGCGCGCATCGTGGTCACCCTGCTGGGCGCGTTGCGCAAGACCGGCGGCAGAAAGGGGATCGCGGCACTGTGCATCGGCGGCGGCGAGGCCACGGCGCTGGCGCTGGAGATGTGCCGATGATCCGCTCCGTCAATCTGGCCGAGAAGTTCGCACAGTTCGCAGATCACTGGAACGCGCGGCTCGCCGGTGAGTTGAACGGTCAGCAAGTGCGGCTGGTGAAGTTCCAGGGATCCTTCACCTGGCATCACCACGCGCAGGAGGACGAACTCTTCTTTGTCGTGCGCGGCGAGTTCGACATGCGCCTGCGCGAAGGTGGCTTGGAGCGCGTCGAGCGGGTGCGGGCCGGCGAATTCATTATCGTGCCGCGCGGCACCGAGCACTGCCCGTATGCGGAGCGCGAGGTCGAGGTGATGCTGTTCGAGCCGGCGTCCACGCGCAACACCGGCAACGTGCGCGACGACCGTACGCGCGACACGCTGCAAGGCGTTTGAGGGTTTGCGCGTATGCCTAACGCACTGATCCTCGGCGCCTCGCGCGGCATCGGTCTGGAGTTCGTGCGCCAGTACGCGGCCGACGGCTGGCGCGTGCACGCCACTGCGCGCGGGGACGCGGGCTTGCAGGCGCTGCGCGCACAGGGCGCGCAGGCGCATCGGCTGGAGGCGGCAGCCGCCGCGGACTGGCCGGCGCTGGCCGCCGCGCTCGCCGGCGAGCGGCTCGATCTGGCGATCTACAACGCCGGCGTCTTCGGGTCGCGCAGCGGCAGCGCCGAGCCGCCGAGCCGCGAAGAGTTCGACGCGGTGATGCAAGCCAACGTCTTCGGCGCGATGCACGCGCTGGCCGCGCTGGCGCCGCAGATGGAAGCGACCGGCGGCACGCTGGCGTTCGTCACCAGCCAGATGGGCAGCATCGCCGACGCCGCCAGCAGTTACGGCTGGGTCTACCGCGCGAGCAAGGCGGCGCTGAACATGGCCGTCCATTCGGCGGCGCGCGAGCGGCGCTGCACACTGCTGTTGCTGCACCCCGGCTGGGTGCGCACGGACATGGGCGGCGCCGACGCCACGCTCGATGTCGCCACCAGCGTCGCCGGCCTGCGGCGGGTGATTGCCGGCGCGACCACCGCCGACAGCGGCAAGTTCTTCAACTACGCCGGCAAGGAGCTGCCGTGGTGAGCAGCAATAGACGGCTGATCTCCTCCGGCTCCAGCTTCGAAGCCTTGGCCGGCTACAGCCGCGCGGTGGACGACGGCGAGTACGTGCACGTGGCCGGTACCACCGGCTTCGACTACACAACGATGACCATCGATCCCGACCCGGTCGCGCAGTGCCACCAGTGCTTCGCCAACGTCGCCGCCGCGCTGGCGCAGGCCGGCTGCACGTTGGACGACGTGGTGCGGGTGCGCTACTACCTGATCGACGCGAGTCTCTTCGCTCCGCTGGCGCCGCTCTTCGGGCAATACTTCGCCCGCGCGCGGCCGGCAGCGACAGCCATCGTCTGCGGCCTGGTCGATGCGCGCATGAAGCTCGAGATCGAAGTCACCGCGCGCCGCCCTGCCGCCTGAGTCCCGTGCCTTTGCCCGCCGCCCTCGTGCCCGTAGTCGCCGCCGGCGTGTTCGGCGCGTGCGGGCTGCTTGCCGCCGCGGCGCTCGGATTTCTCCTCGGCAACTTCGGCGCCGAGGCCGGCGTGCCGCGCTGGCTGATGATCGCCGTGCCCGGGTTGTTTGCCATGCTCTTCGCGCTGATCGTCTATCAGGGCGCCGCGACGCGGGTGACGACGATGGGCCAGTCGCTGTCGCGGGCGCTGTTGGTGGCGCTGCTGACTTGGTTTGCCTTCTCCGCCCTGGCCACCGTGGTGTGGTGCTTCCCGCAGAACTACGCCGCCTGCCTGTCCAGCAGTCTCGTCGTCTCCGGCATCCTGGGCGGCGGGCCGCTGCTGATCGGCGCGCTGGCCGCCGGCTTTATCGTCGGCACCCTGATCCTGCGCGGGCGCCAGTAGCGCGCCGCTCTCCCGCCATGCTGCTCTCCGAAGAACACCGCCTGCTGCGCGACACGCTGCGCGAGTTTGCCGCCACCCGGCTGGCGCCTTTTGCCGCGGCCTGGGACCGCGACCACAGCTTCCCGCGCGAGCCGTTGCGTGAGCTGGCCGCGCTCGGCTGCTTTGGCATCGCGGTGCCGGAGCAATGGGGCGGCGCCGGCATGGACTACATGGCGGTCGCGGTGGCGCTGGAAGAAATCGCCGCCGGTGATGGCGGCACGTCCACGGTGGTCAGCGTCAACAACTCGCCGGTGTGCGCGATCCTGCTGCGCTATGGCTCGGAGGCGCAGAAGGAACAATGGCTAAAGCCCCTGGCCTCCGGCGCGATGCTCGGCTGCTTTTGCCTGACCGAGCCGCATGCCGGGTCGGACGCCGCCGACCTGCGCACGCGCGCCGTGCGCGACGGCGATGGGTGGGTAATCGACGGTGTGAAGCAGTTCATAACCAGCGGCCAGCATGCGGACGTGGCGATCGTCTTCGCCGTCACCGACAAGGCGGCCGGCAAGCGCGGGATTTCCGCCTTCATCGTGCCGACCGCCACACCGGGCTACACGGTCGCGCGGCTCGAAGAGAAGATGGGGCAGCACTCGTCGGACACCGCGCAAATCCTCTTTGAGCGCGTGCGCGTGCCCGATGCCTACCGCATCGGCGAAGCAGGCGCGGGCTACAAGATCGCCTTGTCCAGTCTGGAGGCCGGCCGCATCGGCATCGCCGCACAGTCGGTCGGCATGGCGCGCGCCGCCTACGAGGCCGCGCGCAAGTACGCGCACGAGCGCAGCGCCTTCGGCAAGGCGTTGATCGAGCATCAGGCCGTCGCCTTCAAGCTGGCGGAGATGGCGACCCGGATCGAAGCGGCGCGCCAGTTGGTCTGGCACGCCGCCGCGCTGAAAGATGCGGGCGAGCCGTGCCTGACCCAGGCCTGCATGGCCAAGCTCTACGCCAGCGAGATGGCCGAGCGGGTGTGTTCCGATGCGATCCAGATCCACGGCGGCTATGGCTACGTGGCGGACTTTCCGGTCGAGCGCATCTACCGCGACGTGCGCGTGTGCCAGATCTACGAAGGCACCAGCGACGTGCAGAAGATGCTGATCGCGCGCGACCTGCCCTGAGGGGAAAGCTACGTAGCCCGGATGAAGCGAAGCGCAATCCGGGGCCGGTGCGGCGTCGCGGCAGTCACCCCGGACTCCGACGCTTGCGCGCCTGCATCCGGGCTACGACCTTTTCCCGGCTCTGGACTTGGCCGGCGCAGCGCACTGCTGGGCCACACCCAGCGCCCACGGCAGCACGATCTTCTCGAATGCCTTGCGGCCGCCGCGGTCGAGCCAGTCGTCGGGCAGCGCACGGTCCAGCCACTGTGCGGCGATGCCGTACATGATCGTGAACAGCGCCAGCGCCGTTTTCAGCGCGCACTGGCGGTTCGCCACCGCAGGCGCCAGCGGCGAGTCGGCAAGCGCCTGCGCCAGGCCCTGCGCGTAGCGCGCAAAGCTGGCGTAGCCGGCGCGCCAGCAGTCGTAAACCGCCGCTTCGGTCGCATTACGCGGGGCGGGCAGATCGAGCGGCGCAAGCGGGTTGAAGTCCGGCTCGGCCACCGTCTGCGAGCGGGTGTCGAACATCACCACCGCCTGCGCCGGGTGCGCCCGCACGAAGCCCAGAAAGTCGGCCACGCCGGAGGCCAGGCGCGCCCGCCAGTCGGCACCGCGGAAGCTCGCCGCGGTCATCCGGTCTAGCTCGGCGAAGCCCTCGCGCGCCGCCTCGGCCGTCAGCTGGTCGAGGCTTTCGAAGTGCCGGTAGGGCGCCGCCGGCGACACGCCCACGGCGCGGCACAGATCGGCGAGCGTATAGGTGCCCGGTCCCTGCTCGAGCGTCAAGGCCAGCGCCGCGTCGATCAACGCGCGCCGCAGATCGCCATGGTGATAGCGGCCGCGCGCCACCGCCCCTCGGCCCGCCCGTCGCCGCCCGGCCACGCCCCGTTTCGTTGTGCTTGACATCGTCGCTCCATTGCTGCTCTAATGCGAATGTAAATCACATTTACATTAGTTGGCAAGCCCGGCATCGTGGCTTCCGGCTTCTCACTCGACTCCCGACCACCCGCGCCCGGCTCCCGACTCGCCATGTGGCAAATCGCCCTCAAGATGCTCACCGGCGACCGGCTGAAGTACTTCGGCCTGATCGCCGGCATCGCCTTCGCCGCGCTGCTGATCGCGCAGCAGGCCTCGATCCTGGCGGGCTTCATCCGCCAGACCGGCGCCTTCATCCGCGACACCGCGCAGGCCGACCTCTGGCTGATGGACCCGCAGGTGCGCTTCTCGCAGGACCCGGTGCCGATGCGCGACACGGTGGCGCAACTGGCGCGCGGGGTCGAAGGGGTGGAGTGGGCGATCCCGCTGTTCCAGGGCTATACGCGCGGCAAGCTGCCCGACGGCACGCGCTTCACGCTGATCCTGGTGGGGCTGGACGACGCCACGCTGATGGGCGGCCCGCCCGAGATGGTGCAAGGCCAGCTGCGCGACCTGCGCAACGACCGCGCCGTGCTGATCGACGCGATCAACTCGCCCAAGAAGCTGCTGATGAAGCAGGGCGGCGGCCGGGCGCTGACCGTCGGCGACCGCTTCACCGTCAACGACAACGAGGTGCAGATCGTCGGCAGCTACGAGGGCCGGCGCTCCTTCTTCTGGGAGCCGGTGGTCTACACCACCTACTCGCGCGCGCTGTCGCTGGTGCCGCCGGAGCGCAATCAACTGTCCTTCGTGCTGATCCGGCTCGCCCCCGGCGCCGATGCCGCCAAGGTGCGCGCCGCGCTGGAGGCGCGCACCGGGCTGATGACGCTGACCAACGAGGAGTTCATCGCCCGCACCGCCGATTACATCAGCACCGAAACCGGCATCGTCATCAACTTCGGCATGGCCATTGCGCTGGGTTTTCTGATCGGCACGCTGGTGGCCGGCCAGACCTTCTACAACTTCACGCTCGACAACCTGCGCCACTACGGCGCGCTCAAGGCGATGGGCGTGACCAACGGGCGGCTGGCGGGCATGGTGCTGTTGCAGGCGATGGTGGTCGCCGTGCTCGGCTACTGCATCGGCGTCGGTCTGGGCGCGGCGAGCGGCAAGGCAATGGAAGGCGCGGGGCTGGCGTTTTCGATGCCCTGGCAGATCCCGGCGATCACCGCCGCGGCGATCCTGTCGGTGAGCGCCATCGCCGCCATGCTGTCGCTGCGGCAGGTGTTCAGGCTGGAGCCGGCCGTCGTGTTCAAGGGTTGACGATGAACGACACCGCCACCGCCGCCGTGCGCGTCGCCGGCCTGACCAAGCGCTTCGGCACCGGCGAAGCGGCGGTGCTCGCGCTGCGCGGCATCGATCTCGAGGTGCGCACCGGCGAGCTGCTGATGCTGGTCGGTCCGTCCGGCTGCGGCAAGACGACACTGATCTCCGTGCTGGCCGGCATCATGGACAAGACCGACGGCGCGCTCGACGTGCTCGGCGTCGATCCCGGCGCGCTGCCCGTCAACGACCGCACCCGCTGGCGCGGCGCCAACATCGGCTTCGTGTTCCAGGCGTTCAACCTGATGCCAGCGCTGACCGCGGCGGAGAACGTGTCGATTCCGCTCCTGATCCGCAACGTGCCGCAGGCCGAAGCGCTGCGCCGCGCGCGCGCGATGCTGGCGCGGGTGGAGCTGGCCAACCGCGTCGACGCGCTGCCGGCACAGTTGTCCGGCGGGCAGCAGCAGCGGGTGGCCATCGCCCGCGCGCTGGTGCACGAGCCGCAGCTCGTGGTGTGCGACGAACCGACCTCCGCCCTCGACCACGAAACCGGCCACCACGTGATGGACATCCTGCACGGCATGACGCGCGAGTCGCGCCGCACGCTGATCGTGGTCACCCACGATGCGCGCATCTTCGGCTTTGCCGACCGCATCGCGCGGATGGACGACGGCCGCGTCGTCGCGGTCGAGACCGGTGCCGGTAATTCTCTTCTCCCCTCGCCCGCGTCAGCGGGAGAGGGGCCGGGGGTGAGGGCCTGAGCGCGCCGCCCCCGGTGCCCATGCTTCCGAGGAGTTCTGCGATGAAAGTCTCCCTGTCCAACCTGATCGTCGGCGCGCTCGCACTGGCGGGCCTCGGCACGATGGTCACCATCGTCGCTGCCGGGGACAAGTCCTATCCGGTCGCAGCACCCGTTGCCGCACCGCCGGCCAAGCCGTTCGCGCACGTGGTCTCCGGCGCCGGACTGATCGAGGCCGCCAGCGAGAACATCGCAGTGGGCACACCGCTGCCGGGCGTGGTCGAGCGGGTGCTCGTCACGGTCGGGCAACAGGTCAAGGCGGGCGAGCCGCTCTTTGCGCTCGACCAGCGGCAGGTCGATGCGGAGATCGCCGCGCGCGCCGCCGCGGTCGAAGTCGCGCGCACGCGCATTGGCGAGCTGCAAGCGCTGGAGCGCGAAGCGCAGGATCAACTCGCCAAGGTGCGCGACCTGCCCGATCCGCGCGCGGTGTCGCGCGAGGAAATCGTCCGGCGCGAGATCGCCGTGCAGGCGGCCGCGGCGCGCGTGAAGGCGACGCAGGCGCTGCTCGCGCAAACGCAGGCCGAACTTGCCGCTGCGCGCACCGAAAAGAGCCGGCTCACCGTGCGCGCGCCGATCGCCGGCGAGGTGCTGCAACTGAACCTGCGCGCCGGCGAGTTCGCCAGCCCCGGCGGCCCCACGCCGCTCTTGGTGCTGGGCGATACGCGCACGCTGCACGTGCGGGTGGACATCGACGAGAACGACGCCTGGCGCGTCAAGTCGGCTGCCCGCGCGGTGGCCTACGTGCGCGGCAGCAGCGAGCTGTCCACGCCGGCGCAGTTCGTGCGCTTCGAGCCGCTGGTAATTCCCAAGAGGAGCCTCACCGGCAACTCTGCCGAGCGCGTGGATACGCGCGTGCTGCAAGTGTTGTTCGCCTTCCCGCGCGAAAAGCTGCCGGTCTATGTGGGCCAGCAGATGGACGTGATGATCGAGGCGCAGCCGGTGGGAGGAGGCAAGAATGGCTGACGTTCCGCGCCTCAGTTGCGCAACCAGTAGCCCGGATGCAGGAGCGCAGCGACGCAATCCGCGGTCGGTGCCCGAGGTCGCTGTCGGCCCCGGATTTCACTTCGCTTCATCCGGGCTACTCGCTGTTGCCGCCCTGCTGCTCGCCGCCTGCGCCAGCATCCAACCGCAACCCGCAGCGACCACCCAAGCCGCGCTGCCCGCGCGGTACGAGCCGCCGCTCGCTACGACGCCCGCCGCCGCGCAGCAGGTGCGCTGGTGGGGGCAACTGCAAGACCCGCAACTCGACGCGTTGATCGTCCGCGCGCTCGCCGCCAACCGCGACGTGCAGACGGCCGCCGCGCGCATCGCTGAGGCGCGCGCGCTGGCTGCGGTGGTCGATGCGCGCGCGCAGCCGCAGTTGAGCCTCGGCGGTTACTTCACGCGCGACCGGCAGAGCGAGAACGGCCGCTTTGGCACGCTGTCGCCCAACCCGGCCAACGAGCGGCGGTTGGGCTTCGACGCCAGTTGGGAGATCGACGTCTTCGGCGCCATCGCGCGCCGGCAGGACGCCGCCCGCGCCGACGTGCAGGCTGCCGCTGCGCAAAGCGGCGCGGTCGCGGTCAGCGTGGCCGGCGAGGTCGCCGCCAGCTATATCGATCTGCGCGCCGCGCAGGCGCAGCAGGCCACGCTGCGCGAGCTGGTGGACGCCGCGCGCGGCATCGAGCAGCTGGTCGCCGCGCGGGAGAAGGCGGGGTTGGCGACCGCGTTCGACCGCCTGCGCGCCGAGCAGCAGGTGCTGGTCACCGTAGCCGAACTGCCGCTGGCGGTCGCGCGCGAGCAGACCGCCGCGCGCCGGCTGGGCGTGCTGGTGGGCGGCGATTCGCAAACGCTGCTCACCGAATTCGCGCCGCCGAAGCCGCTGCCGGCCACGCTGCCGGCGCTGCCCGCGGCGGTGCCGGCCGCGCTGCTCGACCGCCGGCCCGATGTGGTCGCCGCCGAAGCGCAGTGGCGCGCCACGCTCGCCCGCGTGGCCGCAGCGCAGGCCGACCAGTACCCGCGCTTCTCACTCGGCGCGGCACTCGGCCTGCTGTCGATCGCGCAGGGCAATTTCTTCGACGCGGCGAGCGCCGCCTGGAACCTCACCGCCGCGCTGCGCGCGCCGCTGTACGCGCCGGAGCTGGTCGCCGCGGTCGACGTGGAGCGTGCCCGCGCCGAGCAGGCCGCGCTCGGCTACCAATCGGCGGCGATCAACGCCGCGCTCGAAGTCGAACAAGCCGCGCTGCGCCTGCGCCGCGCGCAGGAGCGCGAGACGCAACTGGCCGCGGCACTCGCCGCCGACGTCGAGGCGCTTTCGCTCGCGCGCATCCGCTACGAGCGTGGGCTCACCGACTTCCTCGCCGTCTTGGACGTCGTGCGCAGCCGCTCGCAGGTCGAACAGCAGTGGGTCGAGGCGCGCGCGCAAACCTTTGTGCAGTTCGTCGCGCTGAACAAGGCGCTCGGCGGCGGCTGGGACATCACGACCATCGCGCTGTCTACGCAAGGCAAGCAACCATGAAAGCGGCGTACCTCGCATTGACCTTTGCCCTGCTCGCCGGCGGCACCGCGCAAGCGGCCGAGGGCGACAAGCCCGCGCGCCCGTGGCAACTGGAACTCGGCGTCGGCGCGTCGTACGAGCCCAACTACAGCGGCGCCAATGCGTCCGGCCCGCGTCTGCTGTTGTGGGCGAGCGGCGAGTACAAGACGCAAGACTGGGGCAGCTTCGCGCTCGACAGCGGCTCGCTGACGCTCGACCCGCAACTGCGCTGGACCTTCGGCGACGACAGGATCTGGGGCCTCGGCCTGCTGCTCGGTTACCGCGCCGGCCGCAGCGACAGCGACCCGGGATTGATCGCCGACAACGGCAGCGACCGGCTCCGCGGCATGGGCAGCGTGAGCGCCGCCGTCGATGGCGGCGTGCAGGGCTGGGTCGCCGTGTTCGGCGTGCCGGTGTTCGCGCAGTTGCGCTCCGCGCTGGGCGGCGATCAAGGCACGCTCGGCGTGCTCGGCATCTACCTGCCGCTGGAGCTGACGCGCGAGTTCACGCTGACCGTATTGCCGAGCGTCACCTGGGTCAACGGCAAGCAGATGCAGGCGCTCTATGGCGTGACGCCGGCGCAGAGCGCGGCGAGCGGCTTTACCGCCTACAGCGCCGGCGCCGGCTGGCAGAACGCGGCGCTGGAGATCGACGGCGACTGGAAAATCTCCGGGCCGTGGCATCTGGTGGGCGGGGTGGCTTATCAACGCTTGCTCGGCAACGCTGCCGACAGCCCGCTCGTGCAGGACAAGAACCAGTGGAGCGGCTTGATCGGCCTGTCCTACAAATTCTGAAAGCGATCCCGATGCTCACGCTCAAGCCCGTGCTGGCTGCGCTCGCGCTGCTCGCAACCACGGCCGCACAGGCCGCGCCCGACCCGGTGTGCGGTCGTTGGCTGACCGAAGACAAACAGGGTACGGTGCATGTGTACCTCGAAGCGGACGGCAAACTTGCCGGTCGTATCGTCGCCGGCTCGGGGCCTAATGAGCGCGACGACAAGAACCCCGACCCGGCGCAGCGCAGCCGCCCCTTGCTCGGCCTGAAGCTGATGCAAGGCTTCAGCCGCGACGGCGACGGTTGGCGCGGCGGCGAGATCTACGACCCCGACGAAGGCAAGACCTACAAGGCCACCGCGCGGCTGGCAGAGAAGAGCGCCGATACGCTGCTGCTGCGCGGTTACGTCGGCCTGCCGATGTTCGGCCGTACGGAAGAGTGGACGCGCGCCGCGCCACCCGGTGCCGACGCCTGCCGCGATCCCGCGTCCAAGTAGCCCGTACTCCCGCCGCGCCGTTCTGGCGCGAGGTGCCAAGAAATCGGCGCCGGCAGACAAGCCGCAGCCTTGACGGCTTGCTAACCTTTGCCACGGTTATCTCCCCCGCCGCCGCCGTTGCGACGGTCGCGGTGGAGCGACCCCGGTCACTCACGCATTGCCATTCGATGTTTATCTGCGCTACAAGCGCTTCTCATTGCAAAACAACCAAGGACGATCAGATGCTCTCGAACAATGCCGCCGCCCTGCTCGCCACAGCGCTGCTCGCTGCCGCCGCCCCGGCCGCTGCGCAAGAAAAGTCGCCCTGGCGCTTCGCTGCGGAAGCCTTCTACGGCGGGCAGGGCGATGCCGACATCGACAACGGCGGCGAGGTCGGCCTGACCTTTGGCGGTATCGAGGCCGGGCTTTTGTACGCGCCGAGCCGCGACTGGTCGGTCGGGCTGCGGCTTTCCGCGCAGCGCTACAGCTACGACTTCTCCGGGACCGGGCCGATCGCCTCGCTCAACCCGTGGAGCGACGTCGATACCGTCACCCTCGGCTTGCCCGTCTTCTACGCGTTCGACCGGAACTGGAGCCTGTTTGCCCAGGCCATCGTGCAGCGCTCGGGCACCAAGGATGCCGACAGCGGCGAGTCCGGCGTCTACGGCGGACTGGCGGCGATCAACTACTCCTTCGCGCCGAACCGTCGGATCGGCCTTGGCGCCGGATACTTCACCGGGCTCGAAGACGACGAGGTGGTGCCGCTGCTGCTCGTCGATTGGCAGTTCGACGAAAACTGGCGTCTGGCCAACCCGCTGCCGGCCGGGCCAGCCGGTGGCGCGGGGTTGGAACTGGTGCGCACGCTGGGTAGCGGCTGGGAGGCGAGCTTGGGCCTTGCCTACCGCACACTGCGCTTCCGGTTGGACGAGAAACTGCCGGCGGCGCCCAATGGCGTCGGCGAGTACGGCGCGACGCTGACCTTCGCCCGCGTGCGCTACAGCTTCAACCGCGACGTGTCGCTCGACTTCTATGCCGGCGCGGAGATCGGCGGCAAGATCAAGCTGATCGACGCCAACGGCAACGATCTGCGCACCGACGACTTCTCCACCGGGCCGCTGCTCGCCGTCGCTCTGACCGGGCGCTTCTGACCGATTGCGCAAGCCGGTGGAGCGACCGGCGGCGGGCGGGCGAGTAGCATCGCCGGCGCCGTGCCCGCCGACAACACCCAGCGCTTCTCCAACCGCGCCGCTGCCTACGTGGCGGGGCGGCCGGGCTTCCCGGCGGCGCTGGTCGAGCAGCTGGCGGCGGCGGGCGCTCTGCGCCGCGGCGCGACCGTGGTCGATCTGGGCGCTGGCACCGGGCTGTCGGCCGAGCCCTTCCTGCGCGCCGGCCATGCGGTGATCGGCGTCGAACCCAACGACGCGATGCGCGCCGCCGGCGCGGAGTATCTGGCGCGCTATGCCGGCTATCGCGCGGTCGCCGGCCGCGCCGAGGCGACGGGGCTGCCCGCCGGCTGCGCGCAACTGGTCGTGGCCGGGCAGGCCTTCCACTGGTTCGAGCCGCAGGCGGCGCGGTGCGAAGCGCTGCGCGTGCTCGCCCCCAGAGGCTGGGCAGCACTCTTCTGGAACGAGCGCGAGCGCGACAGCACACCGTTCATGGCGGGCTACGAGCAACTGTGCCGCGACTTCAGCCCCGAGTACGCGCTGGTGCGAGATCGCGACGGCGACGAGTCCACCATTGCCGAGTTCTTCGGCGGCCAAGCACCGGCGCGGCGCGAGCTGGCCCACAAGCGGCCGATGACCTGGGAGCAGTTGGCCGCACTGGCGAGTTCCGTCTCCTACCTGCCTGCCGCCGGCACCGCTGCGCATGCGCCGATGCAGGCGGCGCTGCGTGCGCTCTTCGATGCCTGCGCGCAGGACGGCGCGATCGAAATGCGCTACGTTTGCCGCCTCTATGCTGCGCCCTTGACCTGACATCGCTTTCGCTTCAACCAAACAGCCGCGGCGCGGCGCTCCCGCATGCGCGGTAGCGACTTATTCGGGCCACCGGTCTCCGGACTCCATTCGATATGCAGGTCGTCGCCCTCCCGGGCCGAAACCCACAGACCGAGGCATGGATGCGCTCCGTCCTCGCCGCGTCGGCCTTGCCAACCGAAGGCCTCGTTCGCTATCGGCACTGGGACAATGCCGTCGACGCAGATGTGGACTTCGAAGCAAAGCGTCTGGCCGATCTTTCGCCGCCGCTGGCGATTGCGAAATCTCTTGGTACCGTTATCGCAGCGAGGGCGTTTTGTACGCATCGTTTCCGGCCGCGCTCCGCGATCCTCATCGGGACTCCATACGGCGCTGGGGAACCCGCGGATTTGGCCTGCCTGCGGCAACTCGCCGAAGGTGTCGAGACGCTGTTCATTCAACAGACCGAAGACCCGGGCGGCGCCGCGTCACGACTTGCCGCCTCGCTTCGGTTATCGCAGAGCGAGGTCACCACCGTGCCGGGCAACGATCACGTTTACGCCGACGTCCAGGCGCTTGCGGCCGTCATTCGGGAGTGGCAGAGAAAGGCACGATGAGCGCAAGCGAGCGGCGACCGGGCATGGCGTCCAAAAGAATGCCTCGAAGAAACGCGTCGGATCCCTTGTGCGGCTCCGGCTGCCCCTTGCCTTGCACGTTATCTTTACGACCCGCAGATGGACCGAGAGACCGCCGATGAGCAAACCGCTGGAGTTCTTTTTCGACTTCTCCTCGCCCTACGCCTATCTTGCGTCGGAAAAGATCGAGGCCATCGCCACCAAGTTCGGCCGCACGGTGGCGTACAAGCCGATGCTGCTGGGCGCGATCTTCAAGGCGACCGGCGGCGCGCCGCTGGTGGAGATTCCGCTCAAGGGCGCGTACAGCAAGCTCGACATGGAGCGCAGCGCACGCTACCTGGGGGTGACGCTGAAGTTCCCGACGCCGTTTCCGGTAGGCACGGTGGCCGCGGCGCGCGCGCTGCTGTGGCTGCAAAGCCAGGGCTCGGCCAAGGCGGTGAGTTGGGTGCATAAGGTGTTTCGTGCCTACTTCACCGAGGGGCGCAACATCTCGGAGCCGGCCGTGCTGGCCGAGCTGGCGACCGAAATGGGCATCGACGCCGCCGCCCTGGCCGCCGGCTGCCAGGAGCCGCCGATCAAGGACAAGCTGAAGGCGCTGACCGACGAGGCGCACGCGCGCGGGGTCTTTGGCGCGCCGTTCGTCTTCGTCGATGGCGAGCCGTTCTGGGGTGCCGACCGGCTGCCGCAGATCGAGCGCACGCTCGAGCGGGGGCCGATCTGATGCGCCCGCTCGCCACCCATCTCGCGCCGTATCGCGTCTTCGGCGACGCGGCTAGCGGCAACTGCCACAAGGTCAAGCTCGCCCTCGATCTGCTCCGGCTGCCCTACCGCTGGCATGCGGTGGACGTGCTGGGCGGGGAGGCGCGCAGGCCGGAGTTTCTGGCCAAGAATCCCAACGGCAAGGTGCCCGTGCTGCAAATCGACGACCACACCTTCCTGCCGGAGTCCAACGCGATCCTCTGTTACCTCGCCGACGGCACGCCGCTGTGGCCGGGCGACCGCCTGCAGCGGGCGCGGGTGTTGCAGTGGCTCTTCTTCGAGCAGTACTCGCACGAGCCGTACGTGGCGGTGGCGCGCTTCATCCACGTGTATCTCAGTAAGCCCGACGATCCGCGGCTGCCCAACCTGCTCACGCGCGGCAATGCGGCGCTGGCGGTGATGGAGCGGCACTTGGCCGCGCAGCCGTTCTTTGCCGGCGATGCGCTGACCATCGCCGACGTCGCGCTCTTTGCCTACACGCACAAGGCGCACGAAGGCGGCTTCGATCTGGCGCCGTACCCGGCGGTGCGGGCGTGGCTGGCGCGTTGTCTCGCCACGCCCGGCATGAGCGAAATGCCGGGTCGGTAAGCTCGCGCCCGTTTGCCTCCATCCGCCCTGCCCCGCGGGCGCGGGACGGGGTCGATGAGCGATTCCTACTCCACTGCGATTGCATAACAAAGCCGCGTCATTCCCGCCCCCGATAAAGACACTCGGGGGCAGGCTCCAGCGGGAATCCAGCTTCGTCGCAAGACCGGCTGGGTTAGCGCTGGCGCGGGAACGACACGGTTGCCCCAGTGCTCCGGAAGCGGCATGAAACGCCAACCCGCCCTGCCCTTCATCCTCATCACGGTGCTGCTCGACGTGATGGGCTTTGGCCTGCTGCTGCCGGTGTTGCCGGCGCTGGTGGGCGAGTTCACCACCAGCCGCGACGCGCAGACCTACTGGTACGGGGCGATGATCGTCGCCTTCGGCCTGACGCAGTTCGTCTGCGCGCCCACGCTGGGCGCGCTGTCGGACCGCTACGGGCGGCGGCCGGTGCTGCTGCTGTCGATCTTCGGGCTGGGGACGATGTTCCTGCTGTCGGCCTTCGTGCAGTCGATCTATGCGCTGGTGGCGCTGCGCGTGCTGGGCGGGATGCTTGCGGCCAACTTCTCGGTGGCCAACGCCTACGTGGCCGACATCACCGCGCCCGACCAACGCGCCAGGAGCTTCGGCATGATCGGCGCGGCCTTCGGCATCGGCTACATCGTCGGGCCGATGGTCGGGGGCTTTCTCGGCGCGATCGACATCCGGCTGCCGTTTTACTTTGCCGCAGCGCTGTCGTTCGTCAACTTTCTGTACGGCGCGCTGGTGCTGCCGGAATCGCGGCCCGCGGAAGTGCGCGCACGCGAGCGACGGCCGCTGACGTTGGCGCGGCTGAACCCCATCGGCTCGCTCACCGGGCTGGCGCGGCTGCGCGGCGTCGGCGCGCTGGTGGCGGTGATCGGGCTAGCCAATCTGGCGCAGTTCATCCTGCACGGCACCTGGGTGCTGTACACGAACTTCCGCTTCGACTGGGGCCCGCGCGAGACCGGGCTGTCGCTGTTCTTGGTCGGGTTGACGGCGGCCATCGTGCAGGGCGGCTTGCTCGGCGTGCTGTTGAAGCACCTGGGCGAGCGGCGCGTGGTGCTGCTCGGGCTGCTGTCCGGCACGCTGACCTATATCGCCTACGGGCTCACCACGGTCGGCTGGCTGATGTACGTGTTCATCGCCGCCAACGTGTTTGCGTTTGCGGTCGGGCCGGCGCTGCACGCGATCGTCTCCAAGGCCGCGCCGCACGCCGAGCAGGGGCTGGCGATGGGCGCGCTGTCGTCGCTGAGTTCGCTGCTGGCTGCGGCCGCGCCGCTCTTGGGCGCGCCGCTGCTGGCCGAGGTGAGCCACTACCCGCAGAACGACTGGCGCATCGGCGCGCCGTTTTTTCTGTCCGCCGCGCTGTCGGCGGTGGCGCTGGCACTGGCGGCGCGGCACTTTGCGCGACCGCCAGCGGCCGTGGTCAGGTAAACGTCGGCGTCTCGATCGTGTACGAACTGCCGAAGCTGTCGTACAGGATGTTGTAGACCCAGCCGATGGCGTGCAGCGCCTCGACCGCGTTCGGCGCCTTGGACAACCCGCCCGCGCCGGCCACCGGCGCCATCGTGCGCTTGCCGGCGTCGTAGCGGTAGACGCCGGCCACGTGCATCGCCTGATCGGCGCCGACGAAGCTGTAGCAGGTGTTGGCGATCACCGGCTCCGCAGGCGGCGGCAAACCGAGCGAGCGCGCGGCAATGGCCGCGGCGCAGACCTTGCCCGACTGGTTGGCCATGTGCGCCGACTTGGGCAGCCCCGGCGCCGAGGCGATCGAGTCGCCCAGCACATGGATGCCCGGCACCGCGGTCGATTCGTAGGACAGAAAGTCCACGGGCGCCCAAGTTGCTTTTGGCCGGCACCAGCCCGGCATTACGCAGCAGCGCCGGGGCGCGCTGCGGAGGAATGACGTTGACCAGATCGGCCGACACCTTGCCCTGGGCGGCAAAGTCGAGCGCGAGACGGTCGGCGGCGACCGCGGTGAGCTCAGCATTCGGCTCGTAGGTGACCATGCCGGGATAGCGCTCGCGCCAGAGCGTGACGAACAACTCGCGCTTGGCAAGGATGTCGGGGTTGCTGTCGAAGAGCAGGATCTTGCCCTTGGGGTTGTTGCGCGACAGGTAGTGCGCGATCAGGCTCACCCGCTCGTACGGCCCCGGCGGGCAGCGGAAGGGCGCGCGCGGCACGTGCACGACAACCGTGCCGCCCGGTCGCATCTCCGCCAGCCGGTCGCGCAATTTGGTGATCTGCAAACCGCCGCTGCGCCAGGCATGCAGTACGCGGCCGCTGTCCAGCGCCGGCGCCAGCCCGGCGATGGACTCGGCGGCGAAGTCGATCCCCGGCGCCACGACCAGCCGCTCGTACCCCACCGCCCCACCACCGGCGAGCAGCACCTGGCGCTTGTCGTGATCGATGCGCGCGACCGTGCCGCGCACGAGGCGCACGCCGTAGTCGCTGGCCAGCGCCTCGTGCGTGCGCGCCAGGCTGCGCAGCTCGAAGCCGCCGGCCAGCATCCGGTTGCTCATCGGGCAGGCGACGTAGAAGGCCACGGTCTCGATCAGCGTCACGTCCAGCGCTGGCGCCCACTTCTTGAGGTACCGGGCGCAGGTGGCACCGGCAAAGCCGCCGCCCACCACGACCACCCGCTCGGCCGCCCGCCGCTGGCCCCACACGGCCGGCGCGCACAGCGCTGCGCCCGCCGCCAGGACTGCCCGCCGCGCGCGGTTCATTTGCGCACCCGCTCGGAGGGTTGCGCGGCAAAGTACTCGGCGATGGCGACGAGTTCGTCGTCGCGGTAGCCCTTGGCATGCTGCTGCATCACGTAGGCCGGACGGCTGCCCGTCTTGAACCCGACCAGCGCCGCCGACAATTCCTTGGCTGGCCGCCCGGCCAGCGGCGGGATGCCGGCCTCGGAGCGGCCGTAGGGGCCGTGGCAGGCGTTGCAGGAAGCGGCTTTGAGCGAGACATCGAGCGACGCGGGCTGGCCGCTGGCGTCGGCGGCCAGCCAAGTCGTCGTCACGGCCAGCACCGCCGCGCGCGTATTGGCGAGAGTCATCTGCGATCCCTCAGAGAAGTCGAGCGCCGGACTTTACCGGCAAGTTGGTCGCGTGGCCGCGGATTATTCCGCAAACACGAGAGAAAGCGAGCCGCTGCCCTCGGCATGGGCGACTGCGGTGGCGAGCGGTCGCCCCGCACCGTAGACTTCCGGCGACACGGGACGAGAGAATCTCCAATGGGCTTGCCGCTGCGCACCGAAGGACACTACACCTACGCCGACTACTGCGGTTGGGACGACGATCAGCGGTGGGAGCTGATCGACGGCCAGGCCTACGCGATGGCGCCGGGGCCGACACGAGCGCACCAGATCGTGGTTGGCGAGGTGTTTCGGCAGATCGCAAACGCGCTCGAAGGCAAACGCTGCCAAGCCTACGTCGCGCCCTTCGACGTCAGGCTGCCGCGCGGCGACGAGGCCGACGATTCGATCGACACCGTAGTGCAACCCGACATCGCGGTCTTTTGCGATCCGACCAAGCTCGATGCGCGCGGCGCACGCGGCGCGCCGGACGGGATCGTCGAAGTGTTGTCGCCGTCCTCCGCGCAGCACGACCACGTGCGCAAGCGCGCGCTGTACGAGCGCAGTGGCGTGGCCGAGTACTGGCTGGTGCATCCGACCGACCGTGTTGTCCACGTCTACCGGGCCGTCGATGGCCGCTACGGCCGCCCCGACGTCGCAACCTTCGACGGCAGCGCGACGAGCGCCGCCGCGGGCGGCGTCACCATCGACTTCGCTCGCATCGCGGCCCTGCTGCCCTGACCGTCCGCCGCGGGCGCGGCGCCGGCTCTACCATCGCATCTCTGGCGCGAATCGACGGCGCAGGCGATGACCATCCTCGACACCAAACTCAACCCCCGCTCCGACGACTTTCGCGCCGCTGGCGAGGCGATGCGCGCGCTGGTCGCCGACCTGAAAGCGAAGATCGCCAGGATCGCCGAAGGCGGCGGCGCCGAGGCCCGCGCCAAGCACACCGGGCGCGGCAAGCTCCTGCCGCGCGACCGCGTGACGCTGCTGCTCGACCCCGGAACGCCGTTTCTGGAGTTGAGCCAACTCGCCGCCCACGGCATGTACGACGATGCCGCGCCCTGCGCCGGCATCATCACCGGCGTAGGTCGTGTGGCGGGACGCGAGTGCGTGGTGGTGTGCAACGACGCGACGGTCAAAGGCGGTACCTACTACCCGATCACGGTGAAGAAGCATCTGCGCGCGCAAGAGGTGGCGCGCGAGAACCGCCTGCCGTGCATTTACCTCGTGGACTCGGGCGGCGCCAATCTGCCCAACCAGGACGATGTGTTCCCCGACCGCGAGCACTTTGGCCGCATCTTCTACAACCAGGCGACCCTGTCGGCCGAGGGCATCCCGCAGATCGCGGTGGTAATGGGCAGTTGCACTGCCGGCGGCGCCTACGTGCCGGCGATGAGCGACGAGTCGATCATCGTGCGCAACCAGGGCACGATCTTCCTCGGCGGCCCGCCGCTGGTGCGCGCCGCCACCGGCGAGGTAGTCAGCGCCGAAGACCTGGGCGGCGGCGACGTGCACACGCGCCTGTCCGGCGTGGCCGATCATCTGGCGCGCGACGACGCGCATGCGCTGGCGCTGGCCCGCCGCATCCTCGCCACCACCAATTACGTCAAGCCCACGGGTCCCGCGCTGCGCGCGCCGCGCCCGCCCAAGCATGACCCGGCGGAGCTGTACGGGATCATCCCCACCGACACGCGTAAGCCCTTCGACGTACGCGAGGTAATCGCGCGGCTCACGGACGGCTCCGAGTTCGATGAGTGGAAGGCGCGTTTCGGCGCCACGCTCGTCACGGGCTTTGCGTGGATCGAGGGGATGCCGGTGGGCATCGTCGCCAACAACGGGATTTTGTTTTCGGAGAGCGCGCAAAAAGGTGCGCACTTCATCGAACTGTGCTGTCAGCGCAAAGTGCCGCTCGTCTTCTTGCAAAACATCACCGGCTTCATGGTCGGCCGCAAATACGAGAACGAAGGCATCGCCCGCCACGGCGCCAAGATGGTCACGGCGGTGGCCTGCGCGCAGGTGCCCAAGTTCACCGTCATCATCGGCGGCAGCTTTGGCGCGGGCAACTACGGCATGTGTGGCCGTGCGTACAGCCCGCGCTTCCTGTGGATGTGGCCTAACGCGCGCATCAGCGTGATGGGCGGCGAGCAGGCCGCCAGCGTGCTAGCCACCGTGCGCCGAGACGGCATCGAAGCCCGCGGCGGCACCTGGAGCGCCGAGCAGGAAGAAGCCTTCAAGGCGCCGATCCGCGCGCAGTACGAAACGCAAGGCCACCCCTACTACGCCAGCGCGCGGCTGTGGGACGACGGCGTGATCGACCCGCTCGACACGCGTACCTGTCTTGCGCTGGGCTTGAGCGCGGCGTTGAATGCGCCGGTTGCGGAGACGAAGTTCGGGGTGTTTCGGATGTAGCTCGCCCCCGTAGGCGCGGGTCGCGGCGGAGGTCATGTCGCCGCGACCCGAGCTGGTCCCTGCCCGATCAGTTCTTGGCGGGTTTGCTCACCGCTTCCATCACCCGATCGAGATTGAAGCTGCCTGGCTTCTGCCGCGGCGGAAACTCGCGGAAGCTTTGCAGCCACTGGGCGACGTAGGCGCCGGCCGGGGCGAAGGCCCACATGTGCTCGATGTACCAGCGCTGGTAACCCATCGCGTGCTCGGCCTCGGCGCGCTCGAACGGGTCCATGCGCAGGTTCGTGAGCAGCGGCGCGCGCAGCACCTTGAACGGGTCCTGCCACACGCGCAGGCCGTGGCCCTCCTGCTCGAGGAAGGTGACCTTGAAGTCGCCGTAGCGCAGCGCCGCGACGCTGCCGTCGTCGGTCCAGTAGATGAACGACTTGCGCGGCCACTCCTTGGCCTCGCCGCGCAGCGCCGGCCCGAGGTCGTAGCCGTCGAGGTGCACCTTGTAGCTGCGGCCGCCAAGGGTCGCGCCTTTCTTCAGGTTCTCGGCAACGTCCTTGCCGCCAGCGGCGTTGACCAAGGTCAGCAGCATGTCCTCGTGGGCGCCAATGTCGTTGATCACCGTGCCCGGCTTGATCGTGCCCGGCCACTTGATCATCGCCGGCACCCGGTAGCCACCTTCCCAGTTAGTGTTCTTCTCGCCGCGGAACATCGTCGTGCCGCCGTCGGGCCAGGTGAAGGTCTCGGCACCGTTGTCGGTCGAGTACATGATGATGGTGTTCTCGTCCAGGCCCAGTTCCTTGAGCTTGGCGAGCAACTGGCCGACCTGCGCGTCGTGCTCGACCATGCCGTCGGCGTAGATGCCCTGCCCGGTCTTGCCATCGGAGGCCGCCTTCAGGTGGGTGAAGATGTGCATCCGCGTGGAGTTCCACCAGATGAAGAACGGCTTGTCCGCCTTCTTGGCGCGCTCCATGAAGTCGAGCGTCTTGGCGGTCACCTCTTCGTCGATCGTCTCCATCCGCTTGCGCGTCAGCGGCCCGGTATCGGTGATGCGGCCGTCGGCGAAGCTGTGGATCACGCCGCGTGGGCCGAATTTCTTCTTGAACTCCGGGTTCTTCGGATAGTCCGGATACTCGGGCTCCTCCTCGGCATTCAGGTGATAGAGGTTGCCGAAGAACTCGTCGAAGCCATGCGCGGTCGGCAGCATGTCGTCGCGGTCGCCCAGGTGGTTCTTGCCGAACTGGCCCGTGACGTAGCCTTGCGCGCGCAGCAGCGTGGCGATGGTCGGGTCTTCCTTCTTCATGCCCTCGGGCGCGCCCGGCAGACCGACCTTGGTGAGCCCGGTGCGAATCGGCGACTGCCCGGTGATGAAGGCGGCGCGACCGGCGGTGCAGCTCTGCTGGCCATACCAGTCGGTGAAAATGGCACCCTGCCGGGCGATACTGTCGATGTTCGGCGTCTTGTACCCCATCATGCCCATGTTGTAGGCGCTGATGTTGAACTGGCCGATATCGTCACCCCAGATGATCAGGATGTTCGGTTTGCGAGTTTGCGCGGTGGCGGCCAGGCTCAGCGCGAGCAGGCCAGCCGCCAACAGTCGGACAAGGATCTTCAATTTATGCTCCGCATGGAAAAGTAGGGGCGCTCGGACGACAGGCCGAGACGGCGCGTTTTATAACCCACGTTGTACAAAAGGTCGATGACGAGCACCCGGACGACCATCCGCGCGCTGCTGCCCGGCGACGCCCTGGCGGACCTCACCGCCCTGCTGCACCGCGCCTACGCCCCGCTCGGCGCGCAGGGGCTGAACTACACCGCGGTCGATCAGACGGTCGAGGTGACGCGGCGGCGCTGCGCGCAGGGGGTCTGCTTCGTTGCCGTGGACGGCGAGCGGATCGTCGGCACGGTGACCGTGGCCGGGCCGGCCGATCTGTCGGGGCAGGCCTGGGCGCAGCAGACGCCGTGGTTCTGCCGTAGCGACGCCGCGCATCTGCATCAACTGGCGGTCGAGCCGGCACTGCAAGGCGGCGGCCTCGGCCGTCGCCTGCTGGATCGGTGCGCGGACTGGTCGCGCGCGCAGGGCTACCGCTATCTGGCGCTGGATACCGCCGTGCCGGCCGCGCATCTGCGCCGCGCCTACGCCAAGTTCGGCTATATCGATGCCGACGAGGTTCAGTGGCAGGGCAAGCGCTACCGCAGCGTGGTGATGGTGCTGCCGCTGGACGGCGCGCCCTGGCCGGCGCCGGTGGATGGCGTGGCCCTCGTCCGCGCGCTGTGGGCGCGGATGCAGGCGCGCGACTGGATAGGTGCGCGCCGCCTGTACGCGATTGATGCGACGATGCTCTGGCACACCAGCGGCGAACGCTATGGCGACGCCGATGCAATCGTGCGCGTGAACGCCACCTACCCGGAAGGCTGGGCGATCCGCGTCGTGGACGCCGCCGCGCTCGCCGACGGTCGCATGTTGTCGGTAGTCGAAGTCGCGCAGCCGCCGCAGCGCTTCTTTGCCACTTCGCTCTTCACGCTGCGCGACGACCTGATCGCGCAAGTAGACGAGTACTGGGCCACGGTCGAGCCGCCGCCCGACTGGCGCAACGCGGAAAATCTCGGCGCCTACGAGCGGTTGCGCCTGGGCGCCGCAGACAAATAGTGGCGCAACAATGGCGTGGCCGGGCACGTTGAGCCGCAAGCTTGCACACTGCGTGGCGCTGGGATTTGCGCTGCTCGCTGCCGCCGGGGCTCTGGCGCAGCCGCTACCGATCGAGGTCGTGATGGTCCCCAAGGTCGCGATCGAAGGTCCGTTCGCGCTCGAGACGACGATCTTTCGCCCACCGGGCGACGGCCCGTTTCCGATCGCCTTGATCAACCACGGCAAGGCCGACGGCGAGCCGCGCCAGCAGCCGCGCTTTGAGCCGGTCTCGGCGGCGCGGTTCTTTCTCGAGCGCGGCTACGCGGTCGTGGCGCCGATGCGGCAGGGCTTTTCCAAATCGACCGGCAAGTACCAAGGCACCGGCTGCGACGTCGGACTCAACGGTCTGCGCCAAGCCGAAGATATCGAGGCCACGCTGCTCTGGCTCGCCGGCCAGACCTGGGCCGATCTAGCGCGCGTGATCGTGGTTGGTCAGTCGCACGGCGGCCTGGCGGCGCTGGCCTATGGCGCCGGCACGACCGCGCCGGGCGTGCGCGGGCTGATCAACTTTGCCGGCGGCCTGCGGCAGAAAAAGTGCAAGGACTGGCAAGACAACCTCATCCGCGGCGTGGGCCAGTACGGCGCACGCACCCGCCTGCCCTCACTGTGGCTGTACGGGGACAACGACAGCTACTTTGGCCCGGAAGTGTTCCGGCCGATGTATGAGTCCTACACGCAGGCCGGGGGCCAGGCGCAACTCATTGCTTATGGCGAGTTCGGGCGCGACGCGCACCGGACCTTCGCTTCGGGACTCGGCCGCGCGATCTGGTTCCCCTATGTGACGCGTTTTCTCGCGGACCTTGGTCTGCCGACCGAGGTTTTGTACCCGCAATACGCGCCGCCGCCGCCTTTGTCGCCGCCAGCGGCCAGCGGCTTCGCGACCATCGATGACGTCGCCGCGGTGCCGTACCTGAACGAGCGTGGGCGCGCCGGCTATGCGGCCTTTCTCGCAAAACCGAATCCACGCGCCTTTGCCCTCGCCCCGACCGGCGCCTGGGGCTGGGGCGAGGGCGGCGAAGACCCGCTGGCGCGCGCGCTGGAGCACTGTCGACGCAACGCGCGCGGCGATACGTGCAAGCTCTACGCGGTCGACGATCGGATCGTCTGGGAGCGCTGATGGCCCTGCTACTTGAGGGATGGTGTCAACGGCTAGTGGCGCAGGGCTGCGCGTTTTGGTTCGGCGCCGTCGCGGCCCCGGCCACCCTTGCCGCGCCGATCGAAATCCCCGCCACCGAGGTCACGCTCACCGCCCACTGGCTGCCCGCGGCCGGCTCCGGCCCACGCCCGACCATCGTCGCGCTGCACGGTTGCGGCGGCATGTATGCGCGCGACGGCAAGACGCTGTCGCAGCGCATGACCGACTACGCGCAGCGCTTCAACGCCGCCGGCTGGAACGTGCTGATTCCAGACAGCCTCGGCGCGCGTGGCCTGCGCTCGATCTGCACGCAGCGCTACAGCGAACGCAGCTTGACGGTCGAAGTGCGCCGCACCGATGTGCAGGCCGCGCTCGCCTGGCTCACCGCGCGGCCCGAGGTCGATGCGCAGCGCATCGCCGTGGTTTGCTGCTCCAACGGCGGTTCGACCGCCTTGCTCGCGGCCGACACCTCCGCCGGCGCTCTGCCGTTGCGCGCGACCGTCGCCTTCTACCCGGGCTGCCGCGAGGCGCAGAGCAACCGCAACTATGCGCTGGCCGCGCCCTTGCTGATGCTGCTGGGTGCGGCCGACGACTGGACGCCGCCCGCGCGCTGCCTGCAACTGGCCGAGCGGCTGCGCGCCCGCGGTGCGCCGGTCGAGGTGCAGGCCTATCCCGGCGCGTATCACGGCTTCGACGGCACCGACCCGGTACGCTTGCGCACCGACGTACCCAACGGTGTCAGCAAGAACGGCGTCCACATCGGCGGCGACCCCGCCGCGCGCGCGGCCGCGTTGCAGGCGCTGGACGAATTTCTGCGGAAGAACCTCGAATGACCGACTTCACCACCCTGCGCCTAGACCTCGCCCATCGCGTGGCCGTGCTCTGGCTCGCGCGCGAGAAGCTGCGCAACGCCTTCAACGAAACGATGATCGCGGAGCTTGCCGCGGCCTTCACGCAACTGGGCACCGACCCCGGCGTGCGCGCGATCGTGCTCGCGGCGCAGGGGCCGGCCTTTTGCGCTGGAGCGGATCTCGACTGGATGCGCCGGATGGCCGGCTACTCCGACGAAGAAAACCACCGCGACGCGCTGGCGCTCGCGACCATGCTGCGCACCGTGGCTGAATGCCCCAAGCCCGTCATCGCCCGCGTGCACGGCGATGCCTACGCGGGCGGCGTGGGGCTTGTGGCGGCCTGCGACATCGTGGTCGCGGCGCAGACGGCGACCTTTTGTCTTTCCGAGACCAAGCTCGGGTTGATCCCCGCGACCATCGGCCCGCACGTGGTGCGCGCCATTGGCGAGCGGCAGGCGCGCCGCTACGCGCTGACCGCAGAGAAGTTCGACGCCGCCGAAGCCTTCCGCATCGGCCTCGTGCACGAGCTCACCGCGCCCGATGCGCTCGATGCGCGCGTCAACGAATTCCTGGGCGCGCTGATGCTGACCTCGGACGCGGCGGTGGTCGAAGCCAAGCGCCTGGTGCGCGACGTGGCCGGGCAGCCGCTTTCCGACGCGCTGCTTGCCGACACCGCGCAGCGCATCGCGCAGGCACGGGCGAGTGCCGACGGGCGCGAGGGCGTGGCGAGCTTTCTCGACAAGCGCAAGCCGCGCTGGGTGATCGAGTTCGAGCAACAGAGTTCGGCCAGCGACGAAGACGAGGAGATGTAAGGCGTGGCCGCGCTCGATCTGCCGCAACTGCTCGCGCTGGCCGCCGTGCTCGGCTTTGCCAGCGGGCTGCGTCTTTACGCGGTGCTGTTCGTCGTCGGTCTGGCCGGCTGGGCGGGCTGGGTCGAACTGCCGTCCGGCTTGCAGGTGCTGCAACACCCGTGGGTGCTCATCGCCAGCGGTGCGATGGGCGTGGTGGAACTGATCGCCGACAAGATCCCGTGGGTGGACAGCGCCTGGGACAGCGTGCAGACCTTCATCCGCATCCCCGCAGGTGCGGCGCTGGCGGCGGGGGCTTTGGGCGGTGTGGACGGCGCGGTTTGGACGGTGGTCGCCGCCATCGTCGGCGGCTCGCTCGCGGCGACCAGCCACTTGGCCAAGAGCGGCACGCGCGCCGCGGCCAATACCTCGCCGGAGCCGCTGTCCAACGCCGGCTTGTCCGTGGCCGAGGACTTCACCGTCGGCGGGCTGCTGTGGCTGGCGTTTGCGCATCCGTGGGTTGCGCTGGCGGCGGTTGCCGTGTTGGCGGTCGCCGCGATCTGGCTGCTCACCCGGGTGCTGCGCTATCTGCGCCGCGTGTTCCGTTGGCTGGCGCCGGGTGCGCGTGCGCCATGACGCGGCGCGCCTGGGTCGCGGCCGCCGCCGCCGCGCTGCTCGCCGGCTGCCTGTCGATCCCGGTGTCTACGATCTGGAAGCTGCGCAACTTTGGCCCCGAGCAACTCTTCGCGCTCAACCCGACCGAACTGCGCGCGGCGCTGCTGGTCGATCCGCGCGTGACGATGAAAGGCGGGCGGATCGACATTGCGATTGAGCCGCCGGGCGGTGCGCCCAAGCGCAGCTACGCGATCCTCTTGCAGCAGCCGCAGCGCGACGACCCGCGGCTGCCGCGCGCGCCCGCGGGACGCGCATGGCAGGTGTTCGCGCTGTCGCCGGCGAGCGTGGCGGAGTTCCAGAAGCTCAAGCAGGAGTTCAAGGCGATCCCCAAGGGCACCACGGTGGCGGTGAGCGTGGGCTTCGACGAAGGCCACGTGCCGCCGGAGCTGCGCCGCGAGTTTCCGGTGCGGCTCGACCTGCTGCTCGACCCGGCCGAGGGCTACTTCACGATGATCAAGGACACGACCTTCGATCTGGATCGGGACGGCAAGAAGTAGCTGCGCGAGAATCGGCCGGCAACCCGTGCGCGCGTAAGGGAACGAAACGATGTTTTCCAGGATTCTGATTGCCAACCGCGGCGAGATTGCCTGCCGCGTAGCTGCGACCGCGCGGCGACTGGGCGTGCGCACCGTGGCGGTGTATTCCGATGCCGATGCCAACGCGCGCCACGTTGCGTCTTGCGACGAAGCGGTGCGGCTTGGCCCCGCGCCGGCGCGCGAGAGCTATCTGCGCGGCGACGCCATCGTTGCCGCCGCGCGCGCCACCGGCGCGCAGGCGGTGCATCCGGGCTACGGCTTCCTGTCGGAGAACGAAGACTTCGCCGCCGCCTGCGCGGACGCGGGCCTGGTGTTCATCGGCCCGCCGCCGGCGGCGATCCGCGCGATGGGCAGCAAGAGCGAAGCCAAAGCGCTAATGGAGCGCGCCGGCGTGCCGCTGGTGCCCGGTTACCACGGCGCGGAGCAGGACGCGGCTTTCCTGCACGCGCAGGCCGACCGCATCGGCTACCCGCTGCTGATCAAGGCCAGCGCCGGCGGCGGCGGCAAGGGGATGCGCGTGGTCGAGCGCGGCGCGGACTTCGCCGCGGCGCTGGCGTCTTGCAAGCGCGAGGCGGCGGCGTCCTTTGGCGACGACCGCGTGCTGCTCGAGCGCTATCTGCAGCAGCCGCGGCACATCGAGATCCAGGTCTTTGCCGATACGCACGGCAATGCGTTGTACCTGTTCGAGCGCGACTGCTCGGTACAACGCCGCCACCAGAAGGTGCTGGAAGAAGCGCCCGCGCCCGGTATGACGCCTGAGCGTCGGGCCAAGATGGGCGAGGCCGCGGTGGCCGCGGCACGCGCCGTCGGTTACGTGGGCGCGGGCACGGTGGAGTTCATCTCCGCGCAGGACGGCAGCTTCTACTTCATGGAGATGAACACGCGGCTGCAAGTCGAGCATCCGGTGACCGAGATGATCGCCGGCCACGATCTCGTCGAGTGGCAGTTGCGGGTGGCGAGCGGCGAGAGTCTCCCGGTCGCGCAGAGCGATCTCGCCATCCGCGGCCACGCGATCGAGGCGCGCATCTACGCAGAGAATCCGGACAAGGGCTTCCTGCCGTCGATCGGCACGCTCAAGCATCTGGCGCTGCCGGCCGCGGTGGAGTTCCGCCGCAACGCCGACGACAACAATTTTCACGACCCCGCGCCCGTGCGCGTGGACGGCGGCGTGCGCGCAGGCGACGCCATCAGCCCGCACTACGACCCGATGATCGCCAAGCTGATCGTCTGGGGCGAAGACCGCGCGCAGGCGCTGGCGCGGCTGGCGGCGGCGCTGGCCGACACGCACATCGTCGGCGTGGCCAACAACGTGGACTTCCTGGCGCGGCTGGTGGCCGAAGGCAGCTTCGCCCGCGCCGAACTCGACACCGGCTTGATCGCCCGCACGCACGAGCGGCTCTTCGCCCCCGAAGGCGCACCGAGCGACGCGCAACTGGCCGCCGCCTGCGCCCGGCTGGTGGCCGACGAGGCCGCGGCCGCCGACGCCGACCCCTGGTCGGCGCGCACCGGTTGGCGGCTTAACACCACCACCCTGCGCGAGATCGACCTGCGCAGCGGCGCCGACACGCAGCGCGTAGCGCTCGAATACGCGCGCGACGGACTGCACTACGTGCGCGGCGGTACGCGACGGCCGCTTGCCATCGCCGCGAGCGACGGCACGCGGCTCGCGCTGCGGCTGGCCGACCGCAGCTTCACCGCCGACGTGGTGCGCGACGGCGACGATCTGCATGTCTTTCTCGACGGCCGCCACCGCGTGCTGACGCTGCTCGACCCGATCGCGCATGCCGACGACAGCGACCTCGGCGCCGGCACCCTCGCCGCGCCGATGCCGGGCAAGGTGATCGCCGTGCACGCCGCCAAAGGCGCGCGGGTGGCGCGCGGCACCCCGCTGGTGGTGATGGAGGCGATGAAAATGGAACACACGCTGCTGGCGCCGGCCGACGGCGTGGTGGCTGAGGTCTACTGCGCGGTCGGCGAGCAGATGGCCGAGGGCGCGCAACTGATCGCGCTGGCGGAGTAGCCCGGCGTGCCCGCGCCGCAGAGCATCGAGACGGCTCCCGGCCTGCGCCTCGTGCAGGGGCGGCACGGCTGGATGCTGGCGCACGCCGCCGACTTTTACATCGGCCGCTCGTTCATCCGCTACGGCGAGTGCTGCGAGCAGGAAGTGCAGTTTCTGCTGCAACTGCTGCGCGCCGGCGGCACGGTGGTCGAGGTCGGCGCCAACATCGGCACGCACACGGTCCCGCTAGCGCGCGCGCTCGCCGCGCAGCAGCGGCGGCTGTTGGCCTACGAACCGCAGCCGGCGATGTTCCAGACGCTGTGCGCCAATCTCGCCGTCAACGGCATCGGCAACGTGGTGGCGCAAGCGGCGGCCTGCGGCGCCGAGCCAGGCACGCTGTACTTCGATGCCCCCGACTACCGCGCGCGCGGCAACTTCGGCGGCGTGGCCATGCAGCGCGAGGCGGCCGCCGGCCGCACCGCGGTGCGCTGCCTGCGGCTGGACGACGAGCTCGGCGGCGAGCGGGTCGGCCTGCTGAAGATCGACGTCGAGGGCTTCGAACTCGACGTGCTGCGCGGAGCCGCCGGCACGCTCGCCCGCTGCCGGCCGCTGCTGTACCTGGAGAACGACCGCGCCGAGCAGTCGCAGGCGCTGATCGAATGGCTGTGGGCGGCGGGCTACGCGCTGTGGTGGCACTTCCCGCGGCTGTTCAACCCCGACAACTTTGCCGGCGACGGCGAGAACCTCTTCGGCGACATCGCCTCGTACAACATGCTGGCGCTGCCGCGCGAAGCGGGCACGCAGGTTCAGGGTCTGGCCGCCATCACCGACAGCCGGCAACACCCGTCGCTCGGCCAACGCAAGCGGCAGCAATGAAGATCGTGGTTTGCGCGAGCGGGCCGGCGGCCGCGCGCTACGCGGCGGCGCTCGCCGCGCATCTGCCGGCGGCCGACATCTTTTGCCGCGACGCCTGCCTGACCGAAGCCGACCCGACGGCCACGCCCGCCGACTACGCGGTGGTGTGGCGCCCGCCGCCGGCGTTGTTCGAAGAGCAGCGGCGGCTGCGCGCGGTGTTCAACCTCGGCGCCGGCGTCGATGCGCTGCTGGCGCTGCCCAACCTGCCGCCCGAGCTGCCGCTGGTGCGGCTCGAAGACGCCGGCATGGCGGGCGACTTGGCCGAGTACGTGCTGGCCGCGGTGTTGCGCGTCTACCGCGGCTTCGACCGCTACGCGGCGCAGCAGGCGCGCGGGCAATGGCAGCCGCGCGCCTGCCCGCCACGGGCGCGCTACGCAGTGGGCGTGCTCGGGCTGGGCGCGATCGGCGGCGCCATCGCCCGCACGCTGGCCGCGCACGGCTTTGCCGTGCGCGGCTTTGCTCGTTCGCGGCACGAGGTGCCGGGGGTGCACTGCTTTGCCGGTGTAGCGGAGAGCTTGCGTGGAAATCGTCGCGAGCGCCCCGAGGCCGTGCCGAGCAGCGCACCCGTACAAGGTGGTACGGCGAGCAGCGCAGGCGCGGCATCGGGGCGCGCAGCAGATTTACACGCAAGCTCTGAGTTCGGCGCCTTTCTGGACGGGCTGGACGCGCTGGTGTCGGTGCTGCCGCTGACCGCGGACAACCGCGGCATCTTGAATCGCGCCGCGCTCGAACGGCTGGCCGACGGCGCCCACCTCGTCAACGTCGGCCGTGGCGCGCACGTGGTCGAGGACGACCTGCTGGCGCTGCTCGATGCCGGCAAGCTCGGCGCCGCCACGCTGGATGTGTTTGCCGTCGAGCCGCTGCCGCCGGCACATCCGTTCTGGCGCCACCCGAGCATCTTGGTCACACCGCATGTCTCGGCAGAAACGCAGATCGAAGACGCCGCCGCGCAGATCGCCGCCAAGCTGGCGCGGCTGGCGCGCGGCGAGGCGGTCGGCGGCGTGGTGGATCGGCAGCGCGGCTATTGACGCCCAAACGCCTCGCCGCTCAGACTTCGGGCGAATCCCCAGCGGCGCTCGCAAAGGTCGGCGGGTTCCCGCTGCCTTGGGAACGACAACGCGACCCCGACGGCCGGGAAATCGAATAAGAAAGCGCCCCGAGGTCGGCGAAGCGCACTTCCGTTATCTGGCGAATCCGCTACAAACGCGGTCGAACCGGATTTCGCGCGGCGTGCGCATCGCCGGGCGAATTCGCCGCAAGACGCCGCTGGAGCGACAATCGATGAGTCGGGACTCTTTGGAGCACGCCCCATGTTTCGTTTGACCGCGGAGGGCATGGGCCGGGCGACCGCGTTTTTGCGCGCGCAACACGAATTGCCGCGGATACTGGAGGCGCTGCGCCGCTATGGCGGCCCGGCGACGGATCGGATCGGCGATGAGCAACTCCGCGCCGAACTCGAACGCACTCTGGCACGCTGCGACGCGCTGGGCCTCGACAGCGATGAAGACCGCATGGCACTGTGCCTGCTGGATGCTTCACTGTTCCCCGGCTTGCGCGACCTGCCCGAACTGCCGGCGCTGCTGGAGCACGCCGACGGCCCGGCCGGTGCGCGCATGACGGCGCTGTACCTGGCCGCACCGCCGCGTTTTTGGGCCTGGTTGGCCGAGCGCGCTCCGCAAGTACGCCAAGAGCGGGGCTGGACATGAGCCAGTGCGTGGCGGAGCTGACGGCAGCGGTGGCGGGGGCTTCCGTGCTGCAGTCGGGTTGCCTGGAGACGGCCGTCAATGGCGCCAGCCGGGCCGTGATGCCTTGTCCCGGCAGCCCGGCGCTGCGGCCCGATGCGCAGACGCGCAAGGCGGTGGACGACAAAGTCGTCTGCACCGTGATGTGCTGCTGCAAAGACAACCACGGGATCGGCAGGGACGGGCGGAGTTTGAAGCAGGCCTGCGTCGAGGACGTGTTCAAAAGCGCCGACCGGCTGCTGGGCTACCGCAGCCGGTACAAGTCCGAGATTTCGTACAACATGCGCTTGGGGCAGGGCGGGCCGCCGCTGCCCTTCATGCACCGCGGCGGCAGCGGAACCGAGCCATCGCACAACTGGCGCCGCCGTGCGGAAAAAGAAATCGAAGGCTTCCGCGGCGGCGAGGGTCTGGTGCGGCGGCCCGATTTGGTGATCGTCGACGACCCGAGCCGCCCGCCCGTGCAGGACAACATCGAGCGGGTGGTGGAGATGAAGTTCGGCGAGGATCGGCGAAACGAAGGTCAGGACGACGCGTACCGGGAAATCGCCGGCGACCCTGAGAGTTACCAAGTCTTCCGTACCGGCGGCAAGCCGGAGAAGGACGAACAAGTGTGCGACTGCGGCGACGAGCGCGCACGCGAGCAGGTCAGGCAGTTGGCCGCCTATGCACCGCAACCGGGCCGCAGCATCTGGCCGGCGCTGGGCTGGTCGGCACTGGTGGTAGGGGGCGCGCTGGCGACTGCGGCGCTGGCGGCACTGCCGGTGGACGGGCCGGCCGGCGAGGTGGCGGCGGGCGCCGGCACCGCGGCGGCCTTTGCGCGCGCGCGGGCGGCCTGGGCGGCACTGACCGCCGCCCCGCTGGGCGCGCCATAGACGCACGAGGAGAGCGACCGACGATGAGCGAACGACCCGACCCGGCCCCCGAGCCGACCGACGACGCCCCGCTGGGCAGCCCGCGCTACCTGGAGCGATGCTTCATCCCCTGGCCCGACGAGAACGATGAGCGCTACGACGGCTGGCCGATGGCCAAGTTCGGGCTGCGGATGGTGTTTTACTTCGACAACGCGCACGAGGCCCCGGTGCGGCGGGCGCTGCTGACGATCGTCGAGCAGTACCTGGCGGCGGCCCGCCAGCCGATCCGGCGCTACGCCGTGGCCGAAGACAAACGCGAGCGCTACCTCGCGCCCGGCGAAGCACCCGATCTGACGCGGCTGCGCGAGCGCATCGGGCAGCCGGACAGTGATTGGAGCATCAACCTGTCGGCCGAGCGCGAGACTCGACACCCCAGCCACTGGTCGCTATTGACGCTGTCGGCGATCAAGGGCGGTTATCTGGTGGTTCATTTTCCGTTCAGTTTCTTCGAGGGTGCGCCGCGCTATGCGCTGCGCGATCTGTTCCAGCGCTGGTGCTCGGCACTTAAGGTGCGTCAGGCCTACGGCGGCATGGGCTTCGTGCTGCCGGTGGAAGTGGGCAATCAGGCTGCGGCGATGCGGCGCATCGGACCGTATGCGATGCGTTTCGTGGCGCTGGATACCGATCTGCCGACCACAACCAAACTTTGGTGTCGCGACGGCATCCGCTGCG
>JBKCXU010000060.1:0-5586 GCA_046316025.1 Betaproteobacteria bacterium | reverse complement strand
GCGCACCACGCGCCACATCGGTTACCGGCTCAGCCAGACCGTGCGCAAGCTCATCGAGACCTTGTTCGGCGACGGCAAGCAGCACGGCGGCACGATCCGGCAGGTCAAGCTGCGCGGGTTGGACAAGGTGCAGCAGGCGTTCACCGTGGCGTTGCTGGCCACCAACCTGCGGCGTCTGCCGCGGCTGCTGGCGGCCGCGGCAGCGGCACCTGCATAGGCGGCTGCGACAGGAAAGATGCGCCCGCAGCGCACGCAAGACCTCGCAAACCCCTTCAAACACCATCGAACAACGCTCCGATAGACCCCGAAAGCCGCCGATCAACCGCCTCACCGCAAAATTTCGACGCTCCAACGCGCACCTCCCGAAAAAGAGCGGCGAAATTCAACAGACTGCTAACGGACCAACGCGCGCGACGGTTGCTGCGCGAGGAAGTCCGCGTAAGCGCCGGCCGGCGCCTCGCCCTGCGGAGCCGGGACCTCGAAAAATGCGGCCAGAAGTTCGCCGTCGGCGCCGAGTACGAAAGGCTGCCGCACTTCGGCCGATTCCGGCTCGCCCAGCGCCAAGGCAAACTCCAGGTTGGTCACCCCGCGTCCGTGACCCAGTTGCTCCACCCGCTGCGAACTCCAGCCGACCGATGCAGCCAGCTCGGCAACGGTTGCCAGCTCCGACGGGGCTTCGAGTTGCAGCCAGCCGGCGCGGCCGGCGGCGTCGCGACCGAGCAGGCCGAACGGCTCGCCCAGCGCCACATACTCGACCCAGCCGCTCTCGCCCACCCAGCGCCGCAGTTCCGCCGCGACCGACGCATGCTGCAGCAGCCGCAATTGCTCGGGCTTGAGCGTTGCACGACAGGGGTTGCCCACGCGGGTCTGCACGCCGTCCATCAATTGCTCGATCGCTCGCGCGACACGGCCGGCACTGTCGTCGCCCTGCTTGGGGATGAACTGCTCGATCAGCCCCGCATTGAACGCGCGCACGGCGATGTGCTCGTCGGCGCGCCCGGTGAGCAGGATGCGGGCGCCGGGCCAATCGGGCAGGCGCTCGAGAAACTCCAGGCCGGACAGCGCCGGCATGGAGTAATCGACCACGCAGATGCCGGCCAGGGCGTAGCGTTCGCCGTCCGCGGCCCACTCGCGCAGGATCCGCGCCGGCAGCGACTCGCCGAGGCCCGCGCCGGCCACGGCCGCCTGCCGGCGTTCGACGCGCGCGGTCCAGGCGGCAGCTTCGGTCTCGAGTCGCTCTTGCAGCGGTGCCGGCCGCAGGTAGAAGTCATAGCGCCAGCGGCTGGGCAGCAATAGCGCCAGGGTTTCGAGAAAGTCGGGGTCGTCGTCGAGGAAGACGACACTGGCGGGCGATCGACAGAGACTGAACATGACGATGATCTCTTCAGCGGAGTATCGGAACTTCAATGCGGAAAGTGGCGCCCGGCGCCTGCCCGTGCAGCAGCCCGATGTCGCCGCCGGCGGCGCGGGCCACCCGGCGGCAGAAGGCGAGCCCCAGCCCGTGCCCGGTGCCGCGGTCGGTGGAAAAGAAGGGCTCGAAAAGCCGCGCCGCCAGCGCCGGCGGCACGCCTATGCCGCGGTCGGCCACCTCGATGCGACCCTTGTGCCCGGCCACCTCGACGACGATGCGCAGGTCGCCCGGCGCCGGCGGCTCGCCGCGTGCAGCCAGTGCACGCAGGGCGTTCTTCAGCAGGTTGTCGATCACGTGGTGAAACTGCGCCTCCGAGCCGCGAAAGCGAAAGTTCTGCACGACGTCCACGTCCACGCTGGCGCGATCCTGCGGTGAGCGGAACGGGTAGGCCTGCACCGCGGCCGCCACCAGGCCGGCGGCATCGACGACGTCGCCTCCTTCGGGCAGGTGCATCAGGCGAGCGTTGGCGATCTGCAAGTCGATCTGATGGTTCATGTTGCGAACCAATGCGTTCAAACGCTGCGCCAGCAATTGCACCCGCTGGCGGTCGATCGCGTCGCTCGCGGCGGAGTCGGCGCGCAGCGCATCGCCGATCATCGACATGGTCGCCAGCGGTGTGCGCAGTTCATGCGCCATGATGCCGACGGTGGCGGTCATCGCCTGGATCTGCGAGCGCCAAACGCCGTCCGACGACATGCGAAGCACAGACCCCAAAGCCAGAGAAAAGCCGACGACCACCAAGGCTACCAATGGTGCCTCAATGCCGGAAGGCGCGCCCGTCCACTGGGCAACAGCCCAACTCGCGATCGCCCCCGACAGCACGCCCGCGCAGGCGATCCGCCAGTCAGTGGCGTAGAAGTAGACGAAGACGACCGCAACGACGCTTGCCAGCCAGACCGCGTTACCACCGTTCATCCAGAACATCCAGCCAAAGAAAAACGGCAGTCCAACCCAAAAAATGCCGTTGCACAGCCATTGCGTGACCTTGCTACTCGGGGCACCGGAGATTCCCATCAGCACCAGCGGTAAACCGCACGCTGCTACCGCCAATCGCGCCCACAGACTTTCGTAGGGTTGCGGCAGCCAACGCGCCCAGATGTACCAGTAGAGCGGGTGTCCGACGAGGTAGCAGGCGCCCCACAAAATCAGCCGCCCCCGCGTCGGATGCAGCACCGGCTCCAGCGGCGCGTCGAGAGTCTCGCGCTTCAGCCACCGCCCGGCCGCCGCGACGGCAAGCGCCAGTCGGCGCAGTGCTCTGCCGGTTCGTGCCGCCCACCTCATGCGCGCTGCCACCACTTGCATTGCGGCCACCCCGGCGGCCCGCTGCTGCCCGTCGGCCGCGCATCGTTGCCTCGCATCGATCGAATGTAATTCGTTGCCATGATCGCTGGCGACCTCGCCGCCCGTTCCGCTCGCCTGTCATTTTCCGCAGGAAGTCGCTGCACTGCCGGTTGCGCAGCCCGGATCATTGTCGATTGCTCCGATACGCGTTACCGTGTGCCGGCAAGATCTGCAACACCCCTCACCACACCATGATCGCATCCGCCGACCCGGAGTCTGCGCCGCCGGGTCCCACCGGCGCGCCACAGCCTTCGCCGGCCTCGGCGCCGATCGAGCCGCTGCCCGCAGACCCGACTGCCGCAGAACCTGTGGTCGCCCCGGGCACCTCTGCCGTCGCGCCCGCGCCGCACGCGCGTGCCCGGCCCGCCAGGCCGCCGCAGCCGCCGCCGCTACCCGAGTCTCTGGCGCCGCTGAACTTCGACAACATCGACCTTGACGCGGTCTTGTCGGACTGGGTCGAAGCGATCAAGGATCACGGCGTCGAGGCGGTCGCCATCCTCGGCCCCGATCCCTTTGCCGGCGTCGAGCAACGACTCGTGCTGGCCGTGCATCCGCCGCACTTGCTGCCGGCGGCGCAGTCGCTGGCGTCGAGCCACGACTTCGGCGCGCCGTGGCGCAGCGCGGAGTCGCCGATGGCCAACTGGCAGGACATCGCCCGATCCGCCTACTCGTCGACCAGCCGCTGGCGTCGGCTGTGGCTCGGCCACGGCTTCCAGAGCGTGGCCCGCGTCGAGTTCGCATTGCCGGCGCAGCGCGCCTTCGAGTGTTTCATGTTCAGCCCGCGCGAGTGGAGCGGGCGCAGCGAGGCATGCGCTCTGGTGTGGTCGGCCCTGAACGTCTGGCCGCTGCTGCGGCGTACGCTGGCCGAGGCGCGCGGACTGCTCACCCCGCGCGAGGTGGAGTGCCTGCGCCTGGCCTTCGACGGGCTGACCGCGGCACAGTCGGCCCTGCGCCTGGGCTGTAGCGAACGGACGGTGAACTTCCACATCACCAACGCCATGTACAAGCTGCGCTGCGACAACAAGCTCGCCGCCGTGCAGCGCGCGCTCTGGTTGGGCGCGATTTGATCTGCGCCTACCGCCCCGGCGGGCGGTGCGGGCAATCGGGCTTGGTGCATTCGCCGTAGAGGGCGAGCGCGTGATCGCGCAGGCGAAAGCCGCGGTCGGCGGCAATCTTCTGCTGCCGTCGCTCGATCTCACCGTCGACGAACTCTTCGACCCGCCCGCAGTTGAGGCAGACCAGGTGATCGTGGTGGGCGCCCTCGTCGAGCTCGAAGACGGCGCGGCCGGCCTCGAAGTGGCTGCGCGTGAGCAGGCCCGCCTGCTCGAACTGCGCAAGCACGCGGTAGACGGTCGCCAGCCCCACGTCCAAGCCCTCGGCCAGCATGCTGGTGTGTACGTCCTCGGCCGAGAGATGGCGTACGCCGCTGGCCGCAGCGCGCTGGAAGACCTCGAGAATCTTCAGCCGCGGCAGCGTGGCCTTCAGGCCGCTGTTCTTGAGCTCGGTCGATCCGGGAGAGGTTCGCTGGGGCATGCGGTAGCGCGTGCGGACACTGGCGTAGCAACGGTCGCCGGTATCATAGCGACGCATGACTTCCATCGCGTTCCGCTGTCTTGCCCTGGCGCTCGCCTCGCTGGCCGTCGCCGGCTGCTCGTCGATCCGCGAGGCCTACCGCTCGATCGTGCCGCCGTTCGTGCAGGCCTACCGGCCCGACGTCACGCAGGGCAACGTCGTCACCAAAGAGATGGCCGAACAGGTTCGCCCCGGCATGACGCGCGACCAGATTCGCTTCATGCTCGGCACGCCGCTGCTGACCAGTAACTTCCACCTCGCCCGTTGGGACTACGTGTACTACCTCAAGCGCGGCAAGGGCGACGAAACGCAGTTCCGGCGGATGACGATCTGGTTCGAGGACAACCGCGTCGCCCGGATCTACAGCGACGAGATGCCGCCCGAAACGCTGGCCGACAACCTGATCCTGGGCGGGAATATCGGCATCCCCAAGAAGCCGCCCAACCCCGAGCCGACCGAAGAACTCACCGCGCCACCGTCCGGGCCGGTGTTCCAATGACGCTGCGCCTTGCCATCGCCGGCGCCGGCGGGCGCATGGGCCGGATGCTGATCGAGGCCGCGCTCGCGGCGCCCGATCTGCAACTGGCCGCGGCGCTCGAGCGGCCGGGCAGCGCCGCGCTGGGCCGCGATGCCGCCGCGTTCGCCGGCCGCGGCACCGGCGTGGCGATCGCCGCCGACCTCGGCACGCTTGACGGTTGCGATGTGCTGATCGACTTCACCCGCCCCAACGGCACCGCGGAGCATCTGGCCGCCTGTGTGGCGCGCGGCGTCAAGATGGTGATCGGCACCACCGGCTTCGACGACGCCGGTCGCGCCGCGATCCGCGCCGCGGCCGAGAAGATCGCCATCGTCTTTGCGCCCAACATGGATGTGGGCGTGAACGTCACCTTCAAGCTGCTGGCCGCCGCCGCCCGCATGCTGGCGCAGGGCTACGACGTGGAGATCGTCGAAGCCCATCATCGCCACAAGATCGATGCACCGTCGGGCACCGCGCTGGAGATGGGCCGAGTGATCGCCGCTGCGCAGGGCCGCGACTTCGACGAGGTGGCGGTCTACGCCCGCCACGGCCACACCGGCGAGCGCGCCCCCGGCAGCATCGGTTTTGCGGCAATCCGCGGCGCCGACATCGTCGGCGACCACACGGTCGTCTTTGCCGGCACCGGCGAGCGAATCGAAATCAGCCACAAGTCCACGACCCGCGCCAGCTATGCCGACGGCGCGCTGCGGGCGGCGCGCTTTCTGCAGGCGCACGCCAGCGGCTT
>JBKCXU010000059.1:0-3109 GCA_046316025.1 Betaproteobacteria bacterium | reverse complement strand
GAGGCTGTCGCGCGCGAACTCGTTCAACACCTTGTCGGCGCCGATGTCGAGCGTGCGGATCGTCACCGGCTTGCCCTTCATCGCCCGCGCCACCTTGGCGTAGGCCTCGAACTGCTCGTCCTCGCTCGGCAGCTCGTCGCGGTTCATGAACAGGAATTCGGAGCGGAAGAGGCCGATGCCGTCGGCGCCGGCCTCCAGCGCGTCGCGCGCATCGTCGGGCAGGTCGATGTTGGCGAAGAGATCGACCGCAATGCCGTCCGCGGTGCGCGCGATCTTGCCCTTGAGCTTTTTGAGCGCGATGCGCGCTTCGCCTTGCTCGCGCAGCCGGCGGCGGTACTCGGCGAGTTGGCTCGGATCGGGGTTGACGACCAGCCGCCCGGCGTCTGCGTCGAGCACCACGAGATCGCCCTCGGCCAAGGCGCCGCGCGCGCCGGTCGCGCCCAGCAGCGCCGGCAGCCCCAGGCCGCGCGCCAGGATCGCCGCGTGCGAGGTCGGGCCGCCGAGCTCGGTCACCAGGCCGGCGAGATCGACCTTGACGCGTTCTTTGAGGTGCAGCATGTCGGTCGGCGCGAGGTCGGTGGTAATCAGCACCAGCCGCTCGCCCTCGGCTGCCGCGCGTGGCAGCGCCACCGGCCCGCCGCCGGCGCCGGCCAGCCGGTGCAGCACCCGCTCCACCACCTGCCGCACGTCCTGCGCGCGCTCGCGGAAGTAGGGGTCGTCGATCGCCTCGAACTGGAGACACACTTCTTCGAGCTGGATGGTGAGCGCCCACTCGGCATTGATCAGCCGCTCGCGCACCAGCTCGCGCGGCACGTCGGCGAGCAGCCGGTCGTCGAGGATCGCCCGATGCAGATCGAGAAAGGCGCGCGCCTCCGACGGCTCCTGCCCGCCCAGGCGGTCGCGCAGGTCGTCGAGCTCGGCGCGCACCAGCGAGAAGGCGTTGTTCAGGCGCGCCACCTCGCGCAGCACGTCCTTGCGCTCGATCGCCACCTGCTGGATTTCCAGCTCGTGCGGCGCCAACAGGTGTGCGCGACCGATGGCGATGCCACCGCCGACTCCCGTGCCTGCGATTTCCTTGCCTGCCGCCATGTCGTTTTCCGTCGGCCCGTCGCGCGGGCTAGTCCTCGCCAAATCCGCTGCCGATCAACTCGCCGATCGCCGTCACCGCGGCCTCGGCGTCCTCGCCCTGCGCGTCCACCGTCACCGTGCTGCCCTGGCCCGCCGCCAGCATCAGCACGCCCATGATCGACTTGGCGTTGACGCGGCGGCCGTTGCGGGCGATGTGGACCTCGCTCGCAAACCTGCCGGCCACCTGGGTCAATTGCGCGGACGGCCGTGCGTGCAGCCCCAGCTTATTGCTGATGGTGAAGTCGCGCGTCACCATGGCCCTGCGCCCGCACGGACTGGTTCTGCATCGCACGCGCCGCCACCTGCACGATGCCCTGCGTGCCGCCGGCCAGCGCCTTGTCCACCGTCTCGGCCAGGGTGCCGTCGCGGTAGCACAGCGCGCGCAGCAGCATCGGCAGATTGACGCCGGCGATCACCGCGACGCGTCCGGCTTCGGCGAGCCGGGTCGCCACGTTGCCGGGCGTGGCGCCGAAAGCGTCGGTCAGCACCAGCACGCCATGGCCGTCGTCCACTGCGGCGACCAACGCGCGCGCCTGAGCGAGAGTCGCGTCCAACTCCGCGCCCGGCGCCACGTCGAGCGCGCGTACCGCCGTGCCGGCGCGTTCCGGCGCGCAGGTGTAAACGTGCGCGCCGCTGGCGGCGAGCGCGCTCGCCAGCGGTTGGTGGGCGACGATCACGAGGCCGATCATCCGCGACCTCCCCGGCCAGCGACTCCTCGCTTGTCATTCCCGCGCAAGCGGGAATCCAGCGGGCTTGGCAAAAGGCACTGGATTCCCGCTTGCGCGGGGATGACGGCTACGGCGAAGCGCATGGTCGCTGCGTTCATCGCGCCAGCGCCTTCTCCAGCGCATCGACGAACAACCCCGCCACGTTGCAGCCGGTCTGCTGGGTAATCTCGACGAAGCAGGTCGGGCTGGTGACGTTGACCTCGGTCAGCCGGTCGCCGATCACGTCCAGCCCGACCAGCAGCAGCCCGCGCGCGGCGAGCACGGGGCCCAGCGCTTCGGCGATCGCACGGTCCGCGTCCGACAGCGGTTGCGCGCGGCCGGTGCCGCCGGCGGCGAGGTTGCCACGCGACTCGCCCGGCTTGGGGATGCGCGCCAGCGCGTAGGGCACCGGCACGCCGTCGATCAGCAGCACGCGCTTGTCGCCGTCGCGGATCTCCGGCAGGTAGCGCTGCGCCATCACGGTGCGGGTGCCAAGCTGGGTGATCGTCTCCAGGATCACGTTGGTGTTCGGGTCCCCGGGAGAGAGACGGAAGATGCTCTGGCCGCCCATGCCGTCCAACGGCTTGACCACGACCTCGCCCTGGTCGCGCGCAAAGGCGCGGATCGCCTCCACGTCGCGCGTCACGATGGTCGGTGCGGTGAACTCGGCGAACTCGGTGATCGCGAACTTCTCGTTGTGCTCGCGCAGCGCGCGCGGGTCGTTGAACACCCGGCAGCCGGCGCGGCGCGCCGCTTCCAGCAGATAGGTGGTGTACAGGTACTCGTTGTCGAAGGGCGGGTCCTTGCGCATCAGCACCGCGTCGAAGTCCTCCAGCGGATGCACGCCCGCTTCGCGCTCGGCGTACCAGTCGTGGGCGTCGGCCCGCAGCTCGAGCAGATGCGCGTGCGCCCGCACTTCGCCTTCGAACCAGCCGAGTTCGTCCGGCGTGCAGGCCCAGACGTCATGGCCGCGCGCGGCGAGCTCGCGCATCATCGCGACACTGCTGTCCTTGTAGGCCTTCAGCTCGTCGAGCGGATCGACGATGAAGAGGATCGAGGAGCCTTGGGACATGGGTCGAGTTGGGTTCAGTCTTGGCACTTCGTCGGCAGCGCTCTTCCCTCACCCGGCGCTTCGCGCGTGCCGTAGCCGCGCGCTGGCAGGCGCCCGTCGCGACGGCGGCGCGAGGCTGTCGCCTCGCGAAACCCCGCCTTCGCCCCGTTGGGAGAGGGATCAAAAGCCCCTCTCCCACCGGGAGAGGGGTTGGGGTGAGGGA
>JBKCXU010000058.1:0-5741 GCA_046316025.1 Betaproteobacteria bacterium | reverse complement strand
ACTTGCACGCGGCTGGCGATGGCGCGCGCGTCGGGCGCAGCCTCGATCTGCGCGGTGGGCGCCGTCGGCTGGCCGACGGCGGGCAGGGTGAACAGCAGCGCCGCGGCTTGCGTGGCGGCGATCAGGGCTTCTTGCAGGATGGTGAAGGTCATCGTTCGCTCCTTGTCGGCCGGGAACCGCCCCGGCCTTGGAACGAACTGTCGTCCTCCCGTTTGATGCAGCGACGAACGATCTGTGAAGTGACGATGAAGATGACGGGCGCTGCGCGTCTTGTGCGCTTAGCCCGCGTCTATCGTCGGCGCCTAACGGCGCCGCCGGTGGCGTCGATCTTTACCGGAGTTCCGATTGCACGGACGATGCGCGTTTGCGCGGTGGCGTGGTTCGCTTCGGTCGCACTTTGCGTCGCCGGGATGCTTCACGGTTTGACGGCGGTTACCACGCCGTCGATCGAGTACACGCGCTTCACGCGCCCCGACGCGAACACATACAGACGCAACGGCATGCCACCTTCTTCGCTGACGACGATCTGCGCATAGCTGCCGAAGCGTCCCAGCCAAGTGCACTGTCGAAAGGCTGCGTCGCTCATGCCCACCTGCGGGTCGTTCTGCACCTTGCCGTTGCAGGCTTGCTCGGTCTCTTGCATGAGCCGCGTCAGCGTGGCGGCGGACTCGGCGTTGCGCTTTTCCGATTCCTCCGCGTGCCGGGCCATCGCCGCCTGCTGTTGCATTCTGACCTGAGCGCGTGTCATGGGTACGAACTTCTCAGACTCGGGTGCCGGTCGCGGCGCCGGTGGCGGTGGCGGTGCGCTCCGTTGCACCATGCCGTGGCCCGATGCCTGCAATTGATCCAGCTTGCGATGCAGGGCGTCGTTTCGAGCCTGCCGTTGCTGCGATTGGCGGGCCGTCTCGCCGGACTTCTCGCAGGGCGTGTCCTGGAATACGGTTCTGCCGTCCGCGCTGCATTTGAAGACGGTGGACCCGTATGCCGTCGGCACGACAAGCAGCGCCACCGCGAGTGCATGAAGTGTGCGACGACGGTGGCGATGGCACATGGCGTCGGCGTGCCTCGCGGGCGGGGGTGTTGTCATCCCTGAGTCTCCGTCGGAGCGGTCTACGGCGTGCAGCGTGTCGAGGGGGTGGCGCGGATCAGTTCGAACCGGGTGCGACTGCCGTTGCCTTCGGTCAGCGTGAAGCGGTCGGTGCCATCGATCTGCATCGGGTTGATGTCGAGGTCGTTGCTGCCTTGCTGGTGGCGCCAGATCATCGTCTGGCCCTGCACTGCCCAAAAGCCCGTGTAGCCGGTCTCGGTGGCGCTCCTCATCTGATTGGGAAACATCTCGTACGTGCCGTCGTCCCTCAGTTCGATGCGCCGGACCGTAGAGCCATGGCGCGCAGCCCATAGTCCCACCATCGCGCACGGAATCGTCGTCGCTGCCGCCGTACCGCCCTGCGACAGTGGCGCGGGTTTGAGGATACCGGTGCGCGGGTCGAGGCAGCTTCTTGCGTCGTCGCTGCAGGCCCGTTCGCTCGTCGCGCGCTCGAACTGGACGAACGACCGGATCCAGTTCGCGACGAACAGCGCGCCCACGCCGTAGATCGCAAGCCGCAAGGCCCACGACGGGCCCCACTGAACACGGCGCACGCCCAGCCCTCGCAGCACGACGTACGCCAGCACCAGGCCGAGGCCGAGCAGAATCGGCCACCGATGCGCCTGCGCGGTTGCCGCGGCGCGCAGATACCACGGTGTCGGCGGGCGGTTGTCGACCTTTGCGGCGGCTCGGGGCGCGGCAGCGGGCGCAGGATCAATCGCCATGTTGCCGGCAATGAAGTTGCGGTCGGTCGGCGCTTCGGCGAAGCCGGAACACGACACGCTGCGCACAAAGAATCCGCCAAGCCGAGTGCGCGGTGCGATGGCCGGTCCCGCCATGACCACCGTCCCGTCTTGGAGCACCAGCGTCTCCGCGTGGTCGGGCTCGATGCCGATGCCGGGATCGTGCAAGGGCTTTACGGCCTCTGTTGCCGGATCGAACACGGCCAGCGGCGCGGGCGAGAACACGCAGCCGTCGGGCAGGAGCAACGCGTCCGGTCCCATCGCCGTGCGCTGCATCACGTAAGTCCAGTGACCTGCTTTGGCGTTCCATCGAAGCCGCGGGCCGCGGTTGCCCGCCCAGTCGTGCTGCATTCTGGCCGCGGCTTCGTTGATCTCGTGCCACTTGCCGCTCGCCGGGTCCCGAATGCGTGCCAGGGGCTGTTCGACCTGTACCCGCGAGCCCACTGCCCAGTCGTTCTTCGGCCAGTCGAGTTGCCAACTGGCCCAAGTGCGTTGTAACTCGTCGAGCACCAGTGCTTCATGCCGGTTGAGCAAGGCGAAGGCGCGACCATCGACGAGCCGCCCGAGCCGGATACGCCACTCGGTAAGGTACTCGAGCGGCTGCGGCTTGCAGTCAGTCCACGCGTCCACCACCGGGTCCCAGAGTGCACAGCCCAGTTCCTTGGCCTCGCTCAGGCCGGCGTACAGCACGCGCCTGCTTTGTAGTTCTATCGCGTTGGCGTGCCGCCATCGACTCGCGGGCGGGGCGGCCGTCGTGGCCCATGAACCGTTCTGCGGACTCCACAGGCGTGCGCCGAAGGATCCGCTTGCGGCGTCGTCGGACAGCCAGCCGATGAAAAGCACTCGGCCATCGCCGAGCGCGACCGCGGACGGACGCGACCCCCACAGCGGTGCCAGACTCGCTGGCTCGGCTGCCCCCGGCACCCAGCGGAAGATGCCGGCCGGTGTGAAGGCGAGCGCCGAACCGTCGCTTTGCGGCACGAGCGTGATCTGGCTCGAAAGTTCGTTTTCGCGCTTCGCCCGGGCTCGGCCGGCGACGGCCCAGCGGTTCGAGTCTGCACTCCAGGTCCAGGCCCAGGGCCAGGAGACCGATAGCGACAGGCCCCAGGTGCCGCCTGCGACCAGCACCCGCCCCGGGGCGACTTCCGACGCGGCATGGCCGCGCAGAGCGACCGGGAGATCCTCTGTCGCGAACCATGCCTGACGCTCCGGGTCCCAAATTTCTGCTGAGGTCACCGCCTTGTTGCCGAGGCTAACGCCGCCGGCGACCAGCACCCGGCCATCGGCCAGCCGCGTCGCCGTGTGGCTGTGCCGGGGCACCCGCATCGGTGGCAACTCGCGCCACGCCGCTCTGTGCGGGTCCCATTGCTCTGCGCTCGACAGCGCGTTGCCGCTCTGACCAAAACCGCCGGCCACCAACACGCTGCCATCGGCAAGCAGGGTAGCGCTGTGCTTGGCGCGCTCGGTCTGCAGCGGGGCGGCAGGCGCCACGCGGTCGTGCGCGAAGCGCTCGACGCTGGCGAGCACGGCGGGGTCGAGCGTTTGCGCCAACAGCGGGTCGGTCTGACCGCCGACGATCAGGACACTGCCGTCGGCGAGCAGCGTGGCGGTGTGGAAGATGCGGGGCTGGTTCAGTACCGGTGCGGCCTGCCATTGTCGTGTCGCACTGTTCCAAAGAGACAGCACCGCATGACCGACGTGCGGCGACGTGTCGTCGAGCAGCCGTGGCATATTGCACAGACCCCCGGCGATGAGCACTCGGCCGTCGGGCAAGGCCGTCGCCGTGTGCAGAAAGTGCTCGGCCGTCTTGCATTCCGGCGCGGGCGGCAGCCGGTGCCAGCCGCGACGCTGTGGGTCCCACAGCATGGGCTCGCGATCTATTCCGGTCGCCACCGCTTTCTCGTAGCGGCGCCGCAAGGCGCTGTTTTGCGCGTCCTGGCCGGCCCACTCATGCAGGCTCGCGCCGGAGCCATAGACGAAGATCGCACCATTGGGCAGTACCGTGACGGTGTTGCCCCGCGGGGGTGCCGGATAGGCGCCGGCGGGGCGCAGTTCGCCGAAGTCCTCCACAGAGATTGAGAGCGCGGCCGCGGGCACGGCTCTTTGCTCCGCGGCGCCGGCAGCGACGGCGTCGAACCACATCGCGGCCGCGCCGACGACAGCCAGCGCGCGAACGATCCGCCTCATAGGCACCCTGCGTCGCGGGCCTGGTCGGTGTACCAGCGCAAGTTCGACAGGGCGGCACGACGACGGGTTTCCTGCGCGCGCCAATCGGAGTCGCCGTGCGCACCGTTATCGCTTTCGGCCAGCAGGGCGGCAACCGCCGCATCGAGCGCCTTCCGACTCGCGCCAATGTGCGACCTCAGCTCGTCGCAGTGCGCGGTCGAAGGCGATACCCCCTGTGCCGACCGGATGTCGACCGCCTGTTGCCGGCTGCCGCTGGCACAGGGGCGCTGAGTGAATTCGACCGCTCCCGTCGCATCGGTGCAGCGGTACACCGGGGTGGTGTCGGCACTCTGCTTCGCCCGCGCCGCCTGCTCGTAACGCAGGAACTCGGCGTGACGCTCAAGGTAGGCCTCACGATAGGGGGCCGGCGGATAGTGGGCGATCGTCTCGTAGTCGCCGGCGATGAGACGGCGTTCTTCTGCGCCGAGCGGCCGATGGGCACGCAGTGTCTCGATGGCCGATCCGAGCCGGTCGTAGCCCTTCATCATGAGGCGCTCGCGCTCCTGGCGTTCCATCAGGTCGCAGGCGGCCAGGTCGGGCTGACGGCCTTTCCGATTGACGACCTCCGCGCCGCGGCTGTTGCCTGCGGCCCGCATCCTGGCGGTGAGGGCATCGTAATTTGCATTGACTTGCGCGCGGCACTCTTCGCGATTGCGTGCGTCGTACTTGCCAAAGGCGCTCGCGGGTCCCGGCAGGAACAGGACGACGGCGAACACCCAGGCGGCAGACCCCCCGGACCGAAACCGCCGGCAAGACGATCGCTTGGAAGTCATCGTAGCCACTCCGCAGCGTCGTTTGCCTACGCGAGCTTCTGTGCCGTCTCAGAATAGCTCGATCCTCAGACGCCGGGGTTCGGTTGTCAACCGCGGCGCACGGTCGCACACGCGCGGTCGCGGGGCCAGCGGCCCGGCGTGGCGCGCAAGGAGGAACGCGCCACGCCGGGCAGGCGCCGACGTTGGGTCTCAGGCGAAGAACTTGCGGCCGAGGGCCAGTTGCAGCAGCGAGCGCAGCCGCCACGGTTGGCCGGTCGGCGTGTAGCGCGGCGGCTGCTCGGGGGCTTGCGTGACGACCAGCGTGCCGAAGAGCGGGTTGGGCCGGGTGCGGGCGATGCGGGCGTTGAGCGGGGTGGGCATGGCGGTAGCTCTCGTGTCGGTTGAGGGGCGCGCTCAGTCGGCGGTCGCGAGCGCGACCGGGGTGTTGGCAAAGGGCAGGGTGGTCCACAGGCTGCGGCCGTGGCCGCGCGCCTCGAACTCCACGGCGCCCTGCGCCACGCGCGCGGCGGCGGCGCGGTCGCGCAGCGGGATCAGAAAGGCGATGCGCTCGTCCTCGGCCAGTTCGCCGAGTTCGATCCGCGCGGCGTCCTCAGCGCTGCCGCGCAGTTCCACGCTGACGTGGCCGCTGGCTTCGCGGGCGGGGATGACGACCAGGTAGGCCAGCTCCCCGTCTTCGGCGATCAGCGCCTGCGGCGGCAACGGTACAGCCGTGGCGGGCAGCGCGATGCGGTAGGCGTGGCCGGCGCGTTGCAGCCGGGCGCTGCCGTCGGCGACGAGCAGCCCGCGGCTCGCGTCTTGGGCGACGGTCTGCGCCACGCGCACCTGCGCCTGCGCGCCGCGCACTTGCACTTGCACGCGGCTGGCGATGGCGCGCGCGTCGGGCGCAGCCTCGATCTGCGCGGTGGGCGCCGT
>JBKCXU010000057.1:0-13940 GCA_046316025.1 Betaproteobacteria bacterium | reverse complement strand
GTGCCGAAGACATCGAACAGGACGGCGCGCGGTCGCTTCATCTTAACCTCGAAAGCCCGCCAGTATATTTGCGTCCGGGTCGCAGATCGCACACCGCTTTTGTGCGCGCCGTGCACAAGTCGCCATGGATCACTTCAAGGTTCTGAACACCTTCATCCACGTCGTGGCGCGCGGCAGCTTGTCGGCCGCGGCCCGGTACGAGGGCGTGGCGCCGGCGATGGTGAGCCGCCGGCTCGACGCGCTGGAGGCTCACCTCGGCGTGAAGCTGTTGCAGCGGACCACCCGCCGCGTGACCTTGACGCCGGAGGGCAGCGCCTTTGCCGAAGACTGCCAGCGGCTGCTGCGCGAGCTGGCCGATGCCGAAGCCGCGGTCGCCTCGCGTGGCGTTGAAGCCACCGGGCACTTGCGGGTGACCGCGCCGGCCGGCTTCGGCCGCCAGTTCGTGGCACCCATCGTGGCCGACTTTTCGCGCCAGCATCCGCGGCTGACGGTGGCGCTCGACCTGTCGGACCGGCTGGTCGATCTGGTGGCCGAAGGCTTCGACTGCGCGATCCGCTTCGGCGAGCAGGCCGACAGCGCACTGGTGCGGGTGCCGCTGGGACAAAGCCGGCGCGTGGTGGTGGCTGCACCCGCCTATCTGAACGGCTACGGGCAGCCGAAACACCCGCGCGATCTGGAGCGGCATCTTTGCCTGACGCTGGGTGATGGCCCGGCCGGCGGGCAGCGCGGCTGGACGCTGGCGCTGGACGGCCGGCCCACCGTGCAGCGGGTGGGCGGCGCGCTCGCCTGCAACGACGGCGCGGTGCTGCACGAGTGGGCACTCCAAGGGCGCGGGCTGGCCTGGCGCTCGCTATGGGAAGTTGCAGACGACTTGCAGATGGGTCGGCTGGTCGAAGTGCTGGCCGATTACGCGGGGGCGCCCACCCGGATCTACGGTGTGTTTCCAGCGCGCAAGCATCTGCCGCTGCGGGTGCGGGCCTTCGTTGAACTGCTGAAGACGCACTTTGCCCGGCCCAGCTTGCAGGCCGCGCTGACGGGCAGCGCAGAAAAAGCGTCGGCGAGAAGAAAACGGGCCGCATCGAGCGGCCCGGCTAAATAACGATCTTTGTATTTTTTCTTCTAAGTCTCCCTGCTGCCTACCCCTTCTGTCACGGCTCCTGCCGGTTGTCTCGACCGGCTCGACCGGGGCGGAGTCTATGCACCGGCTCACGCCCTCACAAGCTGCACTGCAATAAGTCGCTTAGGCAGCTCTCTTCTCGAAGAACTGCTCGTCCTCGGTGGAACCCTTCAGCGCCGTGGTCGAGGCTTCGCGCTCGATGGTCTGCGTGACCGCGTCGAAGTAGCCGGTGCCGACCTCGCGCTGGTGCTTGACCGCGGTGAAGCCGCGCTCGGCTGAGGCGAACTCCGCCTCCTGCAGTTCGACGAAGGCGCTCATCTGGTTGCGCGCATAGCCGTAGGCGAGATTGAACATCGAGTAGTTCAGCGCGTGGAAGCCGGCCAGGGTGATGAACTGGAACTTGTAGCCCATCGCGCTCAATTCGCGCTGGAACTTGGCGATGGTGGCGTCGTCCAGGTTCTTCTTCCAGTTGAAGCTGGGCGAGCAGTTGTAGGACAGCATCTTGCCGGGAAACTGCTTGTGGATCGCCTCGGCAAAGGCCTTGGCATAGGCCAGATCGGGCTTGCCGGTCTCGCACCACACCAAGTCCGCGTACGGCGCATAGGCCAGGCCGCGCGAGACCGCCTGCCCCAGACCGGGCTTGGTGCGATAAAAGCCTTCCACCGTGCGCTCGCCAGTAAGGAAGGGCTTGTCGTTCTCATCGACGTCGGCGGTGACGAGATCGGCCGCCTCGGCATCGGTGCGAGCCACCAGCAGGGTCGGCACACCCATAGTGTCGGCCGCCAGACGCGCCGACACCAGCTTGGCCACGGCCTCACGGGTGGGCACCAGCACCTTGCCACCCATGTGGCCGCACTTCTTGACTGACGCGAGCTGATCTTCGAAGTGCACGCCAGCCGCGCCCGCTTCGATCATGCCCTTCATCAGTTCGAAGGCGTTCAACACCCCACCGAAGCCCGCCTCGGCATCGGCCACGATCGGCGCGAAGTAGTCGAGGTAGCCCGGCTCGCCGGGGTTCTTGCCTTCCATCCACTGAATCTGATCGCAGCGCTGGAAGGTGTTGTTGATCCGCTTGACCACCGCGGGCACGGAGTCGGCGGGATACAGCGACTGGTCCGGATACATCTGGCCGGCGAGATTGGCGTCGCCCGCCACCTGCCAGCCGGACAGGTAAATCGCCTTCAGGCCGGCCTTGACCTGTTGCATAGCCTGGTTGCCGGTCAGCGCGCCCAGCGCGTTGACGAAGGGCTCGTCGTGCAGCGACTTCCACAGCCGCTCGGCGCCGCGCTTGGCGAGCGTGTACTCGATGGCAGACGAACCGCGCAGGCGCACCACGTCCTCGGCGCTGTAACCGCGCTTGATACCTTTCCAGCGGGAATTCTCGTTCCAGTCTTTTTGCAGGCGTTGCGCTTCGAGTTTGCGGGCGGTCATCGTGGCTCTCCGTGGGATGCAGCAGGGGTTTGGAAGGGATTGCCACCCCCCAAGTTCTGGGGTCGGCAATGATGGGCATCGTACGGAGGGAGCCGCAGCGCAGCAAGTCTATTGTCTTATATAAGATGTAACACTATATCCTTTAGTATCAGTGACTTATCTCCATAATTCTATGATGCGGAAAGCTGTTCAAGCGAATGAAACGTGCGGATTGTGCGCGGCACAAGTTCGTTGCCGCGATATGAAACGGTATCCGAATCGTGAAAATCAGCCACCGTGCAGCGGCCTGTCGGCAATCAGCACGCCGTCACGGTCGGCATAAACCCAATGCCCGGGCGCAACGCGCGCGCCAAGAAAGTCGAGCACCGCATCCCGCTCGCCCTGCCCGCGCTTGACCGAGCGGCGCGGGCACAACGCCAGTGCGCGGACACCGAGGTCGCAGGCGTCGATCTCGTCGGCATCGCGCACGGCGCCGGCGATCAGCACGCCCGCCCAATCGCTGGCGGCGGCGGCCATCGCGAGATTGCCGCCCAGCACAGCGCAACGCGTGCTGCCGCCAGCATCGACCACCAGTACGCGTCCGTTGCCCGGCGTCTTCACCGCCTCGGCCAGCAGCGAGTTGTCCTCAAAGAGCTTCAAGGTCGCGGCGGGGCCGGCAAAGCGCCGGCGCTGGCCGAACGCGAGCAAGGGCACGGACACGATACGCAGCGCGCCGCTGGCGAGCAGGTCTTCGTGTGCATCGCACAGGTCGGTCGTGGCGAAGGCGAGCATTGAAAGCTCCTCAAACAGGCGGCGCCGCTTGACGCACCCCGCGCCCCACGCGCAGCGCACTCAGCAAAGCGGCGACCTGCAACACGGCCACGCCCGCCAGCGCCGCCCGGAAGTGGCCGGCGTCGAGCAGCGGGCCAAACACGATCGGCGAGACAGCCAAGCCCAGATCCAGCCCCGAGTAAACGAAGCCATACACACGTCCATAGGACGCCTTGCCGAAGCGCGCGGTGGCGGCTTTGCGCACCAGCAAATCGCGGTTGGGACCCGCCACGCCGACGCCAAAGCCCATCAGCGCCATCAGCGGCAGCAGCCCCCAAGCGGGCGCGGCACCACTGGCAAGCAGCATCGCCACCGACGCCGCCGAGGCGAGCGCAACCGCAATGGCGCTGTCGCTGTTGTCCAGGCGCGCGGCGACAAGCCCGCCCGCCACCATCCCCGCCGCACTGCCCAGCAGATACGCGGTCAGCCCACCTGCGGCCAATTCGAGCGACACGCCATAGACGTGATTGAGGATCGACGGCCCGAAGCTTTGCAGGATCCCAAAGGCGCCAGTCACGAGAAAGAAAAACACAAAACACATCCACACCGCGCCCGAGCGCAGAAAGTCGAGTTGCCCGCCTGCGGCGACTTCCTTGGGCGCGACCACCGCGGCAGCGGCGCGGTCGTCGAGCACGTCGCGACGGAAGACGAGCAGCGCCAGCACCGCCAAGGCCACGCCGGCCGCGGCAAAGCCAGCGACATGCCAGTCGGTTGCTGCGGCGATCGCGGTCATGAACACCGGCGCGGCGGCCCAGCCGAGGTTGCCCGACAGCCCGTGCATCGAGAACGCGTGCCCGAGCCTTGGGGTCGAGACGCGATGGTTGAGCAGCGTGAAGTCCACCGGGTGGAACACGCTGTTGCCCAAGCCCGCGACCGCCGCCGCCGCGATCAAGCCGCCGTAGCTGCCCGCGAGCCCCAGCAGCGCGCCGGACGCGGCCAGCGTGCCGACGCCGAAAAACAGCACCGGCCGCGCGCCGAGGCGATCGACGACGAAACCCGCCAACGCCTGGCCGACGCCGCTGACGATGAAGAACACCGTCATCAGAAGGCCGACCTGCGTGAAGTTCAGGCCGAAGTCCCGCATCAGCCACGGGAAAAGCGGCGGCAGCATCAGGTGAAAGAAGTGCGAGGTGCCGTGCGCCAGCCCGACGAGGCCTATCACCTCGGCATCGCGGGCCAGCGGCGGGGACAGCGCGGCGCTGCTCATGCGAGGCAATTTAGCAGCAGGAGGCGTCGATAATGCGCGATCGCTTCGAGGCATGTCGATGCCCCACATCGTCCGGTACCTGCTTGCTCTGCTGCTCGCGCTGCCGCTGGCTACGTCCGCCGCCGAGCCGCTGCGCCTGCGGGTGATCGCGTTCAACGACTTTCACGGCCACCTGGAAGCGGGCGAACTGACGGTGCCGGTGCCCGACCCCGCCGATCCGACCCGCCAGCTTGCGCTGCGCTCGGGCGGCGCCGCGTACCTCGCGACCCGCATCGCGCAGCTGCGGCGCGAAGTGCCGGCGAGTGTCGTCGTCTCCAGCGGCGATCTGATCGGCGCCTCGCCTTTGGTTTCCGCACTGTTTCACGACGAGCCGACCATCGAGGCGATGAACCTGATCGGCCTCGACCTGAACGCCGTCGGCAATCACGAGTTCGACAACGGGGTCGATGAGCTGCGCCGGCTGGTCGGGGGCGGCTGCATCGCGGCCCCGCGTGGCGCCGCGGCGACCTGCCAGCATCCTATGGGCCGCTACGCGGGGGCGAAGTTCCCGTTCATCGCCGCCAACGTCGTCGACCGCGACGGCCAACCGCTCTTTGCCGCCTCGGTGGTCAAGACGGTCGACGGCGTGCAGGTCGGCTTCATCGGCGCGGTCACCCGCGCCACCCCGGGCATCGTCATGCCGGCGGGTATCCGCGGCTGGCGCTTCCTGCCCGAAGCGGAAGCCATCAACCGCGAGGCGCGCCGCCTGCGCGAGGCCGGCGTCGGCGTGCTGATCGCAGTGATTCATGAGGGCGGCGAGGCCGACGGCGGCATCAACGCCTGCGACAACCCGCGTGGCGAGATCTTCGAGATCGAGAAGCGGCTCGATCCCGCCATCGACGCCGTGCTGTCCGGGCACACCCATCGTGCCTATCTGTGCGCCATCGATGGCCGCACGGTGATCCAGGCCGGCGCCCACGGTCGCCTGCTGTCGGTGATCGATCTCGCCATCGACCGCGCCAGCGGCCGCGTGCTGCGCGGCCAGACCCGCGCCCGAAACGAGCCGCTTCCCAACGGTGGCAGCACGGAGCCGGCCCTGCGCGCCGCCTACCCGCCGCTGGCGCCGGATGCACAGGTGCTGGCGCTGGTCGAGCACTACCGCCAGCGCGCCGAGCCGCTGGCACAAAGACCGGCCGGGCGGATCGCCGCAGCGTTCGTCCGCGTGCCGGACGCCGGCGGCGACAGTCCGGCCGGGCGCCTGATCGCCGACGCGCAACTGGCCGCAACGCAGGCCAACGGCGCACAGATCGCCTTCACCAACCCCGGCGGCATCCGCACCGACCTGCGCCCGCGCGGCGGCGGCGCGGTGACCTATGGCGATGCCTTTGCAATGCAACCCTTCGGCAACACGCTCGTCACGCTGACGCTGACCGGCGCGCAATTGCGCGCGCTGCTCGAAGCGCAATGGAACCGCAGCAATCCGGAGCGGGTGCGGTTTCTCCAGCCCTCGCGCGGGCTCACCTACGCCTGGCGCGCGGCCGCCCCCTGGGGCAAGCGGATCGACCCCGCCTCGCTGCTGCTGGACGGCGCGCCGGTGCAGCCGGAGGGGCGCTACCGCGTGACGGTGAACAGCTACCTCGCCGACGGCGGCGACGGCTTCGTGGGCTTGCGCGCCGGCACCGACGCCGCCGGCGGCCCGCTCGACGTCGATGCACTGGTGGACTACCTGCGGCAAGCCTCGCGCACGCAGCCGCTGGCGCCCGACCCGCTGCCGCGGATCGGCCGGCTCGACTAGCCCGGTGTCCCGACCCACGAGTTCCGAAACAGCAATGGCGAGAAACGCCGCCATACTTTGTCGCCGTGCTCGCCGGGTTCCCAACCCGGCTGCGCGCGGCTTCGCGTCTGGCGCCGATTTCGCCATTGTTGTGCGCGACGACCCGGTGCGCTCGCGGCGATGCTTCGAAACTCATGGGTCGGGACACTAGGGTGGGATAATCGCGGCCCGCTTCAACGCACCGGGAACTCACCCTAATGCGACGCAATCGCTTTATCTCGCGCGCCCGCCAATCGGCCGACGCCGCCACGCTCGGCAAGCTGGCGCGGCGGCTGGCCGAGTCGAGCAGCCGCCTCGAAGACGACCTCTGGCAGCGCCGCCTGACCGAGCTGCTGAACGACCGCCTGGCACGCGGCGCCGATGCCGACATCGACGCGGCGCTCGACCAGCTGGCGCGCGACGACGGCCGCGCCTACGAAGAACTGGCCGACTTGGCCGAAGCCTGCGCCGAAAGTGCCACCCTCGACATCGACGGCGCGCCGCACGACGCGCTGCTGCTGGCGCTGCCGTTGCTCGCCTGGTCGCGCTACAAGCTGCCGGCAGGCCCGGTGTCGAGCGCGGTGCTGGACAACGCGACCACGCAGTTGACCGCGCATCTGGCCGCGCGCGGTGTGCGCGTTGCGGTGGCCGACGCACTCTTTGCCATCGACCAGTTGCCGGACTCCTTCGGCGAGGTACATGAATTCGCCCAACGCGCGTTTGCTGCCGCCGCCCAAGGCCAGCGCCTGAAGATCGACCCCAAGAGCCTGCGCGAACCGGTGGCGATGCTGGCCGACACGCGCTATCTGCTGGCCGCTTTCGTCGCGCCGCAGGGGCAGGCGCTCTTTCACTGGCAGCAGCCGGGCGTGGACCCGGACGCCAAGACCGCGGCGCTGGAAACCTTTGGCGAGCAGACCGCCAACGTGTTGAAGCCCGTGCTCACCGGCTGCCGCTATCGCGTGCTGGCGCCGGTGGCCTTCCACGCGGCGCTGCGCGACGGCGATCGCGAACTGCGTGGTTTCTCGCTGGAGGCGGCGGTGGCCTTCCTCAAGCTCACGTTCAACCTTGAGGCGTCCGTCCTGCAAGCGACGATCGCCGCCTACGAAGACAAGCGCGTCGAAGAGATGCGGATCGGCATCGGCCCCACCGGCAATGAAGACACCGTCGTCGAAGGCGTGGTCTGGCCGCTGCTCGGCGACGACGAAGAAGCGGCGCAGGAGGAAATCGAGGCCGCGCTGCGCCAGCTCGGCGTCACCCGCGTGACCGCCCACGCGCACCGCTTTCCGCTGGAGTATTGCGACGATTGCGGCGCGCCGATGTTCCCCAACCCGGCCGGGCATTCGGTGCACACCGAGCAGCCGGAAGACGGCGAAGAGCAGCCCGCGGCACCGCTGCACTGAGCGGGCGTGGCGGGCGCCGCCACGCCCGCCGAGGTGCACACGTTGAACATCGCCGTCCAGCGCCTGATCGACCGCAGCGTCGGTATCCCCGTATGCGCTCTGCTGTCGCTCGTCGAGCGGCTGCGGCCGCAGCGCGCGCCCTTCGACCCGGCCACGGGGCCGCGCCGGATCGTCGTGATTCTGCTTTCCGAAATGGGCAGCCTGGTGCTGGCCCACGCCATGTTCGAGCGGCTGCGCCGGCGCTACCCGGCAAGCGAGTTGCACTTTGTGCTGTTTGCCAAGAACCGCGAGGCGCTGGGGCTGGTGCGCGCGGCCGCCGACGCCGGCGCCATCGAGATCGACGACCGTTCGGCCGGTCGTCTCGTCGCCACCCTCTGGCGCGCCTTGCGCACGCTCTGGCGGCTGCGTCCGGACGTGGCGATCGACTGCGAACTCTTTGCGCGGATCGGCAGCATTCTTGCCTACCTGTCCGGCGCGGCGGTGCGGGTCGGCTTCGAGCGCGGCACGCAGGAGGGTTTGTATCGCGGCAGCTACATCAACCGGCCCGTTCTGTACAACCCCTGCCAGCACATCTCGCGCCAGTTTCTGGTGCTGATCGACGCGATCGGCGCGAGCGCGCGGCCGCTGGCCAAGGCGGCCGTTACCGAGGTGCCGCTCGCGGCACCGCCGTTCGAGTTCGCACCGGGTGAGGTCGCCGCCGCGGCCGACAAGCTTCACCGCGACTTTCCGGCGCTGCGCGGGCGGCGCCTGGTGCTGGTGTATCCGGGCGGCGGCATCCTGCCGATCCGCGCCTGGCCGCTGGCGCACTTCGCCGAACTGTGCACGGCCCTGGCGGGCGACGGCAACGCGATAGGGCTGACCGGACTGAACGTCGATCGGCCGCTCGCCGAAGAACTGGCTGCCCGCGTCGGCAGCCCGCACTGCGTGAGTCTGGCCGGGTACACCCGCTCCCTGCGCGAACTGCTGGCGCTGATCCGTGCCGCCGACCTGCTCGTCACCAATGACGGCGGGCCCGGCCAGTTTGCCGCTCTGACGCCAACGCCGACCATTGCCCTCTTCGGCCCGGAAACGCCTCTGCTGTACGGCTCGCACGCGCCCAACGCGCACGTGTTCTACCAGGCCCTGCCGTGCTCGCCCTGCCTGACGGCGTACAACCATCGCAACTCGCCCTGCGACGGCGACAACCAATGCCTGAAGCAGATCGGCCCGGCGGCGGTGCTCGCCAAGGCGCGGCAGTTCCTTTCCGCGGCAACGGCGCAAGCCGATGACTGATGCGCCGCGCCGCCGCGGCCACGACCGCTTTCCGCCGTGGATGGCCCGTTACGTACCGTGGCGCTTCGTCAAGTTCTGCCTGGTCGGCGCTTCCGGTGCGGTGGTGAATATGGCGGTCGTCTACGCCGGGCAAGAGTGGCTCTTCCGCTCGGTCGAGCCCGACCGCCTGCGCCTGAACGTCTCGCTGGCGCTCGCCATCCTGCTGGCGACGATCAACAACTTCGCCTGGAACCGCGCCTGGACCTGGGGCGACCGGCGGGCGCTGATCGGCCGCACGCTGCCGTTGCAGTTCGGCCAATACGCGCTCGCCTGCTGGATCGGCATCGCGCTGCAATTCGTGCTGTCCAATCTGCTGGTCACGCACTTTCGTTACCTGATCGCCAACGCCATCGCCATCGTGGTGGCCAGCCTTTTCAACTTCGTCAGTAACGACTTGTGGACGTTCGACCGACTGCGGTTATGGTTGCACCGGCGCATTTGACGTCGCCGCCGGCGTGAAGCCGTACAGCACACGCGCGTAGCACTCGCGCCGGCCGCCCGCGGCGGCCAGCACCTCGACCGGCCCCAGGCGTTGCGCCTGCGGCGGCACGCGCGCATCTTCGATCTGCTCGCGCCGGCAGGCCACCAGCAGCAAGTCCTGCCCGGCAAAGTCCCGCGGCGAAAACCAGAACTCATACATCAGCGCGGTCTCGTCGAAGACGATGTTGCGGCTGGCAGTGTCGCGGTGGCCGTCGCCGCGCGGGTCGTAGTAGGCCACTTCGCTCGCCAGGTTGTGCTTGTCCAGGCCGATCAGCGCCGGCCGGCGGCCGGTTTCCTGCACCACGCGGTCTTCGATCTGCTGCACCTGTGCGCGCAATTCGCGCCAACCGGTTTCCACGTAGCGGTGATGCGCGTGCAGACCGCCGATGCCATACACCGGGTAGTAGAACAACAAGACTGCGTACAGCGACAACAGCACTGCCAGCAGCGGCGGCCAACTGGCAGCGAGCGGACGGTCTATCCGCGCCGGTCGCGCCGGGACAGTGAAGGTCAGTGCCATCAGCGGCAGCGCCGCCAGCCACACCGGCCCGGTCCAGTGGAACTTGGTTTCGGTCCACACGCTCGTCACCACCAGCGGCAGCAGCGGCACGAGCACGAAGAGCACGAGAAACTGCGCCGCTCGGCGGTCCACCGCCTCGCCACTGGCCGCTGGACGCGCACGCGCCCAGCCACGAAGCAGCCCGACGATGCCCCACGGCGTCACCACCAGCAGAAGGAAGGCGGCAAAAAGATGCAGGCCGAAGGTCTTCGACTCGGTCGCCAGCCGTCGCGCGCCCTGGAAGGTAAACGAGGCCCAGTCGTGCTGCACGTTCCACAGCACCACCGGCGAGAACAGCGCCAGCGCCAGCAGCGCACCCGCCCAGGGCCAATGAGAGAAAAGCGCGCGCCGCGCGCGAGCATCGACGACCATGAACGCCAGCACCGCCAACGGCACCAGGATCATCGTGTACTTGGCGAGCATGCCAGCGCCGATCGCCGCCCCGGCGCCGAGCCAGGCGCGCCCTTGGTCGCGCAGCAGCGCGCGGTGCAGGAAGTACAAGGCCGCGGCCCACGCGGCCGTCAGCGGCGCATCGGGCGTCATCATCGCGCCGATGCCGAAGAAGAACGGCAGCAGCGTCGCAAGCAGTGCGCTGCGGGCGGCGAGCGACGGGCTGCCCACGTCGCGCGCCAAGCGCGTCGCGAAGTAGACCGCCACCAGCGATGACGCGACGGCCGGCAGTCGCACCCAGAATTCCCCGCCGCCGAAGGCCGTGGACGCGGCGATCAGCCAGGCCACCAGCGGCGGATGGTCGAGGTAGCCGATATCCAGATGGCGGGCGAAGTTCCAGTAGTACGCCTCCTGCGGTGTCAGTTCGAGCTGATCCAGATAGACGAGCCGCAGCGCTAGGCTGTAGAGCAGCGCAAAGGCGGCTGCAACGACCCAGCGCTGCTCGCCTTGCGCGGCCCAAGGCCGGTTGCCGACCGCAAAGAGAGCGCCGCCCGCGAAAAGCACCGCCGCGCCCGTTGCCGTGGACGGCAACACCGCCAGCGCTGCCGGCCAGCCGCCCTGCTCGACCAGCAGGCTCAGCACGCCCGCGCGCAGCGCATAGGCAAGTAGCAGGAGGACGACAACCGCGCCGACGCGCCAGCGCACTGCGGCACTGCGGGCGGCGCGAACCGTCGCCGACGCGCCCAGCGCGGTCGCCGTCGCAAACGCCAGCGCCTGCGCTGCCTCAAGCCCGCCGAGCGCGCGCTGCGCGGCGACGAACACGACCACGTCGGTCGCCGCCGCAACCAGCACGCCCGCCGCCAGCGCGCGCAGCGCGGCTCGGTCGGCGCCGGCCGCTTGCAGCACGCGCCCGAGCGCGGCAGGCCCGGGGATCAATGAACGACTCGATCGAAGACGAAACTGCCGTTGGCGAAGTCTACGGGTACGACGTCTTTCGGTCCGATCTTGCCTTCCAGGACACGCCGCGCGACCGGGTTTTCGATCTGCTGCTGGATCGCGCGCTTCAGCGGCCGCGCACCGTAGACGGGGTCGAAGCCGACCTTTGCGATCTCCGCCACCGCGGCATCGCTCACCTCCAGCCGCATGTCCTGCGCGGCCAGCCGCTGCGCCAGTCGTTGTAGCTGAATCTTCGCAATCGATTGAATGTTCTTCGCGTCCAGCGCGTGGAATACGACGATCTCGTCGATCCGGTTGACGAACTCGGGCCGGAAGCTCTTGCGCACGTCGCCCATCACCGCCTCTTTGATGAGCTCGTAGTCCTGCCCGGCCATCCGCTGGATTTCGTGCGAACCCAGGTTGGAGGTCATCACCAGCACCGTGTTCTTGAAGTCCACGGTGCGGCCCTGGCCGTCGGTCATGCGGCCGTCGTCCAGCACTTGCAGCAGCACGTTGAACACGTCCGGGTGCGCCTTTTCCACCTCGTCCAACAGGATCACGCTGTAGGGCTTGCGGCGCACCAGCTCGGTGAGTTGGCCGCCCTCCTCGTAGCCGACATATCCGGGCGGCGCGCCGATCAAGCGCGATACCGAGTGCTTCTCCATGTACTCGGACATGTCGACGCGGATCAGATGGTCTTCGCTGTCGAACAGAAACTCCGCCAGCGCCTTGCAGAGCTCGGTCTTGCCCACGCCTGTGGGGCCGAGGAACAGGAACGAACCATAGGGCCGGTTGGGATCGGACAAGCCCGCGCGCGAACGGCGGATCGCATCGGACACGAGGCGCACCGCCTCATCCTGCCCGACCACGCGCGCATGCAGCCGCTCCTCCATGCCGAGCAGCTTCTCGCGCTCGCCTTGCATCATCTTGGCCACCGGGATGCCCGTGGCGCGCGAGACGACTTCCGCGATCTCCTCAGCGCCAACTTCCTTGCGCAGCAGCTTGAACTCCTGTTTGCCGCCGCCCTGCTCCGCTTCTTTCAGTTGCGCTTCCAGCTTGGGCAGCTTGCCGTACTGGATCTCGGCCACCTTGTCGAGCGCGCCCTTGCGTTGTAGTTCCACCATCTGCGCGCGCAGCTTGTCGATCTCGGTCTTGATGTTGGCCGAGCCCTGCACCGCGGCCTTCTCGGCGCGCAGCACTTCGTCGAAGTCGGCGTATTCCTTTTCCAGCCGCTTGATTTCTTCTTCGATCAGATCGAGCCGCTTGCGCGAAGCCTCGTCGGCCTCCTTCTTGACCGCCTCGCGCTCGATCTTCAACTGGATCAGGCGCCGGTCGAGCTTGTCCATCACCTCGGGCTTGGAGTCGATCTCCATCTTGATGCGCGCCGCCGCCTCGTCGATCAGGTCGATCGCCTTGTCGGGCAGGAAGCGGTCGGTGATGTAGCGGTGGCTCAATTCCGCCGCGGCGACGATGGCCGGGTCGGTGATCTCGACACCGTGGTGCAGCTCGTAGCGCTCCTGCAAGCCGCGCAGGATGGCAATCGTGCTCTCCACACTCGGCTCGTCCACCAGCACCTTCTGGAAGCGCCGCTCCAGCGCGGCGTCTTTTTCGATGTACTTGCGGTACTCGTTGAGCGTGGTGGCGCCCACGCAATGCAGCTCACCGCGGGCGAGCGCGGGCTTCAACATATTGCCGGCGTCGATGGCGCCTTCGGCCTTGCCGGCGCCGACCATCGTGTGGATCTCGTCGATGAAGACGATGGTCTGGCCTTCGTCGGCCGCGATCTCCTTCAGCACGGCTTTCAGCCGCTCTTCGAACTCGCCGCGGTACTTGGCACCGGCCAGCAGCGCGGCGAGGTCGAGCGTCAGCACGCGCTTGTTCTTCAGCGTATCGGGCACCTCGCCATTGACGATCCGTTGCGCCAGCCCTTCGACGATGGCGGTCTTGCCCACACCCGGCTCGCCGATCAGCACCGGATTGTTCTTGGTGCGCCGTTGCAGGATCTGGATCGTGCGGCGAATCTCGTCGTCGCGGCCGATCACCGGGTCGAGCCTGCCCTGCCGGGCCCGCTCGGTGAGGTCGATCGTGTATTTCTTCAACGCCTCGCGCTGGCCCTCGGCCTCGGCATTGCCGACGTTCTGGCCGCCGCGCACGGCCTCGATGGCGGCCTCCAGCGCCTTGCGGGTCAAACCGTTTTCGCGCGCCAGGCGACCGGCCTCGCCCTTGTCGTCGGCGAGCGCCAACAGAAACATCTCGCTGGCGATATAGGCGTCGCCACGCTTTTGCGCCTCCCTGTCGGTCTGGTTAAGCAGGCCGATCAAGTCGCGCCCGACTTGAATCTGCCCGTCGCCGCCCTGCACCTGCGGCAAGCGCTTGACCGCCGCCTCGGCGGCCGCGGCCAGTCCGTTGGCGTTGGCCCCGGCGCGACCGAGCCGCGAGCGCGCGCCGCCGTCGGGCGCACGCAGCCTCGCCGCCCGCAGATGCACCGGCGCGATCTACGGGTTGGC
>JBKCXU010000056.1:0-22143 GCA_046316025.1 Betaproteobacteria bacterium | reverse complement strand
ACACTGCGCTACCATCAAACCCCTCGCTGGCGCGCACCCCTGCCCCGTCCACGATCAGCCTGAAATGCCGTCCACGATCACGCTGAAACACCGTCCACGATCAGACTGAAACAGCCGTCCACGATCGCTGAAATACGCACCAGATCGACCGGGTAGTAGACCTTGGTGGCGATCACCACCTCCTCGCGCGGCGCCATCTCGCGCAGCAGGCGGCCGGTGATCTCCTCGCTCAGGCCGGCCGAATACATGTCGGCGGTGTCGAAGAGATTGATGCCGAGTTCCAGCGCGCGCCCCACCATCGGCCGCGCCTCGGCCTCGCTCTTCACCCACGGCCGCCACGCGGGCGAACCCCAGGTCATCATGCCGAGCGCGAGGCGGGAGATTTCGAGGCCGCTCGCGCCGAGGTGGGTGAATTTCATTCAGTGGTTTCCCTTGCCCTATCTCAGGTGTTTCGAAGTGCCGCCGCCGATAGAAGTTCGCTCTTCGCTTCGTCGCAACGAAAGGGTGATCGGCACACAGCGGCAGCGCGCCGCCAGGTACAGAATCGCCAACTGCGCCTCGCCGCGCCTTACCGCCGGGCCCCGACCTCGCCCGACTTGTTAGCCAGCACGGACCGGAAAGGTGCAGATCATGGCATCCAAATCTCTTAGCGCCACTGAGAGATGACTCTGATCGAGCGCGAGTTGAAACTGCAACCGGTTACCTATTCCAGGCGCGTCGGTCGCCACCCCTCTCAGAGTAATGTGGCCGAGGCGGTCGCCGGTGAGATCCAGGACAAGTTGCTCTTCGAGCGTTGAAAAGCGCGCCGACCCAATAAGCGAGTCATGCAGCGCACCCAAGCTCTCGCGGAAGCCCACGAACTCTGAGGTTAGAAACGTCGCATCAAACAAACCCGCGAAGGCGCCCGCGCTCACACGGACAGAAACCCGAAGCCAGTTGTCGTCGTAGTACTCGCCCACTGGAGCGCGTTCGTACCCATGCACTCGAATCTCGATTCGCTCCGCCTCGTCACCTCCAAACACAAAACTTCGCATCGCGTAACGTTCGAGTTAACCCTGACCGCGGAGGCAGGCGCTGTAAGGCCGGGCAACGACGATAGTACACACTGGCGTTGCCCGGCCTTACAGCGCCTGCCGTAGCGGGTCAGGGTTGAACGAGGGGTTAGGGAGCACTGCAACCAAGGTTGAGCCTTGCGGCTTTCTCTGCCCCATCGTCCCCTTGTTTGCGCGCTTGGTAGAGGATAGCTCTAGAGAAGTAGTACATATTGTGGTCGCCGATTAGGCCCGCCGATCGGAAGTTCATTCGGGTCTTAGTGCCAGGCAACGTTCGCCAAAACTGTAGTGCTCGCAAGACTTCTCCTGTTTCGGCAATGTCATACCTATCCGATTGAATCGGCTCGCCTGACGCCCACACCCTAGGTGATGTGTTGAACGCGAAGACTCGTGAATCTTGGCGGGTCCAGCCGACGTGAAACGCTAGTCCACCGCCCAAAGAATGTCCGACGAAGTTAATGCGCAGCCCTCGATAGTGTTTCTCAACCCAACGCACAAGTGCCTCCGCCTGGATGTATTGCGCGGGCGCTCTGTCCTCATTCCATGGCCACCACATCGTGAGATTCGTAAGCCAGTCGACTGAGTGATCAGTGCCGCGAAAGACGATCGCAACCTCGCTGGGTTTGTCAGTCTCGCCGCGAAGGTAAACGTCAGCCTGGAACGCAATGCCATATCCGCTATTGAATGCACCCCGAAAGTGATGCTTCAGCGTCCAATCTGGCACCTTAAACTGGGCGTTAGTGCGATAAGAGTTGCTGGCCATGAGTGCAAAAGGCCAAGCAGTTGCAATTACGGGCTGCGCACTGTCACCAACTAGATAGTCGTGGTTGGTAGTACACGACAAGAAGGACGGCGAGTCCACCGACTGATCATCCTGCCTGCCAGAGTTGTCTGTAACCTCATGCGCCTTGAGATATAGAACCTCTCGGGGTTCGAGTCTCTCGCTCTTGAGCAGCGGTAAGGCGCAGCCACTTACGCTGGCACAGAGCATTGCGAAGATTGCAAACCGCATAGATTGTGCTCCCTAACGTAGTGCATGAGCGGCGGGCGAAGGTCGTAGGCCGAAGCGCACTGGCAAGCACCGCTTGCCAGCCGTCCGCTCGATGCACTGGTTGGGCGTCATATACTCCGCTCAAGGTGGGTTTCGAAAAGAAACGTACACAGGGTAGATGCTGCACCGACAGCAAGGCGCGCGTGGCGTGGACTTAGCCCGCGCGTCGAACCACCCTTGCCGTGCCCAGTCCCATAGAGGTTCCGAAGCTCTCCCAGTCCCTGGGCCACGTTACCTAGATTGCTAAGAAGCCGGCGAATCGACTCGGATCCTTTCGCCGCGTTTGGAATCGATTCAGGTATTAAGCCGAGCGCCTTTCGAACTTCCTTCACCAACTGCACCAAGTCGGCGTCGTCAGCAACAACCAACTGTCTTTGCTCAAGGATCGTTCTGCATACAGTCTCAACGAGTTCCTTTGCCGTCCCGATCGCGAGACCTGGGTCGTCGTCAATAGAGGATTGCATTCTCTGAATCTGTCGGTGGAGCTCGGGGAGGTCGAAGGCCGAAACAGCATCAGCAATGTGTTCGAGCCCATGGGTTCGCCCACGAGGTTGTAGCTTCCCAGCTTCGTAATGGAAACCGTCCTTCTCCACCCATTTTTTGAGAAGTGGGAACGTCTTGCGCGCCCATTCTTGGCTGTTTTGCGCATGATCCTCAAGTTCACTGAGTACGTTCTCGTAAACGGTTAAAACCTTTCGAACATCAGCCCACTTTGACCAGTCGATCGAATGGTAGTACTGCTCAACCAACGTCCGTCTCTGGCCCGACACGTTGGGATCGTACGTCTCGTCAATCGGTACATCAGCGGCGTCGAAGGCCATTTCGATCTCTCGAAGCGAGGTACCGACGAAGTACTCTCTAAATTCGACGCGTGTCTTTTTGCTGATGAGGTCGGTCACCTGCGGCCCCTATCGAATGAATCCCAACGAATAGGGTTTATCCGCCGCGGCGGAGGCGTTGGTCGAAGGCGCGGCGCGGCATCGCGGCGGATGAACCTCGTTGGACTGAACCGCCGGCAGCGTCTGGCGCGGCGGCGTTGGTAATGGGCAGTGTAAGGTTCAAGCGGCCCGAGACACCAGTGCCGCGGCGCAGCGGCGGCGGCTGAGACGGCATCGTTGGCCTCGGCCCGGGGCGCGCGATCGCCTTGCGGTGCGGTGCAACGGTCGATTGGGGCGATGTTTTGCCGTCCGCGCGGCCGGCAGCGCAAACCACCACCGCCGGTTCGCCGCAAAGAACCGCAGTGCGCTCGACGAGGAGCTTGCTCGCTTGCGCGCGCCCATCTCACGGCCCCTGCGCCAGCGCCGCGATCTGGCGCGCCGCGCCGCCGGCGCGCGGCCACGGTACCGCCGGCAGCGGCCCGAACTGCTGCACCAGCGTCCAGCGTGTGTGGCAGTGCGGACAGCACTCGCTATCGATACGCGCCACCCGCCGCAGGAACTCCGTCGCCGCCTCGCGCGCCAGCGGATTGGGCGCCGGCATCTGCAAAGTCGCGCGGGCCTGCGCCAGGCGCGCCGTCTTGTGCCGCGGCGCCAGCAGCCCATAGTGGCGGATGCGCTTAAAGCCCGTGGGCAGCACGTGCTGCACAAAGCGGCCGACGAACTGCGCGCCGTCGATGCGCACCAGCTTCTTGCCGCCGTGCGCGTCGGCCCGCACCCGCAGTCGCACCGTTTGCTCGTCCAGGCCCACGATGCGCTCGTGCCCGATGGCGGTGCGGTGGGTGTAGCGCGACAGATAGTCCAGCACCGCCGCTGCTCCTGCCAGTGGCGTCTTGGCATACACCACCCAGGGGCAGCACAGCCGGCGGCGGCGCCGCTGCCGCTGCGCCGGCTCGGCCTGCGGATCGCGGCTCAGGGTGCCGGCACGCTCGGCCGCGGCCAGCGCCGCCCGGAACTTGCCCGCGAAGACTTTAGACAGGCCCTGCACCGGAAACAGGAAGCGCGGCCCCCGCACCGGGGTACGCCATTGGCCTTGCGCGTCCAGACCGCCACAGGCGATGAGCGCGTGTACGTGCACATGCAGCCGCAGGTCCTGGGTCCAGGTGTGCAGCACCAGAGTAAAGGCCGCTTGCGCCCTGAGCCAGCGGGGATTGGCGGCGAACGCGGTCAGCGTGGCCGCCGTGCTCGCCATTGCCGTCTCGTAGACCCAGCGCGGGTGGGCGCGGGCCAGGGGGTTGAGCTCGTGCGGGACGGTAAAGACCAGGTGCGTGTAAGGCACCGCCAGCAGTTCGGCCCCACGCGCCCGCCGCCAGCTCTCGGCGGCCTGCTTCTGGCAGCGCGGGCAGTGCCGGTTGCGACAGGAGCGCCAGCGCCATTGCTCGGCACCGCAGCCGGCGCAGCGCAGTCGCACTCCGCCCTGCGCCGGGGTCCGGCAGGCGGCAATGGCGCGCCAGGCCTTGGCCTGAAAGCGGCTCAGGCCGTGACCGGCCAAGTAGCGGGGGCCGTGGCGCGCAAGCACCTCGGCCAGGGCGACCGGCATGGGGCCGGACGATCAGTGCAGATTCGGGCGGGGCAGACCGCTTAACAAGGCCAGGGGCATGCAGCGGGCGCCGTCGGGGGCATCGGGGCGCGCCAGATGCAAGTACCTCGCGGTGGTGCCGACCTGCCGGTGGCCGAGCCACTGGGCGATGCTGTGCAGATCGACGCCGGCTTCGAGCAGATGCGTGGCGTAGCAGTGGCGCAGGCTGTGGATGCCGCCGGCCTTGCCGATGCCGGCCTGCGCGCGGGCGCGGTGGTACCAGCGCTGGGCTTGGCCAACCTGCAAGGGCTGGTTCGGATCGCTTGCGGAGCCAAACAGCCAGGGGCCGGGCGGCACGCCGTGCCGGTACGCCCGCAACTCGGCCAGCAGATCGGCCGACAGGGGGACGTAGCGATCCTTGGCACCTTTGCCCTGCACCACCCGTACGCACATGCGGTCGGCGGCCGCGTCGATGTGCGCCGGCCGCAGGGCGCACAGTTCGCTCACGCGCAGGCCCAGGGCGTAGGCGCAGGCGAGGAACATGCGGGCCTTGGTGTGCGGGGCGCAGGCGAGCAGCCGCGCGATCTCTTCGCGCGACAGGATCTCGGGCAGCCGCTGCGGGGCGCGCGGCAGCGGAATCTGGCAGGCCGCCGGGTCGCGGCCCAGCACTTTGCCGAACAGAAAGCCGATGGCGCAACCGGCCTGGTTCACGGTCGACCGCGATAACCGCCGCTCGCGCAGCAGATGCACGAGGTAGGCCTGAACTTCATCGGCGCTCAGCCCCTCGGGGCTGCGGTGGTAGTGCTGCGCCAGCCGCGCCACGGCGGCGATGTAGCTCTCTTGGGTGCGCGCGGCCTTGCCATGCAATACCAGCGCGTCGATCATCTTGCGTCTCAACGGGGTCATGTCGTTCTCCTCGATCGTCGCGGGCACCTGCCCGCATCGATCAAGCTACGACTCCGACTGTCTGCGCACCGCGTCCTGCGACAAACAACCCGTCCGTCCGCCCACCGCGTCAGCGGTTTAGTTCAACTTGATTTCGTGAACGCGCACTGGCCGATAACCGAGGCGATTAACCGGATCGATGCTGGATAACCTCGACACAGAGACGCGGCCAAGCTCCGGTTTACGCTGCACTTTTCTGGATATCGTGGAGTCCGCATCGCACGAACCGCTCCGTCAAAACAGCCATCACCAGCGCACCACTCGCTGGAAGCAGGGAACGCAGCAGCTACGGTGAAAGCCACTCGGTTTCCGCTCGCACGGAAACGACGACGGCAGATGAACTTGTTTCGCATAGGCAAAGCGCCTCGGCAGGCCAGCTCCGCCTACATCCCCAGTATCCGCCCGATCCGCACCAGATAGTCGCTACCCTTCACCGCATCGGTGAAAAGCTCGTCCCCAGCGCTGGCAAGCGCGGCGCGCACGCCGTGCAGGCGCTCGTGCATTTCCGCCGGCGCGGCATCGGTCTGCGCCAGTTGCTCGCGCAGTTGCTCGACTTCGGCGCGCAGCGGCGCCAGATCGCCCTGCCCGGCGCGCACCGCTTGCAGGTCGCGTTCCAGTGCCGCGACCAGGCGCTCGACTTCCGCTAGATCGATTGCGTTGGGTTTGCTCGTCATGGGTCTGCCCTCTGTGATTCACTGCCCTCGCCCGCAGTCTATTGCAGCGCGGCTCGGCGCGATAATCGCCACGATGCTGCTGCACTCCGAACTCCCCTTGGCCATCGTGCTCGCCGGCTGGGCGCTGTTGCTGCCCTTCGCCGCGCTGGCGCTGGCTGCCGTGCGCCGCCAGTTTCTGCTCGCCGAAGTGCAGCAACACCTGTGGCTGGCCGGCGCGCTGCTGATGGCCTGGTTGTGGTCGGCGCAGATTGGCGCGGCCGGTGGCCCGCGCTTTGCCATGTTGGGCGTGGCGCTGTACGCGCTGCTCTTTGGCCGGGCGCGCGCGATCCTCGGCCTGCTGCTGGCGCTCGCGCTGCACACCGCGGCCTTTGGCGGCAGTTGGGCCGACTTCGGCGTCAACGGCCTGCTGATCGCGGTGGGCCCGGTGTGGCTGGCGACCGGGCTGCAACGGCAACTCGCGCGCTGGCTGCCGAAGAATCTTTTCATCTTCATGATCGGCAACGGCATGTTTGTCGTGCTTGTGGTCACCGCCGCCACCAGCCTTGCGCTGCTCGCGGCCGGCTGGGCCGCGGCGCCGGGTGCGGTGCCGGACTTCGAGAGCCTCATCGTCTACGCGCTGCTGCTCGCCTGGGGCGAGGCGCTGGCGAGCGGGATGATCTTCACCGCGCTGGTGGTCTATGTGCCGCAGGCGGTGCTCACCTACCGGCAGGATGTGTACCTGCCGCCCCATCAAGCGATGCGATGACAAGCCGTAGCGGTGCCCGTCTGCTGGTCGATCAACTGCGCGTGCATGGCGTGGAGCGCGTGTTCTGCGTGCCGGGCGAGAGTTACCTCGCGGTGCTGGATGCGCTGCATGACGCGAGCTCGATCGCGCTGGTGGTCAACCGGCACGAGTCCGGCTCGACCTTCATGGCCGACGCGTACGCCAAGCTCACCGGCAACCCGGGCGTGGCCTTTGTCACACGCGGGCCGGGCGCGACCAACGCGGCGATCGGCGTGCACAGCGCGCAGCAGGACTCCACGCCGATGATTCTCTTCATCGGCCAGGTGGGCGGCGACTTTGTCGAGCGCGAGGCGTTTCAGGAGATCGACTACCGCCGGATGTACGGCCAGATGGCCAAATGGGTCGCGCAGATCGACCGCGCGGAACGGGTGCAGGAGTACGTCGCGCACGCCTTTCAGGTCGCCACCAGCGGGCGGCCGGGGCCGGTGGTGCTGGCGCTGCCCGAAGACATGCTCAGCGCCAGCGCGCAGGTGCGCGATGCCCTGCCCTATGCGCCGGTGCAGGCCGCGCCCGGCGCGGCGCAACTCCAGCAACTGCGTGCTTTGCTCGCCGCCGCGCAGCGGCCGGTGGCGATCCTCGGTGGCTTTGGCTGGACGCCCGCGGCCTGCGAGGCCTTTGCGCGCTGGGCGCAGGCCAATGCGCTGCCCGTGGCCTGCGCGTTCCGCTTTCAAGATATCTACGACAACCGTCTGCCCAATTACATCGGTGACGTGGGCATCGGCATCAACCCCAAGCTGGCGCAGCGGGTCAAGGATGCCGATCTGATCCTCGCCATCGGCCCGCGGCTGGGCGAGATGACCACCAGCGGCTACACGCTGCTCGAAGTGCCGGTGCCGCGGCAAACTCTCGTGCACGTGCACCCCGGTATCGAAGAACTCGGCCGCGTGTACCAGCCGCGGCTGGCGATCGCCTCCGGGCTGGCGGAGTTTGCGCAGGCACTCGCCGCCACCGCACCGATTGCCGACACGCCGTGGCGAGACACGACCGCGCAGGCGCGCGCGGAGTACGAAGCCTGGCAAGGCAAACCGCCGGTGTACGCCGCCGGCGACGCGAAGCTCGACCTCTGGCAGGCAATGCAGGACGCGCAGCGCCTGCTGCCGGCTGACAGCATCGTCACCAATGGCGCGGGCAACTTCAGCGCCTGGGCGCACCGCTTCTGGCGTTACGCCGGGCTGCGCACGCAGCTCGCGCCGACCAGCGGCGCGATGGGCTATGGCGTGCCGGCGGGCATCGCCGCGAGCCTCGTCGCGCCCGAGCGCACGGTGCTCACGCTGGCCGGCGACGGCGACTTTTTGATGACCGGGCAGGAGCTGGCGACCGCCGTGCAGTACGGCGCGGCACCCATCGTGCTCGTATTCAACAACGGCATGTACGGCACGATCCGCATGCACCAGGAGCGCGAGTTTCCGGGCCGGGTGCACGGCACCGCGCTCGCCAATCCGGACTTCGCGCTGCTCGCGCGGGCTTATGGTTGCGCGGGTGCGCGGGTGGAGCGCACGGAAGACTTCGCACCGGCACTGCAAGCGGCGCTGCGCCATACGCGCGAGGTGCGCCGGCCGGCGCTGATCGAGTTGATCTGCGATCCGGAGATCAGCACGCCGAACAAGACCTTGACGGCGCTGCGTAACGGAACGTAGGTCGCGTAGGGCGCGTAGGGCGCAATAAGCGCAGCGCATTGCGCCGTTCAGAGCGGCATGCGGCGCTCACGGTGCAATTCGCTGTGCTCATTGCACCCTACAGTTCGTCGCGGACGTAGGGAAGGTAGCCCGGATGAAGCGAAGCGGAATCCGGGTCGATCTTCGCAACGGCACCCACCCGGATTCCGGCGCGTTCGCGCCTGCATCCGGGCTACGAGTGCCGCTCACCGCACTTCGGTCTCGTAGGGCGCAATAAGCGAAGCGCATTGCGCCGCTCAGCGCGGCGAGCAGCACCCACGGTGCAATTCGCTGCGCTCATTGCACCCTACAGGTCTGATGCGGGCGAGGGTGTCAGCCGCCGTACTCGCGAACATAAGCACGCACGATGCTCGTGAAGTCGGCGTCGCCGTCGAACCCGAGTTGCGTCGCCGCGCTCGTATCGAACCGCGCCGGCCAGGTGCCGACGATGGCGGCGATGCGCTCGTCGCGCTGCACGCGTACGCGGGCGCGGGCCGCGTCGCCGCCGACTTCGCGCAAGGCATCGAGCATCGCGCCCACGGTGACAGTGATGCCGGGCAGGTTGAGCGCCCGGCCCCGCGTCGCCGCGCGCCACTGCGCGGCCGGCACCTCGTGCGCGTGGATCAAGCCGCTCAGCGCTGTGTGCGGCGAAGCGAGCCACAGCGCGCTGTCGAGTTCGACCGGGCAGACCGCCTCCACGCCCGCCAGCGGCTCGCGGACGATGGCGCTGGCAAAGCTGGAGGCCGCGGCATTGGGCTTGCCCGGCCGCACGACGATGGTCGGCAGTCGCAGGCTGCGGCCGTCGATGTATCCCTTGCGCGTGCAGTCGGCTACCAGCAACTCGCCGATCAACTTCTGCGTACCGTAGCTCGACTGCGGCGCCGGCGCCGTCTCGTCATTGACTACGGGCGGCAGCGTGCCGCCGTACACGGCAAGGCTGCTGGCAAACACCAGTCGCGGCGGCGCGGGCAGTTGGCGGCAGGCGTCGAGCAGAGTGCGGGTGCCGTCGAGGTTCACGTGCATGCCGAGCGCGAAGTCGGCTTCGGCGGCGCCGCTGACCACCGCCGCGAGATGGAACACGCTCGTCGTGTCGCTGCCGAGCAGCGCCGCGACCGCAGCGGGATCGGCAATGTCGCCGGCGACAAACTCCAGCCGGGGGTCGGCCGCGGCATCGACCGGCACGACTTGGTCGAAGCAGACGATCCGCGAGGTCGGCGCGCGCCGCGCCAGTCGCCGCGCGAGTTGCCGACCCAGAAAGCCGGCACCGCCGGTGATCACCACTTTCATAGGAAATCCTGTGCCTTGGTAAAGAAGTCGGGCGCGCCAAAGTTGCCGGACTTGAGCGCCAGCGCGAATTCGCCCTGTGGGTCGCTGCCGAACATCGAGGGCGCGCCAGGGTCGATCTCGGCGCCAAAAGCCAGCCAGCGCAGGCCCAGCGCATCGACCACCGCGCCCGAGGTTTCGCCGCCGGCGACCACAAAGCGTCGCACGCCGCGCGCCGCCAGCGCCTGCGCCAGTCGCGCAAAAAAGTGCTCGATCCCCGCCGCAACTCCGGCGCCAAGTTGCCGCGCATTGGCGGCCACCGCATCGGGCTCGGCCGAACTCGCCACCAGCGGCGCGACGTGTTGCGCCAAGCACCAGGCGGCGACTTCATCGACATAGCCGGTTTCGACCAAGGCGCGCTTTGCATCGACGTACAAGGTCGGATGACTGGCCGCGTAAGCCGCCACCTGCCCGCGGGTCGCCGTGGAGCAGGAGCCCGCCAACACCACCAGCGGCGCAGCGATGCGCGCTGGCGCCGCCAGCGGCGCACGTAGCAGGCCGGCGCGGCGGAAGTTCTCGGGCAGGCCCAACCCGAGGCCCGAGCCGCCGACCCATAGCGGCACCTCCACGGCACCCAGCGCGAGCCGGCGCAGGTCTTCGTCCTCGGCGCAATCGACGATGGCGAAACCCTGGCCCGCGCGACCCAGTTCCCACAGGCGCGCGGCGATCGCGTCCGGACCCCGACGCACATCCTCCAGCGGCACCAACCCGACCCGCTCACGCGTCTGCGCTTGCAGCACGCGAACCAGGTTGGGATCGGTCATCGGCGTCAGCGGATGGTTTTGCATGCCGCTTTCGGACAGCAGCGCATCGCCGACGAAAAGGTGGCCGCGGTAGATCGTGCGGCGGTACGAGGGATACGCCGGGCAGACCGGCACGCAAACGCCCCCACGCTCGCCCTTGACCGCTTGCGGGAGAGCGCGATGCATGGTGTCGCATGCCGGCTTCGGCCAAGGAACCACGCCGCCACCCCAAGCCTCCCCCGCTTCGCAGGGGAGGCAGTCTTCTCCCTCCCCCGCCTGCGGAGGAGGGTTGTGGTGGGGGGAAAGCAGTGCCAGCCGCAGCGCCTCCGCCACCGGCCCGATATTGCCGCGTGGCGTGCTGTCGAATGTCGAGCAGACCTTGAACAAGAACTGCCGCGCCCCGGCGCGCTTCAACCAAGCCAGCGCGGCCAGCGACTGCGCGACCGCCTCCTGCGCATCGCAGGAGCGGGTCTTCAGCGCCACCACCACGCCGTCGCAGTCCGCGGGCGGTGCGCCCTCGGGCACCCCCACCGACTGCACCGTGCTCAAGCCGCCGCGCGAGAGCGTGTTGACGAGGTCGGCGGCGCCGGTGAAGTCGTCGGCAATGCATCCGATTAACATGGCGGCCTTTTATCACGGTGCAGGCTCGCGGCCTGGAGTTGGAAACGAACCATGAAGACCGAACAGATCGACGTCGCGGGCATCGCCATCCGCCTGGTGCTGGCCCTGCTGCTGGTGCTCGTCACGTACAACCCGAGCGGACACTCGTATGTCGATTGGGCGCTGCGCGACTTCTCGTCGTTTTCCGCGCTGAAGGGCTTTGTCGGCGCGGTGCTGCTGGCCGCCTGGGTGTTCGCGATCCGCACCACCTTGGCCTCGATGGGCATGCTGGGCATCGGGCTGTTGCTGCTGGTGCTGGGCACGCTGGTGTGGCTGCTGATCGATGTCGGCGCCCTTAAGGACGAATCGCCCGGCGTGCTGACCTGGATCGCGTTGCTCGTCGCCGGTACGGTGCTGGGCATGGGCCTGTCCTGGTCGGCGATCCGGCAGCGACTGACCGGCCAGGTCGAAGCGGACTGAGGCTGCGCCGGCAGTCTCAGCCGACGGGCGCGAACAGCGCCGCGAAGTCGGCCTCGGTCAGCGCCAGATCGGTGGCCGCACCTTCCAACAAGCGCGCGGCCAGATCGGCCTTGCGGGCTTGCAGGTCGAGGATGCACTCCTCGACCGTTCCGGCGGCGATCAGCTTGTAGACGAACACCGGCCTGTCCTGGCCGATGCGGTGCGCGCGGTCGATCGCCTGTTGTTCGGCCGCCGGGTTCCACCAGGGGTCGTAGACGATCACGGCGTCGGCGGCGGTCAGGTTCAGTCCCGTAGGACGCTATGAGCAAGGCGAATTGCGCCGGACTCCGCGCCGGCACCGTCGGTGCAATTCGCTGCGGTCTTTGCACCCGACAAAGTCAAGCGAGCTTCCAACGTAGTTCTTCGCCCGCCGCCAGCGGCACCAGGACGCCGTCGCCGAACTTCAATTCGGTCGGCACTCGCCACGGTCGTCGTTCCAGCGTCACCTTCTGCACGTTGCGCGGCAGACCGTAGAAGTCCGCGCCGAAGAAGCTGGCAAAACCTTCCAGTTGGTCGAACGCACCGGCGTCGTCAAAAGCCTGCGCATACAACTCCAGCGCATTGGCGGCGGTGAAGCAGCCGGCGCAGCCGCAGGCGTTTTCTTTGTCGCCCTTGGGGTGCGGCGCGCTGTCGGTGCCGAGAAAAAAACGCGGGTTGCCGCTGGTGGCGGCGGCGAGCAACGCGCGGCGATGCGTCTCACGCTTGAGGATCGGCAGGCAGTAGTAGTGCGGCCGCGCGCCGGTGCGCCCCTCTGGCGTGACGAAAAGCGCATTGCGGTTGTAGAGCAGATGGTGCGCGGTAATCGTGGCGCCGATGCGGCCTTGAGCTTCGCGCACGTAGTCGGCGGCCTCGCGCGTGGTGATGTGCTCGAACACCACGCGCAGCGCGGGAAAGTCGCGTCGCAGCGGGATCAGCACGCGCTCGATGAACACCGCTTCGCGGTCGAACACATCGACCGCGGGGTCGGTCGCCTCGCCATGCACGAGCAGCGGCAGATCGACCTCTTGCATCGCGGCGAGCGCTGCGGCGCAGTGGAGCAGATCGCTCACGCCCGAGTCGGAGTTCGTGGTTGCGCCCGCCGGGTAGAGCTTCACGCCGTGCACGAAGCCGCTGGCCTTGGCTGCGCGGATTTCGGCCGCTGTTGTGTTGCCGGTCAGGTACAGCGTCATCAGCGGTTCGAACGCGAGGCCCGCCGGTAGCGCGGCAAGGATGCGCTCGCGGTACGCGCCGGCTTGCACGCTGGTCGCCACCGGTGGCTTCAGGTTCGGCATCACGATCGCGCGGGCAAACTGCCGCGCGGTGTGCGGCAGCACGTCAGCCATCGCCACGCCGTCGCGCAGATGCAAATGCCAGTCGTCGGGGCGGGTGAGGGTCAGCGTTTGCATCGCGGTGTAGGGGCGAGGGATAACCGATTATCCGGCACAGGCCCCCCTCCCCTTCAAGGGGAGGGCCGGGGTGGGGATGGGTTGCTGGGTGCAGCCCCGCAACGAAGTTCGTCCCTTACAACCCATCCCCCTCCCAGCCTCCCCCTTGAAGGGGGAGGGGGAAGTGCGGTCTATGCTTGCCGCATGAAACCCGAAGACCTCGCCCGCCTGTCCGCAATCGCCTCCTGGCGCTTGCCGGAAGCCGACGCCGACCCGGAAGAGACCCGCGAGTGGCAGGAAGCGCTCGACGCGGTGATCGCCAACGCCGGCAGCGAGCGCGCGACCTTCTTGCTGCAACGGCTGGTGAGCCACGCGCGGCGCCGCCGCGTGCAGTTGCCCACCGTCGCCAACACGGCCTACGTCAACACGATCTCGCTCGCGCAGCAGGCGCCCTACCCCGGCAACCTGGAACTGGAAACGCGCGTCTCGGCACTCGTGCGTTGGAACGCGCTGGCGATGGTCGTGCGCGCCAACCGCGCGAGCGCTGAACTCGGCGGGCATATCGCGAGCTACGCCTCGGCGGCCGATCTCTTCGAAGTCGGCTTCAACCACTTCTTCCGTGCTGGACAGGAGGGCGATCTCGTCTACCTGCAACCGCACTCGGCCCCCGGCGTGTATGCGCGCGCATTTCTCGAAGGGCGCCTGCCGGCGGAGCGGCTCGCCAACTACCGGCGCGAGACCGAGGGCCAGGGCTTGTCGAGCTACCCGCATCCCTGGCTGATGCCGGATTTCTGGCAGTTCCCCACCGGCTCGATGGGGCTGGGGCCGCTCTTTGCGATTTATCAGGCGCGCTTCCTGCGCTACCTGCATCACCGCGGGCTGCTCGATGCCGGCGACCGCAAGGTCTGGGCCTTTGTCGGCGACGGCGAGATGGACGAACCCGAGTCGCTCGCCGCCCTCGCGCTCGCCGCGCGCGAAGGGCTGGATAACCTGATCTTCGTCGTCAACTGCAATCTGCAACGGCTGGACGGGCCGGTGCGCGGCAACGGTTCCATCGTGCAGGAACTGGAGGGCCTGTTCGCCGGCGCGGGCTGGAACGTGATCAAGCTGCTGTGGGGCAGTGACTGGGATGCGCTCCTCGCGCGTGACGAGCAAGGGCTGCTGCTGCGAGCGTTTCACGAAACCGTGGATGGCGAATTCCAGACGCTGGCCGCCACCGACGGGCGCTTTAACCGCGAGCACTTTTTTGCCAAGCACCCGGAGTTGCAAAAGCTGGTGGCGCATCTGTCCGACGAGGACATCGACCGCCTGCGCCGCGGCGGCCACGACCCAGTCAAGATTCATGCCGCCTACCACGCCGCCACGCGCCACCGCGGGCAGCCGACTGTCATCCTCGCCAAGACCAAGAAGGGTTACGGCATGGGCACGGCGGCCCAGGGCCGGATGACCACGCACCAGCAGAAGAAGCTCGACACGCAGCAGCTGCTGGAATTCCGCGACCGCTTTGCGTTGCCACTGACCGAAGCGCAGGTGGAGGCCTGCGAATTCGTGCGGCCCGAAGCGGGCAGCCCGGAGTTGAACTATCTGCTGGCGCGCCGCGCCAAGCTGGGCGGCGCGCTGCCCGCGCGGAACACCGCCTGCCCGCCGTTGCCGGTTCCCGAACTGGAGTCCTACGCGCTCTTCGCGCTGGAGGCCAACGGCAAGGAGATGAGCACGACCATGGCGTTTGTGCGCATCGTCTCCGGCCTGCTGCGCGACAAAACGCTGGGGCCGCGGATCGTGCCGATCATCGCCGACGAGGCGCGCACCTTTGGCATGGCCGATCTGTTCCGGCAAATTGGCATCTACTCGCCGATCGGCCAGCTCTACCAGCCGGAAGACCGCGAGCAGGTCAGCTACTACCGCGAAGCGACCGACGGTCAGATCCTGGAAGAAGGCATCACCGAGGCCGGTTCGATCGCCAGTTGGGTGGCGGCCGCGACCAGCTACAGCACGCACGCGCTGGCGCTCTTGCCCTGCTACATCTTCTATTCGATGTTCGGCTTCCAGCGGGTGGGCGATGCGATCTGGGCGGCGGCCGACTCGCGCTCGCGCGGTTTTCTGTTGGGCGCCACCGCGGGCCGCACCACGCTCGCCGGCGAAGGCTTGCAGCACCAGGACGGCACCAGCCACCTTGCAGCCAGCACCGTGCCCAATTGCCGCGCGTTCGACCCCTGCTTTGCCTACGAGCTGGCGACGATCTTCGACGACGGCGCGCGTCGCATGCTGACCGCGCAGGAAGACCGCTTCTACTACCTGACGGTGATGAACGAGAACTACGCGCAACCTTCCATGCCAGCCGTTGCGCGCGAAGGAATTCTGCGCGGCATGTACTTGTTGCGCAGCGCGCCGGACGCGACCGTGCAACTGCTCGGCAGCGGCGCGATCCTGCGCGAAGTGCTGGCCGCCGACACGCTGCGCGACGAGCACGGCATCGCCGCCAACGTGTGGAGCGTGACGAGCTACACCGAGTTACGCTGGAACGGCCTGGCAGACGCAAACGCCTCCGCCGCGATCCGCGAAGTGCGCGGCGTGCGCGAAGGCGACCCGTGGGTCACGCAATGCCTCGCACCAACACGTGGCCCGATCGTCGCCGCCAGCGACTACGTGAGCGCGGTGGCCGATCTGATCCGCCCCTGGGTGCCGGCGGGCCGCCGCTTCACCGCGCTCGGCACCGATGGGTTTGGCCGCAGCGATACGCGGGCGCGGCTGCGGAGGTTTTTTGGGGTGGATCGGCGGGCGGTCGTGGGGGCGGTCGTGCGTGGTAAAAACGCGTGAGTGTTCTCCCACCTTCTTTCGGACGGAAGGAGTCGCGATGATTGGAAGCTCTCCCAGAACATGCACAAACTTGCGGCCAGGCTCGCTATTCGCGGTCGCCGCTGGGGTCGCCGCTGTCCTCACCGGTTGTGGCGGGGAGGCGCCGGGTTTGACGCAGCAGTCTTCGTCGCGAACAGCAGCCCCGGCTCCCTCGGTCGCAACACCCGCACCCGCGTCAACAACTTCCACTTCACCGTTGCCGCCCCCGCCGCCGGCCGCCATTACTGCAGAAGGGCGTTGGAACGGCACAGTGGGTTCGCAAACCACCATCAACGCGCTCGTGCTGGACGACAACAGCTTCTGGGCCGTGGTCGGCACGAACGCAGCGCTTCGGGCGTATTGACGGGGCGCGGAAACCTGAGTGGCTCGACCTACTCGATCGGCGAGTTGCGCCAAGTGGCACTGAACGGAGGCTCCTCGACGGGCGACCTGACAGCCGTGGTCAGCACGCGGTCCTCGTTGGCCGGCGGCCTGACCTTGGGCGGCACCACGGCGACGCTCAGTACCAGCTACTCGAGTGCCTATGCGACCACGCCCAGCGTGGCGACCGCCGTGGGTGTCTTCGCCGGTGCCGGCACGGAAGCGGGCCGGGGCGGGCTCGCCTCTCTCGTGGTCGAACCCAGCGGCAGCGTGAGAGGTTTGACGCAGCAGGGCTGCGCGTTCAGCGGGACGCTCGCAGCGCGGCGCAGCGGCAATGTCTTCGATCTCACTCTGACGTCGACTGTGGAGCCGGACGGCTCTTGCACGTCGCTCGCACCGCGCAGCGGTGTCTTGCAGATCGCCAGCAACGGCCAGGCGCTGCTCGCAACCGCCACCGCCGACCGCAACGATGCGCTGGGCGTGATCGCCAACCGCACGACTACGGCAACCGGCCGGCTGGGCGACTTTCCGTTCGGCCTAAGCAACAGCGCTTGCGACAACGGATCTGCCGAGAAAGCGTGGGTCAAGGACTACATCAACCAAGCCTACTACTGGCGCCGGCACGTACAGACGCGGCTCGCGACCACCAGCGCCAGCGCCTACTCGGTGCCCGATTACTTCGAGCAATTGCTATGGCGGACTGGATCCGGCGCACTGGATGGCGAGTACAGCTATCTGCTCGACGCAGGGGAATTCGACAACGCCCAGCAGGGCGTTGCGGTCGGCCACGGCATTGAGTGGGGCATCGACAACCTCGGGCAGATCCGCGTGCTCTACGTGGAAGCCGGCTCGCCGGGTGCGGCCGCTGGCGTGCAGCGCGGAGACCGATTGGTCAGCGCCAATGGCGTTACGGTGACCACCGTGCCGGTGACGTCGGCGGTCATCGCGGCGATCTTCCCCAACCAAGCGAACCAGATCTCGGCGCTGGGCTTCACTTCGGTCGGCAACGTGACCCGAGTGGTCAACCTGACGGCACAAGCGGTCCAGACCTCACCCGTGTTTCTCGCCCGCACCGTAACCTCCGCCGCCGGCAAGAGGGTCGGCTATCTGGTGTTCAACACGTTCATCGTTCAGTCGAGTATCCAACCGCTGCTGGCGGCGATGCGCGCCTTCAAGGCGGCCGGTGTTTCCGACCTGGTACTCGATCTGCGCTACAACGGCGGCGGCCTGATCGATCTCGCCAACGTACTCAGCGTTGCGGTAGCCGGCACCGCGCGTACCGGGGACAAGACCTTCGTTTCCTACCGTTTCAACGAGCTGCTGCCCAACTACCGCTTCGACGAGCCCTTCGTCGGCGAAAGCGATGTGCCTGCCGACGCGCAGCTAAACCTCCCACGCCTGATCGTGTTGTCGAGCGGCGCGACCGCCTCGGCCAGCGAGCTGGTGATCAACTCGTTGCGACCGTACATCCCGGTCGCAGTGATCGGCGACACCACGTTCGGCAAACCGGTGGGCCAATTCCCGATGCCCTCATGCGGCAATTACTACGTCGCGGTGAACTTCGAGACTGTCAACGCCAACGGTCAGGGCGGCTTTTTCAGTGGGCTTTCGCCGACCTGCACTGTCGGCGACGACCTGAACCGGGCGCTCGGCGATCCGGCGGAGGCCCAGTTGGCCGCCGCGCTCCACTACGCCGACCGTGGTACTTGCCCCGCCACCGCAAGCGCCGGCACACGCCTGCTTCGACAAGGGCAGTACGGCGCGCTGCTCCCGGCGCGCCTGACCACGTTGCGCACACTCAACATCAAGTCGCCAAAACCTGCGATCCGCCGCTGATCAGTCGCCCGCGGGCGCTGCCGCCACCGCGTGCTGCGCCATCACCTCCAGCGCTTTAACCAGCGCCGAGTGATCGCTCTCCGCCAGCCCCTGCGCGGCGCAGGCCTGGAACAGTTGCTGCGCCTGCGCGGTCATCGGCATGGCCATCGCCACCGCGCGCGCGCCGGACAAGGCGAGGTTTAAGTCCTTCTGATGCAGCTTGATGCGGAAGCCCGGGGCAAAGGTGCGCTTGATCATCCGCTCGCCGTGCACCTCCAGCACACGCGATGAGGCAAAACCGCCCATCAGCGCCTGCCGGACCTTGGCCGGATCGGCGCCCGCCTTGCTCGCAAACACCAGCGCCTCGCCGACCGCGGCGATGTTGAGCGCGACGATCATCTGATTGGCGACCTTGCAGATCTGGCCTGCGCCGGCGGGGCCGACGTGGGTGATGTTCTTGCCCATCTTCTCGAAGAGCGGCTTGCCGCGCTCGAACGCGGCTTCGCTTCCGCCAACCATGATGGTCAGCGTGGCGGCCTTGGCCCCGACCTCACCGCCGGAGACCGGCGCATCGAGCCAGTCGCAGCCGAGTGCGGCGACGCGCGCGGCGAAGTCCTGCGTCTCGATGGGCGCGACCGAACTCATGTCGATCACCATCTTGCCAGCCGTGAGTCCCTCGGCGATGCCGTTGGGGCCGAAGAGAACCTTCGCCACGTCGGGCGTGTCCGGCACCATGGTGATCGTGATGTCGGCCTGCTGCGCCACCGCGCGCGGCGAGTCGCAGACGGTGGCACCGGCGGCGATGAGCGCCTCCGGCACTTTGCTGCGCGTGTGGACGAAGAGCGGGTAGCCGGCGGCCAACAGGTGGCCCGCCATCGGCGCGCCCATGATGCCTGTGCCGATGAAGCCGATCTTTGGGGTGGTGGTCATTGGGACAGTCCCTCCTATCGAAATCTCGTCGCCCCCGCGAAAGCGGGGGCCCAGTGCCTTTTGCGCGAAACCGCTGGGCCCCGCTTTCGCGGGGGCGACGGCTAGGGCGTCACGCTTTTCATCCACCCCAGCCCAGCCTCGGTCGTCGTCGCCGGCTTGTACTCGCAGCCGATCCAGCCCGTGTAGCCGATCCTGTCCAGGTGCGCAAACAGGAAGTCGTAGTTGATCTCGCCGGTACCCGGCTCGTTGCGACCGGGATTGTCAGCCAACTGGATGTGCGCGATCCGCGGCAGGTGCTTGGCGATGGTGGCGGCGAGTTCGCCTTCCATCCGCTGCATGTGATAGACGTCGTACTGCACGTAGAGGTTGTCGGCACCGACGGCGTCGATGATTTCCAGCGCCTGCACGGTACGGTTCAAGTAGAAGCCGGGGATGTCGAAGGTGTTGATCGGCTCGATCAGCAGCTTCAGGCCGGCGCGTTTCAGTTCGCCAGCGGCGTAGCGCAGGTTGTCGATAAAGGTCGCGCGCAGCACGGCCGGGTCGGCGCCGGCGGGCGCCTTGCCGGCGAGGCAGTTCAGTTGTTTGACGCCGAGCGCGGTCGCGTACTCGATGGCGCGCGCGACCCCGCCGCGAAACTCCTCGACGCGATCCGGCAGGCAGGCGATGCCGCGCTCGCCGGCCGCCCAATCGCCGGCGGGCAGGTTGTGCAGCACCAGCGTGAGCTGGTTCTCGTCCAGCCGGCGGCGGATTTCTTCGGCGGGGTGGTCGTAGGGGAACAGGAACTCCACCGCGGTGAAGCCGGCGCGGGCGGCGGCTTCGAAGCGGTCGAGGAAGGGATGCTCGTTGAAGAGCATCGTCAGGTTGGCGGCGAAGCGGGGCATGGCTGGGGTTTCGGTCAGGTTCGTGCGGGGTGAGTAGCGCTCGAGTTTTGGCTGCGGTCTTCCCTCACCCCAACCCCTCTCCCGGGGGGAGAGGGGCTTTTCAACCCTCCCCCTCCGGGGGAGGGTGGCGCGAAGCGCCGAGTGAGGGAGGACCGGAACGCTACCGGATCAGTCCAACATCTCGGCCGGTTCCGCGGACTCGATCGCCCGATCCTCGATCGGCTCGAACTCGTTGATCTTGTCGATCTCCATGCCCATCGCGATGTTGGTTACGCGCTCCAGGATGCACTCGACCACCACCGGCACGCGGTGCTCGCGCATCAGTTCGGCGGCGCGCGCAAAGGCGGGGCCGATGTCCTTGGGGTCGGTCACGCGGATCGCCTTGCAGCCGAGGCCCTCGGCCACCGTCACGTGATCCACACCGTAGCCGCGCAGGCCGCCCGCTTCTTCCGGCATGTTGATGTTGTCGAAGGCAAGTTGCACGCAGTAGTCCATGTCGAACGCGCGCTGCGCCTGGCGGATCAGGCCGAGGTAGGCGTTGTTCACCAGCACGTGGATGTAGGGCAGCTTGAACTGCGCGCCCACCGCCAGCTCCTCGATCAGAAACTGAAAGTCGTAGTCGCCGGAGATCGCCACCACCGGCCGCGTCGGATCGGCCGCGACCACGCCGAGCGCGGCGGGGATCGTCCAGCCGAGCGGCCCGGCCTGGCCGCAGTTGATCCAGCTCCGCGGCTGGTACACGTTGAGGAACTGCGCGGCGGCGATCTGCGACAGGCCGATGGTCGTCACGTAGCGCACGTCGCGGCCGAAGGCGCGGCTCATCTCTTCGTACACGCGCTGCGGCTTGATCGGCGTCTGGTCGAAACTCGACTTACGGTGCATCGTGCGCTTGCGCTCGGCGCACTCGCCGGCCCAGGCGGCGTAGCTCGCGAGCTTGCCCGCGGCCTTCCACTCGCGCGCCACCTGCACGAACAACTCCAGCGCCGCTTTGGCGTCGGAGACGATGCCGTAGTCGGGCATGAACACGCGGCCGATTTGCGTCGGCTCGATGTCCACGTGCACGAACTTGCGGCCCTTGGTGTACACCTCGACCGAGCCGGTGTGGCGGTTGGCCCAGCGGTTGCCAATACCAAGCACGAAGTCGGACGCGAGCATCGTCGCGTTGCCGTAGCGGTGGCTGGTTTGCAAGCCGACCATGCCGGCCATCAGCGGGTGATCGTCGGGGATCGCGCCCCAACCCATCAGTGTGGGGATCACCGGCACGCCGAGGGTCTCGGCAAACTCGACCAAGAGGCCGCAGGCGTCGGCGTTGATGATGCCGCCGCCGGCCACGATCAGCGGGCGCTCCGCGGCGAGCAGCATCGTGATCGCCTTTTCTACCTGCGCGCGGGTGGCCGCCGGCTTGTAGACGGGCAGCGGCTCGTAGGTGTCGATGTCGAACTCGATCTCGGCCAGTTGCACGTCCACCGGCAGGTCGATCAGCACCGGGCCGGGGCGACCCGAGCGCATCAGATGAAACGCCTGCTGGAACACGCGCGGCACCAGCGCCGGCTCGCGCACGGTGAGCGCCATCTTGGTGACCGGCTTGGCGATAGCCTCGATGTCCACCGCCTGGAAGTCTTCCTTGTACAGCCGCGCGCGCGGCGCCTGGCCGGTGATGCACAAAATCGGCGTGGAATCCGCACCGGCCGAATAGAGGCCCGTGATCATGTCGGTGCCCGCCGGACCGGAGGTGCCGATGCACACGCCGATGTTGCCGGCCCGCGCGCGGGTGTAGCCCTCGGCCATGTGCGTCGCACCCTCGACGTGACGCGCCAGCACGTGGGCAATACCGCCGTGCTGGCGCATGGCCGCGTACAGCGGGTTGATCGCCGCGCCGGGCACGCCAAAGGCCTGCGACACGCCTTCTTTTTCCATCACCAGCACCGCGGCCATCGCGGCAGTCATCCGAGCCATGGTTGTCTCCTGGGCACGAGGTTGTTCGATGGCGCGCATCGTGCCGGCGGCGGCGGCAGCGGAGAAGACCAAAGCGTCGATACCGGCTAGTCCGCGGAGGACTATCGGCGGAGAATCTGCCGCTGTTGTCGTTACCGCGGACGCGGGAACCCAGTGGGTGTGGGCGACCGCAGCCTTCCCG
>JBKCXU010000055.1:0-8684 GCA_046316025.1 Betaproteobacteria bacterium | reverse complement strand
GATCGCCTGCGCGCTCCCGGATCGTCCACGATCCGCCTGAAACCCCGTCCACGATCACGCTGAAACAGCGTCCACGATCAACTTGAAATGCCGTCTACGATCGGCCTGAAATGCCGTCTACGATGGGCTGAAATACGCAATCTGGCGTTCAAAGGCGGCAACTCGACCGCCGCCGCGCCGCGCCGCGTGCCCAACCAGAGCGGGCTGTCGCGCAAGCGCATCTTTGCCGCCGTCGATGCGAGCCTGAAGCGGCTGGGCACCGACTACATCGACCTCTACCAGATCCATCGCTTCGACGCCGACACGCCGATCGAAGAGACGATGGAGGCGCTGCACGATGTGGTGCGCGCCGGCAAGGCGCGCTACATCGGCGCGTCCAGCATGTGGGCGTGGCAGTTCGCGCGGATGCAGGAGGTGGCGCGCGCCCGCGGTTGGACGACTTTCGTGTCGATGCAGAACCACTACAACCTCGCCTACCGCGAAGAAGAGCGCGAGATGAACCCCTACTGCCGCGCCACCGGCGTGGGCCTGCTGCCGTGGAGCCCGCTGGCGCGCGGCTTTCTGGCCGGCAACCGTGCGCGCGACGACGCGGCCTCCGGCGCCACGCCGCGCGCCCAGACCGACGACATTGCGCAGAAGTACTACTACCGCGACGCCGACTACGCGGTGGTCGAGGTTCTGACCGCGGTCGCGCAGGCGCGCGGCCTGTCGAACGCGACGGTTGCCTATGCCTGGCTGCTAGGTCGGCCCGGCGTCAGCGCACCCATCGTCGGTCCCAGTCGCGTCGAGCAACTGGAGCAGGCGGTGGCCGCGCTCGATGTGCAACTGAGCGCCGAAGAAGTGGCGGCGCTGGAAGCGCCGTATCAGCCGCATCCTGTGTTGGGGCACGTCTAGCGCGCAGTTCGCAGTGCGTCACTTCGCTCCGGCGGTCTTCCCTCACCCGGCGCTTCGCGCCACCCTCCCCCGGAGGGGGAGGGTAGAAAAGCCCCTCTCCCACCGGGAGAGGGGTTGGGGTGAGGGAAGACCATCGGCGACGGTGAAACTCCAGCACAAAAATGTGGTCCTGCGCTTTGGCGCGCGAGTCTGTGCCTGCTTGCTCCCAAAGCCGCGCGCCTCTACATTCCTGCCCGCAGAGTCCGCCGGACGATCGCGGTCGGCGCGAGCCGGTCGAGGAAGGTCCGGACTCCACAGGGCGGCGTAGCAGGTAACACCTGTCCACCGTGAGGTGAGGATCAGAGCAACAGAGACGAGTCCGCGCGGCGCAAGTCGTGCGGGGTGAAACGGGCAATCTCTACGCGGAGCAACACCAAGTAGGCAACCGACGACCCGGCCCGGGGAGGTTGCGGGTAGGTGGCTAGAGCGGCGGCGCGAGTCGCGGCCCAGAGAAATGATCGTCGCGGTACCCGCAAGGGCGCCGAACAAAATCCGGCCTACAGGCGGGCTCTGCACTTCTTCCCGCCGCGCCTGGCGCAAAGGCGCGGCGGCTCCTGAGACCTTACTTTCAGTTCGCCGGATATCTGTCTAATTTCGTTCGTCTTTTCGTCTAGCAATCACATCAAAAAACGCCGCTAAGTCATTGTCGTCATTGACAATTTTTCGCCCTGCGCTTGACCACTTGCGGGCGCTGCACTAGAGTCCGCCCGTGCAATAAAGTGGCGGAGAGTGGGAGATTGGCCCAAAGTGGGCCGGTTACACGCTCCTCCCGTAGACGGCGAGGGGACAAGCGGTGTTTCAGGGCGCGTCGAAGCTGACGCTGGACGACAAGAAGCGGCTGTCGATTCCGACCCGCCATCGCGAGGCGCTGGCCGCGCTGTGCGAGGGGCGGCTGACGCTGACGCGCCACCCCGACGGCTGCGTGCTGATCTACCCGCGCCCCGAGTGGGAAAAGAAGCGCGAGGCGCTGGCGGCGATGAGCGGCCGCGCCCGCGTGCTGCCGCGGATCATGCTGGGCAGCGCGATGGACGTGGAGATCGACTCCACCGGCCGCATCCTAATCTCCCCCGAATTGCGCGCCGCCGCCGCCATCGAGCGCGACGTGATGCTGCTCGGCATGGGCGAGCGCTTCGAACTGTGGGAGCCGGCGCGGCTCGAAGCCTTCGAGCGCGACCACCTGGCCCAGGGCCTGCCCGACGCGGCGGCCGATTTCGTCTTCTGACCGGCCGTGACGGACGCCGCGCGCGATGGAACCCGTGTACCCGCATCGGCCGGTGCTGGCCGTGCCGGCGGTGCAGTGGCTGGTGTTGGATCCCGCCGGCACCTACGTGGACTGCACCTTCGGCCGCGGCGGGCACGCGCGGCTGATTCTCGAACAGCTTGCGCCGCAGGGGCGGTTGATTGCGCTGGACCGCGACCCGGACGCAGCGGCCGCCGCCGCGCAGATCGCCGATCCGCGTTTTCGCTTCGTGCACACACCGTTTTCACGCTTGGCGGCCACGCTGGCGGCGCTGGAGATCGCGTCGGTGCAAGGCGTGTTGCTGGACCTGGGAATTTCGTCGCCGCAGATCGACACCGCCGCGCGCGGTTTTTCGCTGCGGCTGGACGGCCCGCTCGACATGCGGATGGATCCGGGTGCCGGCGAGAGCGCGGCCGACTGGCTCGCGCGCGCGCCGCAGGCGGAGATTGCGCGGGTGCTGCGTGAGTACGGCGAAGAACGGTTTGCTGCGCGGATTGCAGCGGCGCTTGTGGCTCGCCGCGCGGCAGGGCGACCGGTCGCCAGCACCGGCGAATTTGCCGCACTCGTGGCGGCGGCCATCCCCGGCGCGGCGCGCGCGGGGCGCAAAGACGCCGCACAACACCCGGCCACGCGCAGCTTTCAGGCTGTACGGATTCACGTCAATCAAGAGTTTGAGGAATTGGCGCTAGTGCTCGACTCCGCCCTGCACGCGCTTGCCCCCGGCGGCCGGCTGGCGGCGATCGCCTTCCACTCGCTGGAAGACCGCATCGTCAAGCGCTTCATGGCCGCGCACGCGTACCCCGAGCGCGCCGCGGACTCGCGCCTGCCGTTGCGCGCGCACGACCTGCCCGCGCCGCGGCTGAAGCTGCTGGCCAAGGTGTTGCCGGACGAGGCGGAAGTCGCCGGCAATCCCCGTGCACGCTCTGCCGTGTTGCGTGTGGCCGAGCGCACTGCGGCACCGTGGCCGCGGGGTGAGGCCGAGGAGCCGCGCGCCCACCGCAGCCCCACGCATGAAGATCGCCGAGCCGGGGCAGCCACGCCCCCACCCCAACCCTCCCCCGCAGGCGGGGGAGGGAGTAACCCCCTCCGCTTCGCAGCGGGGGAGGGAATTACTCCCTCCCCTGCGAAGCGGGGGAGGGCTGGGGTGGGGGCGTCGGTGCCGCAAGAAGGCACATCTCCCGGGGAGGCCGAATGATCGGCCGCCTCGGGCTCTGGCTGCTCGCCGCGCTGCTGGTCGCCAGCGCGCTCGGCGCCATCACCGCGCAGCACCGCGCGCGCGGGCTCTTTGTCGATCTGGAGCGTGACCAGCAGCGCGCGCGGCAGCTGAAGGCCGAGGGCGAGCGGCTCAAGGTCGAACTCGCCCGCGCCGCGCAGCCGGCCGCAGTGGAAGCCGCCGCCCGCGCGCAGGGCTTGCGCCCGGCCGACCCCGCGCACAGCCCTTCCTTGCCGGCGCAGCCGGCGGGGCAGGCCAGGTAATGGTCGCGCGCACCCGCCGCTCGCGCGCCGCTGCGCACAGCCCCGGCGACGGCCACCCGCTGCTGGCGGTGCGGCTGCCGGCGTGGCGCTCGAAGCTGATCCTGTTTCTGCTCTTTGCCGGCTTCATCACGCTGGCTGGGCGCGCGGTGTACCTGCAAGGCGGCTTCGGCACCGAGTTTCTGCAACAGCAGGGGCAGATCCGCTATGCCCGCACGCTGGAAGTGGCGGCCACGCGCGGGCGCATCACCGACCGCAACGGCGTGGTGCTCGCGGCGTCGGTGCCGGCGCAGGCGGTGTGGGCGATCCCCGACGACGTGACCGCCACGCCGGAGCAGGTCGCGCTACTGGCCAGGCTGCTGGAACTGCCGCCGGCCGAACTGCGCCGCCGACTGGAGGCCGAGGACCGTAGTTTCGTCTACCTGCGCCGGCAGGTGGAGCCGGCGCTGGCCGCGCGCATTGCCGAGATGAAGCTCGAAGGCATCCACGCCAGCCCCGAGTTCAAGCGCCAGTATCCGGAAGGGCCGACCGCCGCGCACGTGGTGGGCTTCACCAACGCCGACGACCGCGGGCAGGAGGGCGTGGAGCGCGTGTTCGACGCGCAACTGGCGGGCCGCGCCGGCAGCCGCACGGTGATCAAGGACCGGCTGGGCCGCGTGGTCGACGGCGACTGGCTGCGCGTGCCGACCGACGGCGCCGATCTGGCGCTGTCGCTCGACAACCGCATCCAGTACATCGCCCAGTCGGCGTTGAAGCAGGCGGTCGAGCAGCACCGCGCCAAGGGCGCGGCGGCGGTGGTGCTCGATGCGCGCAGCGGCGAGGTGCTGGCGCTCGCGAACTGGCCGAGCTACGACCCCAACCGTCGTGCCGGGTGGAACCCGCAACTGGCGCGCAACCGCGTGCTGGTCGATACCTTCGAGCCCGGCTCGACCCTGAAGCCCTTTGCCGTGGCCGCCGCGCTGGAGCGCGGGCTAGTCACGCCCGAGCAGATGATCCAGACCGCGCCGGGGCGGCTGACCATCGGCAACCGCACCATTGGCGATACGCACCCGCACGGCCTGCTCACGGTGGCGCAGGTGGTGGCCAAGTCGAGCAACGTCGGCACGGTGAAGATCGCCCTCGACCTGCCGGCGCAGACGCTGTGGGAGACCTACACCAACGTCGGCTTCGGTCAGGCGCCGCGGGTGGGCTTCCCCGGCTCGGCGGCGGGGTCGCTGCGGCCGTACAAGGCCTGGCGGCCGATCGAGCAGGCGACGATTGCCTACGGCTACGGCGTGTCGGTGTCGCTGATGCAGCTGGCGCGCGCCTATCTGGTGTTTGCGCGCGACGGCGACCTGGTGCCGGTCACGCTCACGCGCCTGACGCAGCCGCCCGCCGCGGTGCAGGTGTTGAGTCCCGCCACCGCACGCACCATGCGCGGCATGCTCGAAGCGGCCGCCAGCCCCGAAGGCACCGCGCCGCGCGCGCGCACCGCCGGCTATCGGGTGGCCGGCAAGACCGGCACCGCGCGCAAGCTCAAGGGCGGGCAGTACGTCAATGCGTATGTGGCGTCGTTCGCCGGCTTCGCACCGGCGTCCGACCCGCGCATCGTCGTCGCGGTGATGGTCGATGAGCCCGGCGCCGGCGTCTTCTACGGCGGCGACGTGGCCGGCCCCGTCTTCGCACAGATCACCGCCGGCGCGCTGCGCACGCTGGCGGTGATGCCCGATGCGGCCGTGCCGCCCAGCCCGGCGCCGGGCACGCCGTCGCGGCCGGTCACCGTCGCTTTGCGGGAGGCGCGATGAGCGTGCCGGGCCGCTCCCAAGCGCTCATCCCGCAGCGCGCAGCGCAGAGGGTGTGCCGATGAGCGCGCCTTGGCTCACCGACGCGCTCGCCTGGCTGCGCCAGCACGCGCCGGCCGCGCGCGACCTGCACCTGGACAGCCGGCAGATTGCGCCCGGCGACGTGTTCGTTGCGCTGCCCGGAGCGCGGGTCGATGGCCGCGATTACATCGCCGCCGCGGTCGCGCGCGGCGCCGCCGCCGCGGTGGTGGAAGCGCAGGGCTGGCGCGGCGAAGCGGCCTGCCCGGTGCTGCCGCTGCCGAATCTCGCCGCGCGCGCCGGGGAACTCGCCGCCGTGTTTTACGGCACGCCCAGCGCGGCGCTGCGCGTGTTTGGCGTCACCGGCACCAACGGCAAGACCTCCTGCTCGCAGTGGATCGCGCAGTTGCTCACCGCCAGCGGTACCCGCTGCGCGGTCATCGGTACCGTGGGCAGCGGTTTTCCCGGCGGCGAGTGGCGCGACGCTGCGCTCACCACGCCCGATGCGGTGTCGCTGCAACGCGAGCTGCACCGGCTGCGCGCGGCCGGCGCGCAGGCGGTGGCGATGGAGGTGTCGTCGATCGGAATCGACCAGGGCCGCGTGGCGGGCACCCGCTTCGACGTGGCGCTCTTCACCAACCTCACGCGCGATCACCTCGACTACCACGGCACCATGGCCGCCTACGAAGAGGCCAAGACCCGGCTCTTCGACTGGTCGGGGCTGCGCTGCGCGGTGCTCAACCTCGACGACGCGATGGGCCGGCGGCTGGCGCAGCGGCTGGCGGCGCGCGGCGGGGTGGAGACGATCGGCTACAGCGCGGCAGGCGCCGGCGAGGCGCCGGTCGCGTGGCGCGTGCAGGCGAGCGAGGTGGCGGCCACCGCGTGCGGGCTGACCTTCACGGTCGAAGCGGCGGGGCGGCGGGCGCGGATCGAGGTGCCGCTGGTCGGACAGTTCAACGTTGCCAACCTGCTCGGCGTGCTGGGTTGCGCGCTGGCGGCCGGCGTGGACTTCGAGGCCGCCTGCGGACAGTTGCCGCAGCTCGTGCCGCCGCCGGGGCGGATGCAGCGCGTCGGCGGCGAGGACGAGCCGCTGGCGTTGATCGACTACGCGCACACGCCCGATGCGCTGGCGCAAGCGCTGGCCGCGTTGCGGCCGGCGGCGCGGGCGCGCGGCGGCGCGCTGTGGGTGGTGTTCGGCGCCGGTGGCGACCGCGACCCCGGCAAGCGCGCACCGATGGGCGAAGCCGCCGCGCGCGGCGCCGACCGCGTGGTGGTGACCAGCGACAACCCGCGCAGCGAAGTCCCCGACCGGATCGTCGCCGCGGTGGCGGCGGGTGCGCGCGCGGCGCGGCAGCTGGAGTGCATCGTCGATCGCGCCGAGGCGATTGCCCATGCGCTGGCCGAGGCGGCGCCGGCGGACATCGTGCTGATCGCTGGCAAGGGGCATGAGCCGTATCAGGAGATCGGCGGCCGGCGCTTGCCGTTCTCCGATCTCGACCATGCGCGCGCGGCGCTGGACGCGCGGAGGGTGATGGCGTGAAGGTCGTCGCCGCGCTCCGCACCACCGTCGCCCCCGCGAAAGCGGGGACCCAGTACCGCTCGTTCGTCCAGGGCTGGGTTCCCGCTGAAGCCTGCCCCCGAGTGCCTTCATCGGGGGCGGGAACGACGGCAAAAGTGATCGTGCGTCGCCCTCAAGACGAGGTCGAGACATGCTGACCCTCGCCGACCTCGCCCGCGCCATCCCGCAGGCCACACTGCACGGCGACGGCGGCCTGCGCGTCGAGCGCGTGAGCACCGACACGCGCACGCTGGCGCCGGGGGCGCTGTTCTTCGCGCTGCGCGGGCCGAGCTTCGATGCGCACGACTTCATCGTCCAGGCGGTGGCCGGCGGCGCCGGCGCGCTGGTGGTCGAGCGGCTGGTGGACGCACCGCTGCCGCAGCTCGTCGTGCCCGATGCGCGGCGCGCGCTCGGGCTGGCCGCCGCGGTGTGGCGCGCGCCGTTTGCGCTGCCGCTGGCGGTAGTGACCGGCAGCAACGGCAAGACCACGGTCACGCAGATGGTGGCGGCGATCCTCGCCGCGGCCTATGGCGCGGGCAAGCGGCTCGCTACCCGCGGCAACCTCAACAACGACGTCGGTCTGCCGCTGATGCTGTTCGACCTGCACGCGCAGCACCGCGCCGCGGTGCTGGAGCTCGGCATGAACCACGCCGGCGAGATCGCCTGGCTGGCGCAACTGGCACGGCCGACGGTGGCGCTCGTCAACAACGCGCAGCGCGAGCACCAGGAGTTTCTCGACGGGATCGAAGCCACCGCGCGCGAAAACGCCGAGGCCATCGCCGCGCTGCCGCCCGACGGCGTGGCGGTCTTCCCGGCCGACGACGCCTGCGCCGGCATCTGGCGGCAGGCCGCCGGCACGCGCCGCGTGCTCGACTTCGCGTGTCACGGGCAGGCGGCGGTGACGGCCTCGTATCGGCTGCGGCCGGAGGACAGCGAGCTTTTTGTCGCTACGCCGCAGGGCGAGATCGAACTGCGGCTGCCACTGGCCGGCGAGCACAACGTGCACAACGCGCTCGCCGCCACCGCCACGGCGCTGGCGCTCGGCGTGCCGCTGGCGGCGATCCGCGAGGGGCTGGCGAACTTTGCACCGGTGGCCGGCCGCGGCGTGCGGCTGCGCACCGCGGCGGGCGCGCTGCTGATCGACGACAGCTACAACGCCAATCCGGACTCGGTGCGCGCCGCCATCGATCAACTGGCCGCCTGCCCCGCGCCGCGCGTGCTGGTGCTGGGCGACATGGGCGAGGTGGGCACGCAGGGACCGGAGTTTCACCGCGAGATCGGCGCCTATGCACGCGCGGCCGGCATCGAGGCGCTGCTGGCGCTGGGCAACGCCACGCGCGCGACGGTGGCCGCCTTCGGCGCCGGAGCGCGGCATTACGACGCGGTGGAGCCGCTGGCGCACGACGCCGCGCAGCTTGCCGGCAGCGGCGGCACCGTGCTCGTCAAGGGTTCGCGCTTCATGAAGATGGAGCGAGTGATACGTGCGCTGACCGCGACGGAAGAAGAAGAGGCAGCGCATGGTTGAGCGCACTTCGTTGGCTGCGCCCGGCGCCCCCACCCCAGCCCTCCCCCGCGGGGGCCGGGGGGGGGGGGGCGGATACCCCCCCGGCCCCGCCGGGGGGGGGTGGGGGGGTTGGCCACTCAGCGGGGTGGGGCGGGGGGGGGGGGGGGGGGGGGGATG
>JBKCXU010000054.1:0-37270 GCA_046316025.1 Betaproteobacteria bacterium | reverse complement strand
TGGTGCGGCTCGTGGCCGCAACCCGTCGAAAGAGACAACGGGCGCGCCCGCGGTCGGATGTGGCGAGCAAAAGCGGCACGCAGGACGCGCCCCGCTTTCGCTTACCCACTTGACAGGAGTCGGCTAATGGGTGACCCCTTTAACTCCTCGCTTTAACTCCGGCCTCGCTATAGCGAGGCCTGTCGGCACTCGATCGGGAGCACGTTATCCAGCGCAGCATTCGCTGCCGCTCTCCCGCAGCGCCACTGAAACGGCGTACCGGCACTCGCAATAGCCTCGAGATCCAACACGGCCGGGGCAGCGGCTATCGTGACTGGCTGAATCACGAACTGCGAGGTCGCGCCCGCAGCAGCGCCGCTGACCGCGGTCGTCAATTCGATAGTGATCGTTCCTCCCGCGGCAACATCTACGTCGACAACATTGGCATTACCGCGCGCACCCGGCAAGCCAAGGTTTGTTGTGCAATCAGCGTCGACGTCTGCGCAGGTCATGGTTGACGGACCGGCAACCTGAAAACGCTCACTCACCGCGGTGCGATAAGGAGCGGCGATCGTCAACGCATCAGAAACCTTCGCCCGCCGCGTGTAGTTCTGATACTGCGGAATCGCAATCGCCGCCAAGATGGCGATGATCGCCACGACGATCATCAGTTCGATCAGGGTAAAGCCGCGCTGGGCACGGCGGATATGACGTTGCATCTGCACTCTCCATGAAAGCGCTCGGACAATCCCGAGTCGTGGCGATATCGGACTCAAGCTTCGTGCCAGCGGCTATACCGCGAATCTTGTCAGGCTTGCGCAAACGTGGGCTCTGCTCCAGGCATCTTTGCCGCCCAAGTCTTTGATTCGAAAGGATCACACCCCGTCATCGACCGCGGTCGCACCGCCAGCAGCACCAACGCAGGTCGCCGCAACATGATGGGCGTTGCGCGTGCGACAAAAAACGTCAGCGGCCTGCCACTTTTGGGCAGCCATTCCTCTCCGGGGACACCACAACGGGCGTGTTGTCCCGCTCAACGCATGCACCAACCAGCGCCTACCGCCAGTACTGGACTCCCGCTTGCACGGGAATGACGTGGCTCGGTTGTCCAAACAACCAGGGAGCGGGAACGACGTGCCGTTGCGGGCGATGGAAGCGGAAGCCGAGAGTCGGTTGTCCCCGCTTGCCCGCCGGTCTCTCACCATCCGGCCCCGCCGCCGCAGATCACTCAACCGGCACGCCAACCCGACACAGCACCACGGTCTCGTTGTCGCGCCCGCCGCCTTCGTTGGCGAGTGCGATCAGGCGGTCGGCGATCTCGTCCAGTGAGCGCTCGGCCGCAGCGAGTTCCGTCGCCAGTTGCTCGGCGGAGACCGAATCGATGGCGCCGTCGGTGCAAAGCATCAGCAGATCGCCGGCGCGCAGGTCGAGGCTGCGGATCTCGGGTTCGACGGCGGCCTCCACGCCCAGCGCGCGGGTGACGAGGTTCTTGGCCGGCATCTGGCGGGCCTCTTGCTCGGTCAACATGCCGGCGTCGAGCAGCTCCTGCGAGAACGAGTGGTCGCGGGTCAGTTGCGCCAGCTCGCCTTCGCGCAGGCGATACAGGCGCGAGTCGCCGGCGTGCGCGACCCAAAGCCGGTCGCCGACGATCCAGGCGACGACAATGGTGGTGGCCATGCCCTCGAAGGCGCTGCTGTTGGTGGCCGCCTTGTGAATGTCGCGGTTGACGCGTTCGAGGTGCTCGCGCAGGGTCTGCTCGGGGTCGAAAGACTCGCCGGCGCCGACGCGGGCCGCGACGAGGTCGGTCAGCAACGAGCTGACGGCGAGCGTGCTGGCCACCTCACCGGCGTTGTAGCCGCCGAGGCCGTCGGCGACGATCAGCAGACCATCGTCCGGGTCGACGCCAAAGGCGTCTTCGTTAAGTTCGCGCACACGGCCGGGGTTGCTGCGGGCAGCGATGTCGAGCGGGAAGATGGATGTCATCAAGCGCTCCCGGCGGTGCGGGCACGGCGCCGCTCCAGCAGTTTGGCAACGACCACGACGAACAGCGCCCCGGCTGCGCTGGCGCCGTATCCGACCAAGTCGGCATCGTCCAGGAGCGGGGCAACGAGGGTGTCGCCGACGATTAGCCCGCCGGCAATCCAGCCGAGCAGTGCACCGCCGGCGAGGATGATGAGCGGGAAGCGATCCAGCAGTTTGAGCACGATCTGGCTGCCGAAGACGATGAAGGGCACGCTCACCAGCAGGCCGAAGACGATCAGCCCGACTTGGTGGCCTGGGTCGGCCTGCTCGGCCACGCCGGCGATGGCGATCACGTTGTCCACGGACATGACGAGGTCGGCAACGATGATGGTCTTGATCGCCGCCCACAACTTGGTGCTGGCGGCGACGTCGCCATGGCCGTCTTCGGCCGGCGGGGCGATCAGTTTGACTCCGATCCACAGCAACAACAGCCCACCCACCAGTTTGAGCAACGGCACCTTGAGCAGCGCCACGGCAAAGAGAATCAGCACCACGCGCAGGGCGATGGCGCCTGCCGCGCCCCAGAAGATGCCCAGCCGCCGCTGGCGGGCCGGCAGGCCGCGGCAGGCCAGCGCGATGACCACGGCGTTGTCGCCGCCCAGCAGGATGTCGATGAGGATGATCTGAGCGATCGCGCCCCAGTCGAGCGCGCCGAACCAATGCAGCACGGCGTCCATGTGTCTCCCCTCTTATTGTTGGCCTACGCGTGGCGATCGACCCTGCGCGGTCCCGGTCTGCGCCGCGACGCCAAGGCCGAACGCCGGAATTACAGCACGCTCTTCAACAACTGCCCGATCTCCGACGGGTTCTTGGTGGTCTTGATGCCGCAGGACTCCAGCACGGCGAGTTTTTCCTGCGCGGTGCCCTTGCCGCCGGAGATGATCGCACCGGCGTGGCCCATCCGCTTGCCCGCCGGCGCGGTGACGCCGGCGATGAAACCCACCACGGGCTTGCGCATGTGCTCCCTGGCCCACAGCGCGGCTTCTTCTTCGTCGCCGCCGCCGATTTCGCCGATCATCACGACGGCGTCGGTCTCGGGGTCGTCGTTGAAGAGCTTGAGCACGTCGATGTGCTTGAGTCCATTGACCGGGTCGCCGCCGATGCCCACCGCGCTCGACTGGCCGAGGCCCAGTTCGGTCAACTGCCCGACCGCTTCATACGTCAGCGTGCCCGAGCGCGACACCACGCCGATGCGGCCCTTGCGGTGGATGTGGCCGGGCATGATGCCGATCTTGATTTCCTCCGGCGTGATCGTGCCAGGGCAGTTGGGGCCGAGCAGCAGGGTCTTGCGGCCTTCGCGGCGCATGCGGTCGCGCACCTCGATCATGTCGCGCACGGGGATGCCCTCGGTGATGCAGATGACGAGATCGAGGTCGGCTTCGACCGCTTCCCAGATGGCGGCGGCCGCGCCCGGCGGCGGCACGTAGATGACCGAGGCGTTCACGCCCGCCTTGTCGCGCGCCTCGCGCACGCTGGCGTAGATCGGGATGCCTTCGAAGTCCTCGCCAGCCTTCTTCGGATTGACGCCGGCGACGAAAGAGTTACGCCCGTTGGCGTAGTCGCGGCAGGCGCGGGTGTGGAACTGCCCGGTCTTGCCGGTAATGCCCTGCGTGACCACGCGGGTGTTTTTGTCGATCAGGATGCTCATGGGTGTCTCGTTGTTATGCCCGGGTCTGCGCCGCAGTCGCAGTCACTGCGCGCGCGCCGCCGCCACCACGCGCTGCGCCGCTTCGGCCATCGTGTTGGCGGCGATGATCGGCAAGCCGGAATCGGCCAGAATCTTCTTGCCCAGGTCTTCGTTGGTGCCTTTCATCCGCACCACCAGCGGCACTTTCAGGCTCACCGCGCGCGAGGCGGCGATCAGGCCCTCGGCAATGGTGTCGCAACGCATGATGCCGCCAAAGATGTTGACCAGGATCGCCGCGAGCTTGGGGCTGCGCAGCATGATCTTGAAGGCTTCGGTCACTTTCTCGGTGGTGGCGCCGCCGCCCACATCGAGAAAGTTGGCCGGCTCGCCGCCGAAGAGCTTGATCGTGTCCATCGTCGCCATCGCCAGCCCCGCGCCGTTGACGAGGCAGCCAATGTTGCCATCCAGCTGGATGTAAGACAGATCGAACTTGCTTGCCTCGACCTCAGCGGGGTCTTCTTCATCCAGGTCGCGCAGCGCCACGATCTCCGGGTGGCGATAAAGCGCGTTGGAGTCGAAGTTCATCTTCGCGTCGAGCGCTACCACGCGACCGTCGCCGGTCAGAATCAGCGGGTTGATCTCGGCGAGCGAGGCATCGGTTTCCCAGAACGACTTGTACAGCCCTTGCAGCGCGGCACGCGCGAGCGGCACCGAGGCTGCCGGCACGCCGATCTTGACGGCCAGATCGTCGGCTTCGGCGTCGGTCAGGCCGCGCGCGGGGTCGACGAACACCTTGTGGATCTTTTCCGGCGTGTGCGCGGCGACTTCCTCGATGTCCATGCCGCCTTCGCTGGACGCCATCACGCACACGCGCTGGGTACCGCGGTCCACGACGATGCCGACGTAGAGCTCTTTCTTGATATCGGCGCCCTCTTCGATCAGCAGCCGCCGGACCTTTTGCCCGGCGGGGCCGGTCTGGTGCGTGACCAGTTGCATGCCGAGGATGTTGCCGGCATGCGTGCGCACGTCGTCGTGCGAGCGGGCGAGCTTCACACCGCCGCCTTTGCCGCGCCCGCCGGCATGGATCTGGGCCTTGACGACCCACACCGGGCCACCCAGCTCGCGCGCGGCGGCGAGCGCTTCATCGACGGAGAAGCAAGGGATGCCGCGCGGTACCGGCACGCCGTACTTGCGCAGGATGTCCTTACCTTGGTACTCGTGGATCTTCATCGGGACTCACTCCGGAGTGCGGGTGTCGGCCGGCGCCGAGCCGTGCCACCGCGGGTAAAAGCGCGCAACCGCCGGCCCGTCGGTGCGCAGCGCGTGGCAGCGATCAAGCTGGAAAGGCTTTTTCTCTTGCGCGGCCGGGCCGCCCGCTTCCCCGCCCTGCGACTGATCGCGCGTCTTGAAGACCTCGCCGGCAAACCCCTGGATGGCGGCGGTGGGCAGCACGGTGGCAAGCTCGGTCAGGTGCGTGCAGCCGCGCACGCCGCCCAGCCGCTCGCGCACGTGGCGGCGAAAGTCCTGGTTGAGGTTCAGCCCGATGAGCTTGCGGTAGTCCGGGCCGATCGCGTCGCAGTAGCCGGGATAAGGCACCCAGGGCGACTCGGCCGCCGCATCGACGATGGTCAGGTGCGTGTCGATGGTGATGCGCAACCGCATCTCGTGCACCGGATCGCCCGCCTTGCGCAAACCGGCAGCGAGGGGAAAATCGCGCGTCTTGGTGTCTACCAAGAGCGCCTCCAGATCCCAGAAGCCATCGTCGCGCGCGTAAGCGTCCACGCGAATCGAGCGGGTGTGGACGTGGCGGCGCGGCGTGGGCGTGGACATCGAAAGCGGCTACCCGCAGCGGGCGAAAAAACGCCGGGCGGAGGCTCGCCCGGCACGCAAGGATGTTATCACCGCGGGCGCTGCACGACGGCGCGCCGACCCGCGGAGTCGATGCCGTGCAAGCGTGAACGACGCCTGCGCCTACTCGTCGTCTCCGCCGACCACCTTACGCACCACCTCGGCGGCAAAGCCGCGACCCGCGAGAAAGCGCATTTGCCGGGCTCGCTCGGCGGCGCTGGCGGGCGCACTGCCGAACTTCTTGCGCCACACCGCCCGTGCGCGGTCGAGCTCGCTGCCGGCGAGCGCGGCGGTCGCCGATCGCAGCAGGTCGCCCGCGATGCCTTTGTCCTTTAGCTCGTGGCGGATGCGAGCGGAGCCGAAGCGCCCGCTGCGCCGGTGCACGAGTGCCTCAACGAAGCGGGCCTCCGAAAGCAGCCCCTTGCTGGCGAGCGCATCGAGCGTGCGCTCAACTTCGTCCGGGTCTTTCGCATGCGGCGCCAGCCGCTGCGCCAACTCGGCGCGGCTGTGTTCGCGCCGAGCCTGCAACGCCAGTGCCCGCGCCAGCAGGGAAGGACTCCGGCGCGCGCTCAAGGCCGCTTACGAGGCCAGCGGCGCGGCGCGCTGCGTCACGCCGAGTTGCTCGCGAATCTTGTTTTCGATTTCGAGCGCCATCTCCGGGTGCTCGCGCAGGAACTCGCGCGCGTTGTCCTTGCCCTGGCCGATGCGCTCGCCGTTGTAGGCGTACCAGGCGCCGGATTTTTCGACGATGTTGTGCGCCGCGCCCAGATCGACGACCTCGCCCTCGCGCGAGATGCCTTCGCCGTAGAGGATGTCGAACTCGGCCTGCTTGAAGGGCGGCGCGACCTTGTTCTTGACGACTTTGACGCGCGTTTCGGAGCCGATCACTTCTTCGCCCTTTTTGATGCTGCCGGTACGGCGGATGTCCAAGCGCACCGACGCGTAGAACTTGAGCGCATTGCCGCCGGTGGTGGTCTCGGGATTGCCGAACATCACGCCGATCTTCATCCGGATCTGGTTGATGAAGATGACGAGGCAGTTGGTGCGCTTGATGGTCGCCGTGAGTTTGCGCAGCGCCTGGCTCATCAGGCGCGCTTGCAGGCCGGGGAGGGAATCGCCCATCTCGCCTTCGATTTCGGCCTTGGGGGTGAGCGCGGCCACGGAGTCGATCACGATCAGATCCACACTGCCCGAGCGCACCAGCGCGTCGGCAATCTCCAGCGCCTGCTCGCCGGTGTCGGGCTGTGAAATCAGCAGTTCGGTGAGATCGACGCCGAGCTTTTGCGCGTACTGCGCGTCGAGGGCATGCTCGGCATCGATGAAGGCGCAGGTGCCGCCGATCTCTTGCATCTCGGCGATCACTTGCAGCGTCAGCGTGGTCTTGCCGGAGGACTCCGGCCCGTAGATTTCGACCACCCGGCCTCTAGGCAGGCCGCCAACCCCGAGCGCAATGTCGAGGCCGAGCGAGCCGGTGGAGACAACCTGGATGTCCTCCACCACCTGGCCTTCGGCCAGCCGCATGATCGAGCCCTTGCCGAATTGCTTTTCGATCTGCGACAGCGCCGCCGCCAGTGCCTTTTGCCGCTCTTTGTTGTCGGTCACCAAAACGCTCCTTCCGTCGTCCATCGTCGTTCTCCTCTCAGCCAGTGGTTACTGAACAAAATTACAGTACATACTGTATGCATGTTCAGTATCGGCGTCAAGTGGCGCCGCTGCGCGCGTAGACTGATCTACAGGGAGAACGGGCGGCGTGAAGACCCACGGCCGCGGAACAAGGATACCCGGTGCGCATCCTGATCGCCGAAGACGATCCCGTGCTGGCCGACGGGCTGTCGCGCTCGCTGCGCTCGGCCGGCTATGCCGTGGACACGGTGGCCGACGGCGAGTCGGCCGACAGCGCGCTGACGGCCCAGGGCTACGACCTGCTGATCCTCGACCTCGGCATGCCGCGGCTGGCCGGGCTGGACGTGCTGCGCCGGCTGCGCGGTCGCGGCTCGGCGCTGCCGGTGCTGATTCTCACGGCCGCCGACAGCGTCGAGCAGCGTGTGCGCGGGTTGGACCTGGGTGCCGACGACTACATGGTCAAGCCTTTCGCCTTGTCCGAGCTCGAGGCGCGTGTGCGCGCGTTGACGCGCCGCGCCGCCGGCAGCCCGCAGAACCTGCTGCGCCACGGCCCGCTGACCCTGGATCGCGCCGGGCGCATCGCCGCCATCGAGCAGACGCCGCTCGACTTGTCCGCGCGCGAGATCGGACTGCTCGAGATCCTGTTGCAACGCGCTGGGCGGCTGGTCAGCAAGGAGCAACTGGTCGATCACCTGTGCGAATGGGGTGAGGAGGTGAGCAACAACGCCATCGAGGTCTACGTACACCGCCTGCGCCGCAAGCTGGAGCCGGGCGGTGTGCGCATCGCCACCGTGCGCGGCTTGGGTTACTGCCTGGAGCGCCTGCCCGACGGCGCGTGAGCGGCCCGATGCCCGACGAGTCCCGCCCCGCACCCCGCGTTGCGCCGGCACTGCCGCCGGCCGCCGCCCTGCCCGCCTCGCGCAACCCGCTGCGGCTGCCGCACGAGACGCGCTCGCTCTTTGGCGAGATCCTCGACTGGATGCTGGCGCCGCTGCTGCTGCTGTGGCCGATCACCATCACCATCACCTATCTCGTGGCGCAGAACATCGCCAACGCGCCGTTCGACCGCCAACTCGAACGCAGCGCCTTGCTCCTCGCGCAGCAGGTGCGCGAGCAGCGCGGGCAGGCGCAACTGACGCCGCCCCTGCCGGTGGCCGACCTGGTCGGCACCGACGCGCTGGACGAGCCGCGCTTCATGGTGCTCGGCCTGCGCGGCGAATTGATCGCCGGCGAGCCCGACCTGCCGCTGCCGCCGGAGGAGGAGCCGACCGCCATCGGCCAGGTGCGCATGCGCGATGCCGATGTGCGCGGCACGCCGATGCGGGTGGCGGCACTCTGGGTGCGACTGACCGACCGCTCCGGCGCGCAGCCGATCCTCGTGCAGGTGGCCGAGCGCACTACCCGGCGCGAGCAACTGACCAACGACATCATGCGCAGCGTGATCGTGCCGCAGTTCGTGGTGCTGCCGCTGGCGGTGGCGCTGGTGTGGTTCGGCCTGTCGCGCGGGCTGGCGCCGCTCACCTTGCTGCTGGCGCGCGTGCGCGCACGGCGGCCCGACGACCTGTCGCCGGTCGACCGGCGGGCGGCACCGGAAGAGCTCGGCCCGCTGGTCGATGCGTTTAACGAACTGCTGCACCGCCTGAACGAAAACCTCGCCACACAGAAGGGCTTTCTCGCCCACGCCGCGCACCAGATGAAGACGCCGCTGGCCGGCCTGCGCACGCAGGCCGAGCTGGCGCAGCGCCAGACCGACCCGCTGGAACTCAAGCGCAGCCTGCGCCAGATCGCCGCCGCCGCCGGCCGCAGCGCGCACCTGATCGACCAGTTGCTGGCGCTGGCGCGCGCCGAGCACCAGGCCGCGGAGAACACGGCATTCGTGACCGTCGACCTGACCGCACTGGCGCGCGATTTGGTGGGCGACCTGGTGCCGCAGGCCTTGGCCCGCGGTCTGGACTTTGGGGTGGAGACGCCGGGCGCGCCGGCGATCGTGGTCGGGCATCCATTGCTGCTGCGCGAACTGCTGAGCAACCTTGCCGACAACGCCCTGCGCTATACGCCCGCCGGCGGCCGCGTCACCGTGCGCGTACGCGCCGAGGCCGAACGTGTGCTCGCAGAGGTCGAGGACAACGGCCCCGGCATCCCGGAAGCGGAACGGCACCTCGTGCTCGAGCCGTTTTACCGCGTGCTCGGCACCGACGCCGACGGCAGCGGCCTGGGCTTGGCGATCGTGCGCGAGATTGCCACTCGCCACGGCGCGCGCCTGAGCATCGAGAACCACCCGGCAGCCACCGACGTTGCAGCACCGGGCACGCTGGTGCGGGTCGAGTTTGCCGCGGCGCCGATTTGACCGCAGCGGCTCGGCGCGCCCATAATTCGCGCCCTTTGCTGGTGGGCCCGTCGAATTCGAGCCCGCACCTGCATGGCGGATTAGCTCAGCTGGTTAGAGCAGAGGAATCATAATCCTTGTGTCCGGGGTTCGAGTCCCTGATCCGCCACCACTTTCCCGCATGCGCAAGCCCCTCCCTGTGCGCCGAAGCGCCATCGCCGCGCTCGTACTCTGGCCCCTGGCCATCGCCGCGCAGGAAGCCGAGCGGCGCGAGCGGCGCGGCAATCTCACCGTGATCCAGTGGCCGCTGGTGGAAGTCAGCGGCAAGCGCCTGTATGCCGCGCCGGGTGCCAGGATCGTCAACGCAAACAAACTCACCGTCACCCCCAACATGGTCGCGCCGGGTACGCGCGTGACCTACGAACTGGACGGGCAGGGACAAATCCGCGTCATCCGCATCGCCGCGCCGTAGCTCTGCCGGGCGCGGCACTACAATCTGCGCCCGTCCTTCGCCGCCGGATCTAAACCGTGACCGCGAAAAAGCTCTACATCCGCACTTTCGGCTGCCAGATGAACGAGTACGACTCGGCCAAGATGGCCGACGTGCTCAACGCCGCCGACGGCTTCGTCCCCACCGACGATCCGGCGCAGGCCGACGTGATCCTGTTCAACACCTGCTCGGTGCGCGAAAAGGCGCAGGAGAAGGTGTTTTCCGACCTGGGCCGCGTCAAGCACCTCAAGCGCGCCAAGCCCGATCTGATGATCGGTGTGGGCGGCTGCGTGGCGAGCCAGGAGGGCGCGGCGATCGTCGCGCGCGCGCCGTTCGTGGACGTGGTGTTCGGCCCGCAGACGCTGCACCGGCTGCCGGCGCTGATCGCGCAGCGGCGCGCGACCGGCCGCGCACAGGTGGACATCTCCTTCCCGGAAATCGAAAAGTTCGACGCGCTGCCGCCGCCGCGGGTGGAGGGCGCGAGTGCCTTCGTCTCGATCATGGAAGGCTGCTCCAAGTACTGCTCGTTTTGCGTGGTGCCGTACACGCGCGGCGAAGAGGTGTCGCGCCCGCTCGCCGATGTGTTGACCGAAGTGGCCGACCTCGCGTCCCAGGGCGTCAAGGAGATCACCCTGCTCGGCCAGAACGTCAACGCCTGGCGCGGCGAAGACGACGGCGCGCCGGCCGACTTCGCGCTGCTGCTCGACTACGTGCACGAGATGCCGGGCCTCGAGCGCATCCGCTACACGACCTCGCACCCCAAGGAGTTCACCCCGCGGCTGATCGACACCCATGCGCGGCTGCCCAAGCTCGCCGGCCATGTGCACCTGCCGGTACAGGCCGGAAGCGACCGCGTGCTGGCGGCGATGAAGCGCGGCTACACGGTGCTCGAATACAAATCGATCGTGCGGCGGCTGCGCGCGGCGCGGCCGGAGGTGTCGCTGTCGTCGGACTTCATCGTCGGCTTCCCCGGCGAGACCGAAGACGACTTCGAGCGCACGCTGGCGCTGGTGCGGGAGCTGAACTTCGACGCCAGCTTCAGCTTCGTCTACAGCAAGCGGCCGGGCACGCCGGCGGCCGATCTCGCCGACGACACGCCGCACGAGGTCAAGCTCGCGCGGCTGCAACGCTTGCAGGCGCAACTGAACGCGCAGCAGGCGGCGACAAGCGCGGCGATGGTGGGCAGCACGCAGCGCGTGCTGGTCGAAGGCCCATCGAAGAAGAACCCCGCCGAACTGATGGGCCGCACCGAAAACAACCGGATCGTCAACTTCGCCGCACCGGCGCGGTTGATCGGGCAGATGGTCGACGTGCGCATCGTCGAAGCCTTGCCACACAGCTTGCGCGGCGAGGTGCTGCTGAGCGAGACGGGGGCGGCATGAGCACCGCCAAGGAGTTGACCTTCCGCATCGACGCCGACAACGCCGCGCTCGCCCACCTCGCCGGCCCACTGGATGCGAACCTGCGGCAGATCGAGACCGAGTTCGACGTGAAGATCGCCCGCCGCGGCGCGCAGTTCCGCATCGCGGGGGCGCGCGAGCGGGCGCAGCAGGCGCTGGCGACCCTCGAACACTTTGCGGCGCGGGCGACGCAGCCGGTGGCCACCGAGGACATTCAGCTCTATTTCGTCGAGCGCGCGGGCCGCAAACCGGCGGCGGCCGTTGCGGAAGAAGCGGCGCCGCAACCGGAGCTGCACACCCGCCGGCGCGACCTGCACGGGCGCACGCCGCGCCAGCGCGACTACCTGGCAGCGATCCTGGCGCACGACATTTGCTTCGGCATCGGCCCGGCCGGCACCGGCAAGACGTATCTGGCCGTCGCCTGCGCGGTCGATGCCCTGGAGCGCGACGCGGTGCAGCGCATCGTGCTGACCCGTCCCGCCGTGGAAGCCGGCGAGCGTCTTGGCTTTCTGCCCGGCGACCTGGCGCAAAAGATCGACCCGTACCTGCGCCCGCTGTACGACGCGCTGTTCGACCTGCTGGGGTTCGAGAAGACGCAGCGGCTGCTGGAGCGGCAGACGATCGAGATCGCGCCGCTGGCCTACATGCGCGGGCGGACGCTGAACAACGCCTTCGTGATCCTCGACGAAGCGCAGAACACCACGCCCGAGCAGATGAAGATGTTCCTGACGCGAATCGGCTTCGGCTCGCGCGCGGTGGTCACCGGCGACGTGACGCAGATCGATCTGCCGCGCGGCACCGCCAGCGGCTTGATCGAGGCGCAGCACGTGCTCGCCGACGTGCGCGGCATCGCGCTCACCTACTTCACCGCCGCCGACGTGGTGCGGCATCCGCTGGTGGCGCGCATCGTCGAGGCCTACGAGCGCGCCGAGCAGGCTCACCCGCCGCCGGCGCGCGCCACGCGTACCCCGCGCAGCGCTTGATGCCGCGACTGTCGCTCGTCGTGCAGGGCGCGGGCGCCGGCGTGCCGACCGCGGCCACGCTGCGGCGCTGGATCAAGCCGGCGCTCAAGCGCGACGCGCAACTGACGCTGCGCTTCGTCAACCGCGCCGAAGGCCGCCGGCTGAACCGCGACTTTCGCGACCGCGATTACGCGACCAACGTGCTCACTTTCAACTACCAACGTCGGCCGGTGGTAGCGGCCGATATCGTTCTGTGCCTGCCCGTGCTGCGCGCCGAAGCACGGGAGCAAGGCAAAGCGCTGCGCGCGCATCTGGCGCATCTGCTGCTGCATGGCGTGCTGCACGCGCAGGGCTACGACCACCGAACCACTACGCAGGAACGGCGGATGCAAGCCCGCGAACTGGTGTTGCTCGCGGCCATGCGGATCGGCGATCCCTATCGCTGAAAACATCGGCGAGCGCGGCGGCGTCGCGCAAGCGTCAGTCGACGATCGTCTTGGCGTCGCGCGCGGCGGACCACGAGCAGCCGTTGTCGCGAAACGCGTCGATCAGCAGCGGAATCGCGGCGAGCAAGCCGACCTCGGCGTAGGCGTAGCGGCAGTCGGGGCGGCGCGCGCGAGCGACCTGGTCGCCGAGCGGCGTGTCGGCCTCGAGCGGCGCGACGCCGCGCCGTGGGTCGCGCTGCGGCAGCTCGCGCACCAGCGGCCGGCCGCCGCGCGCGGCCTCCCGCACGGCGGTGGCACGCGCCGCGTCGAGATCGATTGGAGCGGTTTCGCTGTTGGCCGGTTCCGTTGTCGGTGGCGCCTCCGCGGCGACGGGAGCGTCGCGCCGCTGGACTGCGATCGCCTGCGGCTGCGCCGCGGGTGAAGCAGCGGAGGCGCGGCGCTTTGCCGCGGCACGGCCGGGTTTCGCGTCCTCGATGGCGCGGGGCGCCGGCGGCGACGCAACGATCCGCACCACCAGCGCCGGCCCCGCGACGGACGTCGCAACGGTCTGGCGCAGCGCCTGCCAGATCGACGCGATGGCGAGCAGATGCAGCGCCGCCACTGCCAGCCAGGCCGGCCAACGGCGCAGGCGCCGACTTCCAGAGCCGCCGGCCCCCGACGGCCGAACCCCACGCGGCGCAACGGCAAACATATGGGGAGCTTATCGAGTGTTCGCAAAGTGGTTGACGAACCCTCACCCCCGGCCCCTCTCCCGCTGGTGCGGGCGAGGGGAGAAAACACTCTCGCACATCAGTGGGAGAGGGTGGCGCCGCAGGCGCCGATGAGGGCGCGCTGGCTGTCAACCACTTACCGGACTATCAATAGCCAGCAGACGCGACCTTCGTACACTCCGCCCGCTTCTCGCCCGCTGTCATGGCCCTGTCTACCCGCGCCTTGCTCGCTCCCGCTGCTGCCGTCACCCTCGGCCTGCTGCACGCGATCTCGTTCGCGCCGTGGAACCTGCCGTGGCTGCAACTGCTGTCGCTCGCCGGGCTGTTTGCGCTCGTGCAGCGCGCCGCACAGCGCCCGCGCGGTGCGGCGGGGCTGGCGTTCTGCTTTGGGCTGGGCTGGTTCACCCTCGGCGTGCACTGGGTCTACATCAGCATGCACAGCTACGGCTTCATCCCGGCGCCGCTGGCGGCGCTGGCGACGGTAGCCTTTGCCGCGTTTCTTTCGCTGTACCCGGCGCTGGCGCTGGGCTTGGCCTTCGCCGCCGCCAAGCCAATGGCTGCGCGCTGGTTGCTGGCGGCACCGGCCGCCTGGGCCGGCAGCGAGTGGCTGCGCGGTTGGCTGCTCACCGGCTTCCCGTGGCTGGCCAGCGGCTACGCGCATACCGACGGGCCGCTGGCGGGCTTTGCCCCCGTGCTCGGCATCCACGGCGTGACCTCGCTGGCCGCCTTTGTCGCCGGCGCACTGGCGCTTGCCGCGGTGGGGCGCGCGGGGCCGCGCCGCGTTTGGGCTGCCGGGTTGGCGGCAACGGCGCTTCTGCTCGTCGCCGGCCAGGCGTTGCGCTCGATCGCCTGGACGCAGCCCGTCGGCGCACCGATCTCGGTGCGGCTGATCCAGGGCAACATCCCCCAGGACACCAAGTTCACCGCCGGCAGCATGGAGCGGATCGCCAACACGTATTTGCGGCTGCTGAGCGAGCAGAAGGCCGATCTCGTGGTGCTGCCGGAGGGCGTCTTCCCGATCCCCGCCCAGTACCTGCCGCGCAGCCTGACCGATGCGCTGCTCGCCTTCGTGCGCGAGCGCAACGCGGCGCTGATCTTCGGCGTGTTCCTCGAAGACCCGCCCGGCGAGTTCACCAACAGCGCGGTCGCGCTGACACCCGACCGCGAGGAAGCGCAGCGTTACGGCAAGCGGCATCTGGTGCCGTTTGGCGAGTTCGTCCCCTGGGGCTTCCGCTGGTTTGTCGATGCGATGCGGATGCCGCTCGGCGATCAGCAGCGCGGCGCGCCGTATCAGCCGCCGCTGGAGGCGGCCGGCCAGCGCATTGCGGTCAACATCTGCTACGAAGACCTCTTCGGCGCCGAGATCCGCCGCGCCTGGGACGACCCGGCACGGGCACCCACGCTGCTGCTGAACATGTCGAACCTTGCCTGGTTCGACGACTCCATCGCCCTGCCGCAGCACCTGCAAATCTCGCGCATGCGCACGCTCGAAACCGGTCGGCCGATGCTGCGCGCGACCAACTCCGGCGCCACCGCGGCGATCGACGCGCGCGGCAACGTGGTGGCCGCGCTGCCCTTCGTCACCGAGGGCGTGCTGGCGCATGAGGTGCAGGGTTACGCGGGGCTGACGCCCTACCTGCGCTGGGGCGATGCGCCGGCGCTCGCGTTGTTCGTCGTGCTGGGGGTGGCGGGCATTGCGGCCGGTCGGCGGACGCGCCCGTAGAATCGTCGCCGTCTTGCGCCGGACGCCCGGACGCCATACGGGACACTGTCATTCCGAGCGCAGCGAGGAATCTGCTGTTTCGGCGCCGCAAAAGCAGATTCCTCGCTGCGCTCGGAATGACGAACTGTCGATTTGGACCGCGGCGAGTGTCGAACGCCAGTCCGCCGAACCGATCATGATCACCTTCCAAGAAGTCATCCTGCGCCTGCAAACCTACTGGAACCAGCAGGGCTGCGCGCTGCTGCAACCGATCGACATGGAGGTGGGCGCCGGCACCTCGCACACCGCCACTTTCCTGCGCGCGTTGGGCCCGGAGCCTTGGCGCGCCGCCTACGTGCAACCGTCGCGCCGGCCCAAGGACGCGCGTTACGGCGAAAACCCCAACCGCCTGCACCAGCACCATCAGTACCAGGTCGTGCTCAAGCCCTCGCCGCTGGACATCGTCGAGCGCTACATCGGCTCGCTGCACGCGCTGGGCATCGACACGCGCAAGAACGACATCCGCTTCGTCGAGGACAACTGGGAGAACCCCACGCTGGGCTGCTGGGGCCTGGGCTGGGAGGTGTGGATGAACGGCATGGAGATCACCCAGTTCACCTACTTTCAGCAGGTGGGCGGCATCGAATGCAAGCCGATCACCGGCGAGATCACCTACGGGCTGGAACGGCTGACGATGTACCTGCAAGACTGCGACAACGTGTTCGACCTCGTCTACACGCGCTGGCGCGACCGCGGCGCGGAGAAGACGCTGACCTACGGCGACGTGTTCCACCAGAACGAGGTCGAGCAGAGCAAGTACAACTTCGAGGCGAGCGATGCGCAGGTTCTGCTCGGCCAGTTTGGTCTCTTTGAAGCCGAGGCCAAGCGGTTGATGGAGGCCGAGCTCGCCCTACCCGCCTACGAGATGGTGTTGAAGTGCAGCCACACCTTCAACCTGCTCGACGCGCGCGGCGCCATCAGCGTGACCGAGCGCGCCGCCTACATCGGCCGCATCCGCGCGCTCGCCCGGGCGGTGGCCAAGAGCTACTACGAGTCGCGCGAGCGGCTGGGCTTTCCGATGCTGGGCGCGGCGGCGCGGGCGGAGGCGGCATAAATGTCGACCTCGCTGCTCGTTGAACTACATACCGAAGAACTGCCGCCCAAGGCGCTAAAGGCGCTGTCGGAAGCGTTTGCGCAGGGCATCGCCGACGGCCTGCGCGCGCGCAAGTTTCTGGCCCCCGACAGCGAAGTCATCCCCTTCGGCGCGCCGCGCCGGCTGGCGGTGCGGATCACGCACGTGGCGGGGCGCTCGGTCGACGAGCCTTTCCGCCAAAAGCTGCTGCCGGTGGCCATCGGGCTGGACAAGCTCGGCAACGCCACCGCGGCGCTGCTGAAAAAGCTCGCCACGCTCGGCCGTGGCGAGATCGACCCGACTAACCTTACGCGAGAGAGCGACGGCAAGCAGGACGTGCTGTTCTACGAAGGCACCCGGCCGGGCGAGACGCTGGTGGCCGCGTTGCAGGCCGCCCTCGATGAAGCGCTCGCCAAACTGCCGATCCCCAAGGTGATGAGTTATCAGTTGGCCGACGGCGCGACCACGGTGCAGTTCGTGCGGCCGGCGCATCGGCTGGTCGCGCTGCACGGGCACGGCGTGATACCGGTGCGCACGCTCGGGCTGGAGGCGGGCACCAAGACCTTCGGCCACCGCTTCATGGCGCCGGGCGAACTGGCGATCCACTCGGCCGCCACGTATGCCGAGCAGATGGAGCGCGAAGGCAAGGTGCTGCCGTCGTTTGCCGAAAGGCGCGCACGGATCGAAGCGCTGCTCGCCGCCGCGGCAGCGGAGTTGCACGCCACGCCGATTGCGCCCGACGAGCTGCTCGATGAGGTGACAGCGTTGACCGAATGGCCGGTCGTCTACGCCAGCGGCTTCGAGGAAGAGTTCCTCGCGGTGCCGGCCGAGTGCCTGATCCTGACGATGCAGCAGAACCAGAAGTACTTCGCGCTGCGCGACCGCGAAGGGCGGCTCATCAACCGCTTTCTGCTGGTGTCGCATCTGGAAACCGACGAGCCGAGCGCAATCATCGACGGCAATGCGCGTGTGGTGCGGGCGCGGCTGGCGGACGCCAAGTTCTTCTACGACCAGGACCGCAAGGAGCCGCTGGAAGCGCGCATCCCCGGGCTGGCCAATGTCGTGTATCACAACAAGCTCGGCTCGCAACTGGAGCGGGTCGAGCGGATCGTCGGCATCGCCGTGCAGATTGCGAAGGAAATCGGCGCCGACCCGACGCACGTCGAGCGCGCGGCGCGCCTGGCCAAGGCCGATCTGCGCACGCTGATGGTCGGCGAGTTTCCCGAACTGCAAGGGATCATGGGCCGCTACTACGCGCTGCACGACGGCGAAGCGCCCGACGTGGCCGATGCAATCGAGCAGCACTACCGCCCGCGCTTCGCCGGCGACGCGCTGCCGGCCACACCGGTGGCGACCTGCGTGGCACTGGCGGACAAGTTGGAAACGCTGGTCGGTCTGTTTGGCGTCGGCGAGCGGCCGACCGGCGAGAGAGACCCGTATGCGCTGCGGCGGCATGCGCTGGGGGTGCTACGGATATTGATCGACGGCGGCCTGCCGTTGGAACTGCGTTGGTGTATTGACGTCGCGTCCGACTGGCATGAGGATGAAGCACCGCAGCGTGCATGGGCGGCCGTGATCGCGCAGCAGCAACAATTGGAGCGGGAAGCGAAAGACAAGCTGGCGGGTCGCGTGGGCGCTTCGCTGGGCCTTTCCGGTAGCGCTGTAGGGTTCGTAAGTCGGAAAGTTGAATCGGAAGTGCGTGCCGCACTGATTGAGTTTCTTTACGACCGCCTGCGCGGCCTGCTGCGCGAGCAGGGCTACACCGCCAACGAGGTCGAGGCCGTGCTGGCGCTCGCCCCGCAGCGGATCGACGAGGTGCCGCGGCAGTTGGCTGCCGTGCGTGCCTTCATGCAGCTGCCGGAGGCGGCCAGTCTCGCGGCGGCCAACAAGCGAATCGCGAACATTCTCAAGAAGTCGGCAGTCGGCAGTGGACAGTCGGCAGTCGATCCCGCGCTGTTGTTCGAGCCGGCGGAGAAGGCGCTCTTCGCCGCCCACGAGCAACGCGCACCGTCGGCCGAACGCTACTTCGCCAGCGGCGAGTACGAGGCGGGGCTGGCCGCGCTGGCGCCGCTGAAGGCGCCGGTCGATGCGTTTTTCGACGACGTGATGGTCAACGTCGAAGACGAGCGGCTCCGCAACAACCGGCTGGCGCTGCTCGCCAAGCTGCGCGCGACGATGAACCGCGTGGCCGACTTGTCCTTGCTCGCTGCCGGCTGATTGCGCCGTGCTGCTCGCCCACGCTTCGCTCACGGCGGTCTTCCCTCACCCGGCGCTTCGCGCCACCCCCGCCCGGAGGGAGAGGGTTCTAAAGCCCCTCTCCCCCCGGGAGAGGGGTGGGGGTGAGGGAGTACCGGCAGGCCACGGGACGTCCTCGGCGTCTTCGACGCTGCCGGGGAACGGCAAACGATGAACGCCTGGCTGCGCACGGCGTTTTACGTGACGCTGATGACCGTCACGGTCGCGCCGTGGTCGGTGGTTGTGGTCGCCTCGCGGCTGACGCCGCAGACCTTCCGCTACAAGCTGGCGCAACTGTGGACCGGCTGGGCGATCTGGGGTGCGCGCGCGATCCTCGGCATCCGCTGGAGGGTGCAGGGCTGGCACCACCTGCCCAGCGGCCCGGCGATCGTGCTCGCCAAGCACCAGTCGGCGTGGGAGACGCTGTGGCTTGCCACCTATATGCCGCAGCGCCTGTCCTTCGTCTACAAGCGCGAGCTGCATTACCTGCCCTTCTTTGGCTGGGGCATGGCGGTGCTCGGCATGATCAACATCGACCGCAGCCGCGGGCAGGACGCCTTCGAGCAGGTGGTCAAGCAGGGCGAAGAACACCTGCGCGACGGCTGGTGGATCGGCATCTTCCCTGAAGGCACGCGCACCGTGCCCGGCTCGACCAAGCGCTACAAAACGGGCGGCGCGCGGTTGGCGGTGCGTACCGCCGCGGTGGTGATTCCGGTCGCACACAACTCGGGCGAGTGCTGGCCGCGCGACCGCTTTGTCAAGACGCCGGGCGAGATCACGATCTCCATCGGACCGCCGATCGACCCGCGCGGCAAGAGCGCCGACGAAGTCGCCGCCGCGGTGGAAGGCTGGATCGAAACCGAAATGCGCCGCCTGGCGCCGCACCGCTACAGCGGGCCGTATGAACCCTTGCGGCGGGCCACAACGTAAATGACGGCTGCCCGCCTCGACGCCCGCCAGTTGGCGCTGGACTTCGCCGCCGAGCCGCCTCCTGCGGCCGCCCCGCCGCGCCCGCAGGCGCCCGTCGCGCGCAGCCTGTTGCTCGACAGTGCGCCGATTCCCTACCGGCTGCGCCGCGCCCGCCGCCGCAGCATCGGCTTCCGCATCGACGACGACGGCCTGACCGTCAGCGCGCCCCGCTGGGTCACGCTGCGCGAGATCGAGGCCGCGATCGCAGAGAAGCGGCGCTGGATCGAGACCAAACTCGTGCAGTGGCGCGAGCACCGCCAGCGGCGCCGCGTGCCCGCGGTGCGCTTTGCCGACGGCGGCCACCTGCCCTACCTGGGCCAAACACTGGTTCTGCGGCTGGCCGGGCAATCGCAGGCGACCACGCTGCAAGGCGCCGAGCTGCACGTCGCGCTGCCGCCCGCCGCGAGCGAAGCGCAGGTACGCGACGCGGTTCAGTCCTGGCTGCAAGCGCAGGCCCGCCGCGTGCTCGGCGAGCGGCTGGAGGCGCTCGCCGCCCGTAACGCGGTGCGCCATCGCGGCTGGGCGTTGTCGTCGGCGCGGACGCAATGGGGCAGTTGCACGCACGATGGGCGCATCCGCCTGAATTGGCGCCTGATCCACTTTGCGCCTGACGCGATCGACTATGTGATCGCGCACGAACTCGCCCACCTGGCGGAGATGAATCACAGCGCGCGCTTCTGGCAGCGGGTCGGCGAGCTGCTGCCGGGATTCGAAGCGGCGCGCGCCAGCATCAAGGGCGTCGAACTCGCCGCGCTCGCCGACGATCCGTGATCGGTGACCGACAAACGGCGCACTATTCTGGTTAACTCCACCGATCACCGATCACCGATCACCACCGTGAAGTTCCTCCCCCCGCTCGTTTGGCTCGCCCGTCTGCTGGTGGGGGCCTATCCGCGCTGGATCGGCTGCTCGCCGACCGCCGCGCAGCGCATTTACTTCGCCAACCACAGCAGCCACATGGACACGCTGGTGCTGTGGGCGTCGCTGCCCGCGGCGCTGCGCGCCAACACGCGGCCGGTGGCGGCGCGCGACTATTGGGGCCGCGGCGGCCTGCGGCAGAAGATCGCCGAAGAAGAGCTCAACGTCGTGCTGATCGACCGCGCGCGCGAAGACAGCAGCGCCGACCCGCTCGATCCGCTGCGCGCGGCGCTGGATCACGGCTTCTCGCTGATCATCTTTCCCGAAGGCACGCGTACGCCGCAACCGCTGCCGGGGCCGTTCAAGTCCGGCCTGTACCGGCTGGCGCAGGAGTTCCCGCAGGTGGAGCTGATCCCGGTGTACCTGGACAACCTGCACCGCTCGATGCCCAAGGGGGCGCTGCTGCCGGTGCCGATCATCAGCACGCTGCGCTTCGGCGCGCCGCTGGCGCGCATCGAAGGCGAGAGCCGCGAGGCCTTTCTCGAGCGCGCCCGCGCCGCGGTGATCGCCCTGGCGGCCGAACGCCCACAAGCGGAGGCCGCGACATGAGAGGCACCCAGCTCTTCCTCGCCGTGATGGCGGCGATGCTGCTGGTCTTCGGCATCGGCACCGCCATCGGCAACCGGATCGCCGCCCGCGCGCGCGAGCAGGATCGCATCGCCTGGGCGCGGCAGCTGAACCTGCGCATCCGCGTCGGCTGGGTGCTGGTGCTGCTCTTCGCCGCCGGCTTTGCCCTGGGCGAAGCGGCGCTGGCCGTGCTCTTTGCCGCGGCATCGTTCTTCGCGCTGCGCGAGTTCGTCGCGCTGACGCCGATCCGCGCCTCCGACTACTGGGCGCTGGTGCTGGCTTTCTACGTCGTCATCCCGCTGCAGTACCTGCTGGTGGCGGGCGGCTCCTTTGCGCTCTTTACGGTGTTCATCCCGGTCTACCTCTTTTTGCTGCTGCCGGTGCTCATGGCCATCGCCCAGGACACCGAGCGCTACCTCGACCGCGTGGCCAAGATGCAGTGGGGGATGATGATCTGCGTCTTCTGCGTCAGCCACGCCCCGGCGGTGGCGCGGCTGAGCCTGCCCGGCTACGACGACCGCGGCTGGCTGCTGTTGCTGTACCTGCTGCTGGTCGTGTTTCTGGCAGACCTGCTGGCCGTGGTGGCGAGCGTCTTCTGGGGCCGCACGCCGCTGCGCTGGGACCCGACCAAGAGCCGCGAAGGGGTGCTCGCCGGCGCCATCGGCGCGGTGGTGGTCGGCACGCTGCTGTGGGGGATCACGCCGTTTCGCATCTGGCAGTCGACCTTGATGTCGATGGCCATCGTCGGCGCCTCGCTGCTGGGCAGCGTCGTGCTCACCGCGGTGGAACGCAGCCTCGGCGTGCGCGATCTGACGCTCGAAAGCGGCGTGCCGCTGGTGCACGGCGTGCTCGGGCGGATCGAAGGGCTGGCGTTTGCCGCGCCGGTGTTCTTCCACCTGACGCTGTACTTCTTCGCCGCGTAGCAACCGCGCCACGGCGCGCGGCGATCGCGGCGCCAATCACTGACGCAAATCGAGCATTCGCGCCGACAACCCCTTGGCAGGCGTGCGCCGGCGGCGTCAAATCGGGGCCGAGCTTGTCGTTTTGGGGGTCGACATGGCACGGCGTGCAAGGGTTGCCGCGGGGTTTGGCCGGGTCTTGGCTTTGGGAGCAATGGCCTTGCTGCCTGCTACCGCGGCAGCCGCCGCCGAGGACGGCGCGCGCGACCTCTGGCGCCCGGCCGCCGTCACCGATCTCGGTAATGGTCAAGAGTTGCGGCTGACCACAGCCAGCGCCCCGTTCCTGCCCTGGGCCTCGCCCTACGACTTGGCCAGCGCGTGGCAGTTGCGGCGAGACGAGCTGGCGCAGGCGACCTACCGGGTCAGCTTTGCCCAGATCTCGGCCTGGGACTTCAAGCTCGGCCTGACCGCCAGCCGCCCGGACTACGCCCTTGGCCGCCGCGCCGCGTACGGCAGTTTGGCGCCGCGCGACGGTTGGAGCGCGCTGCCGATGTTCCATCTGGGCAGCGACCGGACGTTCGGCGAACGCTGGCGCCTGTCGCTGTCCGCCGACGGCACGCTCACCGCGCGCGGGCACGCGCTCGAGCTGGGCATGGCCGTCGACTACCGGCTGGGATCGAACTTCTCCCTCTACGGCGGCTACCGGCTGACCGAGGCGGGCGGCGACGGCGAGGACTTCTATCTGCCGGGCCTGACCAACGCGGCCAGCATCGGCCTGCGTTACCGGTTCTGAGCGCGGCGCGGCAAAGTCGGGTACATTCCCGCGCCAAGAGATTCACGCCATGACTGATCGCGCCGCTCGTTGTTTTTACTTCTTCGGCTTTTTCCGGCCTCTGGCGGAACGAGTCGAGCGGCGCACGTAAACACCCCCCGAATCGACCCCAACCGCCAGGCTCAAACCCTGGCGGTTTTTTTTCGCCACGGGCGTGGGCCACAAGGAGCAGCCCGATGGACGGAGCCAAAAGCATGCGTTTCATGACCGACGACCTGCGGATCAAGGAGATCAAGGAACTCTCCCCGCCCGCGCACCTGATCCGCGAGTTCCCCTGCGACGAGCGCGCCTCGCAAACCGTGCACGAGGCCCGGGGCGCGATGCACCGCATCCTGCACGGGATGGACGACCGGCTGATCGTCGTGGTCGGCCCCTGCTCGATTCACGATCCCGCGGCAGCGCTCGACTACGCGCGCAAGCTGCGCGCCGAGCGCGAGCGGCTGGCGTCCGATCTGGAGATCGTGATGCGCGTGTACTTCGAGAAGCCGCGTACCACGGTCGGCTGGAAGGGCTTGATCAACGACCCGGATCTCGACGGCAGCTTCCGCATCAACCACGGGCTGCGGCTGGCGCGCGAGCTGCTGATGAACATCAACGAGCTGGGCCTGCCCGCCGGTTGCGAGTACCTGGACATGATCACGCCGCAGTACATCGCGGATTTCGTGGCCTGGGGCGCGATCGGCGCGCGCACGACCGAGAGCCAGGTGCACCGCGAACTGGCCAGCGGTCTGTCCTGCCCGGTCGGCTTCAAGAACGGCACCGATGGCAACGTGCGGATTGCAGCCGAGGCGATCCTCGCGGCGCAGAGGCCGCATCATTTCCTGTCGGTGACCAAGGGCGGGCACTCGGCGATCGTCTCCACCCGCGGCAACGACGACTGCCACATCATTCTGCGCGGCGGCAAGACCACCAACTACGACGCCGCCAGTGTGGAGGCCGCCTGCGCCGAACTCGCCAAAAACGCCCTGGCGCAGCGCCTGATGATCGACGCCAGCCACGCCAACAGCCGCAAGGACCCGGCCAATCAGGTCGGCGTGTGCGCCGCGGTCGGCGCGCAGCTCGCTGCCGGGGAGGCGCGCATCGTCGGCGTGATGATCGAGAGCCATCTGCTCGGCGGCCGGCAAGGCCTCGTGCCGGGCAAGCCGCTGGCTATCGGCCAGTCGATCACCGACCCCTGCCTGGGCTGGGACGACACGGTACCGGTGCTCGACGAGCTGGCCACCGCGGTACGCGCGCGGCGCCTGCATGCGGCCCAGCACGCCGGCAAGTAAGTCTCGAACCGGCGGATTGCAGCGCAAGTCGCGGGACGCAGCGAGCGGCCGGACTGCCGATACTGCACGCCTCATGCACCGGAGCACGCCATGTCGCGCCGCGATCTGTTCGACCTGCTGCTGCTGGCCGCGCTCTGGGGCGCGAGCTTCCTCTTCCTGCGCTATGCGGTGCCGACCTTTGGCCCAGTTGCCCTGATCGAGGTGCGCGTCGCGCTGGCCGCCGCGGTTCTGCTGCCTTGGTTGTGGTGGCGCGGCGGCGGTGCCGCGCTGCTCACCCATTGGCGGCCGCTGCTGACGGTCGGGCTGCTGAACTCGGCCCTGCCCTTCGTGCTGCTGTCCTACGCAACGCTGACCCTGACCGCCGGCGTGGCGTCGATCCTGAACGCCACCACGCCACTGTGGACCGCGGCCGTCGCCGCCGTCTGGCTGGGCCAGCGCTTCGGCCGCCGGCAATGGTTGGGGCTGGCGCTGGGTTGGCTGGGAGTCGCGGTTCTTGTCTGGGGCAAGGTCGATCTGCGCCCCGGGAGCAGCGGCTTCGCGGTCGCGCTGTCGGTCGGCGCCTGCCTGCTCGCCACCTTCGCCTATGGGTTGGCCGCCAACTTCACCCGGCGGCGGCTGGCGAGCGTGGAGCCGCGTGCTGTCGCCGCCGGCAGTCAGGCGAGCGCCGCAGTGCTGCTGCTGCCGCCCGCCCTGCTCTGGTGGCCATCATCGCCGCCGCCCGCGACGGCCTGGCTGGCGGCGTTGGCACTGGGCCTCGCTTGTACCGCACTGGCCTACCTGCTGTACTTCCGTCTGCTGGCGCGCATCGGCGCGCTGCGCGCCGCCAGCGTCACCTTCCTCATTCCCGTGTTCGCCACGCTTTGGGGTGCGCTGTTCCTGGCTGAGGCGTTGACGTTGCAAATGTTGGCAGGTGCGGCCGTGGTCTTCGCCGGTACCGCACTCGCGCTCAATCTGCTGCCGGGGCAGCCGCGCAAGCCCGGTTGAGTCGGCGTCCCGCCGCTACTGGTTCTTGCGCTGCTGCCAGAGCACGTCGCTGCCGCCGGCTGCACGGTTGCACACGCGGGCGAGCACGAAGAGCAGATCGGACAAGCGGTTCAGGTACTGGCGCAGCGCGTCGTTGACCGGCTGCGCGCGGCCCAGGGCCACCACCGCACGCTCGGCCCGCCGGCAGACGGTGCGCGCCACGTGCGCCAGTGCGGCAGCGCGGGTGCCGCCCGGCAGGATGAACTCCGCCAGCCGCGGCAGCGCGGCGTTGTAGTGCGTCAGCCGCGCATCGAGCCGCGCCACCTGCACCTCCTTGACCATCGTGTAGCCGGGGATGCACAACTCGCCGCCGAGGTCGAAGAGATCGTGCTGGATGTCGGTGAGATCGGCGCGCACTTCGGCGGGCAGGTCTTCGGTCGCCAGCAAGCCGAGCACGGAGTTCAGCTCGTCCACGTGGCCCATCGCCTCCACGCGCAGATCGTCCTTGGCCACGCGCGTGCCGTCGCCCAGCCCCGTGGTGCCGTCGTCGCCGGTGCGGGTGGCGATGCTCGACAAACGATTCGCCATGTTCAGTCCCTCTCGTCCAGCAACGCGGCCACGGGCGGCAACACGCCGCCTTGAAGCCGCGCGCGGGCGGCGTGCAGGTCGGCTCGCAGCAGCCGCAGCTTGCCGCGCAGACCGTAATGCGGGTCGAGCATCGAGGCGGGGATGCGCTCGGCATCGATATCGGCGCTCGGGCGGTCGATCTCCGCCAGCAGTTCCGGCGCCGCTGCCGCAGCGCCGGGCGCGGCGGCCTGCGCTTCGAGTGCCTTGACGCGCCGATACAGCTTCTGCACGCGCATCGAGGGGCCCAGCGTCAGCAACTTGGGCAACCAGTCGGACAGCGCCGCCATCACCGCCGCCAGGGGAATCACCAGCACCCACAGGCGCATCAGCAAATTGGCCAGCCAGTACGGCAGGTAGCGATACAAAAAGGGCGGCCCCTGCTCATAGAGCCGCACCACGTCTTCGGGCACCTCGAATTCGCTCAGATTGCGGATCGACGGAAAGTCGCGCGCCGCATGCAGCAGCCCGGGGCCGCCATGAATCTCGCGCGCGGCGCGCACCAGCAAGAACGCCAGCGCCGGATGCAGATCCTCGCGCGCTACCAGAGTCGCCAACGAGGCAATGGTGTCGAGGTCGCGGTCCGGGATGTTCGCCTTGTAGTCGACCACCCCGGCCGGAACCGTGATCTTGCGGACTCCGGGCAGGCGCCGCTGGAGCGCCTCGGCCCGCTTCCAACTCACCGCGGTCAGCTCGGGCGCGCGCAACAGCTCGTCCACCAGGGGCGCATCGGCCTTGGCCACCATCAAGGCCGCATCGATGCGGCCGGCCCGCAGTTCGGCGGCGGCTTCGGCCAAGCCCAGCGTCAAGCGTTGCGCTTGCGGCCCGTCGATCTGCGCCACCCGCAGCACGTTCAGCCCGAGCGCGTGGGTGCCGCTGCCCGGTGGCCCGATGTTCAGCCTCCGGTCGCCAAGATCGGCAAGCGACGCATCGCCCAATTCCTTGCGGACGAAGAGCCACGCCGGCTCGAAATACAAGTGACCCAGACCGATCAGTCCCTTGCGCTGCTCCTCCGGGGCGACGCCGCTCTGCACGAAGGCGAGGTCGGCCGCTTCGGGATCGTCCTCCGGCAGGTGCAAGCGACGCAGGTTCTCCAGGGAACCGGGCGAAGTCCGTACCTCGACCCGGACACCGTCGCGCGCCAGGATCTCGGCATAACGCTGCGCGAACTCCAGGTAGGCCCCGCCCGACGCTCCGGCCGTCAATACGATCTTCGACGGCGGGGCCGGCCGTACCGCCCACCAAACAAACGCCGCCGCCACACCGAACAGAAAAACGCCGCCAACGATGGTCCAGCGAAGCAGATTTCCACGGTCGAACACGATCCCCTCTCCCCAGTCTTTGAACTGCGTGCCCGCGCGCGAAAGGGTTCACGCGTCTAGGCGGGCGAAGATTACACAGGCCGCTGGCGACGACGAATGCTGCCGCATAATCGGAGCGCCGCACGACGGCGCGCCTCGCGCACCGGCCACAAGCCGCCCTGCGCTCGACACCAAGGAGATCGCCAATGAACGCCCCTGCCCTCGCGCACGCGCTGCGCAAGCCCTTACCGGATGCCTTCGTCGCAGCGCTCGCCGCCCATTTTGGCGCGCGCTTGTCCACTGCCGCCGCCGTGTGCGAACAGCATGGTCGCGACGAGTCGCCCTACCCGCCGATGGCCCCGGACGCCGTCGTGTTCGCCGAGTCCACCGACGACGTGGTGGCGCTCGTGCGCCTGTGTACCGAGCATCGCGTGCCGCTGATCCCCTACGGCGTCGGCTCGTCCATCGAAGGGCATCTGCTGGCGGTGCAGGGCGGGGTGAGCGTCGACCTGTCGCGAATGAACCGCGTGCTCGCGGTCGACGCGGAGGACTTGACCGTCACCGTACAGGCCGGGGTCACGCGCAAGCAGTTAAACAGCGAGATCAAGGACACGGGCCTCTTCTTCCCCATCGACCCTGGCGCCGATGCGTCGCTGGGCGGCATGGCGGCCACCCGCGCCTCGGGCACCAACGCCGTCCGCTACGGCACGATGCGCGAGAACGTGCTGGCGCTGAAAGTCGTCACCGCCGAGGGGCAGGTGATCGACACCGCCGGCCGCTCGCGCAAGTCGAGCGCCGGCTACGACCTGACCCGCATTTTTGTGGGCAGCGAAGGCACTCTCGGCGTGATCACCGAGGTGACGTTGCGCCTGTATCCGCAGCCGGAGGCGATTTCGGCGGCGTCATGCTCGTTTCCGAGCATCAAGGCCGCGGTGGACACGGTGATCCAGACGATCCAGCTGGGCGTACCGGTGGCGCGCTGCGAACTGCTGGATGCGCTGACGGTGCGCGCGGTCAACCTGCGCGACAAGGTCGGGCTGCCGGAGCAGCCGCTGCTGCTGTTTGAATTCCACGGCTCGGCGGCCAGTGTCGCCGAGCAGGCCGAGACCGTGCAGGCGATCGCGCAGGAGCACGGCGGCGCCGACTTCAAGTGGGCGACAAAGCCGGAGGAGCGCACCAAGCTGTGGGAGGCGCGCCACGCCGCCTACTTCGCCTGCCTGCAACTGAAGCCCGGGTGCCGCAGCGTGACCACCGACGTCTGCGTGCCAATCTCGCGGCTGGCGGACTGCATCGTGGCGACCGAAGAAGATCTGCGCTCGAGTTTCTTGCCGGCACCGATCCTCGGCCACGTCGGCGACGGCAACTTCCACTGCGCGATCCTGGCCGATCCGACCAAGCCGGAAGAACTCGCAGAAGCCGAGCGCCTGAACCGCCGCATCGTCGAGCGCGCGCTGGCACTGGACGGCACCTGCACCGGCGAGCACGGCATCGGGCTGCACAAGATGGACTTTCTGGTGCAGGAGCACGGGGCCGATGCGGTCGACCTGATGGCGCGCATCAAGCGCGCCTTCGACCCGCTGAACCTGCTCAACCCCGGCAAGATCGTGCGCGCGTTCTGACGCGCTGGGAGCACGTCATGCCTATCGCCAAGATCGCGGCGCTGCACGTGCGCGCCGTGCGCGTGCCGCTGCCCGAGCCGCACAACACCGCCAGCGGCACCGTCGCCGAGTCGCCGTTGGTGCTGACCGACCTGACGCTCGACGACGGCACCGTCGGCCACGGCCTGGTGTTTACCTATACGCCGGCCGCCCTGAAGCCCTGCGCAGAACTGATCGCCAACCTCGCCCCGCTTGTCGTCGGCGAACCGGCGGCACCGCTCGACGTCGAGCAGAAGCTTGCCCGGCGCTTCCGCCTGCTCGGCCCGCAGGGGCTGGTTGGCATAGCAATCGCGGCCATCGACATGGCGCTGTGGGATGCCGTCGCTCGTCAGCGCGGTCTGCCCCTCTGCGTGCTGTTGGGTGCGGCGCCCAAGCCGATCCCCGTCTATGGCGCGGTGGGTTACGACGGCGAGCGCGGCTCGGCCGCGACCGCCGAGCGCTGGGCGAAGCGCGGATTCACGGGCGTGAAGGCGAAGATCGGCTACCCGACACTGGCCCAGGACCTCGCCGTCGTGCGCGCGATGCGCGCGGCGGTCGGCCCGCAGGTGGCGATCATGGTCGATTACAACCAGAGCCTGACCCCCACCGAGGCGATTGAGCGCTGCCGCGCGCTCGACGGCGAGGGTCTGAACTGGATCGAAGAACCGACTCTCGCCCACGACTACGCCGGCCTCGCGGCGGTCGCCCGCGCCGCCACGACTCCAATTCAGGCCGGCGAAAACTGGTGGGGCACGCTCGACCTGCAACACGCGCTGGACGCGCAGGCGAGCGATTACCTGATGCCCGACGCGATGAAGATCAGCGGCGTCACCGGCTGGCTGCGCGCATCGGCCCTGGCCCAGCCGCGCGGCCTGCGGGTGTCGAGCCACCTGTGGCCGGAACTCTCCGCGCACCTGCTTGCCGCCACGCCGAACGCGCACTGGCTGGAGTACGCGGATTGGTGGAACCCGATCCTCGCCGCACCACTGGCGCTGCACGGCGGCACGGCCGTGGCGGGCGACGCGCCCGGTAGCGGCGTCGCCTGGAACGAAGACGCCGTGGCGCGCTACCTCTTCTGACCGCCCACGAGCACCTGTCGTACCGGAACGCTTGTCGGATATTCACGCCCGCGATGCCGGAATTGCGGGTTATCCGCCACGGGCCGCGCTTCCTAGACTGCACCAGTCGCATAGGGAAGCGCCATGCAGAACCAGAGCGGGCCGCAGATTCCGTTCGCCGCAATCGCCGTGGTGATGGCCTTCGTGTCCAGCGTCTGGTACACGCAGCGCACTATCGAGCCGACGCGACCGCCGGAGCCGGACCGCTACCGCTACGACTTCGACATCGGCCGCGAGGTCGATGCGCGTCTGTGGGAAGACCCCTTCGCCGCGGCCTTCCGCGGACTGGAGGCGATGAGCAAGCGCGCCGGTGCCGGCGCCGCGCCGCTGCCGGCCATCGGCCAGCTGCTCGGCCCCGATGGCGCCGCACCCGCTGCGGCGCCGCACGCCGAAAAAGTACTGGCGGTGTTGCTGCCGGGCAATCCGTTCGTCGGCGCCGAGGAGCAGCGCCGCCGCCTGCGCTACGCAGTGCTGGCCGGCCTGCGCAGCGAGGGCTGGACGCCGCGCACGCCCGAGTACCTGGGCGTCGCGCAGGCCGCCGCCGAAGGCGACAGCAGCACAACGCTTAAGGTCCCGTTCGAGTTTCTGATCTCCAGCGCCGACGGCGGTGCGCGCCAGGTGTTGCTGCTGTGGGTCGACGAGGCGCAGTTGCCGAGCCGGCGCTTCGACCGTCTGGCCCACTTGCTTGGGCAAATGGCGACGTCGGCCGGACTCGGCACCGAGCAGCCGGTGCGGCTGGCCGTGGTGGGGCCGTCGAGTTCGTCGGCGCTGCGTAGCGCGTTGTCGGACTTGCGGCAAAGCCGCGTCTCCTGCACCGGCGGCAGCAACGACGCGCAGCCCGCCTGCGACGGCTACCGCTGGCTCGCCACTGCGGTCTTCATCAACGCGGCGGCCTCGGTGCCGATCGATCGCCTCGGCCTGCCGCCCGACGATCTGCCCCCCGCCGCACCGTTCATGGCCGACACGCGCCTGGCCGCGCGGGCCGACGAGTTGCGCCTGCAAGCCGCGCTGCGGCGCTACCTCGGCCGCGTGCTCGACGACGCCACGACCGTCGCTGCGAGCTACCGCTCGACGGTGACCAACGACGCCGCCGTCGCGCGCGCCATCGTCGCCGAAATGCGCGCCCGTGGCGTCGGTCGCAGCGAGGCCTGGCAACTGGGCGCCGGCGATGCTGCGCCCGGCGCCGGCGCGGCGGCGCAGGCGCGCGTGATCGTCGTGGCCGAGTCCGACTCCTTCTACGCGCAACAGTTGTACGAGGAGCTGGCCGAGGCGAGCCGCGAGGCCATGCCCGATGTACAGGACGTCAAGCTGCGGCCGGAGCGCTACAGCTACTTTCGCGGTGCCGACGGGGTGGCCGACAAGCCGCTCGCTGCAGCCGGCGCCGGCGCGCGCGCCGCGTCCGGCGCGGTCGAGTGGCCGGAAGGCACCGAGCAGCGCGACTACCTGCGGCGCCTGGCCGGCCAACTGCGGCGCAGCGAACGCGGCGCGGCCGGGCCGATCTCGGCCTTCGTGCTGATCGGCAGCGACGTGCACGACAAGCTGCTGGTGATGCAGGCGCTGCGCGAGACCTTCCCCGACAAACCGTTCTTCACTTCCGACTTCGACGTGCGCCTGCTGCATCCGCGGGTGCGCGACTTCACCCGCAACCTGGTCGTCGTGTCCGAGTACGGCACGCAGGTCGACCCCGTGCGCGACCAAGGCAAGGACAGCGCGATTGCCGCGGACGTCGCGAATACGCTGCCGTTTCGCAGCTCGGCGCAGATGGCGATGTATCGCGCGGCGCGGATCGCCGCGCAGCCGGCGGGCGCGGCGCAGGCCGAGCACGTCGGCCCGCGGCCCTGCCTGCGGCTGTGGGAGATGAGCCGCAACGGGCTGGTGCCGATGGCGGTGCCGTGGGAACAGTTGCCCGTGGCCAGCCGGCCGCTGCCGCAGACGCAGTGCACCGCAGCCGGCCGCGCTGCGCCGCGCGGCGCTTCGGTGCTGGTGCTGCTGCCGGTGGCGTTGGCGCTGGCCGCACTGCTGCTGTGGCCGTCCACGCCGGGGCTGCGCCGCGTGCGCGACCACCTCGCATCGAGCTGGCGCAACGCGCGCCGGGTGGCGCCCCTGCGGCACCGGCGCACGTGGGGCGCCGATGCGCAGGGCTTCGTATTGGCACTCTTTCTCGGCCTGCACACGGCCGCGGCCGCGTGGTTCGTCGCCACCGGGGTGGAAGCCTTTGCGCCGGGCTCGGTCACGGTGGCGCGGGCGCTGGCCGTCGCGCTGCTCGGCATGGCGGCGGCCTGGCTGCTGCTCTACCCCGGCGCGCCGGCTTTGGCGCGCGCGCTGCGGCGACACAGTCGCCCGCCGCAAACGGCCCTCGGCCTGACCGCCCTGATCGCCTTGGCCACCGGCACCGGCCTGGCCTTCGCCGTGCTGGGTTGGACGACCGTACCGGATACGACTCGCGAACCGCTGCGCTGGCTGCAAGGCGTGAGCGGCTGGCCGGCACAATTGCTGACGGTAGCCGCGATCATGCTGGCCATCGCCGTGCTCGATGCCGCCTGGTGCGGGATCGAACGCTCGAACATCGCGCTGGCGCGCGAGCTCTTTGGCGCTCACCTGCCCCCCTGCCGGCACGGCCTGCTCGCCGCCGCGCCGGCCACCAGCACCGTATCGCTGTGGCGAGCCGCCCTGTCGCCGCGCTGGCCGCGCCCGCAGGGCGGCAGCCTGTCGTTCATGCGGGTGTGGCTGCGCTATCAAGCGGCCGGCCTGCCGGCGGCGCGGGTGTTGCGGCTCGTCGTGCTCGCCGCAGCGAGCGCGGCGCTGCTGCTGGCGGTGTTCGTGCCGCTGGCCGAGGGCTACCGGCTCGAATTGCCCGTGCGCGGCACCGATCACCGGGCGTTGATGGGCTGGACGCAACTGGCGGCGGCACTTGCGTTCCTGCTCCTGGCCACCGCCGTGTGCGAAGCCACTCTGGTGTGCTGCTTCTTCGTCAACGCGCTCGATCGCGGCCGCACGGCCTACCCGGCCAAGGTGGCGCGGCGCTTCGGCGCAGCGCTGGGCGGCCTCGACGAGGCGGCGTGGCTGCGGCGCTTTGCCGTCGCCCCGCAACTGCGCGGCAACCCCGAAGGCGCTCTGCGCCACCGCCTGCTCGACGACTGGATCGACGTGCAGATCGTCGCCCGCCGCACCAGCACCATTGCTGCGCTGGTGATCGGCCCCTTTGTCGTGCTCACGCTGTTGATGCTGGCGCGCAGCCGGCTGTTCGACGGCTTTGCGCTGACCCCGGCGCTGGTGGTGCTGTTCGCGCTGTGCCTGCTGGTGCTGATCGCCGTGGCGATGGCGCTGAAGCTCGTCGCCGAGCGGCTGCGCCAGCGCGCATTGGAGCGGATGCGCGCCGACCTGCGCTGGCTGCGCGGCGCCGGCGAGCCGTGGTCGGCGCTGGAGCGCAAATTCGAGGCGCTGATCGCCGACGTGGTTGCCCTGCGCAGCGGCGCCTTCGCGCCGTTTTTCGACCAGCCGCTGGTGCGCGCGATCCTGGTGCCGCTGACCGGCGCCAGCGGCATCCAGGTGTTCGAGTACCTGTTGCTGGCCAGGTAGTCGATGTCCACGGCGCGGCGCCGCCGGAATCAAGCAAGCGCTTGATTGATGTTATGCTGCGGCGCAAATGAAAGCGACCGCCCCCCACCGTCGAGCGCGCGCCCCGCGCGCCGCCGACGCCCGCACGGCTTTGCTCGGCGCCGCCACCCGGCTTTTCGCCGAGCACGGCTATGCCGCCACGCCGACGCGCGCGATCTGCGCCGCCGCCGGCGCCAACGTGGCGGCGATCCACTACTACTTTGGCGACAAGGCGGGGCTGTACCGCGAGGTGCTGCTCACCCCGCTGCGCGAGATGACCGCGCAATTCGGCCGCTTCGACGACCCGGCGCTGCCCTTCGGCGCGGCGATGCGGATGCTGCTGGCACCCTTCGTCGCCCCGGCGCTGCCCGGCGAGGCCCAGGCCGAAACACTGGCGATGCGGCTGCACCTGCGCGAGATGCTGGAGCCGACGCCGGTGTTCCGCGAGATCGTCGCCACCACCATCGCGCCGCTGCACGGCGCGCTCACCGGTCTGCTGGCGCGCCACTGCGGGCTGCGCGCGGCCGACGACGAGATCCACCAACTCGCCTTCGCCATGGTGGCGATGGCCAACGACTACTGCATGTCGCGCGAGTTCATGCGGCTGCTGGCCCCAGGCGTGCTCGACCGGCCCAATGCCGCGCAACGGATCCTCGACCGCCTGGTCGCCTACTGCGAGGCGCTGCTCGCCGCAGAAGTCGCCCGGCGCGGCGCACAGGGCGGCCGCGGGAGCCGCAGCCGCCCGCAGACCAACCCTGCCGTCAACAAGCCTGCCGCGCGGTCGCGCCGCGGCAGCGAAGCCCAGGTCGCCAAATGAACAGGATCGCCTCTTCTTCGTCCCGCGGGTGGTGGCTCGGCGCCGCCCTGCTCATGCTGCTCGCCGCGGTACTGCTGGCCTGGAAGTTCTCGGCGCCGGCCGATGCCACGGCCGCCGCACCGCCCGCGCCCCAGCCTTCGCTCACGGTGGCACTGACCACGCCGCAGCAACTCGACTGGCCGCAGACGCTGGCCGCGCAGGGCAGCATCGCGGCCTGGCAGGAGGCGGTGATCGGCGCCGAGCTGGCGGGTTTTCGCGTGGCCGAGGTGCAGGTCAACGTCGGCGACCGGGTGAAGAAAGGCCAGCCGCTGGCGCGCCTGAGCGTGGAGACGGTCAGCGCCGATCTGGCCCAGGCCCGCGCCGCGGTGGCCGAAGCGCAAGCCGCGCTCGCCGAAGCCCAGGTCAACGCCAGGCGCTCGCGCGAGCTGGCCGACAAGGGCTTCATCAGTCCGCAGGCCGGGGTGCAGGCGGCCACCGCAGAGCAGACCGCCGCCGCGCGGGTCGCCGCGGCCCAGGCGCGCCTGCAGGCCGAGCAGGTGCGGCTGGCGCAAAGCCAGGTGCTGGCGCCGGACGATGGCGTGATCTCCGCGCGCAACGCGACGGTCGGTTCGCTCACCGGCGGGCAGGATCTCTTCAAGCTGATCCGCGGCGGGCGGCTGGAGTGGCGGGCCGAGGTGCCGGCCGCCGATCTGGACCGGCTGCGCCCCGGTATCAACGCGCGGCTGACGCTGCCCGGCGGCGAGACGGTGACCGGCACGCTACGTACGGTTGCGCCAACGGTGGACCCGCAGACCCGCAACGCGCTGGTCTACGTCGACCTGCCGCCGCAGAGTGCCGCGCGTGCCGGCATGTTCGCGCGCGGCGAGTTCCAACTCGCGCAGGCGCCGGCGCTGACGGTGCCGCAAAGCGCGCTGCTGCTGCGCGACGGCTTCGCCTACGTGTTCAAGATCGAAGGCGATAACCGCGTGGCGCAGACCAAGGTGGCGGTCGGACGCCGCAGCGGCGAGCGGGTCGAGATCAAGGATGGGCTGGCCGCAGGCACGCGCATCGTGGCGAGCGGCGTGGGCTTCCTCAACGACGGCGACGTGGTGCGGGTGGTGGACGCCGCACCCGCGGCCAGCGCAAGCAAGTAGGCGGCGGCGATGATCAACGTCTCGTCCTGGTCGATCCGCAATCCGATTCCGGCGATCCTGCTGTTCGTGCTGCTGACGCTGATCGGCATCGTCGGCTTTGCGGCGATGAAGATCCAGCAGTTCCCGGACATCGACCTGCCGACCGTCACCGTCACGGCCAGTCTGCCCGGCGCCAGTCCCGCGCAGATGGAAACCGAGGTCGCGCGCAAGCTCGAAAACTCCATTGCCACGCTGCAAGGGGTCAAGCACATCTACAGCAAGGTGCAGGACGGCACCGCGACCGTGACGGTGGAGTTCCGACTGGAAAAGCCGACGCAGGAGGCGGTGGACGACGTGCGCGACGCAGTCTCGCGCATCCGCTCCGACCTGCCGGGCGAGCTGCGCGACCCGGTGATTTCCAAGGTCGATCTGGCCGGCACGCCGATGCTGACCTTCACCGTGGCCTCGGCGCGGATGGACGACGAGGAGCTGTCCTGGTTCGTCGACAACACGGTGACCAAGCGGCTGCTCGGCGTGCGCGGCGTGGGCGCGATCAACCGGGTGGGCGGCGTGGACCGTGAGGTGCGGGTCGAGCTGGACCCGGCCCGGCTGCTGGCGCTGGGCGTGACCGCGGCCGATATCTCGCGCCAGTTGCGGCAGATCCAGCAGGAGGCCTCCGGCGGCCGGGCCGATCTGGGCGGCGCCGAGCAATCAGTGCGCACGCTGGGCACCGTGCGTTCGGCCGACGAACTGGCAGCGATGGACATCGCCTTGCCCGACGGCCGCCGCGTACGCCTGTCCGACGTGGCCACGGTTTCCGACACGACTACCGAGCAGCGCTCGGCGGCGCTGCTGAACGGCAAGCCGGTGGTGGGCTTCGAGATCGTGCGCAGCCGCGGCGCCGGCGAGGTCGCGGTGGCCGAGGGCGTGCGGGCCGAGCTCGCCGCGCTGCGCGCCGAGCACCCGGACATCGAGATCGTTGAAGCCTTCAACTTCGTCGATCCGGTCGAAGAGAATTTCGAAGGCTCGATGTACCTGCTGATCGAAGGCGCGATCCTGGCAGTACTCGTGGTCTGGCTCTTCCTGCGCGACGTGCGCGCCACGCTGGTCTCGGCCGCGGCGCTGCCGCTGTCGATCCTGCCCACTTTCGGCGCGATGTATCTGCTGGGCTTCTCGCTGAACACGGTGACGCTGCTGTCGCTGTCGCTGGTGGTCGGCATCCTGGTGGACGATGCGATCGTCGAGATCGAAAACATCATCCGCCATTTGCGGATGGGCAAGACGCCGTACCAGGCGGCGATGGAGGCGGCCGACGAGATCGGGCTGGCGGTAATCGCCACCAGCTTCACGCTGATCGCAGTGTTCCTGCCCACGGCCTTCATGGGCGGGGTGGCCGGCAAGTTCTTCGTGCAGTTCGGCTGGACCGCGGCGATCTCGGTGTTTTTCTCGCTGGTGGTGGCGCGGATGCTCACGCCGATGATGGCGGCCTACCTCCTGCACACCCCCAAAGCCGAGCACCGCTCGCCGCGCTGGCTGGAGATCTATACCGGCTGGGCCGACTGGTGCCTGCGCCACCGCAAGACCACGCTGGCCGGCGCAGCGGTGTTCTTCTTCGGCTCCTTCGCCCTGGTGCCGTTGCTGCCGACCGGCTTCCTTCCGCCGGACGATTTGTCGCAGACCCAGGTGTATCTGTCGCTGCCGCCGGGCAGCACCTTCAAGCAGACGCTGGCCGCGGCCGAACAGGCGCGCGAAATCGTGCAGAAGAACGAGCACGTGAAGCTCGTCTACACGGCAGTGGGCGGCGGCGCCTCGGGCGCCGATCCGTTCGCGCCGCGCGGCGCCTCCGAGGTGCGCAAGGCCACGTTGACCATCAACCTGACGCCACGCGGCGAGCGCCGCGGCATTTCCAAGCAGCAGATCGAGGGCCAGTTGCGCGCGGCGCTCGCAGAGCTGCCGGGCGTGCGGGTGAACGTGAGCTTCGGCGGCTCGGCCGAGAAATTCATCCTGGTGCTGGCAGGAGAAGACGGCGAGCGGCTGGCCGAGCACGCGCTGCGGGTGGAGCGCGAGCTGCGCACGATTCCCGGCATCGGCTCGGTGACGAGCACCGCCAGCCTGGTGCGGCCGGCACTCGTGGTGCGCACCG
>JBKCXU010000053.1:0-8532 GCA_046316025.1 Betaproteobacteria bacterium | reverse complement strand
GATCGCCTGCGCGCTCCCGGATCGTCCACGATCCGCCTGAAACCCCGTCCACGATCACGCTGAAACAGCGTCCACGATCAACTTGAAATGCCGTCTACGATCGGCCTGAAATGCCGTCTACGATGGGCTGAAATACGCAATGACGGTCCGAAGACTAATCGAAGAGCCGGCGCGCTTCGCCGTCTTGGAGTCCGCCCGTCGCGGACAAGCTAAGGTGCGAGCTCCTTGTACATGACCAAGGCATCGACGAGTCCAAGACGTCGATGGCGGAACGCGCGGGGCAGCGTGCCGGCAACATGGAAGCCGAGCCGCTTCCACAGACGGACCGCCCGTTCATTGGTGGACACGACGAGATTGAACTGCATGGCGAGAAAGCCCATGGCCACGGCTTCTCGCTGCGAGTGTTCGCACATGGCGGACGCAACGCCTTGGCCCTGGGCCTCCGGTGCGACGACATAGCCGCAGTTGCAGACATGCGAACCGAGGCCCGGCTGGTTGGCTTTGAGGAAGTAGGTTCCGACCAGTCGACCATCGGGCGCGCAGGCGACAAAGCTTGCGGCGGGAAGCTCGACCCAGGCCTTGTGAACCTCGGACTCGCTGCTGTCCGGGGAGAAGGCGTAGGTGTCGCCCGAAGCAAACGTGGCGTGCAGCAGCGACCAGACCGCGGGCCAGTCGGCCTCCTGATAGCGACGAATGACAGTCATGTGATCTCCGGAGGCTTGGCGGCCTGGCGGGAGCCGAAGGGGTCCCGCGCGCGTCAAGCGAGATGTTAGGGCGCACTTGCAGCCCTTGAGGTCGAGGGCGCTACTGCCAGACAGAGATGTTCTCCGTTGCTAGCGCGCGCATCGTGGCTGGACGGTCCATGACACGCAGGGCATGCCGGGTCCAGGAGGGGCATTGGCCGCGCATGTCGAAGCCGATCCGATTGCCCCAGCGATAGAAGACCAGCAGATACGGGTCGACGATGCTGTATCGGTCTGCGACCGCCCACGCCGCATCGCCGAAGCGCTGTTCAATGTGCGAGAAGGCCGCTGCCAGATTCTTCTTTCCCTTGGCCACGATGTCTTCGTGCTGCGCCGGCACGTCGGTGAACGACTCGGGTCGCCAGACTTGCCGTATGGCCACTGCGTGCACGGTCCCGGAGAGCCAATTGAACCACTCGACGGTGCGTACCAGACCCTCCGGGGTCGCAGCGATCAAGCCCCGATCGTTGTTTGCCGTAGCCAAGTGCAGAAGGATGGCGGGCGCTTCGGTAATGACCGAGCCTCCGATTACCAGGACGGGAACCCTGCCCTTGGGGTTCAGCCTGAGGAACTTGGCCGCGCGCGTCGAGCCGTCGGAGGTCGACGTATGCGAAAGCTGAAAGGGAAGTCCAATCTCCTCCAAGACGATGTGCGGAGCAAGCGAGCAAGCGCCGGGGGAGAAATACAGGGTTGGTTTCATATGTGCGGGCCTGCAAGAAGGTCTACAAAGGGCGGGTCGAGGTCGCCGAGGCCGACGTTGATGGCGATGTCGGTGTTGATCTGCCTTGCATGTCGCGTAGCCGGCGTCCTTTGCCGAACTACCACGCGGCGTCCAAGCCCAGTTGCGGCAACAGCTCGCGCTGTCCCGTTGGCGTCAGGGTCAGTGCGCGGTGGCTGCTGCCCGCCCCCGGCATCACCGTGCGCGGCACGACGTTGCGGCGCAGCCAGTGCCTGGAGACGAAGTGATCGAGCAGCGCGTCGGCCAGGCTGCCGGCCAGATGATCGCGTCGCTCCGACCAGTCCAGACAGGCATAGGCGAACCGGCGGCCAGGTCCTGGTGTCGGCGGCGTGCAACCCAGGCGATGAATCCAGGCTTCCCCGCTGGGGGTGAGCGCGTAACCATCGGCGCTGCTGCGCAGGTGCTGCTCTTGCAGCAGATGAGTGAATAGCGCCACCCCGAGCGCGCCCGCAAGGTGCCGGTAACAGCAGCGCGCGTAGCGCAGGCGCCGGCGCTCGGGGCTGGCCCAGGCGCGCTCGGCCGGGGCCCGCTCGGCCACCAGCGCCAGCGCTTCCAGCGCATGAGCGATCTCCGCATCCGCCAGTCGGTAGTAGCGGTGCCTCCCGCGTGCCTCGCAGATCACGAATCCGCTTGCCAGCAGCTTGCCCAGATGTGCGCTCGCCGTGGGCGCGGTCACGGACCCGGCGCGCGCCAGCTCGCCGGCGCTCGCGTACTGGCCCGCGAGCAGGTAGGAGAGCATGCGCGAGCGTGCCGGGTCGGCGATCATCGCCGCCGCACGCGCCAGACGAGGCTCTTGCGAGTTGGACATTGGCTTTGTCCTCCGATCGGAGTGTTGGGCGAATTGTCGGACGACGGCCCGAGTCTGCTACCTAACCGGGTGGGCCGCATGTCGCCAGCTCAACGACCACGCCGTCCCGCCAGGAAGATCGCGGCAGCGCCGAGTTGCAGCACGATCACCGCGGCAAAGAACGGTTGCGCATTGACGCCGATCACGGTGGCCTGCCCCGCGTTGGCGGCAGTTTGCAGCACGCCGAAGAAGGCAGGCGCAAACGCATACGTTCCCTGGGCGATGGCCACGATCAAGGCGACGACACGGGCGACGTCCCTTCCGGCAAAGTCGGTTTGCGCGATCAATGGCGGAATGGATGTCGCATTGCCGATGCCCGAACCGAACAGCAGTACCCCCGCCACGATCAGCCAAGTCTGGCCGGGATTGGCGAAAAGCAGCGCGACCAGCCCGAGCGCCTGAATCGCGTAACCCGCAGCAGCCACGCCACGTCGCGCGGCAAAGCGCACCATCGCCTTCGCAGCAAAGAAGCGGCCGACGATGGCGCAGGCGGTTGCGCCTCCCAGCAAGAACCCGGCGCTTTGCGCGCCCAGCGTCGGCTTCAGCACGTTGAACAGGTGCGCCAGCAAGCCGATCTGGGCGAACAAGCCGACGGCCATCCCCGCGGCGAGCGTGATAAAGGCAGGCTCGCGCCACAGGCTGGCGCCCGGCAACTCCGGTCTTTGATTGGCGGCGCTGCGTGTCGTTGCTTTCAGCGTCGTATCGCCGTCGGGCGATTGACCCAAGGCCTCGGGTGTCTTGCCGAAGACATAACGACCCAGAAACAGCGCGACCAGAATCATGCTGGCTCCGACCGCGGCCGCTGCACCGGCGATCCCGAGCGACGCAATCAGCGCGATCCATAGCGGGGCGAAAATCACGCCGCCGACGCTTGCGCCGTTGTAAGCCTTGCTCAAGGCGGCTGGCCGATTGCGGCTGTACCAGGGCGACACGATCGCATTGACCGCCACCGCGCCCATCGTGACCCAGCCCACGCCGGTGGCGCACGCCGCGAGGAACAAGTGCCAGTGTTGAGACGCGACGGCCCAGCCCAGCATGCCCGCCGTCGTGATGATCGCGCCGAGCACGGTGGTCGCGGGCAGTCCGAAGCGCGCATAGGTGCGGGGGAGCTGCGGTATGACGAGCGCGCCGCAGAGAAAGTGCAGCGTGACCGCCGTCGACACCAGACTCAAGGTCCAACCGGTACGGCCGATCACTTCCGCCAGAAAGATGGGAGGGCCATGCAGCCCCACTCCCCATCCGAAGATGGCCAGCAAGAAGGCCGAGCGCACCGCCCATGGGCCGAAAAACTTTGCCTGCGTCGGCACGCTCCCGCGACCCACGCCCGCGGCCTGCTCGCTGCGACTCATGCGGGGCACGCCTGCGGCAAGCGATTCAGGGAACCCGGCACGATCTGCACGAAGCTGCGCTCCTCGCGCAGAATCAGGCGCAGCCGGCGCGCCCTATCGAAGTTGGCGCGCCCCTCCGGGTCGGCCTTCAACGCTGTGCGATAGCGCTCGTAGGAAGCCAGATCGTCGAAGGCGATCAGCCCCCAGCCGACGTCGTTAGTGCCCTCATGCGGCAGAAAGTAGCCGAGCAGATGCCCGCCGCAGCGCGGAATGATCTCCGTCCAGTGGTGCGCGTACTCGGCAAACGCGTCGCGTTGAAACGGGTCGATCTGGTAACGGATCAGGCAGGCCAAGGCCATCGTTGCGTCCTCCGGGGTACGGGCAGGACGCAGCATGACCTCGATGCGCGCCGCGATGCTTCGGCGCGCATCGAAGCGTTCGGGGCGGCTATTTGCCCCGCATCTTTCCCAACGCCGCCTGCGTCTCGTTCCACAGATCCAGGCCCACGTTGACGGCGATGCCGGCGTTGACCTGCGTGAGCTTGTCGCGCATGCGGGCGGACTCGGCGGGCGACAGTTCGTTGATCTGCATGCCCTTGGCCTTCAGCTCCGCCAGCGCGCGGCCGGCTTCCTCGCGCGTGTCGCGCCGCTCGTACTCGCGGCTGGCGCTGGCGGCGTCGAGCAGCACCTTCTGTTCGTCTTTACTGAGCGTGTCCCACCACTTCTTGCTCGCGAGCACGATCCACGGGCTGTAGACGTGATTGGTCACCGACAGGTACTTCTGCACCTCGAAGAACTTGCTCGACAAAATGGTGTTGTACGGGTTCTCCTGGCCGTCGACGGTCTTGGTCTCCAGCGCGCTGAACAGTTCGGAGAACGGCAGCGGCACCGCGTTGGCACCCAGCTTGCGGAAGCTCTCCAGGTACACGTTGTTCTGCATCACGCGCAGCTTGATGCCGTCGAAGTCCTCCATCTTGGTGATCGGCCGCTTGTTGTTGGTCATGTTGCGAAAGCCGTTTTCCCAGTAGACGAGGCCCACGAGCCCCTTCTCTTGCAGCTTGTCCATCACCTTCTGGCCGATCGGACCGTCGAGGATCGCGTCCGCTTCCTTCGCGTTGTTGAACAGGAAGGGTGTGTCCCACAGCGCCATCTCCTTGGTGATGCCCACCAGCGTGGCGGTGGAGCCCACCATCATCTCCTGCGCGCCGCCGATCAGCGCCTGCTGCATCTGCACGTCGGGGCCGAGCGCGGCGGCGCCGACGGCGCGCAGCTTCATCTTGCCGCCGGAGTTTTTCTCCACCTGCTCGGCTAAGAACTTCACCGCGCGGCCCTGGTTGCTCTGTTCGTTCAGCCCGTAGCCAAAGCGGATCAGCCGCGGCTTGATGTCTTGCGCCAGACCCGCGAGCGGGGCGGTCAAGAGGGCGGCGCCGGTGGCGGCGAGCAGAGTGCGGCGGGTGTTTGTCATTGGTGTCTCCGAAGTGAAGTGAAAGGATCAGCGCAGCCAGAGGAGCGGCGCCGTGACGATCTGCGGGAAAAGAACGAACAAGGTCAGGATCGCGAGATAGGTGATCAGGAACGGATTGACGCCGCGGATCACCTCGTGCAGCGGCAGCCGGCCCACACCAGCCACGACGTTGAGCACCGTGCCCACGGGCGGTGTGATCAGCCCGATCGCGCCATTGAGCACGAACATCAGGCCGAAGTACACCGGGTCGATGCCGGCCTTGACGGCGATCGGCAGCATCACCGGTGCAAAGATCAGGATCGTGGGCGTGAGGTCGAGCGCGGTGCCGATGGCCACCAGCGCCACCATCATCACCGCCATCAGCAGCCGTGGGTTGTCCACCAGCGTGCCGAGCCAGCCGGTCAGCACCGAGGGCAGATCGGCCAGCGTAATCATGTAGCTCGCCACCTGCGCGCCGGCACACAGGAACATCACGATCGCCGTGTTGCGCGCCGCGCGCACCAGCACGCCGTACAGGCCTGGCAGCGTCAACTCGCGATGCACCGCCATCGCCACCACCAGTGCATACACCGCGGCGACCACCGCGGCCTCGGTGGGCGTGAAGACGCCGGTCTTCATGCCGCCGATGATGATCACCGGCATCAACAGCGCCCAGAAAGCCTTGGCGGTCGCGCGCAGCCGCGCGACGAAAGGCAGCGGCGTGCCCATCGGCAGCGCGAGGTCGCGCAGCACCAGCTTCCAGGCGATGATCAGACCCGCGCCCATGATCAGCCCCGGCACGATGCCGGAGAGGAACAGCGCCGAGATCGAGGTGTTGGTCGTCACCCCGTAGATCACGAAGGGCATCGACGGCGGAATGATGGGCGCGATGATCCCGCCCGAGGCAATCAGCCCGGCCGAGGTGCGCAGCGGATAGCCTTGCTCGCGCATCATCGGCAGCAGGATGGTCGCCAGCGCGGCAGTGTCGGCCAGCGCCGAGCCGCTCATGCTCGCCATCAGCACCGCGGCGCCGATCGCCACATAGCCCAGTCCGCCGCGGATGTGCCCGACCCAGGCCTGCGCCATCGTGATGATGCGGCGGCTGATGCCGCCAGCGTTCATCAGCTCGCCGGCGAGGATGAAGAACGGCACCGCCAGCAGCGCGAAGCTGTCCACGCCGGCCACCAGGTTCTGCGCCAACAGTTGCGTGTCCCAGAAGCCCAGCGCCCAGGCCATACCGGCGCCGGTCAGCACCAGCGCCAACGCCATGTTCATGCCGATGCCCATCAGCACCAGCATGCCGACGCAGAAGATCGCAAAGGCGAGCGCTTCGGGGCTCATTCGAAGTCCGCGCCGTGGCCGAGGTTCAGCGGCGTGCGGCGGATCAGTTCCGCCAGCGCCATCGCGCCGATGGCGAGCGCGCACAGCAGCGCCGGCAGCGGCAGCAGCGCGGTCGGGTAGCCGAGCACCACCGACTTGCTGTCCAGCCCCACCACGAACTGCTGCCACGCGCCCCAGCCCACCAGCGCGCAAGCCAGCAGCACCAGCAGGCGGATCAGCGCCGTCATCGCCGCAAACGCGTGCGCCCGCTTGCGCAGCGGCAGCAGCAGGCTGGTAAAGGCCATGTGCTCGCCCGCGGGGTAGGCGGCGGTCGCGCCGATGAACACCATCCAGACAAAGAGCAGTCGCGACAGTTCTTCGCTCGCCGCGATGCCGTAGCCAAAGCCGTAGCGCAGCACCACGTTGACGAAGACCAGCGCCGCCATGGTCGCCAGACACAGCGCCATCGCGGCTTGTGTCAAGCGTTGGAACCAGAGGTTCATTGCCGCGCTCCGCGGGTAGCCGGGAAGCAGGCGCGCAGGGCTGTAATCCGGTGCGGTGCCACGGCCTGGGCACAGCCCCGGATTTCGCTGCGCTCCTTCCGGGCTATGTCGGCGCGCATTGCTCTTCCTCGCGCAACCAAGCGCTGACTTCGCGCTGCAACTGCGCCAGCGGCGCCAGCGCATCCACGCGCAACACGCCCGGCTCGCCGACCGGCGACTCCAGCGCGGCAAACTGGCTCGCCACCAGTGCCGGCGAAAAGAAGTGCGCCTCGCGCCGCGATTCGATCCGCGCGCGGGCCGACGCGGGGTCGATCTCCATGTAGACGAAGCGCAGCCCCGGCGCGGCGGCGCGCAGCCGCTCGCGATAGGCGCGCTTCAATGCCGAGCAGGCCAGCACCGTCGCGCGCGGCTGCGCGCGCAATTGCGCGGCCAGCGCATCGAGCCAGCCGGCGCGGTCGGCATCCGTGAGCGCGATGCCGCGGCGCATCTTGTCCAGGTTGGCCGGGCTGTGGTGCGCGTCGCCTTCAACGAGCCGCGCGTCCTCGGCCCGCGCCAAGGCGGCGGCGAGGCTCGACTTGCCGCTGCCGGCCACGCCCATCACGACCACCGGGTGCTCCATCGTTGTTTTCGTCGCGACCGTCTTGCGCCGGTCCGTGGGATAGCGCTATCCTGAACGCCGCGCCCGCCGCTGTCAACCGCTTTTTGCCGCCCATGCCTGCCACCGCCCGCCGTTCGCGCGCTACCGGCCGCGTCACGCTGGCGCAGGTCGCGCAGGCGGCCGGCGTCAGCCCGATCACCGTCTCGCGCGCGCTCGCCGGCAAGCGCGCGGTCGATCCCGCGCTGGTGGTGCGAGTGCAGCGCGCCGCGCGCAAGCTGGGCTACGTGCCCGACCCCGCCGCGCGCGCGCTGGCCTCGCAGCGCAGCACTCACGTGGCGATGCTGATCCCGATGCTGTCCAACGCGCTCTTCGTCGATCTGCTGGAGGCCGCACAGCGCCAGCTGCGCGCCGGCGGCTACCAGACCCTGATCGGCATCACCCATTACGACGACGCCGAAGAAGAACAACTGCTGCGCGAGCAACTGGCGCACCGCCCGGCCGGGCTGCTCGTCACCGGGCTGCCGCGGCGGGCCACCACGCGCCGGCTGATCGCCGCCAGCGGCGTGCCCTGCGTGCGTCTGATGGAACTGGCGGCGCGGCGCGGCAGCTACAGCGTCGGCTTTTCGCAGCAGGACGCGGCGGCGGCGCTGACGCGTCATTTGCTCGAGCGAGGCTATCGACGCATTGCCTTTGCCGCCGCGCAGCTCGACCCGCGCACGATGCAACGGCGCGACGGCTGGCGTCAGGCGCTTGCCGAGGCGGGCCGGCACGATCCGGCGCTCGAGTGGCTGGACCCCGCACCGTCTTCGCTCGCGTTAGGCGCGCAGTTGTTCGAGCAGATCGTTGCGCGCAAGCCGCCGGTCGATGCGATCTTCTTCTGCAACGACGATCTCGCCCAGGGCGCGCTGCTGGCCGCGGCGCGGCGCGGCATCGCGGTGCCGGGGCGCATTGCGGTCGCCGGCTTTAACGACTTGACCGGCAGCGATCAGACGATCCCGCCGCTCACTACCG